>NZ_JBWKKJ010000001.1:491458-1130727 GCF_056431605.1 Streptomyces sp. NPDC045846 | reverse complement strand
CCCCTTCCTCTTTCCCCTCCCCCCTCCCCCGTCCATCCCTCCCCCCCCCCCCCCCCCCCCCCCCCCCCCCCCCCCCCCCCCCCCCCCCCCCCCCCCCCCCCCCCCCGGGCCCTGCCCGGTCGCCCGGCGCTACGCCTTGCGGAGCCGGCCGACGATGCCGTCGAGGTCGCGGATGAACAGGTCGGGGCGGACGAAGTGGCCGCCGGGCACCTCGTACCACTCGTGCGCGATGCCCGCCCGGTCGAGGTAGCCGCGCCACTCGCGCTGGGTCTCCAGGACGGCGGTCTCGTTGAAGGTGTCCCAGAAGGTGGGCTCGGGGCTGGTGCCCGCGACCATGAAGATCCGCTTGTTGCGGTAGCTCTCGACCCGCTCGCAGGGGTTGTCCATGCTGACCCGGTTCTGGTCCCAGGGAACGCCGTAGACGGTGCCGCCGTTCAGTTCGATCGCGGCGGAGGAGGCGTTCGCCCAGTGCACGACGCCGCCCGCGATGCCGCCGGCGTTGCCGCGCAGGCTGGCCGGGCCGGAGTGGGAGCTCACCGAGGCGAAGTGGCCCCAGTACTTGGCCGCGTACTTCAGCGCGCCGAAGCCGCCCATCGAGAACCCGGAGACGGCGCGGCCCTCGTACTCGCCGTAGGTCCGGAAGTTCGCGTCGATCCACGGGATGAGCTGGTTGATGTGGAAGCTCTCCCAGTTCCGCGGGCCCGCGAAGGAGGTGACCGGGTTGGAGTACCAGCCCGCGTGGCCGCCGTCGGGCATCACCACGATGAGCGGCTTGCCCGCCGTCCAGTCGCGGATGTGGAGGCGGTCGAAGGTGATGAAGTCCTGGTCGTTGCCGCCGCCGTGCAGCAGGTACAGGACGGGATAGGTGCGTCCGCTGGTGTGGTAGTCGTCGGGAAGCAGCACGTTGACGGCGGGCTGCCAGCCGATCTCGGCGGTCTGGAAGCGGTAGTACCACATGCGGGGATCGCCCTCGCCGCGGTCGACGATGCGCAGCCCGAAGCCGTCGTCGGCCGCGCTGGCCGCGGACGCCGTCGAAAGGACGGTCCCGGCGCCGAGGGCAACGGCGGCGGAGGCTCCGCCGACGGCCTTCAGAACATTCCTGCGGGAGGGGCGGTGCTCGCTCAACAGAACCTCCTGGTGGTGTGCGGCTCGTGTGCCGGGTGAGAGGGGGGCGCGGTCCGGGGGCCGGCGGTCCGCACGGTAGTCGCGGGGCCTCGGGTCCGGTATCCGGAACGATCCGGAGTGACGAGCGGGAGCATCCGCGATGGACTGAGCAGGCGCCGATGTTCCGCCGCCGTGCCCCCATTCCCCTTGCTGGGCACGGCAGTTGACAGCGGCGTAACGGGGGGGGAGGGCCTCGGACACCTCGGAGCGGTGCGGGTCCCCGGTGGGCCGGGGCCCCTCACCGTGCGGACGTGGTGGGAGCCGCGCAGTCGGGGACCGGCGGGCGGTCCTTCGTGCGCACGGCGGGCAGCCAGGCGGTGGGGTGTGCGGAGTCCTGCGGCAAGCGGACCTGGTACCAGTCGGCGGACTTCATGTCCGACTCGTCGATGATCACCATGCCGCGGCTGAACCGGCAGTCGACGGCGAGTTCGTCGCCGTCCCACACCCGGGTCGGTACGACGTTGTCGATGGTGTAGGGACGCGTGGGATCGATGGCGAGGCCGAGGCTGCACTGCGCTTCGCGGTCGTCGCGGCCCCGGCAGCTCTGCTCGGCGTTGAACACCCGGATCCGGCCGCCGGATCCATCCCGCGCACCGGACCCTCCGACGGGGGCGTCGCCCATGAGGTGCGGCCAGATCGTCGCGCCCACCGCGCACACGGCAAGGGTGACGACCGCGGCGCGCACCGCTCTGCGCCGGTCGGGCACCGGCTGCCGCGGGCGCGCGTCGTCGGTTCCGTCGGGCCGCCCTTCGCCGATGCGCGCCAGCAGGCTCTCGGCGGTGTGCTCGGCACGCGCGGCGTGCGTCGGGGCCAGGCAGTCGGCGGCCAGCGTCCGCCAGAACGGCGGCAGCGCGCCGTCCAGGCGCAGCGGAGCCCGCCCGTCGGCGTACTCCTGGGCCGCGGCGCCGCGGGCCATGGGAGTGGCCCCGGGGAACGGCGAGGCGCCGGAGGCGAAGAGTTCGTGGAGGGTGATGCCCAGCGCCCAGATGTCGGCGCTCGGCCGGACTTCGACGCCCTGCTCGCCGAGCGGCGCCTTCCAGCGCTCGGGCGGAAGGTAGTCGAAGGTGCCCATCGGAGGCGCGTACCCGTGGGTGCCGTGGGTGCCGGTCAGCCGCGTGACGAGCCCGAAGTCCGAGAGCTTCACCGAACCGTCCGCCATGAGCAGGATGTTGTCCGGCTTGAGGTCGCCGTGCACCCATCCACTGCGGTGCAGATGGGCCAGCCCCTCGCAGATGCCGGTGACCAGCCGGGCGGCCTCGGTCCCGGACACACCGGCGGTGAGCAGATCGCGCAGGCTGCGCTCGGCCCGCTCCATGACCAGCACGATGGCGCCGTCCAGGGACGGGTGGTCGGGTTCGCTGAGCACGACCGTGTCCAGGAGGCGGATCAGCCTCGGGTGGGAGGACCTGCGGCCGAACTCGACCTCGCGCCGGGCCGATTCGGCGACCCGGCGGGCCTGGCTCGGGGCCAGATCGGCGGTCGGCAGCACCTTGAGCGCCACGGCGTCCGCGGCCGCCCCGGGGCCGCCCTCGCCGTCCTCGACCGGGCGCCCGGCGTAGACCGTGGCCCAGCCGCCCGTGCCGATCGGCTCGGTGACCTCCCAGCGGCCCACGCGGTAGCCGCCCGGAAGGAGCTCCGTGCGGTCACTTCCCGAGGTGTCGGCCGGACCGTGCACCGTGTCCCCCTCCGGTCCTCCGCCCGCCGCCGAGCGCGGGTTCACGCCTCATCCCGCGGCCCCCGCTCCTGCGCCGTCGCCCCGGTCCGGGACGGCAGCAGCGCGAGGTGCTCCTCCCGTACGAGACCGAAGCGCAGCACAAGGCCGACGATCGCCTCGCGCTTGCCGTTGCGGCGGGCCTCCCTGCGGGGCCCGGACTCGGCGGGCGCGCTGATCCGCATCTTCTCGTCGGCCAGGTAGTCGATGTGCGAGCTGACCGCCCGCGCCGTGAGCCGCGCGCACATGGGATGCCCCTTGAGCCGTTCGACGATCTGCGGCGTGGTCGGCACCGCGACGGGCGACTCGTCCCGCAGCCGGGGCTCGCAGAGCGCGACGAGGATGAGGAAGTACAGGGCCGTCTCGTCCAGGGAGTACGCCGTGAGGGTGCGGCTCCCCCACTGACCGCCCAGGCCGTCCGGGTCCAGGTAGACGTGGTCCGGGGCGAACACCTGGAAGGAGACGGTGGTGTTGCGGCGGGTGGGCAGCACGACCCGCGAGAACTCGAAGGGGATGGGAGCCCCGGCCCGCCGCGGCGGAACCCGCAGATACTCCCCCGCACCCTCCGGGTTCTCCACGAGATAGCTCTGCGTCGTGCTGAGGTTGCTGAGCTGCCAGTGGTCGTCGGTCACCCGGATCTCCCCGGCGAGCCGGGAGATCGCCTCGTCGTCGAGGCGGAGTTCGACGGGGGTCGTCGCGGAGCCCCGCCCGAAACGTGCCACCTCGCCGGGTCCCAGGCGCAGCGTCACCGCGTCGCCCGACGGCTCACCCGCCGTCTCCCCCGTCGCCTGCGGCAGATAGATCACTACCCCGCTCACTGCCCCCTCCTCGCCCCGTGTCAGCGTTGCTCACTCGCTTCGAACGTTACACATCCTGACCATTGGTCAACTCCTGCTATCTGGCCGAATTCACCCCCTGCTCCAGGCGGGGCCTCCTACGCTCCGGCCCGGCTCCGGGCGGGTTTTCCGGCGGTGACGCCGTGGTGGCCCCCGCCCGTTTCCGGCGCAACGTCGTCCGTCACCGCCCCTCCGGGCGCCCGGTCGTCGACCAGAACGTTCCCGGTGCATCGGGGTCGAGGCCCCCGATCGCGCTCTTGTCCCGTACGGGCCCTTGAAGTTGGCTGTTCCACAGAGCGCGCGGAGGCGGGCGGGCGGGCCCGTCCCCCGATTCGACCCTTCAGCCATGAGGAGCCGCCATGAACATCCCCGGTCCCGAGCCCCGGACGGACGGCGGGGTCGGCGCCATCGCGGCCATGGGCGGACTGCACCACTACCAGCGGTGGCTGCACGCCGAGTACGGCCCCGTCGTCCGGTTCCAGCTTCCGGGCGCGGAGACGGCCGTGTCGATCGCGGACCCCGTCCTGCTGGAAGCGACGGCTCACCTCGACAAACGCCCCGAGCGGCTCTTCGCCTTCCTGGCCCCGCTGTTCGAGGCGGGCAACCTCCAGGTGCTGCCCGCCGAGGAGCACACCCCCTGGCGGCGTCTGCTGCTGTCCGTGCTCGCCGGACGCCCCTCCCACGAACGGCACTTCGCGCGCTTCACCGCACTGACGACCGCGCTCGCCGACCAGTGGGCCGAACGGGCCGGACGCGAGCCCGTGACCCTCCAGAAGGACCTCACCGCGCTCAGTCTGCGCATGATCTGCGCGTACGCGCTGGGAGGGGACGACGCGGCACCGGACGGTGTCATCAGCGCCTTCGAGGTGGTGCTCACCGAATACCTGGGGCGGCTCTACGAGGTGGCTGACCCCGACCCCGGGGCGGAGCGCGCCGAGCGGGCGACGGAGGCGCTCGCCTACCTGCGCGCGACAGTTGACCGAATCGTCGCGGAACACCGCTCGAACGGTGGCGCCGACCGCAGCGATCTGATCGGGGCGCTCGTGGCGGCGGGCGAGCGGCCCGCTCGGATCCGCGACACGGTCATGATGTCGCTCCTCGCCGCACACCACACGACCGGAGTGGCCGTCTCCTGGACCCTGCACCTGCTCGGCAACCACCCGGAGGTCGCCGAGCGCGTCGCCGGTGAGCTCGACGACGTACTCGGTGACCGCGCGGCGCCCGCCTACGCCGACCTGCGCCACCTCACCCACCTGGACATGGTCCTGAAGGAGTCGATGCGGCTCTGTCCGCCGGGCCCCTACGGTGCGCGGGAGACCGACGAGGCCATCGCCCTGGGCGACTACGAGATCCCGGCCGGGGCGACGGTCTTCTATCCGTTCTGGGCCCTCCACATGAACGCCGACCACTGGCCCGAGCCCGAGAGGTTCCGGCCCGAACGCTTCACCCCGCAGGAGGTGGCCAAGCGACCGCGGCTGGCCTACGTCCCCTTCGGGTTCGGGCCGCGCAGCTGCGAGGGCGCGGCCCTGGCCACGATCGAGGCCCAACTGGTCCTTGCCGTCCTGCTCAAGCGCTTCCGCTTCCGGCCCGTGCCCGGCCACGAGGTGACTCCCGTCGAACGGTTCGTCCTGTGGGCCGCCGACGACATCCGCATGACGGTGACCCCGAGGCGCTGACGGCGGCCTCCGCGGACGACAGCGGGCGGCCGAACCGTCATCGGATACGGCGCTTGGACGGACCGTGCCCCCGTGTGGGCTCCCTCACGTCGCCGGTTTGCGGCCCCAGACGTAGACGGCGTCACCGACGTCCAGCGTGTTCCACAGCCGGGCGGCGTCTTCGAGGCGCAGGTTGATGCAGCCGGCCGAACCACCGCCGTCGTACAAGTCGTTGTAGGTGCCGTGGAAGGCCTGGCCGCCGTCGAAGTACTGGGCGTACGGCATGGGCGCGTTGTCGTAGAGCTCCGAATGGTCGTCCACGCGGCGCTCGATGATCTCGTGCCACCCGGTCCGCGTCTGCTGCCCGAACCGGCCACTGCGGACCGGGACGGCTTCGAAGGTGACGCGGCCGTCCTGCTGGACCCACAGGAGTTGACGGGTCAGATCGACGCAGACGAGCAGGTCCTTCTGGCGGGGGCAGCGACCGTCCTTGTTCGGGGCCTTCCGCTCTTCCACGACCAGCGTGGTGCGGTACGTGCGGAGGTCTGCGCGGCCGTTCGCGGGCCGCACCCCGTGCTGCTCCTGGAAGGCACGGATGGCGAGGCAGTCCGCCTCGGACTGGCGGCCGTCCTGGGGCAGCCCCAGGTAGCGCTCCAGCTGCCACTGGTAGGGCCCGGTGTCCGCGTCGCAGGACGGCGGCGGGGAGGCCGACGCGCTCGCGGACGCCGAGACGGATATGAGGAACGGGACGGCGAGGAGGGTGACGAGGGCTCCGGAACGCCGGAGCCGCGGGGACACGCGCATGATCCTCCTTCGGGCCGGGCCCCCGTTCGGATTGCAGCACGACCGGACGTGCCGCGCGTCCCGGCGGGGCCGTCCGAGCCAACGTCGCTCCGCGGTGTCCGTGTCGCCTCCCGGTGGCGGCGCGGCCGGTGGTGTGCTGGCCGGGTGTGGACGAAACCATGGCCGACCGTCGCGGGCCTGGCCGCGTCGCTGCTCCTGACGCTGACCGCCTGCGGCTCCGACACCGCGGACGACGGGGCCCGGCCCGTCACCCAGGACGAGGCGCAGCAGCTGGCACTCGCCCGCTTCACGGCGTACGAGTCGAGCCCGCTGGCGGTGCGCGTCACTCTGGGATCCGGCGCCTCGGCGATCGAAGTGCGAGGCGTGGTCGACTACCGGGCGCACCGCGCCTCGGGCACCTATGCCGCGGCCGCGGCGCAGGGCGCGGTCGCCTGGGACCCGGCGGGGATCGCGGTGCGCCCGCGAACGCGGGGCGTCTCGGCAGCGCCCCGCTGGTCGCCGCGCGGCTACACCAGGGATCCGCTCGACCGCTGCCTGCGGCTGGTCCTGACGCTGGGCAGCGACCGCCCGGAGAACGCCCAGTTGTTGGCGCAGGCCGGGCCCCGGTGGCTGCGCGAGGAGCAGCTGAACGGCCGCGCGTACGCCGTCTTCGAAGGCCCGCACCCGCGCGGCGGGCCTTCCCGTCTGACGTACTGGGTCTCCACCGACGGCACCCTGGGGAAGGTGGAGGCGTCGCTGGAGGCAGGGGCGCCTCCGGCCTCGGTGGAGTTCCGGGCGGGCCCGAAGCCGGCCATGCCTGACGGACCCTGGACCACGTGATATCCCCCGGGTGGCTTGCCCCTGTGCGGCGGAGCGGTCCGGTCAGGCGGCCGGTAGCGGGTAGGCCTGCGGTGTGGCGGGCCCCGGCAGTCCGACGGCCGCGCGGGGCGGGGCGGAGGGCGCGCCGGTCATGGTCGGCTGGGCGGGCGGGGGCGGCACCCGCCGGAAGGAGAGGCCGGGCGGGGCCGTGGCGGGTGTGGGCGCGCCCGGACCGGGCAGAGAGGCGGCGGCGGAGCCGCACCCGGCCGCGTCGGCGAGACCGGTCGGCGAGGTGCTCTGCTCGGCGTTGGAGGCGAAGCAGTTGTCCGCCACCCCCGCCGCGGCCAGGACCAGGTCGGTGCCGTTGGAGGCAACCCGGTTGGCGGAGACGGTGTTGCGGGCCACCGGGTAGCCCTGGACGTCGGACAGCAGGAACCCCGCGCGGACGTTGCCGCTGACCAGGTTCCGCTCGAAGCGATTGTCCGTGCCGCCTCCGACGCCGATGCCGATGCCGTAACCGCCGTCGGCTTGTTCGGGGCTGGCCGCGTCGTTGTTGTCGGTCACGGCGTTCCCGGCGAACACCGCCCGGTGCTGGGGCCCGAGCGCTTCCAGGTCATTGGAGTTGACCGTCACGCCGACCCGGTTGCGCCGGGCGGTGTTGCCGAGGAAGTAGAGGTCCTCGGAGGCGTTGGTGACCTCGATGCCCACCGCGTTGTGCTCGACGGTGTTGGCGCGTACGACGGTGTTGCAGGGGCGGCACTGGCCGACGTAGATGCCGGAGTCGGCCTGGCCCGAGGCGTAGGAGTGGTCGATGAGGCCGTCGCGCGCGTCGAAGGCGTAGATGCCGTACAGAGCGTTGTTGTGGGCGGTGACGTAGGAGGCGCGGAAGCCTCGGAGCGGTGGGAAGGCGCGGGGATCGAGGCGCGCGTAGCCCGCCCCTCCCGCTCCGGCGGACTGCCGCGCACGGTCGGTGACGCCGGTGAGCAGCACGCCGTTGGCGAGGTGGTTGCGCACGGTGAGGTTCTCGACGGCCGAACCCGCTCCGGTGACCGTGATCCCGTTGGCACGCCGGAACTCTCCGTCGATGACGGTGGAGTTGCGGTCCGCGCCGCGCAGCACGACGCGGGGCGTGGCGATCAGGACGCTCTCCCGGTAGACGCCGGGCGCGACGAGGACCATGTCACCCGGATGGGCCGCGTCCGCGGCCCGTTGGATGGTGGGGTACTCGCCCGGCACGCGCAGCACCGAGGCAGGGCCTCCGGCCGGGCGCGGGTCGTCGGTGCCCGGTGCGGCGCAGCTCACCGCCAGGAGCACACACAAGGCCGCGAGCACGGCACGAAGGACTCTCGACGAGGGGCCCAGGAGCTTGGGCGTGGAGGTGGGGAATCGCATGGGCACAGGTGTATCGTGCCGATCCCGTTCCTGACGAAATGCCCTGCTTTGTATGATGAGTTGAACGGCCTCGGACTCCGGCGGCGCACGGTGCTTGCCGCGCTCCCGGCCGCCTGCGCACTGACCGGCTGCGAGGCCGCCCCCGCCCGTACGGGCGCCCCTGCCGCAGGCGCACCCGCGCAGGGGCCGGCCCGCCAGCGGGGCGTGAGCGACCCCCAGCCCCCGTACGCCCTGGTCGCCTCCTACGACCTGACCCCGGCCACCCGCGGCGCCTCGGGCCGGACCGCGGTGCGCCGCCTCCTCTCCCGCTGGACTGCCCTCATCGGTGGTGCCGAGCCGGGATCGACCACGACCGTGGGCATCGGTCCCGGACTGCCTCCACGGCTCGGCGTCGCCTCCCCCGAGGCGCTGCGCGAGCTGCCCGCCTTCCCCGGCGACGAACTGGACGGCACCGCAGGCGGTGGCGAGGTCGTGGTGCAGGTCTGCGCGCGTGACCAGCGGTCCTGCGAGCGCCTCGCGGCGGTGCTCGCACACGCGGGCTCCGGGGTACTGCGGCCACGCTGGCGCCAGGCGGCGTTCCTGCCGCAACCACCCGCGGCCGGGACCGGCGCGGGCGAGACCCCGCGCAACCTGCTCGGCTTCAAGGACGGCACCGCCAACCCGACCGCCGAGGAGCGCGAGCGCTGGGTGTGGCTCGGCGGTCCGGGCCGGTACGCCGGTGGCACCTTCCTCGTCGTACGCCGGATCAGGCTGGCCGTCGAGGAGTTCGGACAGCTCCCCCTGGCCCGGCAGGAGCGGATCATCGGCCGGCGCAAGGAGGGCGGTGCGCCACTGAACGGGGGCGCCGAACACGACGACCCCGACCTCTACGCCAAGACGCCCGAAGGCGGTTACGTTCTTCCCGCGGACGCCCATGTGCGCCTCGCCCACCCCCGCTTCGACGGCGGCGCGCGGATGCTGCGCCGGGGGTACTCCTACGACAACGGGCCCACCGACCGGGGCCTGCTCTTCCTGGCGTACCTGAACGACCCGGATCTGTTCGTCCGGGTGCAGCGGCGTCTCGCGGCGGCCGACGCCCTCAACGGGTACGCCACACACTGGGGTTCGGCCCTCTTCTACGTGCTGCCGGGCGCGGCGCCGGGCCGGGACCTGGGCAGCACGATCCTCTAGGAATCCGGGAGGGGTGAGCGCGGGTCCGGCCCGCGCTCACCCCTCTTCGGCTGCCGGCCTACTTGCCCTTCGGGGGCTCCCCTCTGGTGTTGTCGCGCACCACCTCGACGCCCTGGGCCGCGTTGGCCTCGGTCACGGTGTACGGGCCGGTGACGGCGAGGTCGGGCCTGCGGTACCCCTCCGGCACGGCCGACTCGTACAAGTAGTACTGACCCGGCGGGAGTTGGCTGAAGACGCACCGTCCGTCCTCGTCGGTCGCGCAGCCGGCGCCGACCTTGGTGTCGAGATCGCCGCCCTCCCGCTGGAGTCCCGGACGGCCATTGGTCTCGCGCCACAGCTCGAAGACCGCGCCCTCCAGCGGGTCGCCGGTGGCGGCGTCCTTCTTGAGCAGCTCGATCCGGCCCAGTACGGCGTGGTCGGCGGCGTCGAGAGTGACTCCCTCCGATGCGTTGTCCGCCGTCAGTTCGACGGGGCCGAAGATTGCGGGGGCGGGCAGCGCATAGCCCGCGGGCGCCGCCGTCTCCTGCCAGTAGTACGTGCCCGGGGGCAGGCCCGTCGTGTGGCAGGCTCCGTCGGCCGGAGTCGTGCAGGGGCCGCCCACGCGGGTGTCCTGGGCGTCGCCGGTCGTCTGCAGCCCCGGGCGGCCGTTGGTCTCGCGCCAGAGCTGGAAGACGGCTCCGGCGAGGCGTTTCCCGGTGGCGGCGTCCTTCTTGACGACGCTCAGACTGCCTTCGGGCGGGAGGTGGTAACCGGCGTCGTGCGTATGGTCGTTGTGACCCGCGTCCCCGGTCGTCAGGGTGTCGATCTGAGTCCTGGGATCGGGGTTGGAGTCGATGGAGCGGTTGGATCCGCGCTCCTTGGCGGTGGGAACCAGATCGGCCGGCTTCGGCTTCTCCGGGATGCCGCTGGTGTCGGCGGTGAGGACGTCGAACTTGATCTGGTAGGCCGTGCGCGGCTTCACCTGGAAGTAGTACTCGCCGCGGCTGTTGGTACGGGTCGTCCGGAGGACCTTGCCGTCCTTGTCCATCAAGGTCACGGTGGCTCCGGGGATGGGCTCCTCCGTCGGGCCCTGGATGCCGTCCCGGTCCCGGTCGAACCAGACCCGGTTGCCGATCTGCACGGGTGCCTCGTCGCAGAGGAGTTCCAGGTCACCGAGGCCCTGGGCCTTTCCGAACGAGCCCACGCCACCGTCGACTTCGTAGTCGCCCGAGCCCGCTCCCGTGGTGTTGTCGAACTTGCGCACCCCGCCGGTGAAGATGTTGGTCGGGTCGACGATGGTCGCCACGGTGTGGGTGAAGCGGGGAGCGAACGCGAGGCCCCCCTGCACCGACTCGGCGAGCTGCCCAAGGGTGGAGTCGCCGTAGTAGTACTCCTTGACCCCGTCCTGCTGGGGCGGGGCGCTGCCGTTCACGAAGTGGTTGGGGCACTCGGGCCCCTCGCTGTCCCACACCCAGCCGTGCGCGGTCCTGCACACCCGGGTGATGTCGCCCATCGCCGGGAACAGTGAGCGCTGGGCGGTGTCGGTGCTGCCCTCCGGGGCCAGCGCCTCGTACCCGGCCTGGTCGCCCAGGCGGTCGCGGAAGCCCAGGACCATCGAGCCGTCCCGGTCGAAGACGATGTCGGACAGGATCGGCCCGGGGAAGTTGGCCTGGAGGAACCACTTGTGCGGGTCCCAGGTCTGCAACCACGGCCGCCAGGCGGTGTCCCCCTTGACCGACGCATAGCCCATGCCGCGCTCGTAGTTGAGGTCGTGGGAGACCACCGTGCTGAAGGTGGTTCCGGACAGCTTCAGTACGTACGCGCGCAGGTCCGTGCTCTTCTGGGAGGACTCGGCGCTGCACGTACCGCCGACGTAGAGCGCTCCGTCGTGGATGCCCAGACCGTACGGACGCCAGTCGTCGGGGCCCGTCGGACAGCCGGGGTCGGGGATCGCGATGACCTGCTTGGCGGTGGCCGGTGCCTTGCCCGGCGCCGCGCCCGTCACGTCGTACGCGTACAGGCTCTTGGCCTTGAGGCCGACCGCGTACAGCGTGCGGCCGTCCTCGGACAGGTCGAGGTCGCCGAGGCCCTCCTTGCCGACCGCGTTGTTGATCTCCATGCTGTCGCGCGTGAGGTCCGTGGAGTGCACCGCCGTGCCCGCGTTCGGGACGGTCGCGAACAGGGAGGTCTGCTTGGTCCTGCGGTCCACCAGGTAGATTCCGCCGGGGCCCGCGGGTCCGTACGGGACGAGGCGCTTGGTGAGGGCGCCCACGAAGAGCTGGTCGGTGTCCCGCTTGTGCGCGAGGCCGTAGGTGGCGCCGATCTTGTCGAACGTGGCCTCGTCGGTCGGCGGCGGAGCGTCGCCGGTCCTGTCGTAGGGCCACGACACCAGCGCCTTGGTGCCGACCTTGCCGATGCCGTCCTGCCGGTTGCAGGGCGTGGCGAGGTCGGGGTTGGCCTGGCAGTAGTCGGCCGGGTTGTGGACACCCGTGACGACCTCGGCGTTCTTGCCGCCCCTCACGTCGACGAACTCGACGAGCGACGACAGCGAGGGCGCGGGACCGCCCGCCTGGGCGGGCTGGAGGTACGGCTTGTCGGGCGGGATGACGGCCTCCGCCCGGTAGCGGCCGCCCGTCAGGCCGAGTGCGGAGGGCGCGAAACGCGCCTTGCCGTCCGCGCCGGTGGTGACCGTGACGACATGGCCCGAAGCATCGGTCAGCGTCACGGGGATGCCGGGTTCGCCCACTTCGAGGGCGGGGGTCCAGCTGCCGTCGGAGTCGACGTCCCGCACGACGGTGACCGTGACGTTGCCGTCGATGCGTTCGGCCTGCGCGACGGGCGCCGCGGCCCCGAACAGGGACGGCGCCGTCAGCAGCAGTGCGGTGCCCACCAGTCGGCCGCGCTTTCGCCACGGCGGGACACCCGATGGAATTCTCATTTCCCTCATTTCCGCGATCGGCAGGAATGACCTGTGCGAACGCGGCGAATGATCGTCCACCCCGGGGCGACGCGAACCCCCACGAAGGCAGGTGCCGAACCAACCTCACCCGCCTGCTCCATCGCCGCCACCCGTTCAGGGTCCTGATCCCGGTCGCGGCGCCCGCGCGCGGGCATGAGGGCCTGGGGCCTCCTGCCCCTCGGCCGGTTGACCGATGTCGGCCGTGGTCAGGACCGGGTGGTTCAGGGAGGCCGTCCGGATCACCTATCCCGCGTCGGGTGCGTACCGGCCGAGTTGTTCGGCGCAGGCGTCCCACGCCGCCGGGGAGAGCCGGGCCCGTGCGCGGGTGAACAGCCCGTACAGGCCTGGGCCGTAACGGTCGGCGAGATCGGCGTTGTGGGCCAGCACGTCGAGTTCGTTGGCGGCCGTCAGGTCGAGGAAGGCGTGGACGTCCGCCTCCGGCGGGGTGTGTTCACGGCCCGTGAAGCGGTCCCGGAAGAGCAAGGGGCCGCCGTCGGCCAGGCGCGGATACACGGCGTCCCGGTCGCAGCTCGCGTAGAGGTGGACCAGGGCTTCGGCGCGTTCGCCGATCAGGTCCGCGACGAGGGCGCGCTCGGTGGTTTCCGCAAGGGCCTGGGCGAATCCGTCGGTCCCGTACACCGCGTGGCACAGGCCCGCGGCCCGCACATCCGGGTCCGTCCCCCAGGCGCCGAGGAGGTTCGCCACCCTGATCAGGTGGTCGAGAAGGGTTCCGCCGGGGTGGGCCGTCTCGCCCGCGCCCCGGGCGCGCAGGAACTCCTCGGCCGCGGGCCACGCCGTCGTGGCGCCCGGGGCGCCTCGCGCGGGGCCGTCCTCGGGCGGGGCGATCGGCCGCATCAGGCCCCCTGGGGGAACGCGCGAGCCACCTCGGCCACCAGCCGTGCCGTGGCCGGGGTCCCGACGCCGTGGGCGGCGCCCGCGCGCAGGACCGCGCCGCCGATGGCATCGAGTTCGAGCGGGCGTCCGGCCTCGGCGTCGCGCTGCATCGAGGACCTCATGGCGGGCGGCGCCCCGTCGAAGAGCCTCAGCACGGCGTCGGTCGTCACCGATGTGCCCGCGGCGCGCGCCACGGCGGTGATCTCGTCGACCACGGCGAGGAGTTCGGGACGCCGGTCGCCGCGTACGGTCCCGACGTCGGCCCGATGGCGCGTGGTCAGCAGGGCGAACGGGGCCAAAAAGGCGAGCTTGTCCCAGAGCATCGCGGTCTCGTCGTCGCGCAGGACCACACCGAGGCCGGCCCCGCGCAACTCGTCCGCGAACTCGCCGAGCGGAGCCGCCAGTTCGATGTTGGTGAAGGGACTGGTGTGGCTGATGCGCCCCGGAGCGGTGCGCGTCGCCTCGACCTTGATCGTGCCCGCGACGACCCGGGCCGACGGGTAGCGCTCACGCAGTACGGCGAGGTGGTCGAGCCCGTTGAGCATCGGGATCACGATCGCGCCGCCGAGTACGGCGGCCGGGACGCGGTCGAGCGCCTGGTCCAGAGCCGTCTGCTTGACGGTGACGAAGACGGCGTCCACCGGTTCGCGCAGTTCGGTGTCGGCGTTCACCGCCGCGGTGAAGTTCCCGAACTGCGCGCTCTCGATGTGCAGACCGTCCCGGGCCAGCGTGCCCGCGGTCTCCTCACCGGCCAGGCAGATGACACGGTGCCCGGCGCGGGCGAGCAGCCCGCCGATCAGGCCTCCGACGCCGCCCGGCCCGAGGATGGCCACCGTCAGCTTGGTTGTGGACACGTGCGCTCCTGTCGTTCTGGGAAGACCTGGGCGAGGGGGCGGGGTGGCCCCGTGAGGCGGGTCGACACCCGCCGGCCGTTCTCCGCGTCCGGATCGCGGGAAACAGCCGGCGGGTTGCCGCCCTGGGCCCCGCACCGATGGTCACGCATGCCGGAAACCCAAGTCAATCCATGGGTTTGCTGGCAAACACCCAAGCGATACCTTGGGCCACCATGACTCTCGACGATCTCCGTGTCTTCACCGCGGTCTGCCGGGCGAGCTCCTTGAGCGCGGCCGCCCGCGAGTTGTCCTGTACGCAGTCCGCGGTCAGCCAGCATGTGAAGCGGCTTGAGCGCGAGTTGGGCCTGAGCCTGCTCGAACGGCACACGCGCGGCGTGGCGCCGACCCCGGCCGGGCGCGTGCTGAACGCGGCGGTCACCGAGGGCCTGGGATGCATCGACGACGCGCTGCGCCGCATGGAGGAGACGGCACGGGCGGACGGCGGTTCGGTGCGGGTCACCACGGGAGCCACGACGGTCCGGCACTTCATGGCCGCGGCCGTGGTCGACTTCCGGCGCCGCTTGCCCCGGGCGAGCCTCGCCTTTCAGACCGAGACCTCCAGTCGCGGCTGCTTCGACGCGCTGGCCGCGGGCGGTGTGGACCTCGCCTGGATAACCCTGCGGCCCGCGACGCGCGCCATCGAGCAGCATCCCGTGGTCGAGCTGCCCTGGTCGCTCGCCGTCTCCGCCTCCGACCCGCTGGCCGCCAAGACCTCGCTGGAACCGGCCGACCTGCAGGACGCCCGGCTGATCGGGCTTCCGGAGAACTCGACCTCCCGCCTCCAACTCGGCTCCTGGCTGGCCGAGTCCGGGATCCGGCCGGTGTTCGACACCAGCGTCACCGATTGGGACACCGCGATCCTGCTGGCGGAGCTGGGGCTGGGGCACGCCGTCGTCCCGGCCCTGCCCGCCTGGACCGGCCCCGGCCACCCGGACCTGCGGCTGATCCCGATCCCCGCGCTCCCGGCGCTCACCGCGGGCTGGGCGGTGCGCCGCTGGGACGACCTCTCCCCCCTGGCCCGCGCCTTCGCCGAGATGGTCGCCCACCACTGCGGCGCGCAGACCGGCCTCGGTTAGGTACCCGAGGCAGAGCGGCCCGCTCGTGTGCGAGAGCCGCCTGGCGAACCCAACGCCCCATCCCTGCCGGTCAGTTCCAGCCAGGTGCGGGTGGGAGTGGCCACTTCGGCGGGGTGGGCAGGGGGAGGTCCCGGTGGAGCCGCGGGCTCGTGCCGCGTCCGGCGAGCCAGGAGAGCACGGCGTGGCCGGGGCCCGTGACGGTGGGCCCGTTCTCGGCGAGTACCCAGGAGCGGCCGAGGTCCTCGGCGTCGACGCGGGCGACGGGGAAGCGGCGGGCGGCGAGGGCGGCAAGCGTGCCGTCGAGCGCCCAACCGACGTAATCCGCGGGCCAGTTGGCGGACGTGTAGCCGAGGTTCAGGTCGACGTGGTGGGTTTCGAGTTCGCGTCGGCAGCGGTGCAGGGTGAACCAGGCCGGGTGCCGCCAGCCCGCGAGCGCGGAGACCAGGGTGGCCCAGCGTGCGACGGGCAGGGACGCCGCCTCGTCGAGGAGTCGGTCCAGGCTGACGCGGAGGTCGCTGACAAGCTCGGGAGCGCCGCGCCCGGCGCCTTCGGCGAGCGCCCGCTCCAGCGTGGCGGCGTCGGCGCGCGGCCCGGGCTCGGTGCCGGTCCGGGCGAGGGTGAGCAGCCACCGGTAGACGTCGGCGCTGCGGGCGAGGTGGGTGATGACATGGCCCCGGCTCCAGCCGTCCAGCGCCGATGCCTCGCGGGCCTGGAGGTCGGTCAGGGGGGCGAGCGCGGCGGTGAGACGCGCGGCCGAACCGCGTACCGCGTCCAGAAGACGCGCCGCCTCGGCCGCGGTGATGGCGATGTGGTCGGACACAGGCGCTTACTTTACGGGCCTTCCCGGGGACGGCTCCGAGGCGTGGGTGCGTCTTCTTCACGCCGGGGGAGGAGCCACCTGCCACCCCTACGCACCCGCCCTGCCTCACAGGTGCGGCACCCGAAAGGCAGCCCGCCCGCGCATCGAAGGTGCGGCCGTCGCCGAGCCGCGCATCCAGCTTCTTGGCCAGGTCGATCGGCGGTCCGTCTTCACGGCCCGGTCCACGCGGTGCGGCTCGTCGCAAAGCCGCCCGCGGAAGTAGGCGCGGTCGCCCGGGGGCACGCATCGCTACGACGGGCTCGGGACCGGGATGACGTTGCCGGCGGCGTTGCAGCGTACGGTCCAGGTTCCCGGGGTGTGCGCCTCGTGCACCCGTACGTCCACGGCCGGGGGCTGTTTGCCGCCGGGCACTTCGGCGCCGGCGGCCGTGCAGACGAGCTGGGTGACGCCCAGGCCGCCTCCGTTCATCTGCGCCACCGGCACCGGAAGGTAGAGGTCCACCGCACCCGCTCCGGCCGTCGCGGTCGGGCGGCCGGGCATGGCGGGGACCTCGGTGATCAGGCCGCGGGCCCGTTCCGCCGCATCGGGGCCCGCCAGGAGCAGGTCGAGCGCCTGCTGCGGGCCGGCCGGGGACTTCACGCGGCGTGCGACGGCCTGCACGCCGAAGGGACTGACGAAGTACACCTGGGCGTAGTAGTACGCGCTGCCCGGGTGGCGCAGGCCCGAGGCCGGCGGCCCGGCCGGCTCCGGGCCGGTGGCGCCGATGCCGCAGCCCGCCACGGACGCCGCGAGGAGGGCCGTGAGACCGATGACGGGGCGCCTCATGACGGCTCCTCTTCCGGGGTGGTGACCGGCAGGGTCAACGTGAACACCGCTCCCCCGCCAGGGGCGTTGGCGGCGCTCAGGGTGCCGCGGTGCAGGTGTGCGTTCTCCGTGGCGATGGCGAGCCCGAGGCCGCTGCCCTCGGACCGGGTGCGCGCCGCGTCGGCCTTGTAGAAGCGCTCGAAGACGTGCGGCAGGACGTCCTCGGCGATGCCCGGGCCGCGGTCGGCGACGTCGATGACGAGGCTCTTCCCGATCACCCGGGCCCGCACGGTGACGGGTGGCGCGCCGTGCCGCAGGGCATTGGCGATCAGGTTGGCCAGGACGACGTCGATGCGGCGGGCGTCGACCCGCACCCGTACGTCGGGCTCGGGGAGGTGGGTGACCACCTGCTCGGGCTCGCGCCAGCCCCGCAGATCGAGCGTCTTGCGCACGAGGGTGCGCAGTCCCACGTCGTCGAGGTGGAGCGCCGCCGCGCCCGCGTCGAAGCGGGAGATCTCCATGAGGTCCTCGACCATGCGGGCGAGTTTGCGGGTCTCGTCGCTGATGAGGAGGACCGCGTCGGCGGTGTCCGGGGGCAGTTCGCCGGAGTGGGCGTCCTCGTCGAGGGCGTCGGTGACGGCGGCCATCGCGGCGAGCGGGGTGCGCAGTTCGTGGGAGACGTCGGCGGCGAACCGGCGCGCGTTGGCCTCCATGCGGCGCAGTTCCGCGTCGTCCCGCTCCAGTGCCGTGGCCATGGTGTTGAACGTGCCGGTCAGTTCGGCGAGTTCGTCCTTGCCGGTGACGGCGAGCCGGGTGTCGAGCGCGCCCGCGGTGATCTTCTCGGCGGCCGTACGCAGCTGCCGTACGGGGCGCAGCACCCGGCGGGCCGCGAACAGCGCGGGGACGGCCGCCAGCGCGAGCGCCGGGATGGCACCGGCCCAGGCCGCGGTGATCAGGTCGGAGATGTCGGCCTGTTCGGCGCGGAGGGTGAGCGCGGCGTAGACGACGAGGCCCGAGGGCTCCCCGGCCTGGCCGCCCCGGGCGTCGTAGGCGATGGGCATGGCGATGACGAGGCGGGGACCCGGGGGCTGGTCGGTGCGCTCGTACACGGCGGTGTCGCACCGACGGACCTCCGCGCGCAGGGCGGTGCTGATGGGGTTGGCGGTGCCGATGGGCGGCCCGTCGTCGCGGGAGACGGCGGTGGTCCAGCCGCGGGCGCCGCCGACCCGGTCCAGTTGCTGCGAGAGGCCGCGCAGGTCGGCGTCCGTGGGCTCGGGCGGCAGGTTCGGCGCCAGCGAGTCGACCTGGAGCCGCAGGTCGTGCACCGCCGCGTTCTGGGTGCGCTGGAGGATTCCGGCGCGGGCCTGGCGGAAGGTGAGGGCCGCGGTGATCAGCGCGCTCAACGCGGCGACCAGCAGGAAGGCCACGACCAGGCGCGTGCGCAGCCCGCGCGCCCGGGCGAACCTCACGCGGGCACCGGGCCGAAGCGGTAGCCGAAGCCCCGTACGGTCTGCACGTAGACGGGGTGGCGCGGATCGTCCTCGATCTTGGAGCGCAGCCGCATCACGCAGGCGTCGACCAGGCGCGCGTCACCGTAGTAGCTGTGCTCCCAGACGTCTTCGAGGAGTTGGCGGCGGCTGAAGGTCTGTTCCGGCGCGCCGCTGAGGAAGAGCAGCAACTTCAGCTCGGACGGTGCGAGTTGGAGGACCTCGTCGCGTTTGCGGACGCTCAGCGCGCTGCGGTCGATCTCCAGCTCCCCCACGACGGCCGGCCCGGAGCGCACATCGACGTCGGCCTGCGAAGGGGCGACGCGGCGCAGCACCGCCCGCATCCGCGCCTCGATGAGCGCTCCGCTGGCGGGCTTCACCACATAGTCGTCCGCGCCCGCCTCCAGGCCGACCACGACGTCCATGTCGTCACCGCGCGCGGAGAGGATCACGATGGGGAGCTGGCTGGTCTCGCGGATGCGCTGGCACACTTCCAGGCCGTTCATCCCCGGCAGCATGAGATCGAGGAGCACCAGGTCCGGCTTGAACGCGGCCAGCGCCTCCAGGCCGTCCTCGCCGGTGCCGACCGCCTCCGTCTCGTGCCCGTAGCGGCGCAGCCCGAGGACGACGCCGCGGCGTACGGCCGGATCGTCCTCGATCAACAGCACGCGCGTCATGAACCAGGTCCCTTCGCCGGGGAATGCGCACACAGGGCAATAACGGTACGAATACTGCCGCACCGTCCTCGCGGTGCCGGTCACCGCCGCCGTTTTGGCGGGGCCGGCACCGCGACGGTGGGGTTCAGCGCAGTTGCTGGAGGTCGACGGTGCCCGCGCCGGGGGCGGGAACGGGGATCAGCCCCCACAGGGCCGCCGCGATCACCACCAGGGCCGCCACCACGACCAGGCCGCGGTGCCCCCGCGCCCAGCCCGAACGGAACCGGACCGGGTCCTCGACGAGCCGCTTCGTCGCGGCCGCGGCGGCGAGGGAGACCGCGATGGCGACCGCCGTGCCGCCCCAGTCCCCCAGCGCGGACAGGCGGGGCAGCAGCAACAGGTAGACGGGCCAGTGCCACAGGTACAGGCTGTAGGAGAGCTCGCCCAGACGGCGGGGCAGAAAGCTCCCCAGGACCCGTGCCGCGTGGGTGCCCGGCACCTGCGCGATCACGGTGATCAGTACGGCGGCGACCAGGGAGTGGAGGAACAGGCCGCCCTTGAAGAGCAGCGGCGCCTTCTCGCCGTCGGTCACCGTCCAGGCCACCGCGAGCCCGGCCACCAGCACCGGGCAGAGGACGTCGGCCGCGCGGCGCGGCATCCTCGCGGCGAGGCCGCGCACCGGCGCGGTCGCCGCCAGCGCACCCAGCAGGAGCGCGACGGCCCGCGTGTCGGTGCCCTCGTAGGCCCGGGTGGTGTCCACCGCGGCGCCGAGCGTGACCATCAGGGCGAGCGAGGCGAGGACGCCCGCACCCGCCAGGACGGCCACCGTCCGCTGCGGGTGCCGGCCACGGGCCGCGATCATCACCACCAACGGCCAGAGCAGGTAGAACTGCCATTCAACGGCGATGCTCCACAGATGCGCGAAGACGCGGGTGTCGGAGGCGTTCCAGTAGCCGATCTGGTCGGTGATGTAGTGCCAGTTGACCGCCTGGGCCGCGACCCACGGCAGGTCACCGAGGGCGAAGCGCAGCTGCTCGACGGTGCCGAGGGCCCAGGTGAGAGACACGGTCACCACCACGACGACGACCAGTGCGGGCATCAGGCGCCGGGCGCGGCGGACCCAGAACGCGCCGAGCGCGATCCGGCCGCCCCGCTGTACGGAGCCGAGCAGCAGCCCGGTGATCAAGAACCCCGACAGGACGAAGAAGAGGTCCACCCCGAGGAAGCCGCCGCTCAGGTGCCCGGCGTGGAACAGCAGCACGGCGGCGACCGCGCAGCCGCGCAGCCCGTCGAGGGCGGCGATGTGGGCGCGGCCGCCCGCGCGCGGCGCACGGTGACGGGCCCCGGGGGCGGGCGCGAGCGACAGAGCAGGCATGGGTGCGTGTCCCGTCAGCTGCCGCACTTGAGGTTGCCGTACCGGGCGTCGCCGGTCCACGCGCCCTTGGCCCAGGTGTCCACGGTCGCGGGCGTGAACCCGGCCTCGCGCCCCAGCTGCTCGCTGAACCACTTGGCGAAGGCGGCGGCCCCCTGCTGGCAGTTGTGGATGCCGTCCGAGGAGCGCTGGGCCTTCGCCGCACCGGCGTCGGTGCCCCACAGCGACGAGGAGTCGAGGAAGACGGCCGCCCCGCCGCTGCTCCTGGCGGTTTCCTCCGCCGCCTTGGGGGCGGTGCGCATCTGCGGCTCGTGCTGCTTGTAGAACTCGTCGATCTTGATGGGCGGGGCCGCCACGAGGACGAGTTTCGCGCCCGCGTCCTTGGCCGTTTGGGCGAGCTTCCCGTAGGCGGCGCGCTGCTTGTCCTGGGGACCCCAGTCGTAGGTGGTGACCTGGTACGCGATGACGGTGGGCCGGAACGACCGGATGTCTTGGGCCAGTTGCTTCCAGGTGTCCCCGGAGATCTTGCCCGTGATCTCGTCGCCGCCGTCGACGACCGTGCCGCCGCCGTCGGAGGACGCGTCCTTGAAGTCGACCCCGCTGGCCTTCAACGCCGCTCCCACGGCGGGGGCCTCGGCGCCGGCGATGGAATCGCCCACCCACAGCACCTTCGTGCCGTTGCCTGCCGCGGCCGCCTTGCCGGACGCCGCGGCCTGGTCCTGCTGCCCGGAGTCCTTGCCCTGCCCGCCGCAGCCGACCAGAGCGACGCCGAGCACGGCGGCGACGGCTGTCGCGGTCGCGGCGCGGGAGACGATGCGGCGGGTGGGGGCGGGGCCGGTCGAACCGGAATGGTTGCTGTTCATGTCCCCATCACAACAGCGCCCACCAGGCATTACGCCGTTCGTCATCATTCGCTCACACAACACAAGAAGAGCTGTCAAAGAGCGGTGACCGCCGCGCCCGCAGGCCCTGAGCCACCGCTCGGGACCGGCACGGCCAGGGTGCCCGGCGCCGGTCCGCCGCGCACCGAGGCCGCCCCGTTCACACGCCCCGGGAAGCGGTGGTTCAGGTCGGCGATCCGCACGCCTGCTCGACCTGGTCGCGTCCTGGATCCCTGACGCCCCATGGCCGTGCGGCACAAGGGAGTTGGAGGCGCCGGACGGGGCCTGCGGGCATGACCAGTCAGGACAGGATCTCGACGTACCCGTCGGTGCCGTGCACGCGGATCCGCTGGCCGTCCCGAATGCGCCGGGTGGCACCCTCCACCCCCACGACGGCCGGCAGCCCGTACTCCCGGGCGATCACCGCGCCATGGGTCATCAGCCCGCCCACCTCGGTCACCAGGCCCGCGATCCCGACGAACAGCGGCGACCAGCTCGGATCCGTGAAGGCCGTGACCAGGATGTCGCCCGCTTCGAGATCCGCCTCCGACATGTCGAGGACGACACGCGCCCTGCCCTCGACGGCCCCGCCGGAAACGGCCAGGCCGATCAGGGCGTCGGCCGGTGCGTCGTCCCGCCGGTACGCCCCGGTCAGGGCCTCACCGTCCGATGTGAGCACCCGGGGCGGCGTGAGCGCCTGGTGGGACCTGAACGCGTCCCTGCGCTCCTGGACCAGCCGCTGATCCACCTGGTGAGAGCGCACGGCCTCGTGGAACTCCTGGAAGGTGAGGTAGAAGACGTCCTCCTTCTCGGCGACCACGCCTACCCGCACCAGGCGCTCGGCCTCCGCCAGCAGGGCCTTCTTGTAGACGAAGTAGCGGCTGATGATGCCGTACTTGGGATACTCCCGGTACCCGATGAAGGTGCGGACGCGGTCGATCATCCGCTTGGTCTCGTCGGCCTTCTGCTCGCCGTCGGGCAGTGCCCGCAGGCGCGACAGCACGTCCTGTTCCTTCTCCCACGCCTTCTGCCGCCCCTGCTCGAAGCGCCGCTCGGCGGCGCCCGGCCCGAAGTTCCTGACGTTGTCGAGGATCACGGGCACCAGGGTGGTGGGGCGCTCGCTCCAGCGCGGCCTCGTGATGTCGATCTCGCCGACGCACCGCATGCCGTACCGGTGGAGGTAGCCCGTGATGGCGTCGCGCGCTTCGCTCCCGCCCGGGAGCTCGGCCAGGGCGTCCAGGAAACTCTCGTCCTCGACGCCCTGGAGGAACGCCACCACCTCGGGCCACGGGCGGATCGCGTCCGCGACGTCGAGCAGCGCCAGTCCCATCTCCGACGTGACGTTGTCGGGAGCGGAGAGGGTGAGGGTGTCAGCCGCGTTCTTCTCGCCCAGCCACTCCTCCAGCTTGTCGTTGAGCCACCAGGTCGCCTCCATCCCGGCCATGATCACTTGCATGCTCAACGGGTCGCCGAGCACCCGCTTGTGCTCCTGGAAGGCCTCGGTCAGGAAGTCGAACAGCGCCGGTCCGGACATGGTCCCGATCTCGCGTTCCAGGGCGGCGACGGACGCCTCGCTGCGCTCGATCAGCTCGGTGACGATGGCCGGATCGGTCTCGATCGGGGCGGCCGCGCCCCGGGCCGGCGGGCCTGAAGGGCTCGGGTCGGGGCGCGACGGGACGAAGTCCTCGCGTTCCAGAACCGTCTCCAGCGCGTCCCGGACCAGTGGATCGCCCCTCCCCACGAGGTCGAGCAGGGCGGCACGGGAGCCGGGCGCGGCCAGGCGCGCGGTGACGTCGACGAAGAGCCTGCCGCCCGCCTCGTGCATCGGTGCCATGGCCGTCAGCAGCCATACCGAGAGCCCCAGGGGCCGCATGGCGTCGGTCATCATCTGCTGATGGCCGACCGAGACGTACACGTGGTTCTCGTCGTCGCCGATCTCCGGGACGGGGAACAGCGTCGTGATCGGCCGGCTCTGGACGATCCGGAAGTCGTCGTCGACCAGACACCATTCGATGTCCTGCGGGCGGCCGAAGTGCGCTTCGATTTGTCGCCCGATCCCCACCAGCCGCACGGCCTGCTCGTCCGTGAGGGCCGGGTGCTCCTGATGCCCCGCGTCGATCGCCACTTCGCGCGTGCCGCCGCTCGGCACAGCGTGCACGGCACGCTTCTTGGCGGAGATCGTCCGGGCGACGACCTCGCCGTCCCGCACCTTGAAGACATCCGGGTTCACCAGACCGGAGACCAGCGCCTCGCCGAGTCCGAACCCGGCGTCCACCGTGGCGACCGTCCGGTTGCCCGTCACGGGGTCGGCCGTGAACAGGATTCCGGCCGCGTCCGGGAAGACCATCCGCTGCACGACCACGGCCATGTGGACCGTACGGTGATCGATGCCATGGCGTCGGCGGTAGATGACGGCGCGCTCGGTGAACAGCGAGGCCCAGCACCGGCTGATGTGCCGGAGGATCTCCGTCGGCCCCATCACGTTCAGGTAGGTGTCCTGCTGGCCCGCGAACGAGGCCGTCGGCAGGTCCTCCGCGGTCGCGCTCGACCGCACCGCGCATGCGGCCTCCTCACCGAGCTGGGCGAGCGCGGCGGTGATCGCCTCCACCAGATCGCCCGGCATGACGATGTCCTCGATGATCCGGCGGATCTCCGCGCTCAGCGTGCGGACCGTCTCCTGATCGTCCGGGTTCGAGCGCGCCAGCGCATCGAGGCGGTCCTCGATGGACGGCTCGTGCGCCATGACCCGCCGGAAGGCGTCCGTCGTCACGCAGAAGCCGTCCGGCACGCGAATGCCCTCGATCCGCGACAGCGCGCCGAGGTGTGCGCCCTTGCCGCCGACGGCCGCGGCCTGCGACTCGTCGACGTCCCTCAGGTCCACCACGTACTGCTCACTCACTGCGACACCTCCGAGGCGGCCCTGCTCCGTCGTACCGCGCCGGTGGATCGAACCACCGGCGTCTCCCCATCCGTCGAACCCGTCGAGCCCGCCCTCGTCCCCGCGGACGCGGCGGCCGCCCGCTCCGCCCTCCCGGACGGACCGCGCCCCCGCACCCCAACGTGCGCCTGCCCCACCGCGGGCTCGACGTCACCGCGTCCCCGGTAGGTCCTCCGCACCAACATCACACGCAAGTCGTGCCCCTCATTTCCGCCGGTTGTGGCATCGGCCGACGATTGTGCGCCCTGACCGGGGCCTTGCGGCAAGCCCCCCAGCGCGCTATAAGTTGAGAGTGGCAAGGAGAGGAAGTTCTCCTTGCCTTTGTTTTTGCCCCGCCGCGGGGCCTCCCGGGCGCGAACCGACCGCCCCCGCGCGCGGGGTTCCCGTCCACCACCGGCGGTGGCAGTGGCAAACCGCGGCCGTTGAACGGCTCAGGCCTGTGCGCGCTGTGCCGGGACGCGGCCCAGCTGGGCCGAGAGTACGTAGAGCAGGGCCAGGCTGATCAGCCAACCGGCCACCGCGGAGAACTGGTTGATCGTGAACTTGAAGGCCTGACCCAGCAGGAGGTCCACCAGAAGGGCGGCGCGCAGGGTGCGCAGGGCCGCGCCCCGGTCGCGGCGCAGCAGGGCCGTCCCGCGCACGGAGAGGACCAGCGATGCCAGGGAGCAGGCGAGGGCTCCCGCGACGGCCGTCCACTGGGTCTCGCCGGCGAGGCCGCCCGTGAGGCCGTCGACCGCGATGGCGACCAACAGGAGCGCTGCCTGAAGGGTCGCGCCCCACGCGGCGACGTGGACGAGTGGCCGCGTGCCGGACACCCGGGCCGCCACCCACGCGCGGGTACGCCGGGCCGCCTCGTGGTGCGGGGCGGGACGCCTGGCCGGGCGCTCGGGCACCGCTTCGAGGACGGCCGCGAGCGCCGCGTCCAGCGCGGTGGCCGGACCGCCCGAGCCGCGCAGGCGGCGCAGCGCACCGTCCCTCTCCTGCGGGGTCAGTCCCGTCAGGACACCGTGCAGCGCGGTGTCCGCGGCCGCCGCCGAGCGGGCCGTGCCGGTGCCCGCCTCCCGGTCCGTACGCCCGCGCCGCGCGACCCGCCAGGTGAGCCCGGTCAGGGCGACGAAGGACAGATAGATGAGCCCCGCGGCCGGACGGTAGAAGTAGCCGTCGACGGAGACCAGTTTGCCCACCTCGTCGATGAACAGGCCGAATCCGATGCCACCGATCAGCGCTCCTCGCCGCCGGGAGGCGAGACCCGTGAAGACGAGCATGACCAGGAGCCCGGCCAGCATCAGCAGGCCGCCCCACAGCATGTGGGCGATGTGCAGCCCTCCGTGGCCCGCCCCGCCCCCGAGCTTCGGGTAGTGGGTGAAGGCCAGGAAGGCGCGGGTCACCAGCACGGTGGCGACACCGACGAGCACGAAGAGCCGCAGGTGCGCCGCGGCACTCTCCGTACGCAGGAAACCGCGGGTCAGAGTCGTTCGGGGCATGCTCCGAGCCTCGCCCACGCGCATCGCCCGCTCCAGGGGGCCAGCCCCCCCCTCTCGCCCACGGGCCGGCCCCCGGCGACGCCGGTGCGGCCACGTACCCGACGGGGTGGAGCTGCCTACCCCCGCCGCTCGGCGGACGCGGCGAGGAGGGGTGGGCCGGGGGCGGGCGGAGACTCCGGGCGGGTCTGTCCGCACGCCTTCCGGCAGTGTCACCCTGCCCGGCCGGGATCTCGTGATCCCGGGCCGGGCAGGCTCCCGTTCAGTGCCCGCCGGCGACCGCCGCGGCGAACGCGCCGACCTCGTACGAGCCTCCCCGCTGGTGCACGATCACGGCCAGCCGGTTGGCCGCGTTGATCAGGGCGACCAGCGCGACCAGCGCCGCGATCTGGTCGTCGTCGTAGTGCTCGCGGACCAGGTCCCACGTCTCGTCGGACACGCCCTGCCGCGCGTCGGCGATCCGGGTGCCCTCCTCGGCGAGGGCCAGCGCGGCCCGCTCGGCCTCGGTGAACACGGTGGACTCGCGCCACACGGCGACCAGATGGAGCCGGACGGCACTCTCGCCCGCGGCCGCGGCCTCCTTGGTGTGCGCGTCGACGCACCAGCCGCAGCCGTTGATCTGGCTGGCGCGCAGCGACACCAGCTCCCGGGTGGACTCCGGCAGCGTCGACTGGTGGATCGCCATGCCGGCGTTGGCGAACCGCTTGGCGAACTTCACGGCGAACTCGTTCTCGAACATGTTGAATCGGGCTTCCATGTCGTCGTCCTCACTTGCTGTGTCGTGGTGGTGCGCTGGACGAACAAGAGATGCCGGCCGCCGGCCCGCTGTGACAGGGAGACGATGTGACGCAGCCCACGGATCGCGGGTGTCACACAGGACCGGGACCCGGCGTCTTGTGGGCGTGGCACCGTCCGGAGCGAACAGGCAGGAGCAGCCGGTGAACAGCGAGCACAGTGAGCACCACACGCACGCGCAGGAGGCGGCCGGGGGGCTCGACGCCGCCACCGAGGCGTTCGTCGCCCAGCGCAACCTGCTGTTCACCGTCGCGTACGAGATGCTCGGCTCGGCCGCCGACGCGGAGGACGTACTGCAGGAGACCTGGCTGCGGTGGGCCGGGGTCGACCTCGGCGCGGTGCGTGACCGGCGTGCGTACCTGATCCGGATCACCACCCGCCAGGCGTTGAGCCGGCTGCGGACGCTCGGCCGCCGCAAGGAGTCCTACGTGGGGCCCTGGCTGCCCGAACCGCTGCTCACCGCGCCCGACGTGGCCGAGGACGTCGAGCTGGCCGACAGCGTGTCGATGGCGATGCTCCTGGTGATGGAGACGCTCAGTCCCACCGAGCGGGCGGTGTTCGTGCTGCGGGACGTGTTCGACCTCGGGTACGACGAGATCGCCGAGGCCGTCGACAAGAGCCCGGCCGCGGTCCGCCAGATCGCGCACCGGGCGCGGGCCCATGTCGCGGCGCGCCGGCCGCGCGGGACCGTCTCCGCCACGGAGACCCGGGACGCGCTCGACGCCTTCCAACGGGCCGTGGAGACAGGGGACTTGCGGGGGCTGCTCGACATTCTCGCGCCCGACGTCGTCTTCCTGGGGGACGGCGGCGGGATCAGGCAGGCCGTCCCGCGGCCCGTCCGGGGGGCCGACAAGGTGGGCCGGCTCTTGGCCGCCGGGCTGGGCAACCTCACCGCGGCGACGCTGAGGCTCGCGCAGGTCAACGGCTACCCGGCGCTGGTGCTCCGCTTCGACGACGCGATCGACACGGTCGTGGCGGTGCGTCTCGACGACGGCCTCATCACCGGCCTCTACGCGGTACGCAATCCGGAGAAGCTGTCGCGCTTGGAGAGGGAGACCTTCCTGCGCCGCTGAGTGCGTGGGCGGGTGCGGCCCCCGGAGGGCGACAGAGGAGGGAACCTGGAGCGGGGGCCCCGCGTCCCACGGGCATGGGCAGACGAACGGGGTACGCATCGGCGGGGCTCCTGGCTCTCACGGCAGGACTCGCGCTGTCCGGCTGCGGCACGGATCCGGGGGTGACGCGGAGCATCAACCGGCCCGTCGCAGCCCAGGGCCGGACCATCACCGTCACCACGGAAGTCGGCGGCTGCCAGTCGGCGCGCCTCACGGCCGACGAGTCCGCGAAGACCGTCTCCCTGACGCTGCGGGTGGGAACACACCGCAAGAAGGGAGAGATGTGTCCGGCCTACATAGCCCTGCGCCCCGTCAGCACCACCTTGCGCCAGCCCGTCGGGGCGCGGGCCGTGGTCGACGCCTCGACCGGCGAGCGGCTGAACTGACCCCGGCCCAGAGTGACCCCGCCTTCGGGGAAGTGTGCCTGTGCCGGGCAGACCGTCCCGGTCTGCCCGGCAGCAGGACACGGGCGGTCCTCAGGACGCCAGCGGGGGCCGCTCCGGGCCGAGCTTTCCGCCGGCCCGCAGGGCGGCGAGGACCGTGTTGACGGCGTGGGACGACTGGTCCTCCCCGGTGGCGCGGCGGTGGTAGTTCAGGCCTCCCGGATTCTCCATGTTGATCTCGATGACGTACGGGTAGGCGAGGTCGATTCCCACGTAGTAGATGCCGTGCGCCATCAGCCGCTTTCCCAGGACCCGGACGAAGTCCTCCTCCTCGGGGGTGAGCCGCAGCCCTTCGAAGCGGGCCCCCACCGAGGCGTTGGCCCGGTTGTCGTTGTCCCGGTGGAACCGCAGGAATCCGGAGACCGCCGTGTCACCGGCGATGATCACGCGCTTCTCGTTGGTCCGCACGTTGGGGATGTATTCCTGCACCGCGGTGTGGCGCTTGGCCATGCCGATGATGTCGCGCCCGTAACTGATGTACCGCGAGGCGGCGTTGCCCGTCGCCGAGCTCAGCAGCGCCGAACGGTTGCGGTCCTTCTCGTTCACCACGTAGACGTCCGCGCCGCACCCCTCGTTGGTGGGCTTGATCACCCAGGAGCGCTCGCTGTCGGAGCCGACCAGGTCGTTCAGGAAGTCGAAGTCGTTCGACACGTAGGACACCGGCAGGTTCTCGGACGGGACCACCGCTCCCAGGTTGATCTTCGAGTTCAGGTAGAACAGCGCGGTGGCGTCGTTGACGAAGGGCACCCTCTGGTTGAGGAGCCAGATCAACTGGAAGTAGTCCTTGCTCGATTCGGGGTGGGTGCCCGCGAGCACCCACACGAGGTCGAAGTCCTCCGCCGACGCGTAGGACTCGCTCAGTGTCGGGAAGTCGCCGCCCGCCTCGAACTCGCGCGACAGCTTGACCTGGTCGCACACGACGACGGAGTCGTGCACGCACAGCGAGTCGATGTCCCCGATGGACACCTCGTGCCCCTCGCGGTACAGGGCGCTCGGGATGATCGAGTGATTGTCGAGCTTGAACTTGTACGCCTCTGACACCAGGACCAGGATCTTGTACACCGGATTCGCCTCTCTCGGATTCACGGGGCCGGCTGTTCGTCGAGCCGTGCCATGAGCCATGCCTCGGCCTCGAAGAGCCGTTGTTCGACTTCCGCCGTGTCGGCGCCCCGCACGATCACGAAGCACAGGTGGGACGCGCTGTAGAAGGTCACGGCGTCCGGTGCGATCCGCTCGTTCACCTCGTAGTGGGTCACCCACGGGAAGGGGGGCCTGCCGGGCACGTTCACCGGGCGGCCCTGCGGCAGGATCGAGACGGACCCGTGCACCTCGGCGGGCGGCGCCGTCGCGGGCGGGTCCACGGGCAGATCGCAGGACAGCCGCAGCGAGGCGGTGTGCAGATCCACCCCGTAGGTCGCCCGGGTCAGCGCGGGAATGCGGTCGCCGCCCACGCGGGAGGCGATCTCGCACAGCACCAGACGGTCGTCCGGCGTGTGGAACACCTCCAGGTGGTACGCGCTGGCGGGAGGCACGTCGAACGCGTCGAGCGTCCGGTCGAAGAACTCCTCAAGCCGCTTGGCGAACGGGTCCTCGGGCCGCAGCTGCAACGACCCGTTGTTCTCGCCCGAGAACACACCCAGGCAGCTGCGCAGATAGCGGGAGGAGGCCACGAAGCGGTAGCCGTCGGCGATGACCGCGTCGACGTGGTACATCTGCCCCTCGACGAAGTCCTCCACCATGAGGTCCTCGCGCCACACGGTCTGGCTGAAGGCGAGGAGGTCGTCCTCGCCGCGCAGCACCGAGATGTCCCGGGAGCCGCCCTGTTTGACGGGCTTGACCACGACCGGGTAGCCGGACTCCGCGATGAAGTCGGTGAGATCGACGATCGACTCCAGGCGGGCGAAGTCGGCCGTGGGCACCGTGCGGCGCGCGACCTCCTTCATCACCACCTTGTCGCGGAACGAGAGGGCGCTGCGCGCCGACTGCCCCCGGATCCCGAGGCTCTCCCGCATGCGCGCGGCCCGTTCCAGGTCGTACTCGTTGTCCGTGACGATGTGCGTGAACGGCTCGTCGCGGGCCAGGCGCCGGATCATGAGTTCGGCGTACGGCACGGCCTCGCAGTTCTCGACGTACTCGTAGCGCGCGAAGGATTCGGGGTTCTTCAGCTCGTGGTGGCTGAACACCTGGAGCCGGTCGACCAGTTCGGGGAGCATGGCCGCGTAGTCGAGCTTGGGTCCGTAGTTGATGACGGCGACGTTGCTCATGAGCTGTCGTCCTCCGGTGTGGGGCATGGGGCGGGGTGGGTGCGGGCGGGCCGCGTCAGTGGAGGCGGCGCACGCCGGGGACGCCCCGGTGGCGCAGGTCCCACTGGTTGCGGCGCACGTAGGCGCGCTGGAGCCAGCGGTCCCGGCCGTCGTAGCGCGCGGTGAACTGCGAACGGGCGTGCAGGCCCTTGCGGTTGTTGATGAGCAGGACCTGTCCCGGCCGCAGGAACACCTCGTGGGCGACCTCGCGGCAGGCGCTCTGGAGCCGGTCGAGGGCCGCGCGTGCCTCGTCGTCGAGCGGGTGGACGCCGTTGGCGGCCGCCGACACCTCGGGGCAGTGCGCGGGCCCGCTGATCATCGGCACCGGGTGGGACAGCACGTCGACGCCGCCCGCCACGTCCCGTACGTAACTGCCGGGCGCGTTCATCCGGAACCGGGGGCTGCGCAGGATCTCCAGGGCGCAGGCGTCCAGGGCCCGGGAGATGTCGCGGGCGTCCGCGTAGTAGGTGGCGGCCAGGCCTTCGGGGTCGGCGCGCAGGCAGCTCAGGACGAGGAAGTCCGGGCTCGCCAGGTCGTAGCGGCCGCTCTCGTCGTGGACGATGTCGTTGTGGAAGTTGAGGAAGACGGACGAGCCCTGGTTGGTCTGGGTGGTGGCGCCGCCCCGCACGGGGACGACGTCGTGGATCAGCCGGCCGTTCTTCTCGGTGGTGAACCCGACCGGCTCGCCGAGCAGTCCGCTCAGGCCGAGCAGCACCCCTTCCGCCACGAAGGTGGCCTTGTCGGGGCTGGGACCGCCGTCGGTGGGCGTGCCGGGCAGCCGGGCGTCGACGGGGGCGTTGCGGACGTAGCCGACGCCCGGGGTGTCGGGGTGCCGGCCGAAGTCCTGGATCTGCTGGAGCGTCCGGATGGGCAGCTGGGCGAAGATCTGGAGGTAGCGGGACATCGACCAGTCGATGTCGGCCACCGGGTCGGGCACGGCGGCCAGTTGGGCGCCGATCCCGTCGCGGACGCTGTCCGGCAGTTCGATCTCGGCGAGGGTGGCGTCCTGGGCGACGGCGAGGTCGAGGGCGGTCATCTTCGTACTCCTCCCTGGAGCGGTTCACATCCGCGGCGGCTCGGGGCCGCCGGGTTCGACGGGGTCAGACCGGCAGGGTCTGCGCGGTGCGGGCGGGCAGCCGGTCGTGGAGGCGCTGGGCCAGGCGCACGGCGTCGGCCTCGTCGGGCGCTACGTACACGGTGGCGTGGCCACCGCTGAGGACGGTCACGGGGATGCCGACGAGGCGTCCGGGCGCCAGGCCATGGCGGCGCTCGCACGCTTCGTGGTCCACGTAGCCGCCGATCACCGCCACGCCCGGACGGTCGTCGAGGCGCAGCGCGGCCACCCCGTCCGAACGGAACGCGTCGTGGGCCCGGTCCGCCGAGGCCCCGTCGGCGTAACGCAGCACCACGGAGCGGGAGTTGAGGACCACCGCCTCGGCCGGAGCGGCGTCGGTGCCGATCACGGTGCCCGTGGCGAAGGGGGCGGTGTTGCGTCGGCAGACAATGGTGACGCCGTGCTCGCGGGCCAGTCGTACGGAGCGGTCGTGCAGCACCTTGGCGCCGTGCCGGGACATGGTGGCGGCGTCGGCGAAGGACACCCGGTCGAGCAGGCGGGTTCCGGTGACGCGGTTCGGGTCGCAGCTGTGGATGCCCGCCACGTCGGAGTGGATCTCGCAGGTGTCGGCGCCGAGGGCGACGGCCGCGGCGACCGCCGACAGGTCGGAGCTGTTCTTGCCGAGCCAGGTGGGCCGGCCGAGGTCGTCCACGGCCTGGCCGCCGGGCACGACGACCACGTCGTGTTCGGCGAACGCGGCCCGCAGCGGGGCCGGGTCGACGCGGTCCAGGCGCGCCCACATGAAGGAGTCGGCGGTGGTGAACCCCGTCTGGTGCCCGGCCAGCACGGTGGCGCGCCGGCCGAGGTGGCGCAGGGCCGCGGTCAGCAGGTGGGCGCTGACCGTGTCGGCGAGGGTGAGCAGTCCCGCGGCGCACTCGTCGGCGGGGTGGGGGGCGACCGCGTGCAGCCGGCCGCGCAGCCGTTCGGTCTCGCCCGGCATGGCACTCACCACGACGGCCAGCGGACGGCCCTCGGAGCCGAGTCTGGCCGACAGCGCTTCGGCCAACTCGCCGTAGGCGGCGGGCGAGGCGAAGGTGGAACCGCCGAACTTGAGGACGGCGGGGGCGATCGTGGTCACAGCACTCCCCTGTCGTTCAGCGCCTCGGCGATCTGGATGGCGTTCAGGGCCGCCCCGATCCGCAGGTTGTCGGCCACCACCCACAGCCACAGGCCGCGCGGGTCGTGCGGGGTGACACGGATCCGTCCGACGTGGACGTGGTCGGCGGCCCCCGCGGTGCGCGGCGTCGGGAAGGCGCCGACGACGTCCCGGTCGTGGACGACGACCTCCGGCAACCCGACCAGCGCTGCGACCAGTTCGGCCCGGTCGACGTCCTGGTCGCACTCGATCCACACGGCCTCGGAGTGGCCGTTGACGACGGGCACCCGGACGCAGGTGGTGGTGACGTCGAGGTGGGGGATGTCCAGGATCTTGCGGGACTCCCGCAGCATCTTCTGCTCCTCCAGGGTGAACCCGGTGTCGAGGAGTTCGTCGATGAAGGGGATGACGTTGAAGGCGAGTCCGGGGCTGAACTCCTCGGCGGGGACGGGTGCTTGGGGGTCGTCGAGGACGATGCGGCTGCCCTCGGCGAGCTCGGCGATCCCGGAGTGGCCGCGGCCGGAAGCGGCCTGGTAGGTGCTCACCACCACGCGCCGGATGCCCCAGTGGTCCGCGATCGGACGCAGCAGCCTGACCAGGGGGATGGTCGAGCAGTTGGGGTTGGCGATGATGCCGCTGGCGGGCCGCTCGGCGAGGCGGTCCGCGTTGACCTGCGGGACCACCAGAGGGGTGTCGGGGTCCATCCGGAAGGCGTTGGTGTTGTCGATGACGAGGGCGCCCTGCGCCACGGCCGAGGGCACCCACTTGGTGCTGACCGAGCCGCCCGCGGAGAAGAAGGCGAGGTCGACGCCGGAGAAGTCGAAGGTGTCCAGGGCCTCGACGCGGTAGGGGCGCCCGTCGACGGTCAGTTCACGTCCGGCGGAGCGGGCCGAGGCGACGAGGTGGATCTGCCGGTAGGCGAAGCTCCGTTCCTCGATGAGCCGGATCAAGGTGGTGCCCACGGCGCCGGTGGCGCCGACCAGGGCGATGCGGGGGGCGTTCGGGGTGAGGGGCATGGTCGGTCGTTCCTTCCCGTGCTGGGGGGCCGTGCGGGCCCGGTTCAGGGGAGCGCAGGGCGCGTCACAGCAGGTGGTCGAGTACGGAGCGGAGGCCGTCGGGGCGTTCGGTGACGGGCAGGGGCGCCACGAAGTGGACGGGTGAGCCGAGCGCTGCCGCGCCCGCGTCGGCCACCCGGTCGTCGCCGATCATGGCGACGTCGGCGCCGGCGAGCCCGAGCCGTTCGTAGGCGACCCGGAAGAGGCGCGGATCGGGCTTGTCGACGCCGTGCTCGAAGGAGAGCACGTAGGTGTCGATGTACGGGTCCATGCCGTGGTGGCGCAGCACCGGGCGCAGGTCCCAGCCGATGTTGCTCACCACCGCGATGGCGACGCCGTTGCGGTGCAGCGTTTCGAGCACCTCCAGGGCGTCCGGGTAGGGCTGCCAGGCGGGGGCTGTCATGTGGCGTGCGTAGAGGGGGTCGATCAGCTCGGGCCAGGGCAGGCCCGCGGCCCGCAGGAGTCCGGTGTAGGCGGCGCGGTGGCGGACCACGTCGAGGTCCCGCTCCTGCCACAGCCGCATCAGCCGGGGCTCCACGTCGCGCGGCGCGGGCCCGCCCGGGACGGCGCCGAAGTCCGTCAACCGGCGTGCCCAGAGGCGGACTTGGTCGGCGTCGATGGTGTGCCCCGAGTCCGCCGCCACGGCGCCGAGCCAGCTCTCCGCGTTTTCCAGGTGGAACAGGGTGCAGTTGAAGTCGAACATGCAGCCCTTGACGGCCATGTGCTCTCCTCGGCTCCTGGCGCCGTGCGCCTGGTGGATCACGCGGCCGTGCCGCGGGCGGGATGGGGTGCGCTCAGGCGGGCCCGGCGGGTCAGCTCGCCGAGCAGGGCCGCGGTCGCGGCGAGCGCGGCGATGGTGGTCATGGCCCGGGGCAGCCCGAACGCCTCGGCGAGGAAGCCGATAGCGGGCGGGCCCAGGAGGATGCCGGAGTGGCCGAGGGTCGAGGCCACCACGACGCCGTGCGGGCCGCCGAGGGCGCCCGCGCGGCCGACGGCGGTCGGGAACACGTTGGCGAGGCCCACGCCGGTCAGGGCGTATCCGAGGAACACCAGCCACAGTTCGGGGGTCAGGGCGGCGACCAGCATGCCGGTGGCCGCGAGGAGTCCCCCGGCGATCAATACGGGTGACTCGCCGAGCCGTTCGAGCAGCCAGGTCCCCGACATCCGGGAGACCGTCATCAGCAGGGCGAACAGGGCGTATCCGGCGGCTGCCGTGCCCGGGCCGGTGTTGAGGTCGGTGGAGAGGTGCAGCGAGCCCCAGTCGGCCATCGCGCCCTCGCCGAACGCCGTGCACAGGGTGATGAGTCCGCACACGGCGATCAGCCGCCGGGTGCGGCGCGAGGCCGGGGCCCGCCGGGCCTGCCCGGGACGGGTCTCGTCCGGGCGCGGTACGGCCGGGGCGGGGAGCCGGGAGGTGACCATGACCCGGCCCGCGCCCACGGTGACGGCGAGCCCGGTCGCACTCAGGAGCAGCATGTGGGGAAGCGGGCCGAGGTGCGGGGCCAGCAGTCCGCCGAGCCCCGCGCCGGCCAGGGCGCCCGCGCTGTACGCCGCGTGGAAGGACGGCAGGATCGGCCGCTGGATCGCCTCGGCGAGCTCCACCCCGGCCGCGTTGAAGGCGACGTTGAGACCGCCGTACCCGGCGCCGAACACCAGCAGGAACAGGCCGAGTTCGAGGGGCGAACGGGCCAGCGGCGGCAGGACGATCGACAGGGACAGGACCGTCGCCGTGACGAGCGTGACCCGGGTGACCCCGAAGCGGCGGCACAGCCGGCCCGCCATGAGCATGGTGGCGACGGTACCGGCCGACAGACCGAGCAGGGCCATGCCGAGGGCTCCGGCGGAGGCGTCGATCTGCTGCTTGATGGCGGGGATGCGCACCACCCAGCCCGCGAACACGAAGCCGTCCAGGGCGAAGAAGAGGCTGATCGCCCACCGCAGCCGGGTCACGGGCAGGGCGGCGACCGGCCGCGGCGGCGGCCCGGTCCGCACTACTTGATCCATCTGCGTCACTTCCCGTCGCGCGGCGTCGCGTCGGCGAGGGCCGCGGCGAGGGAGTCGTGCAAAATGCGCCCCGCGATGTCGATCTCCTCGGCGGTGCAGTTCAGGGGCGGGAGCAGCCGCACGACGCAGTCGTCGCGGCCGCCGAGTTCGAGGATCAGGCCGCGCAGGAGCGCCTCGCGCTGCACGCGCAGGGCGAGCTCCGAGGCAGGACGCCCGGTGTCGGGGTCGGCGAGTTCCACACCGGTCATGAGTCCGAGGCCGCGGACGTCGCTGACCTGGTCGGTGAGGCGGCGCAGGCCTTCCAGATGCGGTGCGAGCTGCTCCGCGCGGGCCCTGACATTGGCGAGGACGCCGTCGCGCCGCACCGCCTTCATGGTCGCGACACCGGCGGCGAACGCGGCCTGGTTGCCCCGGAAGGTGCCGCTGTGGGCGCCCGGCCGCCACACGTCGAGCTTCTCGTCGTAGAGGATGATCGCGGCGGGCAGGCCGACGCCGCTCAGGGCCTTGGAGGCGACGACGACGTCGGGCGTGATGCCGTACTGCTCGAAGGCGAACCACGTTCCGGTGCGCCCGCAGCCGCTCTGCACCTCGTCGACGATCAGGGGGATGCCGAGGTCTCGGGTCAACTCCCTGACGCGGAGGACGAATTGACGGTCGGCGGGAATCACGCCGCCCTCGCCCTGGACGAGCTCCATGATCACCGCCGCGGGCGGTGTGATGCCGCCGTTGGGGTCGGCGAGTGAACGCTCCAGGTAACTGGCGCAGTTGACCGCGCAGGAGTCCCGCCGCAGGCCCAGCGGGCAGCGGTGGCAGTGCGCGTACGGGAAGAAGTGGACGCCCGGCATGCGGCCGCCGACCGGCGCCTTCTGCTCGACGAGCCCGGTCACCGACAGCGCGGCCAGGGTGCTGCCGTGGAAACCGCCCTGGAAGGAGATGATCTCCTCGCGCCCGGTGGCCGTCTTGCACAGCTTGAGGGCGGCCTCGACGGCGTTGGCTCCGGTCGGGCCGCAGAAGTGGATCTTGGTGTGGTCGCGCATCGGCGCGGGCAGCATGCCGAGTGCCAGGTCGGTGAACTCGTCCTTGATCGGGGTGGGGAAGTCGAGGCCGTGGACGAGTTCGTCGAGCTGGCGGTGGGCGGCGGCCAGCGGCTCGGGCGGGTTGTGGCCGAGCGGGAGCACCCCGGCGCCGCTCAGGAAGTCGAGGAAGACGTTGCCGTCGAGGTCCTCGACGTAGCTGCCCGACGCGCGGCGGATCGCGATCGGCAACCGCCGTGGGTAGGAGCGTGAGTTGGACTCGCGCCGGCTCTGCCGCTCCAGGAGTTCCGCGCTGCGCGGTCCCGGCAGCGCGCCCCTCACACGGGGGCGGCGCGCGAAGGGGGCCGCGTCGGGGGTCCGCGGGGCGCGGAGTTCGGTCTCGGGAGGACCGACGGTCTGGGTGGTCATGATCCACTCCACTCGGACGGGGAGGCGGGAAGCGTGGTGAGGTCGCCCTGGCGGGGGGCGGTTCGGGCCCGGGTCACCAGGGCGATGACGGCGGTGGCGACGAGGCCCTGGAGAGCGGCGTAGAGCCAGAAGCTCCCGACCGCGCCGCCGGACTGGGCGTGCGCGAAGAGCTGGCCGCCGACGATGCCGCTGGCGAACGAGCCAAAGCCGACGGCCATGCGCTGGCTGCCCACCGCGAGGGTCGGCCGGCCGGGAACGGCCTTGAGCGCCTCCAGGTCGTTCTTCAGGAAGACCACGGCCTCGCCGACACTCACCAGGACCGTGCCCACGAGGATGGCCACCAGGGTGTTCTGCGCGAAGGCGAGCAGCCCCAGGGTGAGCGCCGGGAGGCCGACGACGACCGCCCGCTGATAGCTCACGCGGCCGATCCACCGGGCCGCCAGGGGCTGGCCGACGATGACCAGGACGCTGTTGACCACGAGCGCCAGGCTGTAGACGATCGCCGGGTGGCCGCTGGTGACGAACACGCCCAGGTAGTTCTGGAAGTACCAGTAGACGTAGGCGCTCACCAGGGCCACCAGGGCGGGCGGGGTGAGGAAGGCCTGGGCCCACTCCCCTCCGGCGCCACCCTTGGCCGGGGCGGAACCGGTGTCGGCCGTGAGCAGCGTCGCGTGCAGCACCGTCATGATCGCGAACAGCGCGGTCACGACGGCGAAGACCAGGAACGGCATGCGCACCACGAGCACTCCGGCGATCATGGTGCCGAGCGCCATCCCCGTGTTCAGCGCGGAGTTGTTCACCGACAGCAGCACCGGCCGGTGCTCGTCGGAGACCTCGCCCACGAGGTACGCCTTGTTGGCCGGGGAGTAGAGCGCGTCGCCGCAGGCCGCGAGGATCACGGCGACGACCGCGAGCCGTGCGGTGCTCAGGCCCGCCATGAAGAGCCCGAACCCGCAGGTGCGGATGGTCAGCCCCACCACCATCGCGGTCTTGAGGCCGATCCGCTCGGCGATCAGGCCGCCGGCCAGACAGCCGGAGAAACTCAGGAAGGACGTCGCCCCGAGCAGCAGACCCACGGTGCCCATCGCCATGCCCAGCCGGTCGTGCAGCAGGATCGCCAGGTAGGGCAGCACCATGAAGCTGGCGAGCGGCATGAAGAACGAGGTGGCGAGCAGGAACCGGAGGTTCGCGGGCAGGGCGGCGAGTCCCGCCCACAGTTCAGAACGACGGATGCCAGACATCGCCGTCCTCGAACTCGATCCAGTACGTGCGGGCGATCTCTTCCTTCGTCCGTTCGGCGGCGGCCCGGTCGGGCACGCGCAGCCAGATCAGGCCGGGCCGCTTGGCGTTGTCGGCGACGGGCAGCGGCACCTCGCCCGGCCGTACGTTGATCTCGAAGTCGTCCACACCCTCGACGCCGCGCAGCAGCTCGGGGTCGGCCGTGCGCAGGATCGGCTTGCGGGGCGGGATCAGCGAGAGGACCATCCCGATGGCGTGGGTGGGGGGCAGATGGGGCGACGTGACCGTCTCGCCGCCCGGCAGGAGGCTGCGCAGCACGGTGGCGATCTCGTCGACCCCCGTGGCGTGCTCGACCATGCGGAAGATGCGGTGCCCGCCGATGCGGGTCTGCGACTCGATGATCACCGGCCGTCCGTCGGGGGCGACCTTCACCTCGGTGTGGGTGAGCCCCCAGGTGTGCCCGATGGCGTCCAGGAAGGAGACCACGGTCTCGCTGATCCTCGGAACGTGCTGGTCGTAGGGGGCGGGCGGCGGGACCGAGATCTCGGTGATGGCGAGGTTGGGGTGCCCGGCCAGCCTGCAGAGCGAGATCCCGGCGACGGCGTGCCGACCGCCCAGGGTCACCGTCTCCACGCTGTAGAGCTCGTCCCCGGCGATCAACTCCTCGGCCAGGTATCCGCCTTGCTGCCACATGTCCGCGTCGTTGAGCACGTCCTGGAGCTCGGCGGCGCTGAGGATCTGGCGCACGCCCACGCTGCCGGCCCCGGCGACCGGCTTGACGATCAGCGGCAGCCCGTACTTGGCGTGGAACTTGGCGAGGCCCTCGGCGTTCTCCACCCGCGCCCAGCCGAGCGCGAGCCGGGGGTGCCCGGCGAGGATCTCGCGCATCCGGTCCTTGTACCGGGTCGCGGCCACGGAGGCCAGGGACAGGCCCTTGACGCCGAGGGCGTCCGCGATCACGGCGGCGCTCTCCAAGCCGAACTCGCCGAAGGAGACCGCCGCGTGGAACGGCTGCTCGGCGTGCATGGCGCGGGCGGCCTGCAGACAGGCGACCGTCTGGTCGGCGGGTATCGCCCGCACGTGCCGGCACCGGGCCAGGACGTCGAGGTCGCGCGGGCTGAAGTCGGCGGTGTTCCCGATGAAGCTGACGTCGAAGCCGAGCTCGAAGGCGGTCTCCACCACCCCGGCCCAGCCGCTGAGAACGAGCAGATGAGGCGCGGACTCAGGCACGGTCTTCCCCTTCCGAGATCCGGCCGTCTATGCGTACGCCCAGCCCACCGGCGGCCGACAGCGCGTTCTGCAGGGCGAGTTCGGCGGTGGCGCCGTCGGCGAGCAGCACCGCGACGCAGCCGTCCTGGTGCGAGGTGGTCCGGATCGTGGTGCCGACGGGCAGCGCCGGATACAGCGCGGGAGCGCCGGGGTGGGCGGCCAGCGTCTCCTCGCCCACACACCCCTGGAAGACTCCGGTCCGGGGCGCGTAGAGCCGTACATGCGCGGCTCCCTGACGCACTGTCAGCTCCGCGTCCAGAAGCCCCGGACGCCGGCGCCGTACGAGGTCCACGAAGGCCTCGTACACATTGACGCCCAGCGCCCGCGACATCTCCTCGCCGATCAGCGCGCCGCCGAGGCGGGGGTTGATCTCGACGAGTTCGAATCCGGTGTCCGTCATGATGAACTCGGTGTGGGCGAAGCCCTCGGTGTAGCCCACGGCCTTGAGGACCTGCTCGATCCACTGGCCGACGTCCTCGGCCATGGCCTCGGGCAGCGCCACCGGGAAGGCGAGCGCCTCCTCGCGGAAGACCGGGGGCGCCGACAGGACACGGCTGCTGACCCCCAGGACCCGGGTGCGCCCCGCCCAGGTGAGCGTCTCGACGCTGAACAGCGGCCCGCGGAAGTAGGGTTCGGCGATCGGCCGGCCCCGCAGGCCGCCACGCCGCACCTCGTCGAGCACGGTGGTGAGCTCGGCCTCGGTACGGGCCAGCCACACGTTCTCGCTCCCGGTGCCCGCGCTGTCCTTCACCACCAGGGGCAGTCCGGTGCGCGCGGCCACGGTGGCGGCGTCCTCCGCCGGGTCCAGCGGCGAGCCGTCGGCCCGCGAGAGGCCGTGCTCGTGCAGGCGCTGCCGCAGCCGGGCCTTGTCGCGCACCAGCCGCACGCTCGCGGGGTCCTGGCCGGGCAGGCCGAGGCGCTCGCGGACGGCGAGGGCGACGAGACTCCAGGTGTCGGTGTTGCTGAGCAGTCCCGCCACGTCACCGATGGCCCGGACGGCGGCCTCGACGTCGTCGACGGCGTGGGTGTCGACGTCGTGGACGACGAGATTCCCGGGACGGCCCGCGGCGAATTCATGCGTGTATTCCGACCGGTCCCCGCACAGGAGGTGCACGGTCATGCCTTCTTCGGCGGCCGCGGCGGCGAGCCGGTTCAAGCCGAATTGCAGCCATTCCAGAGCGATGATGTTCCGGCCTGGTGGTGTTTTCACTGGGTTCTCCTTGACGGATTCCGGCGCCGCGGGCCAGGGGTGGGTGCGGCCGACGGGGACCGGCCGCACCGCACCTGTTTGTCGAGCGAGGGGATATCAGGCGGCCGCGGTCGCGCGCTCCACCGCGGGAATTCCGAAGGTCCGGTGCGCGGTGCGGGCCACGAGGAACGAAATGTCGCTGTCGCTCAGGCCGTTCGCCTTGGCATTGGCGATGTGCGCGACCAGGGGGTGCGAGCCGGCGGCGACCACGCCGTTCTCCTCGTACCACAGGCGGTTGTCACCGGTGTGGTGCAGCGCCCGGCCGCCGAGGCGCGCGGAGTCGCACCGGTCGGTCATGATCATGGCGTTGCGCGGGCCCATCAGCTGGACGGCCCGAGTGGCCAGAGCGAGGTCCACGTGCTCGCCGTCGAAGTTGATGCAGGCGGCGATCCGGCCCGCCACGGCCTGCTTGATGATGGCGCCGGGGACCGGGCCCGCCATCTCGCTGATGTTGTCGAGCGTCCAGTTGGGCACGTCGTACGACGCGATGATCTCGTCGCGCTGGGCCCGGGCGCGCTCGGTGCGGAAGGCGTGCCGGATGTTGAGCGGCATGTCGTTGAAGAGGTGGTCGGTGGTGACGCGGACGCCGTTGCCCTTCCACTCCGAGGCGTAGGCGGTCTCCACGATGGCGTCGACGGTGGCCGCGCTGCGGGCCGGGTCGTCGCGGGTGAAGTGGCCGAGTGCGGGCCGGACGCCATGGGCGAGGAGCGTCGGCACGATCCAGTCGAAGCCGCTGTCCTTCAGGTGCGGCTCGTCCTGGAGCACCGACTCCGGGGAGAAGGCGTCCGGCGAGACCACCGTGTAGACCAGGCCGAGGTCACCGAGCGCGGCGAGCCGCTCCCACTCCGCCCGGCTGGGCGCCCACACGGTGGACTGGGGCGTTCCGCCGCGGTGCGAGAGCAGCGGGCCTTCGAGCGCCACGCCGGGTATGTGCGGGAGCAGCCCGTCGGCGCGCTTGGCGGCGTAGCGCCGCATGAACCCCTCGAACTCGGTGAGACGGTCGCGGTGCAGATACATCGTCGGCAGGGCGAGGACGCCTTCGCCGGCGCACCACATGTCCAGGCGGTCGAGGTCGACACGGGTGAAGTCGGAGAAGTCCACGTCTCCGAAACCGTGGCAGTGCACCTCCACCGGGCGCATGCCCCGCTCGTCGAGAGAAAAGGGCTGCGGGCCGGAAGGAATTTCAGTAGAGCTCATCTCGATATCGCTCCCTACGATTTCGGGAAGGCCGCCGGACCAAGTCTCCGGAAGCGCTTGGGTATTGAGATCCGATTCGTTCCTGCCCATTGATTCTGGCCGGTCGGAACCCGTGGGGCCAAGGGCACTTACCTGCACTGCAACAAGCTGAGGTACCGGGGGGCGAGGGGCCTTCGCCTATGCTCGTGCCGCCCGGAAGACAAAATCTGAGGGAGTCGCTCCGATGCCCCAACTGGCACACGGTTCTGAATGCCGCGTACTCGTATCCAGTATTTCTTCGGACTCGCACACCTGGAACCTCGTCTACCTTCAGCTCCTACTGGAGGAGATGGGGCACGACGTGCGGAACATAGGCGCCTGCACGCCGGACGATCTCATCGTCGAGGAATGCCGCCGTTTCCGGCCCGATCTCGTGGTCATCAGCAGCGTGAACGGCCACGGCGCCCTGGACGGGCACCGGCTGATCACGCGGATCCGGTCCGAACCCGGCCTGGAGGCGCTGCCCGTGGTGATCGGCGGCAAGCTCGGCACCGAGGGCGCCGCCGCCGGAACCTACGGGCCCGGGCTGCTCGCGGCGGGGTTCACCGCGGTCTTCGAGGACGGCTGCTCGATCGAGGACTTCCGTGCGTACGCGCGGTCGCTCACCCCGTCCGCGCTGACCGTCGCCCACAGCTGACGCGATCGGCCTACCGAGCCGGTGGCATCCCCGTTCGCCGGGGAGCCGCCGGCTCATCCGCGTACCCGGTTGGCCAGCGTGGTTCCGGCGGTGGCCAGCACGAGTCCGCCGAGGGTGAGCGGGCCGAGGTGCTGTCCGAGCATGAGGGCGGCAAGTCCCGCCGTGACCATGGGCACCAGGTAGAAGAGGCTGCTCACCTGGCTCGTCCCGTGGCGCTGGAGCAGGGCGTAGAGCAGCCCCACGCCCACGATGGAGTTCACGAGCGCCGCCCACAGCAGGGCCGGCCAGTACCCGGCGGTGAAGGTGACGTCGAACCCCTCCACGAGGACGGCGGGCACCAGCGCGGCCAGGGAGGCGGCGACCAGCTGGACCGCGTTGCCCATCACCGGCTCCATGCCCGCGCAGAAGCGCCGCTGATAGACGGTGCCGAGCGAGATGCCGAGCAGACCAAGGACGAGGAAGGCGATGCCGACCAGGTGGTCGCCGCCCAGGGTGAGGCTCTCCGAGACGGCGAGGACGACTCCGCCGAGACCGAGGCACAGCCCGAAGTACTGCCCGCGGGTGACCCGTTCGTGCAGCACCGGCACCGCGATGAGCGAGGCGACCAGGGGGTAGAGCGCGATGACCAGCGCGGCCAGGCCGGAGGGCACGCCCCGGTCCATGCCGACGTAGATGCTGGAGAACTGCACGCCCTGCACGAGCACGCCGGCCACCACGAGATGCGCCAACTGACGTCCTAGGGGCACCTTTTGACGGAGGATCAGCCCCACGAGGAGGAGCACCCCGCCCGCCACCGCGAAGCGCAGTCCGGCGAAGGTGTAGGGCGCCGAGTGGCGCAGGCCGAGCTTTCCGGAGATGAAGCCGGAGCTCCACACCACCACCAGGGCGACCCTGGCGGCCACGTCGCGGCCCCCTCGGGCGGCCGTCTCGGCTGGGGCCGCGGTCGGGTCCCGCGGAAGTAATCCGGTCCCGTCCGACGTCGCGGTCAGGTTCACGCGCATGGCAACTCCCGGCTGCTGTCCGACGCTCCCCCGCCCGGCGCCGGTCGGGGGCGCCCGGGGGCAGGAGCTTCTGTGCTTTAAACAGCACGCTATTGCAAGATACTGTTCATCGCATGCCCTGAGGGCCGTTCCTGCATCAAGCTGCACGCGGTGGGGAATACCAAAGAGGTCGTTCTTTTTTGTGTTGCCCCGAGCACGCCCGTCCGGTATTTTGCACATGGGCCCGCCGAGCGCGCCCACACGCTCTGTGCCGGACCGCCACCCCGCACATCTGCGGGGGAACACTCCATGGGGGACCAATGAACGCAGACCTTGATCCGCGGCAAGCGCACCGGTTAACGGAAGCGCAAGATCAGGAAGAGCTCTACCAGCTCGCGGTCAGCGTTCAGGCGCTGAGCCTGGCCCACGCCGCAGAGGCGCTCGGCTGGGACACCGACCGCGCCTCCCGAGCCCTCCAACTCCTGGTCAACGCAAGGCTGTTGCAGCCCTCGTCCGGCGCGCCCGACATCTTCCTGCCCGTCGCGCCGAAGGCCGCGGCCCTGCGTCGGCTGGCCCCGCTGCAACAGCAGATCGAGCGGATGGAGCGTCGTTCGGAACAGATCCGGGACGAACTCGCCGGTTTCCACCGCGTCCACGAACGCGCCGTGCGCAAGGCGGACGCCTCCGACGGCTCCCGGCCCGTCGTCGGCACCAGCGCCCTGCGCGACTGGCTCCTGACCGCCGCGATGAGATGCCGCCACGAGATCCTCCTCGCCCAGTCCGGCGACGGCTGGCGGGCCGACCACATTCTGCTGGACATGACGGAACCGCTCGCCTCGCTCCAGGAGCGCGGCGTCAAGGTACGCACCATCCACCAGCACACCGCGCGCTACGACACGGCGACCCGCAGGGGCGTGGCACGCGCCGTCGACGGCGGCGGGGAGGCCCGCACGTCGAGCGGGCCCCTCTCCCAGATGGTGGTGTTCGATGGCGAGACCGCGCTGCTTCCCGGCGACGACGGGCAGAGCGCCGTGGCCGTCACCCAGCCCGGCATCGTGCAGTTCGTCACGGAGGTGTTCGAGCAGACGTGGATGGCGGCGACGCCCTTCGACGGCCAGATCCGCGCGGCCCAGGCCGACGAGTTGCTCTCCGGCATGCGGCGGACCATCATCGTGCTCCTCGCCGAGGGGCAGACCGACGCGATGATCGCGCGCCGCATCGGTGTGAGCGTGCGCACCTGCCGCAACCACATCGCCAAGATCTACCAGGAGCTCGGCGCCCAGAGCCGGTTCCAGCTCGGCGTCCTCGTGGCCCGCTCCGGCCTCCTCGGCCCGACCGACACCGAGGCCGCCCGCTCCACGCTCGTCAGAGCCTGACGCTCTCTAGGATGCACTCATGAGCAATCCCCCGCCGTCGGACGTCTCCCCCGGCACGGCAGCCCGCGGCCCCGAGCTGGGCTTTCCGCGCCCGGGCGAGGTGCTCCGCCGCCTGCGCACCCACAAAGAGATGTCCTTGCGTCAGGTCGCTGCCGAGTGCGGTCTTTCGGTGTCGTTCCTCGCCGCGCTGGAGCGCGGCGAGACCGACATCGCGCTGGAGCGGCTCGGCCGCCTGGCCAAGGTCTTCGGGCACGACGTGGGTTCGTTCCTGGGCTTCTCGCGGGGGCGCTCCATCCCCTCGGTCTTTCCCGCGAAGGATCAGGAGTCCTTCGACCGGGCCCCCGGCGTGCGCTACCGCGTGCTGCGGGTGCCCGAGCTCGGCTACCAGGTCCTCACGGCCGACTTCCAGCCGCACTCGGGCCTGCTGGAGGAGCTCCAGCACGAGGGCTCCGATCTCATCGTGATGACCGAGGGCACCGTGATCGCCCGCTACAACGGCAGCGACCACGAACTGCGGGCGGGGGACTGCGCGCAGTGGTCGGCCGGATATCCGCACAGCTTCCGCAACGACAGTGACGAGCCGGCCCGGTTCGTGGCCGTGCTCTTCTCCAGCCTCTACTGACCGCTCGGCACGGCGGGCGCACACGTCAACGGGGTGCCCGGCAGAAAACACCCGGCACCCCAGGAGACGTACCCGACCGTGTCAGACGCCCGGCGCGCCACCGGTGCGATCGGCGATCAGGTCCTCTATGTCCGCGGCACAGTCACCGCATCCGCTGCTCGCCTCCGTCAGATCGCGCACCGCCGGGACGTCGTGCGCACCGCCGTCGATCGCGTCGGCGACCTCGCTCTCGGTGATCCGCGCGCACAGGCACAACAAGGTGTCCGAGGTGTCAGCCCGGGTTGCCATGAAGCACTCCTTCCGGTTCGTCGGCCGTGACCAGCCGGTGCACCATCCCGCCCGTCTGCGGGCGTTCGCGCAGGGCGGCTCTGCGGATCTTGCCGGAGGCGGTCACGGGCAGCCGGTCAATGAACTCCACGACCTTCACCCACTTCTCCCGCGGCAGCTCGCCCTCCTGGAACCGGTGGATCCCGGCCGCCGTGCGGGCGTCCGGCGCCTGGCCGCGCGCGGGGACGACGTAGGCCTTCGGCTCCCACAGCCCGACCGGGTGCGGGACCGCGATCACCGCCGCCTCCGCCACCAACTCGCTGCCCAGCAGGGAGCGTTCGAGCTCCAGGGGCGAGATGCGGTGGTCGAACGACTTGAACATGTCGTCGGCGCGGCTCACATAGCCGAACGAGCCGTCCTCGTGACGCACCATCAGGTCTCCGGTGTGGTAGACCCCTCCGGCGAAGGCCTTGGCGGTGCGCTCCTCGTCGCCCGCGTAGCCCGTCATCATGCCGGCGGGGCGCGGGGAGAGCCGGACGCACAGTTCGCCCGGCACTCCGTCGGGCACCTCCCGGCCGCTCTGCTGGTCGATCAGCACCAGGTCGTAGCCCGGCAGGGCCCAGCCCACCCGGCCCGGCGCCGGGGTGCGGCCCGGCGGGCTGCCGATCTGCGCGGTGGTCTCCGTCTGCCCGAAGCCGTCCCGCACCGGCATGCCCCAGGCCTCCTGGACCGCCCCGGCGAGCGCCGGCTCCATCGCCTCGCCTACGGCGGCGGCCTCCCGCAGCCGTACGGGCCGCTCCCCCAGGCCTTCGCGCACCATGCCCCGCCACACCGTGGGCGGCGCGCACAGCGTGGTCACACCCCGGGTGCGCAGCAGGTCGAGGACCACACCGGGGCCGGGCCGCGGCTCCGAGGACGCGACCACGGTCGCCTCCGCGTTCCACGGCACGAAGAACGAGCTCCACGCGTGCTTGGCCCAGCCCGGCGCGGAGACGTTCAGGTGCAGGTCGCCGGGGCGCACCCCGTTCCAGTACATCCCGGACAGGTGCCCCACCGGATAGCTGAGGTGGGTGTGCGCCACCATCTTGGGGCGCGAGGTGGTGCCCGAGGTGAAGTAGCAGAACAGCGGGTCGTCCGCCATCGACCAGCCGTCCGCGATGAACTCACGGGCGCCGTCGAGGGATTCGCCGTAGCCGATCCAGCCGGGGCGCCGCTCCCCCACCGCGATCCGGGTCCATTCGCCGGGCACCGTCTCGAACCGGTCGGTGAGCGCGGCATCGGCCACGACGTGCCGGATACCGGCGCGCCGGACGCGATCGGTCAGGTCGGCGGGCGTGGCGGTCGTGTACGTCGGCACCACCACCGCGCCCAGCTTGATGGCCGCGAGCAGCACCTCCCACAACTCCACCCGGTTGTCGAGGAGCAGCAGCACCGGATCCTTGCGGCGCACCCCCAACGTCCGCAGCCAGGAGGCCACTTGGTCGGAGCGGTGGGCCATGGTGTCGAAGGAGTACGTGGTGTCACCGGCGGCGCCGGAGGCCTCCGCGATGAGCAGGGCCGGGCGGTGGTTGTCGCGGGCTATGACGTCGAACCAGTCGAGCGCCCAGTTGAACCGCTCGGGGCGGGGCCAGCGAAAGGCCCGCCGTGCGGCGTCCAGGTCGTCGTGGTGGTCCAGCAGGATGTCGCGGGCCTCCCTGAACGCCTTGGTGGCCGCTGATTCCTGTTCGGTCATGAGGGGTCGAACCTTTCGGGGTCGTGGGTCTTCGGTCGTGCGGGGGGCGCCGGTCTCAGCCGAGCGAGGGGACCTTGCGGCCGGACCGGACGGACTCGTGCCGGCTCCCGGTCACGGCGGCCGCATCCGCGTCGACCCGCGCCATGACCTCGGCGCGCGCCATGACCTCGGCGCGCTGTGCCATCAGGTCGTGTGCGACGGCCTCGCCGACCTTGGTGAAGTCGGTGGCCAGGCCCGGGCGGCTGTTGCCGATCTGGGTGAACCAGCGCACGTGCTCGGTGGGCACGCCCAGCGCGTAGAGCCCCGGATGGACCCTGCCCTCCCCGTCCAGGGCACGGAAGCTGCCCTGGGCGATGTCCAGGCCGCCGGTCGCGAAGGCCGTGCCGGACGCCGGGTCGATGTTGACGAACTCGCGGATCAGGCGGTCCTCAAGGAGTTGGCGGGTCAGCGGGGAGGAGTCGCTGGGCAGGTTCGGCCGCGGGATACGCGCGTCGATCAGCGTCTCGGCATGCGCGTCCGACCCCGGCACCTGGGGCGAGCGGACCAGGAACAGCCCGGCCTCGCTGTCGGTGGCGAACTCGGTCGCGGGCCCGGCTATCTCCACGACGCCCCGCTCCATCAGCGCGATGAGTTGCTGCGCGCGGGCCATGGGCGGGCCCGCCGAGAGCAGGGCGTTGACGGGAACGTAGTCGTTGAGGAAGTGGTCCCGGTGGGAGTGCGGCAGCAGCCCGCCGTAGTCGATGGCCCAGCGCAGTACGCCGCGCAGGTCGCGCAGGGTGTCCAGGGCCGCCTTGAGCGGTCCCTCCACGGTGCCGAGTTCGGCCTCCGCCAGGTCGGCGCGCATCACCTCCAACAGCCGCGCGCGCCAGGCCTCCTGCGACTCGAAGTGCTCCTTGGCGAACGGCCGCCCCAGCGCCCACAGGTCGAGCGGCGGAAGGCGGTCGAGCCCGGCGATGGTGAGCAGGGCGGCCTCGCCCCGGCCGGTGCGCAGGGCGGTGGTGTAGCGGCGGGCGAAGTCCAGGGCCGCGGCCTCACCGGAGGTGGCCCGGACCCGCGCGGTGTAGTACACGTGCCGGATCTCGTCGAGGACGAGCGGCAGGATGTCCTCGTTGAAGTCGAGGAGCCCGCTGCCCGACTCCTCCTCGCGCCGCGCCCGGATCGCGGTCAGCCGCTCCTTGGTGAGGAAGAGCGGCTCGTGCACATGGTTGGGCGCCTTCTGGTTGCGCCCGCGCGGCGGGATCGGCAGTCCGCTGCGGGATCCGGCGACGATGTGCGGCTCGCGCCCGCTGGGCTCGTAGCGCAAGCGGCCGTCGCCGTCCTGCGTGAAGGTGCCGCCGCGTCCTACGGTCAGCGAGAGCAGCACGTCGTAGAAGGAGAGTCCGAGTCCCCGGATCGCCACCGTCGATCCGGGCGGCACCGCGTCGAGGCCCAGGTCCGCGGCCGAGTCGCCGCGCAGATAGCGGGTGCCGGGGTGGGCCGCGGCGAAGTCGAGCATCTCCCGGTCGAAGGGCTCCGGGTCGTTCCTGGGGTGCCCGGTGGCCAGCACGACCTTGTGCACCGGCAGCTCGCGGTCGCCGTCCAGGGTCAGGACGTAGTCGCCCTCGCGGCCCGGCCGGATGGCGGAGACACGCGCGAGCATCGGAATCAGGCGAACGTGGGAAGGAAGCTCGTCGGTAATGGTCCGGTAGACGAATCGGAGGTAGCGCCCGTAGTCGCGGCGGGAGGCGAAGTCGTCCTCGTCCACGGTGACTTGGCCGTCCGACGCCGGGTGCTGCTCGGCGAGCCACTGTCCCAGGGAGGGGCCGGCGCCGGGCCGCGGGACGCCGCCGTCCGGGTCCCCGGAGAACATGGTGACCTGTCCGATCACCGTGTTCATCGTGAACCACTCGTCCTGGTCGGTCCGCCAGATGCGGCCCGCTCCCACTTCGACGGCATCGATGGCGTAGATCCGCACCGGTCGGCGGTCGGAGGTGTCCCGCATGAGGTGGACGGCGAGACGTTCGAGTACGGAGATGCCGCGCGGGCCGGTGCCCACCACGGCGATGGTGTAGGGGGTGGCTGTGGATACAGCTGTGTTCAAGGGACTCTCCTTGGTGTTCAGGACGGGTCGCTGTCGGGAATGCGGGAGTCGGCGCGGTCGAAGGTGTGCTGGACGTGCGAGAGCATCCGCAGGAAGCCGTCGGCGTCGAAGCCGCCGCGCCCGGCCTTCACCGGGCGCAGCGGCATGGCCCCGGTGGCGGACCACCGCAGGCGTCCGTCGCCGTCGATGAAGCTGCGGGCCCGCTGCGCGTTGTCGGCGTGCAGGCAGTACGGCACGTCCAGGTAGCCGCGGGCGAAGGCCGTGACCAGGGCCCGGCCGATGTCCGCGTCCAGGTCCAGGACCGCGTCGATCAGGGTGCGGGCCTCCTCGTAGACCCCGTCGTCGACGGCCTCGCCCTGGGGTGTCGGGTGCCACTTCTCGTCGGCGGCCGCCTGCGCCGCCGTCGCGAGGGCGCGCAGGTTGTCGTCGACGGTGGGGATGCGGTGGCCCTCCGCCTCGGTCTTGACGATGAGGCGTTCCACGCCGCTGTGCGCGGCCAGCCGGGCACTGTGGCGCAGCAGTTCGCGGGCGCCGTGGGGAGTTCGGGGATAGACGCCCATGTACGTGTACAGGACGATGTGCCACTCCGTGCCGCCCAGGTGCTCCGCGGCGAGCCGGCGCAGCGCCGCGATCGCGGACGCGTCCTGCTGGAAGTCGGTCTGCTGGGTGTAGCTCAGGGAGACGTCGCGGATGCCGTGCTGGGCGAAGAAGGCTCCTTCGAGGACGGACAGGGCCACGAGCAGCGCGGGCGGGCACAGTTGACCGAGCATGCAGCCGCCGAAACTCTCCAGATGGGCGTCGGGCGACCGTTCGGCGAGCAGCTCGCAGCAGCGCGCCCACTCCTGGACGGAGCGGGCCAGCGGGGTGCGGCTGTAGGGCAGGCAGTACGAGACGGGTCCGCCCTCGGTCGCGTCGAGGCCGGAGTCCAGGAGGACCCGGAAGATGTCGAGGGGCAGTGCCGAGCCGTGCCGGACCTGCACGGCGAAGTCGGGGCCGAGGCCTTCGACCAGGGTGCGGCTCGTGCGCGCGCCGTGGGTGACGATCGGATATCCGTTGAGGTTCTCCCCTTCGTCCAGGGCCTGACGGGCCGCGCGGTGATCGCCGACCCGGGTGTAACTGTCCAGCGTGACGGTACCGACGGTGCGTACCGGCAGATCGCGTACCTTTTCCAGGAATTGGCGCATGGTCCTGGGGTCCGCTGTTCCCATGCGCGGCTGAACGAGCAGTTCTCCCGCGGTTCTTGCCCGCGCCACGACGGAGCGAAAGGAAGCCGTTCCCGCCGGCGCGAACGGAACTATGGGCTGAATGGATTGAGACGTATCCATGGATGATTCGACTCCCGCGAGAATACGATGCACTCCGGCAGAGTTTTCGAATGGCTCACCGTTGGCAGCATAGGCCCCGCCCGCACCTCGCTCGCCCTCAGCAAGCTGCAGTGCAGGAACCATCCCGCCGTGGAACTGGCATCCCTCTCGCGGCGCGCGTAAGAATCGTCCCGGCCATCAACTCGGCACGCCGACAGACGTGTTGGGCGAGCAGGACGGGACCCCCCACGCCCGCTGCTTTCCCTGCTCGCCCCACACGTCCGGCCGGCTCACGCCGGGTTTCCCGGAATCTTCCTCATCACGGGTGATTCGTTCAGCAGTTGTGCTTTTCTCATCCCCGCCGTGAAGAACAGACGGGTGGCGAAATGAGCGCGCCCGGCCTTTCTTCACCCGGCACGCCCGCCCGGCCAAGCCGCCTCCGGCATTCACCCGCGCGCCCCAGCGGGCCCCTTTCCCGCGCGCTCCATCGAGACCGAGAGGAATCCCCCGCATGTCCGGCCTACAGCCTTCCGATCAGAATGTGCTGGCAACCGCCGTCTGCGACGGCCTGGTCGTCGCCATGGATCCCGAATCGCGCAGGTCCTGCATTTTCTTCTGGGAGAATTCGCGCGATCTCCTGCTCGCCGTCGTGGACGCCGTGAAGGAGCACGACGATCCCGAGCTCCACGCTCTGGGGATCCGCCTGATCGACTCCCCCACCGACCCCGCGTGCCATCGCGCGTTCCAGCAGGCGCTGGCCACCGCCGACCGCGACCGTCCCGCCACGGCCGCGCTCTTCGCGGCGGCCTGGCGGGCGGAGTGCGACAACCGCCTCGGGCACCACCTCGGGGCCCTGTACCGGGACGGCGCGGACGAGGTGTCCGTGGACGACCTGCGGGCCCTGAAGCCCCTGGTCGCCCCGGTGGGCAGCGAGAGCGCCGACGTCCTCGTCGTCATTCCGTTCCGCGACCGCGACACCGGCGGCACGCGGCTGCGCAACCTGCTCGCCTGCCTGCTCTCCCTGGGAGATCAGTCCTATCCGCGCGACCGGTTCCAGGTCACCGTGGTGGAGTCCGACGACACGCCCCGGTGGCGCGAGGTCATCGCCCCGTACGTCGACCACTACGTGTTCGCCCCCAAGTCCGGAGAGTTCAACAAGTCGTGGGCGGTCAACGTCGGCGTCGTGAACACCCCCGGCAGCCCGGAGGCGATCTGTGTCCTGGACGCCGACATCCTCACCGACCGGGACTTCGTCGCCCGCAACGCGGCCCGCTTCCAGCAGCCCGGCACCGGCGGACATCTGACGTACCGGAACATGCTGAGCCTGACCGCGCCGGCCACCTCGCACGCCATCCGCCAGCGGGTGCAGCGGCACGCCGACACGGCGGACGTCCACGCGATGCGGGGCTTCGTCCTGCGCCGCCCCCCGGGCGCCTGCGTATGGGCCCGGTCGTCGGCCTTCCACCGGATCGGAGGATTCGACGAACGCTACGAGGGCTGGGGCGGCGAGGACAACGACTTCGTCTACCGCATGGACTTCTCCGCCGCCTTCGACAACTACGACGACCTCCTCTTCCACATGAACCATCCGCCGGCGGCGGTCCTCAAGGAGAACGGCGAACTCGTCAACGCCCATATCCCCGGCCTCAGTTGGAAACCGGCCGAACCCATCGGCCGTATCGACCGGTTCGCCACCTACGCACCGGCTTAGGCGACGCACGCCCCCCGCTCACGCGACAGCCGGAGAGAACGGACAGGAGATGCCCCTTTCCCACACGATCGCCCACGCGTCACGGACCCCCGGTTCCCTGGCGCCCGAGACCGCCTCGGCGCAGCCGTCCCTCACCCATTCCGGAGTCGGCCGCGGCACCGTCGGCGAACTCTTCCAAGGGCCCTACTGGCTGGACGGCCGACCGCAGATCTCCCTCGTCTCCCTGCCCGTCGACCGGTTCTCCTGGTGCCATTTCGTCGAGGATCCCGACGCGCCGCCGTTCACCGGCGATGCCATGCCCGGCCGCGAGAAGTCGTGGAAGGCCGTCGAGGAATTCCTCGGCATCCACCACAAGACGCTGCCCCGCGGGCGTTTCGAGTTCGTCAGCGAACTGACGGTCGGCACGGGGATGGCGAGCTCGACCGCCGACATCGTCGCCACCCTGCGCTGCCTCTACCACGTGTTCCGCATCCCCTACGACGAGTGGACCGTGCGGCGGATCCTCAGCCGCATCGAGCGCTCGGACAGCGTCTTCCTCGACGAATTCGCCCTCTACCTCAGCGGCCGCCACAAGATCGTCCGGCGGCTCGGCGACACGACCAGCCTGTTCGCCTGCTACCACGTCGAGCAGGGCACCGTGGAGACCGACGCCCTCGGCGAGGACCTGCTGGCCCACTACCACCGCCGGCGCGCCGCCTACGACGCCTGCCGGGACGACATCGTCGCGGCGTTCGGCCGGGGCGACACCCCGGCCATCGCGGCCTGCGCCACCCGCAGCGCGGCGCTCTCCCAGGAAGTCGTCTTCAAGCCGTCGTACGACACGCTCGCGCGCAACGCCTCCTCGTTCGGGGCCGACGGCGTGTTCGTCGCCCACACGGGGACGGTCATCGGTTATCTCTTCACCCGCAGACCGAGCCAGCACCGCCTGGACGGCCTTGCCTCTTTCTTCCGTGAACTCGGCAGCCAGTGCTACTTCGACCGAACGGGATGGGGACATGTTTGATCACGCCGCTGACGCGATGAAACAGCCGGACGTCATACACCTCGCAGGGGACGTCTACGTCCTGCGCTTCGAGATGATGAAGCTCTATTCGGCACTGACGGCGGTGAAGACCCTCCTGGAGCGGGGCGAGATCACCACCGAGACGACCCTCATGGACAGTTCCAGCGGAACGTACGGCTACTCCCTCGCGATGGCCTGCCACAAGTACGGGCTGCGCTGCCGGATCGTCTGCTCGACCAAGGTCGACGCCGACGTCCGCCGCCAGCTCGAAATGCTCGGCGCCACCGTGGACCAGATCGAGATCCCCCCGGGCCCCCTGGTCGACAAGATGGACCTGGGCGTCCGCCTCAAGCGCATCGCGTACCTCCTCGAAACCGAGGAGAACGTGTACTGGATGCAGCAGTACCACAATCCGGTCCACTACCTCGGGTACCAGGACTGCGCCGAGATGCTCCAGAAGGAGTTCGGCGGCGCGCCGTTCACCCTCGTCGGCGGCGTCGGCTCGGGCGCCTCGACCGGCGGGCTCACCACCTATCTGCGGGAACTGAACGACGACGTCGAGCTGGTGGGGGTGCAGCCCTTCGAGAGCGTGACGTTCGGCAGTGACCCGGTGGAGGACCCCGTCGCCAGCATCTCCGGCATCGGCAGCCCGGTGCCCATGAAGAACGTCGGCTACGAGCTGTACGACCGGGTGCACTGGATCGGCTACCACAGCGCCATCGCGGCCACCGGCGACCTGTTCCGGCGCCACGGCCTGTACGCCGGCATGTCGACGGGCTGCAACCACCTCGCGGCACGCTGGGAGGCCGCGCGCACCCCCGGCAGGCCGTGCGTCTTCATCGCCGCGGACACCGGGCACCGCTACGCCCAGACCGTCTACGCCCACCCCCGCGCCAACGACCCCATCGACGCACTCGCCCCCAACCCCATCGACGACCTCGACCAACTGGCCTTCCCCTGGTCGGTCATGGACTGGGGCCGGCGCCCCTTCGAACCCAAGAACCCCGAGAGCTGAGAGCCAACGCTGTGAACACCTCCGGCAAGAAGCACGTCATCGCCCTTGAATGGCTCCAGTTCGGACTGGGCCGCCTGACCGAGGCCGCCGCCCGCGAGGGCCTCACCGTCCACCTCCTGACCTGTGACCGCGCCGACTACCTGCACGAGCTGAGCACGATCGACAGCCCCCACTTCGTCGTGCACGACACCGACACGCACGACGTGGACGCCGTGATCCGCACCATCCAGGGCATCGGCGACGTCGGCGAGTCCGGGGACATCGCCGGCCTCATCAGCACCACCGACGCCTGGAGCCTGGTCTCCCTTGAGGTCCGCGCCCGGCTCGGCCTCGAAGGCCAGGACCCGGCGTGCGTGCGCCTGGCACGGGACAAGACCGCGCTCAGGCAGCGGCTGTTCGACCACGGCCTGTCGTCCGGCCCCGGCCGCCGCGTCGACCCGGGCACCGACGACGCCACCTCGCTCGCCGCCTCCCTCGGCCTGCCCCTCATCGTCAAGGACGGCTCCGGCACCGGCAGCAAGAACGTCTGGCTGGCCCGGAGCGAGCCCGAGCTCGGCCACGTCCTGGAAGACGCCCGCAAGGCGCAGCTGCGGGGCACGCTGACCGCCGAACCGTACTTCCCCGGCCCGCTGTTCAGCATCGAGACGCTCACCTGGCAGGGCGAGACACGGGTCCTCGGCATCAACAGCCGCGTCCTGTCACCGCCCCCCTTCTTCCGCGAGGAGGCGACCGGCTTCCCCGTCGCGCTCCCCGACGGCCTGGCCTCGGCGGCCGAGCGGTGGATCGAGCGGGTCCTGGCCTGCGTCGGCTACACCGAGGGCTTCGCACACACCGAGTTCGTCCTGGGCGCCGACGGGTTCGACCTCGTCGAGATCAACCCCCGTCTCGGCGGCGGCCTCGTCGGCCAGGAACTCGCGCACACCTTCGGCATCGTGCCGGAGGCCGCGTTCCTCGACCTCGTCCTGCGGCGGCGCCCGCGCCTCATGGACCAGCCCCTCGTCCCCCGCACCGGCACCGGCCAGGCACTGATCTACGCTCCCCGCAGCGGCGTCCTCCACGGGTACGACGGCCAGGACGTCCTCGCCCGCCACCCCGGTTCCCCGGTGTTCTTCCCCGTCCTCGCACCGGGCACGGAGATCACCGCCACCTCCCACCAGGAGGGCGCGGTCGGCATCGTGTTCACCACCGGCCCCACCGCCGAACTGGCCCTGCACAACGCGCTGTCGGCCGCCGGGGAAATCCGCGTACGCATGCGGGAGGACTGAACACCCGCCCCACTCCCCAGCCCTGCTCAGCCCTGTTGGGAAAGCCTCCCCCCACTCCCCGGACCCGCTCCCCGCGGGTCCCACCTTCCTGCCCGCCTCTCGGGTCATCCACTGACCGAAGGAAGGAAAGCGCATGCCCGCTCGCCCCGTGACGCCCGTCAGCACCGACGAGAGCACATCCGTCGTCGGTCACATCCAGCTGCCCGACAGCGTGCGCGACACCCTCGCGGAGGGCCTGGCCCAACTCCCCGGTCCACCCACCGACATCGACCTGGCCATGGCCCACTGCCACCAGGTCTTCGCCCGGCTCCCCCTCGCCACCCTCCAGGAGATCCTGGACTTCGGCCGGCACAACGACACCCCGGGCGCCCTGTACATCCGCAACCTCCCCCAGGACGCCCATCTGCCCCCGACCCCATGGGACGGCCTTCCCAGCCGCCGCAAGTCCACCTTCATCTCGGAGGGCACCCTGCTCGGCCTGAGCGGGCTCCTGGGGGAGCCGGTCGGCTTCCTCACGGAGAAGAACGGCCAGGTCGTGCACGACATCGTCCCCGTCAAGGAAGGAGCGACGACCCAGACCAACCAGGGCTCGGCCGTCTTCCTCAACTTCCACAACGACATCGTCCACGACCGCACCGGCTACTACGACATCGCCAACCCCGATTTCCTGGTGCTCAACTGCCTGCGCGCCGACCGCGCGCAGGCAGCCACCACCTACTACGCCGACGCCCGCGACATCTGCCGCATGGTCGGCCCGAACGCCATCCGCGTACTGCGCAGCCCCCTGTTCAGGATGAACGCCCCCGGCAGTTACACCCGCGACGTGGCCGGTGACGAGGACGTCCTCTCCGACCCCGCCCCGATGATCAAGGGGCCGGTCGGATTCCCCGAGATCTCCAGCGCCGCCAACGGCGTCCACGCCCTGAGCCCCGTCGCCGAGACGGCCCTGGCCCTGCTCCAGACCGCGTGCCGGGCGGTGGCCCACGAGTTCCGGCTGCGCCCCGGCCACGCCCTGCTGATCAACAACCGCAAGGGGCTGCACGCGCGCTCCCGCTTCATCGGGCACTACGACGGCCAGGACCGCTGGCTCCAACGCACCTACGTACGCCGCAGCCAGTGGCAGATCCGCTACCGGGCGGTGCCGGGGACCCGGCGGATCCATTGACCCGGCCCGGGGCGCTCCTCGTACACGTCCCCGCGCGATGGCCTACAACCGACCGCGCGCCATGCGGATCAGGCGGTCCAGGACCTGACCGCCGCTGACCCGCAGTCCGTCGTGCTCCCACTCGTTGGTGACCCAGGTCCGCAGCCCGCGCACCGCGTCGGCGGTGGCCAGCGAGTCCGCCGTGTCGACGTACATGTCGTCGTGGTACACGGCGGCGACCACCGGGACGTCGTTGGCCGCCAGGACGTCCGGGGCGTACAGATCGGGCCAGTCGGTGCGGCGCGCCAGCAGCTCGGCCACCTCCCGCAGGGGGCGCAGGGCGGGGTCGGTGTCGAACATCCACGGGTAGATCATCTCCCCCGTGAACCGTACGGGGGCGTCGCCCGCCAGCGCCTTCGCGGCATCGAACTCGGGGAATTCCGGCCGTACTTGGGCCGCGGCCCAGCCGGTCGGTCCCGGGTCGACGGAGCGCTGCCCGTAGATGGACTCGTGCAGTACGGCGTAGAGCGGGCCGTCGGCGAAGGAGAGCTTCGACTGCACCCCGGCCAGGAACGTGTCCGACAGCTGCGGCCCGGTGCTGCCGTGCGCCCAGGCGTCCTCGATCAGGTAGTGCAGGAGGTCGGAGCCGTGGCCTGCGCCGAGCATCAGGCCGAGCGACTGGAACGCCTCCACGGTCAGCCTCCCGCCGCCCGGCAGTTCGGCCGGGGCGGCCATCAGGTGCTCGGCGATCCGTCGGACCGCCTCGACGTCCTGCGGGTAGCGCGCGTAGTGCGCGGCGTTCTTGCGCGCGACGCGCGGATAGGCCGCCCGGTACACATCGGCCGCGCTGCTGCGCAGCCCCGCCAGGCCGCCGGTGACCATCGCCTCGCGCAGTCCCTCGGGGGCCAGCGACAGATAGGTGAGGGTGCAGAAGCCGCCGAAGCTCTGCCCCAGCAGACTCCACCGGCCCTCGTCGCCCAGCAGGCGGCGCCGGATCAGCTCGGCGTCGCGCACGATCGAGTCGGCCCGGAAGTGCGCGAGGTACTCGGCCTGTTCGGCGGGGCCGCCCCGCAGCGGCAGGGTCTGGCGGGTCGCCGGGGTCGACCGCCCGGTGCCGCGCTGGTCCAGGAGCAGCACCCGGTAGTCGTCCAGGGCCCGGTCCAGCCAGCTGTCCCGGCCCACCGGGCGGGCCGCCCGCCCGCCGGGGCCGCCCTGGAGGAAGAGCAGCCACGGAAGCCCGTCCCGCTCCCTTCCGGCCGCGACCACCTCACGGGCGTACACCTCGATCTGCTCGCCGCGCGGCGCGTCGTGGTCCAGCGGCACCTGGAAGAGGTGGTCGGTCAGGACGACGCCGGGCTGTCGGATCACGACGGACATGAGACTCCTTCGTCTGCGGGAGGGGCGGTGGGTGAGTGCCCGTGCGCGGGCGGCCCGCTACCGGGGATCTCGGCGCGGACCGCCACGAACACGGTCGCCACCCTGCCACATGGCTCCGCACTCCCACCGGGACGCATCCGGATGCGGGCCTTGCGCCTGGACCGGGGTGGGGGGCTGCGACGCTCGCGGACCCGCGTGGTGTACGAAGTGCTACGTGAACGAAGAGATTCAGCCCGCCACCGTCCGCGTGTTCATAGCGCTCGCCCCGCCCGACGAGGCGAAGGAGGAGCTGGCCCACGTGCTGCCCTACGCGGCCTACCCGCGCCTGCGGTGGAACCGCATCGAGGACTGGCACATCACCCTGGCCTTCCTCGGTGAGCTCCCGGTCACGGCGGCACCGCTGCTGCAAGGGCCCCTCGCGGAGCTCGCGGCCGCGCGCCGGCCTCTGCGGCTGGCGCTGCGCGGCGGCGGGCACTTCGACGAGCGGGTGCTGTGGAGCGGGATCGACGGGGAGCTCGACGGGCTGCACGAGCTCACCGCCGAGGTCCGCGGCGTGGTCAAGGCGTGCGGCATCGCCTTCGAGGACCGCCCGCTGCGCCCGCATCTGACGCTGGCCAGGGCCCGCCGCGACGACCTGTCCAGTGTGCGGGAACTGGCCTCGGAGCTCTCGGACTTCACCGGCCGGACCTGGCAGGCCGAGCGCCTGCACCTGGTGGCGAGCAACGTCGGACGTGGCCCGGGCCCGATCCACTACCGCGACATCGCGGCATGGAGGTTCGGCGGCGAGCGCTGAGCCACCCACGGACAGGTTCCGGCCACGCGGCGGGCACGGCCATCCCTCCCCAAGTCCGGCCGCCTCCCGTACACCTCGTCGGCATGCCCCCACGGCGCAGGGATCACCGCCTGCGCCCACGGCTGCCTGGGTGTCGCGCACCCAGGCGGCGCGCGGCACCGCCGCCTAGCCTGGGGCGCATGAGGGACAACGGGCTCGGGGAGTTTCTGCGGGCGCGCCGGGCGGGCGTGCGGCCGCAGGACGTCGGGATGGCGAGCCATGGGGTGCGCAGGGTCAGCGGGCTGCGACGGGAGGAGGTCGCCGTCCTGGCCGGCGTGAACGCGGACTACTACACCCGCCTGGAACAGGGCCGCGAACGCCACCCCTCGCCCCAGGTCCTGGACGCCCTCAGCCGCGCGCTGCGCCTGGACGAGGCGTCGAGGTCCCACCTGTTCCGGCTGGCCGGCGCCAGCCCCGACGACCAGGTCGTACGCACCGCGGACGCGGTCGGCGCCTCGCTGCGCCAGCTCATGGACGGCTATCCCCACACCCCCGCGTGCGTGATCAACCGCACCCTCGATCTCCTGGCCACCAACACCCTGACCGATGCGCTGTACTCGCCCTTCGAACCGGCGGACAACCTGGCGCGCATGGCCTTCCTCGACCCCGCCGCCCAGCAGTTCTTCACGCGCTGGGACTCGACCGCCCAGGCCACCGTGGCCAACCTGCGCGAGGCCGCCGGTTTCGAACCGGACAGCCCGAGGCTGCGCGCACTCGTCGGGGTTCTCAGCGAGCGGAGCGACGTCTTCGCCCGCATGTGGAACCCGCACGCCGTACGCGGCAAGACCCACGATGCCAAACAGTTCCTCCACCCCGAGGTCGGGCCGTTGAGCCTCACCTACCACGCGTTCGACGTCCGTGACGCGCCCGGTCAGCAACTCGTCATCTACCACGCCGAGCCGGGCAGCCCGAGCGCCCACGCGCTCAGCCTCCTCGGCTCGTTGCGGGCCTCGCGGGACGGAGTCCCCGCCCGCCCGGTGGTGGCCCGCGACCGGCGGGGGTGACCGACCGCGCCGTCGTCATCTCCAGCGCTGCGGGCCACCCTTGGACGCCCGCGGCCCCGCCTCACAGCAGTCCGGCCCGTGCCGCCTGGATCCCCGCCTGGAAGCGGGTGCGGGCGCCCAGCATGTCCATCAGCTCGTGCACCCAGCGCTGCACGGTCCGGGGGGAGACTCCGAGGTGGCGGGCGATGCTGTCGTCGGTGAGGCCCGCCGAGAGCAGGGTCAGCAGCTCGCGCTGTCGGTCCCCGGCGGCGCGACCGGGGTCGTCGGCCTCGGGGACGCGGGGCGCCCGGTCCCAGTACACCTCGAACATCGCCACCAGCGCGTCGAGGAGCGAGGAGGGACGCACGAAGAGCGCGCCCCGCAGTTCGGCGCCGTTGGAGACGGGGAGCATGGCCCACCGGTCGTCCACCACGGCCAGTTTGCACGGCAGTTCGGGCAGCACCCGCGCCTCTTCCCCGGCCGCGATGAACTCCCTGAGCTCGGCCAGTCGGCCCGGGGCCCGCACCGCGTTCGCCTCGTACAGCACGCGCATCCGAACTCCCCTGGCCAGCAAGGGGAGTTCCGCGCCGGGGTCGGCCCGCATGATGTGCGGCGCCTTGTCGAAGAGGAGGACGTCGTGGCGGGCGCCCTCCTGCATCCCGCGCCAGCGGTCCGCGATGGCGGCGCGTCCGGTCACCATCTCCACGAGCCCCTCGGCGGACGGACGCCGCGCCCGCTGGTAGGTCCGCATCAGCTCGCCGATGCGCCCCCGGGCCCGGCACAGTTCCTCCTCGCGGCGCAGCAGGAGCGCCGCGACGGCCACGTCCGGCGCCACCGCCGACCACGACGGCGGGACGCCGCGCCGCCCCAGGAGTCCTCGCGCGGCGAGCGACTCAAGGAGGCCCGCCGCCTGTTCGTCGCGCAGCGCCAGTTCGGTGGCGATCCGTCCCGTGGTGCGGCCGGGTCTCGCGAGGACGTGGAGGTAGAGGCGCTCTTCCGGTTCCGGCACGCCGAGTGCCACGAGCGGCCCGTCGGGGGCGGGGGCGGCCGGGGCGGGTGAAGTCCCTTTCCCTTTGGGCGCGTTGGGGTCCATCCTGACCGCCTCTTCTTCGGTCGCGCCCCGGGCGTGCGGCGCGAGCGCCTACTGTCCGCGGGCCCGCTCTGTCCACCCCCAACAGAGCATCATGTCATGTTCCCGCCATGGCGAGTTCCGGATCCCGTCCGCCCCTGGAGAGTTGGGGCCGCCCGACCTCACCATGAGCCCGGCCCACCCGCCGCCTTCCCCCCCACTCCCTCACCCAGAGGAGATCGGCCCATGGGTACCCGCTTACGCCCCCCACGGCAGTTCCGCAGAACCAGCCCGACCAGATCGGCCGCGGCCTGCCTGCTGTTCGCCGCGGCCGTCGTCACACCGCTCGGCGTCGGCACGTCCACCGCCTCCGCCTTCGGCCCGCACGGCACACAGATCAAGGACAGCGTCTGGGGCGGTTACGTCGCCCAGGGATCCTTCGGCCGCATCACCGGCTCCTGGGTGGAACCGCACGCCACCTGCACCTCCGCCAACGACCTGTTCGCCCCCTGGGTCGGCATCGACGGGTACGGCTCGCAGACGGTGGAGCAGACCGGCGTGCAGACCGACTGCTCCAGCGGCAGCCCGCAGCTCTCCGCCTGGTACGAGATGTACCCGGCGGAGCCCGTCTACTGGAGCGACCCCGTCTCCGAGGGCGACAGCATGACCGGCACCGTGGTCTCCGACGGCGGCGGCAGCTACACCATCACCCTCACGGACAACACCCGCGGCTGGACCGAGCACACCACCCAGTACCTCGGCGCCCAGAACGTCAGCGCCGAGGCCATCATCGAATCGCCGACCCAGAGTTACCCGTCCTTCGACCGCCTCGACTTCTCCGGCATCACCGTCGACGGCCAGGTCTTCGACGCCTACAACCCGCAGCCCCTGACCAGCGGCGGCTACAGCCCCGGCCCGCTCCAGAACGGCGCCTTCTCCATGAGCCCGGGCGGCAGCTCACCGCACCGCTCGCACCCCGCGAGCCGCCCGAGCACCGTTCGCTACTGACGCCACCCCCGGCAAGCCCGCCCCACGCGGATCACCGCGTGGGGCGTTGGCGTTGAGCGGGCGCGTCCACGGGCGGCCCGCACCCGCCACGCCCGCGCGCCACCCTCGGCCGCTCCCGTCAGCGCACCTGTCCTCCCGGTTGAGCCACGAGGTACGCGTGGGACCCGCCGCGCGGCGCTCACGCACGCCCGGACACCCGGCGGGGCATCTTGTCCGAAACTCGCACCATTACAGAACGTCACGCAGGTGAGATTCCCAGATCGTCGGGGCATGAGCACTACCAGGGGCTTTTGCTGTACGGCCTCGTCTCGACCTCGCCGAGAGGTCACGGAGAGTGATAGATGCCGGGCGCCGGTGCGGTATCGGGGCACCGTGAACACGAGAGACAGGCAGGCGCGACGTGGGCGCTGACGAACTCGCCTTCTGGCTGCGGACTCGCACCGTGGGCGGCACCATCATCATCGAACTGCACGGCGAGCTGGACATGCTGGCCCATCGTGAACTCGGGCCGCGCATCCACGCGTTGGTCTGCCGGGGCGCCGCCGACGTGGTCCTGGACCTGCGTGCGGTGACCTTCCTGGACGCGGGGGGCATCCGCCTGCTCCTGGCGGTACGCGAACACGTGGCGTGGAGGGGCGGTGTCCTGCGCCTGATACGCGGCACGCCCCGCGTGTCCCGGATACTGACGCTCGTCCGCCTCGACAGCTCCTTCACCCTGCTCGACGCACTCCCCCGTGCCCTGGCCGAAGGCACCGCTCCCGAGGGAGGCAGACAGGCCGTCACATGACGCCGCCGGGCTGCCCGCTCTGGATGGCCCGCACCAATCCGGCCACCAGACCGGCTCGTTCGGGCATGGCGTCGACCACCACGTACTCGTGGTCGGCGTGCGCGCCGCCACCGACCGCTCCGAGGCCGTCGAGGGTCGCCACCCCCAGCGCGGCCGTGAAGTTGCCGTCGCTCCCGCCGCCCACCGCCTTGCCCTCGATGCCCGGAATCAGCCGCCGCGCCACCTCGAAGAGCCCGACCGACGCCGACTCGGGCATGGGGGGACGGCCGACGGATCCCACCACCGTGACCTGCGCCTCGTCGAGATGCGGAGTGAGCGCCGCGAAGGCGGCTTCGATCCGCTCCTTCTCCTCGGCACTCTCGACGCGGACGTCGACGACGACGGTCGCCGCCGCGGGGACGACGTTGTCGAGGGTGCCCGCGGCCGCGACGGTCGGGGTGACCGTGGTGCCGAGCTCGGGACGGGCCAGCGCCGCGATGTCCAGGACCTGGTGGGCCGCCTCGATCAGGGCGTTGACCCCGGCCGCGGGCTCCAGGCCGGCGTGCGAGGCGCGGCCCGCGATGGACACCTGGAAGGTGCCGCAGCCCTTGCGGCCGGTCTTCAGACCGCCTCCGTCGGCGGCCCCTTCGAAGACGAGCACCGCGCCGCAGGCCAGGGCCCGTTCCTCGATGAGGGCGCGGGACGAGCGCGAGCCCACCTCTTCGTCGGCCGTCACCAGGATCTCGACGCCCGAACGGTCGTCGAGCGCGGCCAGGCCGTGGATGGCCTGCACCAGTCCGCCCAGCATGTCGAAGACCCCGGGGCCGGTCGCACGGCCGTCCTCGACCTTGAACGGACGGCGCTCCAGGGTGCCCAGCGGGAACACCGTGTCGTGATGGCCGAGGATCAGCACCTTGGGGTCGCCCCCGCCGGACCAGTGGACGTGCGGACCGGCCTCGCTCTCGACGAGGACGGCGTGGCCGCCGAGGCGGTTCTCGATGACACCCGCGATCGTTTTGGCCGAGGCCACCAGGGCGTCGAAGTCGCGCGAGGGGGACTCGACCTCGACGAGAGTCCTCAGGTCCTCGATCATCGCGTCAACACTCACCGGGTGCGTCGTCATGCCGTCAGGGTAATAGGGCCCGGCCGGCCTCGTCCGGGCAGGGCGCGCCTGTCCGCGGGGCGCGAGGGCGGGCCCGGTCCGGCCGGGTCGGCCCTGCTGACAACAGCGGTGTTGTACACCATGGTTGACGGTCGGCACGCTCGGCGGAGAGGCGGAAGCGATGACAGAGCGGGAAGGCCCGGTGGTCACGACCGGACGGGGACGGGTGCGGGGCGTCGTCGCGTCCGCCCCGGCGGGGTTCGGCACCGGAGGCCCGGTGGCCGCGTTCCGGGGGATTCCGTACGCCGCGTCCCCGGTGGGCGAGCTGCGCTTCGCGGCGCCCCGCGAGCATCCGGTGTGGCACGGCGTGCGGGATGCCGGCCGGGCGGGCCCGGCGGTGCCGCAGAACGCCTCGCGCCTCGACGCGGTCATGGGGCACCGGGCTCCGGACTGGGACGAGGAGGGGTGCCTGAACCTCAACGTCTGGACCCCGGCCGACGCACTCGGCGCCGGGTCGACCCCCCGGCCGGTGCTGGTCTGGATCCACGGCGGCGGGTTCTCCAGCGGCTCCGGCGGCTGGGACTGGTACGACGGCGCCCGGCTCGCGGCGCTCGGCGACATCACCGTGGTGACCCTCAACTACCGTATCGGGCCGCTGGGTTACCTCCACCTGCCCGCCGTAGGGGCGGTCAACCTGGGCGCCCAGGACCAGGGGGCCGCGCTGCGGTGGGTGCGGGAGAACATCGCCGCGTTCGGCGGTGACCCCGAGGTCATCACCGTCGGCGGCCAGTCGGCGGGCGCCCACTCCGCCCTCGCGCTCGCCACCGACCCGGACACCGCCGCTCTCGTACGACGGGTGATCCTCCAGAGCGCCCCCCTGGGCCTCGCGCCGCAGGACCCGGACGACGCCGCCGCGACCACCGCCGCCTATGTACGCCTGCTCGGCGTGGCGGGTACCCCGGACGTGGGCAAGGCGCTGCGCGCTCTTCCCGTTGAACAACTCCTGGAGGCGTACGGGCAGTTGATGGCGTCCCTCGTCCGGCACCCCGGGGACGTGACACCGGCGATGCGGCCCGTGCTCGGCGGCCCCGGCCAGCCCGGCACCTGGCAGCGGGCCCTGGCCGACGGCATGCTGGACGGCAAGGACGTGCTGATCGGCACCGCCGACACCGAGATGACGGCGTTCCTGGCACTGGATCCGCGCATGAAGGCGCTCACCGCCGACGAGGCGCGGGCCGCGCTCGGCCACCTCACCGACCGCCTCACCACCGGCGTCCCGAACGCCGCCGCAGATCCCGGGCCCTTCGACGGCGACGTCTCCCCCGGCGAGGCGTTCGCCGAGCGGGTCGGTGATCTGTTCTTCGGCGTCGGGCTGTCCGAGCTGGCCGCGCATCGGGCGGCCCACGGCGCCCCGGCGTACGTCTACCGCTTCACCCGCCGCCCCCACCCCGACGTACTCGGCCTCGGCTGCCCCCACTGCGCCGAGCTCCCCTTCCTCTTCAACACCTTCGACGCCTACCCCGACGCTCCGATGCTGGGCGCCGTCGACGACGCGGACCGGGTGCTGGGCCGCGCCTTCGGCGGGGCGCTCGCCGCGTTCGCCGCCACCGGCTCCCCCAACGGCGACGGCCCGGCAGCCTGGCACCCCTACGACAGCTCACCGGACCCCTACGTCATGCGCTTCGGCCCACAGCCGAGCTGAGCGCCTCCGCCGTCCGGTGAGATGGACCCCGAACGACATGCCAATAACGCCGCACGCTGGGTACACGCCTCTAGAGACCCCCTGAAGCGACGACCCACGGCATGCAGAGGTGAGTGAAGTGACCGCATCCCAGGACCGGGCCACGCGCGAGGGCGGGACGCCCTTGGTCGGTGTCCGGCCCCGTACCGATGTCGACCTGGCACTGAAGTACCTGACCGCCCGGTCCGACGCGCCCGCCCAGTTCGCCCTCGGGGTGGCCGCCGCCTACCGCTGGGCCATGGGCCGCGCCGCCCGGGCCCCGGTCACGGGCACGGCCCCCCGCCACCAGCCGGATCTGCGGCTGCTGACCGCCGAGGTGGACGCGGCCGTCGTCCAGCTCGACGACGTCACCACGCCGACGAGCGTGCGTGACTTCACGCGCGGCGTGCACGACGCCCTGTCCTGGGTGTGCGGCTACAGCGACCAGCGGATCTGACGTCCTGGCGGCCGGGGCGGCTCAGGACGCGTCGGTCCGGGAGAAGACGTGCTCGTCCAGGATCAGGCCGATGGCCACGGCCACCGGAATGGCGACCAGGGCTCCGACGATGCCGAGCAGGGCGCCGCCCAGGAGCACGCCCACGACCGTGACCAGGGGATGGACGTCGACGGCGAACCGCATCACCCGCGGCACGATCAGATAGTCCTCGGCCACGCGGAAGGCGACGTAGAACCCCGCGGTCGCCAGGGCCACGGGCAGTGACACCGACAGCGCCACGAGGCTGACGACGAGGCCGCCGATCGTGGTGCCGACGATCGGGATCAGGTCCATCAGCGCGATGAAGACGCCGAGCGCCGCGGGGTAGGGAACATCGGTGACCACACACCAGATGAACGTGGCCAGGCCCGCGATCACCGAGGTCAGCACGTTGCCGAGCATGTAGCGGCCCACCCGGTTGAGGATCTCCTCCGTGACGTCCCGGGCGTGCGGGCGCTTGCTGGCCGCGACGAAGCGCAGGAAGAACCGCTTCAGGGAGGGCAGGAACGCCATCACGTACACCGTCACCACGATCACGACGACGGCCGAGGTCACCGCCCCGACCACCACCCGGCCCGCGCCCAGCAGACCCCCCGCGAGGCCCGCCGCCCCACCGGAGGAGAACTGCTCCTTGACCTTGGCGAGGACGTGGTAGCGGTCCTCGAACTTGCCGAGCGTCGAGTTGTGGTCGTGGAGTTGCTTCAGCCAGCCGGGCACCGCCTTGACGAGCGCGTTGACCTCGTCGGTGACCGGGGGTACGACCAGCGCCAGAAAGCCCGCGAAGAACGCGAGCAGGACGATCAGGACCACCAGCACGGCCCAGCCGCGCCGCATCCGGTGCCGGGTGAGCCAGGCGACGACGGGCTCCAGGGCGAGCGCGATGAAGACGGACAGGAGCAGCAGCGTGAGCAAACTGCCGACTTCGAGCACCGTCTGCACGGTCAGCCACGCCAGCGTCGCGCCCAGGCCGAGGGAGAAGCCGATGGCGACCCAGGACCTGCCGCCCACCACGATCCTCGTTCTGCGCCCGCGCCTTCCCGCGGCCGCCGGTCCCACGGAGGACCTCCGGGCGGGGTCGCGGCCTGCGCCCTCAGGACCGGCGGGCGTCATCGCGGTCCTTCCGTCCGTCCGGCGCGGGTGAGGGGCAGGCGAGCGACGGGTGCATCGGCCAGTACCTCTCTTCGAGGCCGGACGGGATCCCCGAGCGCCGCTCCGCGCGGCGCGACGGGACGGCGGCAGCCGGAGCGGGCCTCTTCCAGCTCCGACCCTAGCCAGGTATCCCGCCACGGGCCTTGTATGCGGCTCCCGACACCCGCCATCCGGCTGATGTGCCGAGCACCGCGCGCCCGGCGTCAGCCGGCGCTCCGCCGGCGGGAGGGGTGATTGACCGTTGGCCTTCCGGGTACTGGGTGGCCCGGCAGGGGCGGGTTTCGAGGGACGCGCTCCGAAGGCGTCGGCACAGCGCGCCGCCGGAGGCGCGCGAGCCGCCGGTGCTTTCATGAGGAAGCCCATGAAAACGGGCCGAACAGCTCATTTTGGGTCGGGTGAGGTGATGTACGGATGGGTCGAGCGGCGGCCGTCGGCGCCGAAGTCCTCGCCTGGTGGGTGCTCCTGTCGGGCGGATGGCTGGTGCTCATCAGCACGGTCGACCCCCTGGAGTGCCTCGTCGGAGGGTCGGCCGCACTGCTGGCGGCGATCGCCGCGCGGGCGGCGCGCCGGGCGATGAGCGGCCGGTGAACGGCTGGCTCGTCTCCGCGACCGTCCTGCTCGCAGTGGGGTTCGGCCCGGTGGTGTGGGGCGTGGCGACCGGCCCGCTGGAGCGCCGCGTCGTCGCCCAGAACTTCGGCACCTCGGTGGTGTCCCTGGTCATGCTGCTGCTCAGCCAGGCCTACGCCCGGCCCTCCTACGTGGACCTCGCGCTGGTGCTCGCCGTCCTCGGCCCGGCGGGCACGCTGGTGTACGCCCGGCTGCTCGCCGAGGACCTCGATGACCATCCCCCGCACGCCAACCTGCTGACGGCGGTGGTCGCCGTGGCCGCCACCGTCATCGTGGCCGCGATGTGCGTGGCCACGGGCCCCGGGCGGCCCATGGTGAAGCTCGTACTGATCGGAGTGCTCCTCGTGGCGGGCAACGTGATCGCTTCCCGGTCGCTGGCGGGCGGCTTCCCCGGGACGGGGGCGGCGGACCGTGACTGACGCGCTCACCCTGATCTCGCTGCTGCTCGTCGCCGCCGCGGCGACCGCCGCCGTCGCGGTGCGCGACCCCGCCCGCCAGGCCCTGGTGCTGGCGGTGCTCGGGTTCGCGCTCGCGGTGCTCTTCACGGTCTTTCAGGCACCCGATGTGGGCCTGTCGCAGCTCGCCGTCGGGTCGGCACTGACCCCGCTGCTCATCCTGCTGTCCGTCCGCAAGGTGCGCCGCCGCGGCCAGCACAAGGAGGGTGGACGATGAGCCGACGGATGCGCCTGTGGGTCCTCGCCACCGGCGGGCTCGCCGTCGCGGCGCTGCTCGTCGCCGGCTACCTGCGCCTGCCCCACTTCGGTGGCGCGCGGCACCCCTACGGCGACCGCGCCGTCGCGGGGGCCCTCGCCCGGCACACCGCCAACGTCATCTCGTCCATCAACTTCGACCTGCGGGCCTACGACACCCTGGGCGAGGAGAGCATCCTGTTCGGGGCGGTGCTCGGGACCGTGGTCCTGCTGCGCCAGACCCGCGGCGAACGCGAGGTGCGGCCCGCCCCGGCCGAGGTCGCCCCGCCCGTCCGCCGCTACGCGCTGCTCATGCTGCCCGTCGCCCTGCTGTGCGGCCTGTACGTCGTCGCGCACGGACAGCTCAGCCCCGGCGGCGGCTTCCAGGGTGGGGTGGTCGTGGCGACCTCGCTGCATCTGCTGTACATCGGCGCGGACTACCACGCCCTGGAACGGATCCGGCCGGTCGGCCTGTACGAGGTGGGTGACGCGGTCGGCGAGGCGGCCTACGTCATCCTCGGCATCGCCGGGCTGCTGATGGGGTCGGCGTTCCTCGCCAACACCCTGCCCTACGGCACGTTCAACACCCTCGCGTCCGGCGGCACCGTGCCGCTGCTCAACGCGGCGGTCGGCATGGAGGTGGCCTGCGCGGTGGTCGTCCTACTCGCCCGGTTCCTCGACCAGGCCGTCGAGATCGAGGACGGGAACGGATCGAAGGAAGGGAACGAACGATGAGCGGGGGTGTGGACCGGCCGTGATGAACAGCGTGCCGTATCTCGTCGCCGGATGGATCTTCCTGGTCGGCTGCTACGGCCTGGCCACGAGCCGCAATCTGGTGCACGCCGTGGGCTGCCTGACGGTATGTCAGTCATCCACGTATGTCCTGCTGCTGGCTGTGGGGTACCGCGACGGCGCGACGACCGCGGTCTTCTCCGACGTGCCGCCCGGTTCACGCCCGCTCGTGGACCCGATCGTCCAGGCCCTCACGCTCACCGATGTCGTGGTCGGCGCCACGGTCACCGCCCTGCTGCTCGCCCTGGTGATACAGATCGCCAAACGGCACGGCACGGTCGACCCCGACGAACTCTCCGAGCTGCGCGGATGAACCACCTGCTGCCCCTGGTCCTGGCCGTTCCGCTGCTCGGCGCCGCGGCCCTGGTCGCGGCCGGCCGACGGCTGCCCCGCATCGTGGCCGAGTCGGTCGCGTGCGCCGTCGCGGCGGCCACGGCCGGGCTCGCGCTCGTCCTGCTGCTCCACTCCTCCCGCGACGCCGTCGAATGGGTCGGCGGCTGGCGCCCGCGCAACGGCGAAGGCGTGGGCATCGTGCTCATCGGCGACGCGACCGGGACCGGCCTCGCCGCCCTGGTCTCGGTCCTGGTCGTCGCCGTTCTCGTCTACTCCTGGCACTACTTCGACGAGCCGCCGCGCCGCCACGCGGGCTCCTTCCCCGCCCTGGTCCTGCTCTTCCAGGCGGGCATGTGCGGATTCGCGCTGACCGGCGACCTGTTCAACGCCTTCGTCTTCTTCGAGCTGATGAGCGTCGTGGCGTACGCCCTGACCGGCTACCGCGTCGAGGAGGCGAAGGCCGTCCAGGGCGCGCTCACCTTCGGTGTGATCAACTCGCTCGGCGCGTACGCCACGCTGACCGGGATCGTGCTGCTCTACGCCCGCACCGGAGAGCTCGGCATGCGGCAGATCGGCAGCCACCTCGACGCCCAGGGAGGACCCGACGCGCTGGTTCTGGCCGCCTTCGCCCTCGTCCTGACCGGCCTCCTGGTCAAGGCCGCCGCCCTGCCGTTCCACTTCTGGCTCCCCGACGCCCACGCGGTGGCACCCACCCCGGTGTGCATGCTGCTGTCCGGGGTCATGGTCGAGCTCGGCCTGTACGGCGCCTGGCGGGTCTACTCCACGGTGTTCGCCGGACCGGGCGGGGTGCCGACCGCGGACGCCGAACGCGCCCTGGTGGTGCTCGGCGCCCTGACCGCCCTGGTCGGCGCGCTGATGTGCTGGCAGCAGCGCCACATCAAACGCCTCCTGGCGTACTCGACCGTCGCGCACACCGGGCTCTTCCTGGTCGGCATCGGCCTGCTGAAGCCGGAGGCGACGAGCGGCGTGGCCGTCTACGTGCTGGGCCACGCGGGCGTCAAGGCGGCCCTGTTCGCCTGCGCGGGAATCCTCCTCGACCGGTACGGCAGCGTGGACGAGCACGAACTGCACGGCCGCGCCCGGGAGTTGCCGGTGGTGGCCGCGCTGTTCGCGGTGGGCGGCCTGGCCCTGGCCGGGTTTCCGCCGTTCGGCACGGGGCTCGGGAAGTCCCTCACCGAGGAGGCGGCGGGCGGCGGCTTCACCGTCCTGTTCGTGGCCGTCTCCGCGGTCACCGCGGGCGCCGTGCTGCGCATCGCGGCGCGCGTGTTCCTCGGGCTCGGTCCGCGGCCGCCGGGCGACCCGGGGCACGAGACGAGCGGGGCGGACGAGGAGCCCGAGACCGAGGGAAGGATCGGCCGGGTACCGGCCACCATGATCGCGGTCCCGGCCCTGCTGCTGGCCGGGACACTGGCGGCGGGCCTGATCCCGGGCCTGGCCACGGCGGTCGGCCGCGCCTTCGACCCGACCGCGCCCCACGCGCCGCACTGGACGCCCACCGGCGTTCTGCTGGGCCTTCTGTCGGCCGCGCTGGCGGCGGGTCTCGCCGGGATGGCGGTCCGCGGCCCGGCGGGCCGGGAATCACAGGCCTGGACGGCGCCGTTGCGCCGGCTGCACTCCGGCCACATCGGCGACTACGTCGCCTGGCTCCTGGTGGGCACGGCCCTGCTCGGCGGACTCGCCCTGCCCGGCATCCTCGGCGGGTGACAGCCCGTCAACTCACGTGCTACGCAAGCCAATTCAGCGGTCAACCGAAACGCCCCTCGGCGGCCCCTCATCACCAACGAGGGGCCGCCGCGGCGCTGTGCGGGCTCATTCACATGGGGTCGATGCCACCGCTGTCGCCCGGCATCTTGCTCTGCTCCTGGAGACGGCGGGCCTTGTCCTTCAGCCGCTGGCGCTCCTCCGGGTCGGCGGCGCGCTCCGCGGCCTGCTCCAGCTCCTCCGCCTTCTGGCGCATCTGCTGGGCACGGGCACCGAACTCGTCTGCAACGCTCATGATCACTCCTGAACTCGGGGGGATGCAGATGCCTCCAGCCAAACAGCGACCCGGGACCCTCGCATCCCGAACGGTCACGCACAGTCACCCGGCCGAGGCCGATGGGGCCGGATGCCGCGCACACCGGGTACTCCGTGTCAGGTCGGCCTCATCGGGGGTAGGCGTTTTCCATGACCGTTTTCGCTGCTACGCAGACACTCGCCGCCAACTCGACGTCCTGGCTGTTCACGGTCGTGGGCGTCATCATCGTCGCGGTGCTGATCGGGGCCTTCTGGTTCGGCAGCCGTCGAGCCGCCCGCAAGCCCATGCCTCCGCAGGAGCCTCAGCCGCGCTCGGACTCCTGGCAGCCGCCGGAGGCCTCGCAGACACCGGACGCCTCGGACCCCGACAGCCGTCCGTAGTCACCCGGCACCAAGCCGCAGGGGCGATACCGGCTCACCCGCCCGACTTCTGCGAGTGGGCCGCCCGCTCCGACAGATCGGCGAGTTGGAGCGGGCGGGCCGGTGCGTCCGGCAGGACGATCCTGCGTTCGGCGCCGCCGTGGGGCGTGACGTGGAGCAGTTCCCCCGACTCCATCAGGCGCCAGGCGGGATGCTCGTCCATGCGCTCGCTCGCCACGACGACCGCGGGGGCGTCGGCGAGGTCGCCGGAGTGGACGCGCATGTGACCGGCGCTGCCGCTGTGGTCCAGGTGCCGTGCCCCGTGCGGGCCGCCCGCCTCACGCTCCAGTACATACAGCTCGTGCGTCGCCGGATAACGCAGGGCCCACAGTTCGTCCGGGGTGGTCAGGACGAGGTTGAGCGAGTAGACGGGCAGATGCCCGGCGATCCAGCGGGTGGCCCGCTCGATGCCGGCGCCGACGTCGCCCCGCGCGCGGCGGATCTCGCGGGTGATCAGCGCGAAGACCCGCTCGGAATCCGTGTCCCCCGCCACCAGGGACAGATCCGGCCCCAACTCGGCCTCCAGGGCCGCCAGATCCTCGACGACTCCGTTGTGCGCGAAGAGCCGCCCGTCCTGCTGGAAGGGGTGGGTGTTGGGGGCGGTGAGGCTGCCGGTCGAGGCCAGACGGATGTGGGCGAGGAAGGTGGCCGAGCAGATCTGCCGGGCCTCCCGCGCGAAGTCGCGGTCCTCGTACGCCGCGTCGGGGGCCTTGCGCACCTGGGGCGTGCCGTCGCTGTCGAAGTATCCAAGGCCCGTGCCGTCCGGGTCCCGGTGGCTCTGCGCCATGAGGCTGTCCGGGGCGTCGAGCAGCCAGAAGGTGGCCCGGCTGCGGCGCGGGGCACTGCTCAGTCCGAACAGACGGCACATGGACGCCACCTCCATCGCTACGGCCCCCGCCCGGGCATCCTGCCCCGGTGCGGCGGATGAACACCACGCGGATACGCGTCTAACCGGTGCTGCTGAGGGTGAAGGTGGCGCCGTCGGGGTCGCTGAGGCGGACCCAGGGGCCGGTGGGCGAGGTGCCGTCGGCGAGCACGGTCGCGCCGTGCGCGCGGGCCTGGTCGGCGTGGTGGTGCGGGTCCTTGACGGCGAAGTGGGTGTGCCAGTGAGGCCGCAGGCTGGGATCGGGGGCGGCCTCGACGGCGCCGGAGGTGAGACGGGCCACGATGTGCCCGCCATGGCGCAGCACGACCTCGTCGTGCTCGTACTGCACGTCGCAGCAGCCGGGGCGGTCGCAGGCCCAGTCGAGGACCTCGCCGTAGAAGATCGCCGCGTCGAAGGCGTCGCGGGTGTGCAGCCGGGTCCAGGCCGGTGCGGTGTCGCGCCAGGATTCCCAGTTGGAGACCAGGGGGCCCTGCCAGATCCCGAAGACGGCGCCGTCCCGGTCGGCGGCCAGCGCGCCCCGCCCGGTCTGGAGCGCGACCGGTCCCACCGCGACCGTCGCGCCGCGCTCGCGGATCCGGGCCGCCGTGACATCCGCGTCCTCCACCGCGAAGTACGGCGTCCACGCCACCGCGACCTGGAAAGCCTGGGCGAGCGCCCCGATGCCGGCCACCGGAAGCCCGTCCGCCAGCGCGATCCGGAACTCGTCCCCAAGACCGGCGGGCACGAACGTCCAGCCCATCACCCGACCGTAGAAATCCGTCGCGTCGGTCAGGTCGCGAGCCATCAGGCTCACCCAGCACGGCGCCCCGAACACCGGGGCGCCGGAGCCGAGTCGAGCCGTGGAGTCTGTCGGTGTGCGCGTCACGAAGGCCCTCGCTTCCAGGAGTTCCGACGCACCGCCCACCCTCCGACGCACCGGCCATAGACGGTCCCACTATCCCGCCGCCGCCCGGTCCCCGCCTGTCAGCGACGCGGCGCCGGGCGCTCGGGCCGTACTGCCGGGGCCCCCGCGCCTCGTGTTGCGGATGCCGCCGTACGGGTCATGCTGGAGGAATCCGCGCTGTGCCCATTCGGCTACTTTTGGTAGCCCTCGCGTGGCTGCGGACGTGGAAGGGGCCGTCGAGCCGCTTCCGCCGGACAAGGGAGTCGCAGTGGTCACCATCGACAGTCCCCGGGAGTACACGCTGAGTCTGCAGGCGACACCGGCCCGCGTACCGCAGGTCCGCCGCATCGTCGCCGCACATCTGCGGCACTGGCGCCTGGAGGGAATCATCCAGCCCGTCAGCCTCGGCGTGTGCGAACTCCTCACCAATGTCCACCGCCACACCAAGGGCGACCACAGGTGCGTCCTTGAGCTGCGCTGGGCCCGTGGACAGCTCACCGCCTCCGTGGCGGACAACGACCCCCGTCTGCCCCGCCTCCAGGGCCCCCGCCCGTTCGCCGAACGGGGCCGCGGCCTCGCCCTGATCGCGCACCTCAGCGACAGCTGGGGCACCCACACCATCTCCGACGGCAAGGTCGTCTGGTTCACCCTCGCCGCGCAGCCGCAGGCGCTTCGCCCCCTGCGTCCGCTGCCCCCGAGGCCCACCCTCGCCACGACGGCGACGGTGCCGCGCTTCGAGACCCGGCCGCACGCGGAGCGGGCCGGCGCGCCCTGCCTCAGCGACGCCTGAGGCGACGGGGTCCGGCCGCCGCCGCACCCGGACAAGGGCGGCGCCGGCGGCTGATGGTCCCAACCCGTCCGGCGCCTTCATTCCTTCGTACGCAAGGAACGCACTACCGGACTACCACGGGACAGCAGGAGAAAACCTCGTATCGGCAGGTGCGCCCCGCTGGTCGCGGTCACGGGTTCACGCCCGGCCGCGACAGCGGCGCAGGGCCCATCCCGCCACACCGAGGACGCCAAGCCCGGCGCCCGTGGTGAGCAGGGGACGGCGGGCCAGCGCCACCTGGTAGGAGCGGGCGTGGGCGTCCTCGTCGAAGATGCCGTGTGCGCCGTGGTCGTCGCCCGGCTCCTGGTCGAGGGGACGCCACAGATTGCCACGGGCCGCCTCCGGCGGCAGGTCCTCGCGCTGCTGGGACGCGTAGCCGGTGCGGGCGAGGTAGCGGTCCAGGAGCGCGGGCACGAACCGGTTGGCCCAGAGGGTCGCGACGGTGGACGCGCCGACGTAGTACTGCTTGCGGCCCGGGTGGTCGGCCGCGAACAGGACGGCCCGGGCGGCGACTTCGGGCTGGTAGATCGGCGGAACCGGCTGCGGATGCCCGGGCAGGCGCGAGCGCACCCAGGAGAACTGGGGCGTGTTCACGGCCGGCATCTGCACCACGGTGACGCGCACCCGGCTCTTGGTGTGGAGGAGCTCGGTACGCACCGACGAGGTGAACCCGTTCACGGCGTGCTTGGCTCCGCAGTACGCCGACTGGAGCGGGATGGATCGCTCTCCGAGCGCCGAGCCCACCTGCACGATGGTGCCCCGGTCACGGGGGACCATCCGGGCCAGCGCGGTGCGCGTGCCGTGCACGAAGCCGAGGTAGGTCACCTCCGTGACGCGCCGGAACTCCTCCGCGCTGATCTCGGTGAAGGGAGCGAACACCGAGGTGAACGCGACGTTGACCCACACGTCGATGGGGCCGAAGGCGGCCTCGGCGGTGTCCGCGGCCTTGTCGACCTGGTCGTGGTCGGCCACGTCGACGGGGATCGCCAGGGCGTGCCCGCCGAGCTCGTCGACCTCCGCCGCGGCCGCGTCCAGGCCCGCCTCACCCCGGGCCAGGAGCGCGACATTGGCTCCGCGCCGGGCGAAGAGGCGGGCGGTGGCACGGCCGATGCCGGCGCTCGCTCCGGTGATGACTACGGTCTCGGGCATGGCCTCGCCTTTCGCGTGCGACGGGGGGCCGCCGACGGCGGCGGTGTGGTTGCCGGGTCAGCCGGTGCGGTAGGGCTCGGCATGGGCGGTCCTCAGCGTCAGTCCGTGGCCCGGGGAGCCGTCGGCGCCCGGGGTGATGTGTCCGCCCTTGGGGTCCAGGGTGCCGTCGAACAGAAGCGACTCCAGCCGGACGTGGTCGTGGAACCACTCCAGATGGCGCAGGTTGGGCGCGGCCGCCGCGGCGGCCGCGTGCGCGTGCGGGGCGCAGTGTCCGGAGATCTGCAGCCCGAACGCCTCGGCGAGGGCCGCGGCGCGCAGCCACACGGTGAGCCCCCCGCAGCGGGTCGCGTCCGCCTGGAGGCAGTCCACCGCGCCGGCCCGCAGCATGTGCCCGAAGTAGGCCAGCGTGTAGCCGTATTCGCCGGCGGCCACGTCCACGCTGACGGCCGCCCGGATCCGGGCGAGGCCTTCGAGGTCGTCCGACGAGACGGGTTCCTCGAACCAGGTGACGCCGTGGCTATCGAGGCAACTCCCCATCCGCACGGCCTGTTTCACGGTGTAGGCGCCGTTGGCGTCGACGTAGAGGGCGGTGGTGTCACCGATGGAGGCGCGGGCCTCGGCGACGCGTTCCCGGTCGCGCCGCTCGCCCCTCCCCCACGACTCACCGATCTTGATCTTGACCCGGGGGATGCCCTGGTCCTCGACCCAGTGCCGCAGTTGCTCGTCCTGGCGCCGGGCGTCGTACGTGGTGAAACCGCCGCTCCCGTACACCGGCACCCGCGGGTGGGCCCGACCGAGCAGGCGGGTCAGCGGCACGCCGAGGGTTCTGGCCTTGAGGTCCCACAGGGCGATGTCGACGGCGGAGATCGCGCCCGCGACCAGGCCCGGACGGCCGTCGTTGCGCACCGCCCGGGTCATCGCCTCGTTGGCGCCCGGCACGTCCCACACCGAGCGGCCCTCCACCACGGACGCCAGGTGCCCGCGGACGTAGGCGGCCGTCTCGGGGGCTCCGTAGGTGTAGCCGAGCCCCACGGCGGCGCCGGAGCGGACATGGACCACGACGAGGGTCGTCTTGTCCCACTCCAGCGTGCCGTCGGCCTCCGGGGCGTCGGTGGGCAGCGTGTACGCGGCCGCTTCGACCTCCTCGACAAGGGGATCACCGGCCGAGGGGACACCGCCGGAGGGCACGGAGGTCATCGCGTCTCGTCCCCGCCGTCCGGGTGGCGGTGGCGGGTGCCCGGAAGCATCTCCTGCACCTTGGCCTTGAGGCCCTGCTTGATCATCCCGGCGCGGTCGCTGTCCCCCTTGAGGACCGACGCGGCCGCGGCCTCGATCTGGTCCAGCGAGGCGTGGGGCGGGATCGGCGGCACCGCGGGGTCGGTGCGGAAGTCGATGACGAACGGCCGGTCGGCCGCCAGCGCCTGCCGCCAGGCCCCTTCGACGTCGCCCGGCTTCTCCACGCGTACGCCGCCGAGGCCGATCGAGCGGGCGAAGTCGGCGTAGGGCACGTCGGGCAGGGCCTGCGAGGGCAGGAACTGGGGGGCGCCGGACATGGCGCGCATCTCCCAGGTGACCTGGTTGAGGTCCTGGTTGTTGAGCACCGCGATGACGAGCCGGGGGTCGCTCCAGTCCTGGTAGTACTTGGCCGCGGTGATCAGCTCGGCGAGCCCGTTCATCTGCATCGCCCCGTCGCCCACGATCGCGACGGCCGGGCGGTCGGGGTGGGCGAACTTGGCGCCGATCACGTAGGGGACGCCGGGGCCCATGGTGGCCAGGGTGCCCGACAGCGAGCCGCGCATCGAACCGCGCATGCGCAGGTGGCGGGCGTACCAGTTGGCGGCGGAGCCGGAGTCGGCGGCCAGGATCACGTTGTCGGGCAGGAGCGCGTCAAGGGCGTGCACCACGTACTCGGGGTTGATCGGATCGGCCTCCACCGCGGCGCGCCGCTCCATCACCTCCCACCAGCGTGCCGTGTCCTTCTCGATCTTCTTGCGCCACTTGCCGTGACCCTTGCGCCGCAGCTGCGGCAGGAGCCGCTTGAGGGTCTCGCTCGCGTCGCCGACGAGGTTGACCTCGAACGGGTAGCGCAGCCCGACCATGTGCGGGTCGATGTCGATCTGCACCGCGCGGGCCTGGTCGAGACCGGGCATGAACTGGGTGTAGGGGAAGCTCGATCCGATGACGAGCAGGGTGTCGCAGCCCTGCATCAGCTCGTAGCTGGGCCGCGTTCCGAGCAGGCCGATCGAGCCGGTCACGTACGGCAGGTCGTCGGGCAGCGCGTCCTTGCCGAGCAGGGCCTTGGCCACGCCGGCGCCGAGCACGTCGGCGGCCTCGCGCACCTCGGGCTGGGCGCCCCGGGCACCCTGTCCGATGAGGATGGCCACCTTCTCCCCCGCGTTGAGCACCTCCGCGGCCCGGGCGATGTCGTCGTCGGCCGGGACCGGCGCGTAGGCGGCCATGCCGAGGCTGGAGGGCACCATCTTGAAGGCGTGCTGCGGCGGCGAGTAGTCCAGCTCCTGCACGTCGGCCGGGATGATGATCGCGGTCACCGTGCGCTGCGCACGCGCGATGCGCATCGCGCGGTCGAGGACGTTGGGCAGCTGCTCGGGCACGGTGACCATCTCGCAGAAGTCGCCGGCCACGTCCTTGTAGAGGCTCAGCAGGTCGACCTCCTGCTGGTAGGAGCCGCCCATGGCGCTGCGGTTGGTCTGGCCCACGATCGCGACGATCGGCACGTGGTCCAGCTTCGCGTCGTACAGGCCGTTGAGGAGGTGGATGGCGCCCGGGCCCGAGGTGGCCGCGCACACGCCGACCCGGCCGGAGAACTTGGCGTAGCCGACGGCTTCGAAGGCGGCCATCTCCTCGTGCCGGGCCTGGATGAACCGGGGCTTGTTCTCGGCGCGCCCCCACGCGGCGAGCAGGCCGTTGATGCCGTCGCCCGGGTAGGCGAAGACGTTCTCGACCTCCCACTCGCGCAGCCGCTGGAGAACGTAGTCGGAGACTTTGAGGGACACGGGACAGCCTTTCGCTGGTGCGTTTCGCTGGGTCGGGGGTGGGGGCGGAGCCTTTCGGTCACCTGCGGCGCCGGCGGGTCACGGCGTAGAGGGCGGCCGCTCCGCCGCCCAGGGCCAGGCAGGCCGCGCCGGTGGCCAGCCGCGCGTCCTTGGGCGACGGCTCCGGACGGGCGGCGAGCTTCTCCGGGTGGGTGGCCGGCAGTGGCCCGTCGAGCCCGAGCGCCAGCGCCTCGGCGAGGTGAACCGCCCGGCGGCCGGTGTCGCCCTGCTCGATCTGGGTGCGGCAGCTGAACCCGTCGGCGATGACGAGGGAGCCCGGCGAGGCGTCGCGGACCGCGGGCAGCACGCCCTGCTCGCCGATCTTCATGGACAGGTCGTAATGGCCCTGCTCGAAGCCGAAGTTGCCGGCCAGGCCGCAGCAGCCCTCGTCCAGGACGTCGGCGTCCAGGCCCGTGCGGCGCATCAGTTCACGGTCGGCGTCGTCCTTGAGCACCGCGTGCTGGTGGCAGTGCGGCTGGACGACGGCCTGCCGGGAGAGCCGGGGCGGCTGCCACTCGGGCGGCGCGTGTTCGAGCAGGAACTCGGCGAGGGTCCGGGTCTGCTGGGCCAGGCGCTGTACGTCCTGGTCGTCCGGCATCAGTTCCGGCGCGTCCGCGCGGAAGACGGCGGTGCACGACGGCTCGAGACCCACGATCGGGGTGCCCGCCTCAAGCCATGGCCGCAGCACGTCCAGGGTGCGGTGCAACACCCGCCGGGCGGTGGCCAGTTGGCCGGTGGAGATCCAGGTCAGGCCGCAGCACACGGCCTGCGTGGGCACCGCGACATGGAACCCGGCGCTCTCCAGGACCCGTACCGCCGACTTGGCGACGCCGGGGTGGAAGTACGTGGAGAACGTGTCGGGCCACAGGACGACGGTGTGCGCGTCGGCCGGATCGGGCTCGGGCATGCCGCGCGCCGCCCACCACTGCACGAACGACTGCTCGGCGAAGGCGGGTGCCTCGCGCTGGGGCGCCACTCCCGCGGCCTGTTTGCCGAGCCGGGCGATGCCGGGGGCGCGCAGGAGGGCGTTGGCCATCCTGGGGGCCAGCCGGGACAGGCGCGCCCACAGCGGCAGCCTCCCCAGCGAGTAGTGCGCGGCCGGGCGCAGTCGGCCCGTGTAGTGGTGGGAGAGGAACTCGGCCTTGTAGGTGGCCATGTCGACGCCGGTCGGGCAGTCGGACTTGCAGCCCTTGCAGGCCAGGCAGAGGTCGAGGGCGTCGTTCACCTCGGTCGAGCGCCAGCCGCCGGTCACGGGCGAGTCGGCGTGGCCGTCCAGCATCTCGAACAGCAGCCGGGCCCGGCCCCGGGTGGAGTGCTCCTCCTCCCCCGTGGCCCGGTAGGAGGGGCACATGACGCCGCCGGAGTGGGTGCGGCAGTTCCCGATGCCGACGCAGCGCAGCACCGCCCGGGTGAAGGAGCCCTCGTCGTCGGGGTAGCCGAAGTGGGTGTCGAGCTCCCGCGGCCGCCACCGCGAGCCGAGCCGCAGGTTCTCGTCCGCGCGGTAGGGGCTGACGATCTTTCCCGGGTTCATCCGGTCGTCCGGGTCGAACAGCGCCTTCAGCTCACCGAACGCCCCCACGAGCGGCTCGCCGAACATGCGGACCAGGAGCTCGCCGCGGGCCTGCCCGTCGCCGTGCTCGCCCGACAGCGACCCGCCGAAGGTCGCGACCAGGTCCGCCGCCCTGAACAGGAACCGGCGGAAGGAGGCCACCCCCTCGGCCGTCTTCAGGCCGAAGGGGATGCGGGTGTGGACGCACCCCTGGCCGAAGTGCCCGTACAGCGAGGGATGGTCGTAGCCGAATTCCTCGAACAGCTCCTTGAGGGAGCGCAGGTAGTCGCCCAGGCGCTCCGGCGGCACGGCCGAGTCCTCCCAGCCCTCCCACGTCTCGCGCTCGTCGGGCGGACGCGCGGTCACCCCGAGCCCGGCCTCGCGGGCCTTGAGGAGCTGCTGTTCGCGCGCCGGGTCGTCGGAGAACGCCACCGAGGCGTCCTTCTCCTCCCGGCCCAGCGACCGCAGCAGGGCGTGGGCCTGCTCGTCGACGTCGTCCTGGGTGTCCCCGGTGAACTGCACGAGCAGCCAGCTCTCGCCCTCCGGGAAGCGGTCGAGGGATTCGAGGTAGGCGTGCTCCTCCCGCATGAGCTGCGCCATCCGCCCGTCCAGCGCCTCCAGTTGGGCCGGTGTGCTGTGTTCGAGGAGGCGGGGCACGTCGTCGGCGGCGGCACAGATGTCGGGGTAGCCGAGCACCAGCATGGACTCGCGGGGCGGCACCGGCACGAGGTCGAGCTCCGCGTGCAGCACGGTCACCAGCGTGCCTTCGCTGCCCACCAGGGCGCGCGCCACGTCGAAGCCGTTCTCCGGGAGCAGCGAGTCGAGGTTGTAGCCGGACACCCTGCGGGGGATCTTCGGGAAGCCGCGCCTGACCTCGGCGAGATGGCGGTCGATGAGGTCGCGCATCCCCTGGTAGAGCTCGCCCCGTCGCCCGCCCTCGGCGACGATGGCCGCGAACTCCTCGTCGGGGGTGGCGCCGACCCACATCCGCGTCCCGTCGTAGGTCAGCACCTCAAGCCGCCGTACGTTGTCGACGGTCTTGCCGTAGGCCTGGGCGGAGGCGCCGCAGGAGTTGTTCCCGATCATGCCGCCGAGCGCGCAGTGGCTGTGGGTCGAGGGCTTCGGCCCGAACTTCAGTCTGTGCGGCTCCAGTTGGCGGTTGAGCTCGTCCAGGACGAGGCCCGGCTCGACCACGCAGGTGCGCCGCACGGGGTCGACCGAGACGAGGGCGTCGCAGTGCTTGGTCCAGTCGATGACGACCGCCGTGTTGGTGCACTGGCCCGCCAGGCTGGTCCCTCCGCCGCGCGAGAGGACCGGCGCGCCGAACTCGGCGCACACCGCGACCGCCTCGGCGCCGGCCTCGACCGAGCGTGGCACGACCACCCCGATCGGGACCTGCCGGTAGTTGGATCCGTCGGTGCTGTAGGCCCCACGGCTCCCGGCGTCGAACCGGACCTCCCCGTCGACCCGCTCGCGCAGGGCGCGCTCCAGCGCCGCGGTGTCCAGGCCCGCCGTACCGGTGCCTGCCTCGCGCCCGGGCGAAGCGGGGTTGTCGGGCAGATCCATCGCTCCTCCTCGTCGGATGTCGCTCCCCGTCCGCGCTGCGCCAGTACCCCTGAGCCGAGTGCCCACACTCGTCCAGGGCTACCCGGCCCCGTGCGCTCCCGCCAGTCGGCCGTCAGCCGTCCGCTCCCGCAGGCGGGAGGGGACGGGCGCGCCTAGGGTGACGGGTGAGGGCGCCGGTGTGCGCCGTCGAACTCGTGGCCACGGGGCGGTTTCCCGGCCCCTTCTTCGGCCACCCGGGTGGGAGCACGGTTTCACCGCCTGTGAGGAGTCCCCATGACGGAATACGGCTACTTCCTGTCCAGCGAGGAGCACACCCCCGCCGAGCTGGTGGAACAGGCCAGGATGGCGGAGCAGGCCGGATTCACCTCGCTGTGGATCTCCGACCACTACCACCCGTGGAACGACCAGCAGGGCCAGTCCCCGTTCGTCTGGTCGGTGATCGGAGCGCTGTCGCAGGCGGTCTCGCTCCCCGTGGAGACCGCGGTGACCTGCCCCACGCTGCGGATGCACCCCGCCGTGGTCGCCCAGGCCGCGGCCACCAGCGCGGTGCAGCTCGGCGGCCGCTTCCGGCTCGGCATCGGCAGCGGGGAGGCGCTCAACGAACACATCCTGGGCGACCCGTGGCCGGAGGCCGCCGTACGCCTGGAGATGCTGGAGGAAGCCGTCCGGGTGATGCGCCAGCTCTTCACCGGCGAGCAGGTCAGCCACCACGGGAAGCACTACACCGTGGAGAACGCCCGCCTCTACACCGTTCCCGACGAACCCGTGCCCATCGACGTGTCCGCCTTCGGGCCGCTGGCCGCCGAGGTCGCGGGCCGGGTCGGGGACGGCTTCATCACCATGGCGCCCGACGCCACCTCCATCGAGCGGTTCCGGCGCAGCGGAGGGGGGACCAAGCCGGTGTTCGCCGGGCTCAAGGTCTGCTGGGCCGCCGACGAGGAGGACGCGGTGCGCACCGCGCACCGGCTCTGGGCCAACGAGCAGCTGCCCGGTGAGCTGGCGCAGATCCTGCCCACGCCGCACCACTTCGAGCAGGCCTGCGAACTCGTCACGCCCGACCGCGTCCGTGCGAACGTGACCTGCGGGCCCGATCCGGAGGCGCATGTGGCGGCGGTCAAGGGGTACGTGGACGCGGGCTTCGACACCGTGTACATCAACCAGATCGGCAAGGACCAGCAGGGGTTCTTCGACTTCTACCGCACCAAGGTGCTGCCGCGCCTCGGCTGAGCACGACCGCCTCCCACCACACCGACCGAAGGAGAGACATGACCCACCCGCACCAGCAGGACCCCGGCAGCCCGTCCGAGGCGCACGCCGACACCGCCCTCGACGAAGTGCTCAAGGAGTTCGAGGAGGCGGAGACACGCGGCATCAAGGGGCCCGACCGCGAGGACGCCCACGACGGCGAGGCGGGAGACGCTCTGACACCGAACGAGGAAGCACAGGAAGAGGCGGCCGACGACTGATCGGGGCGAACGCCGGGGCGGCGTCCCCGGCCACCCGGAGCCGACCGCTCCCATGTCGCGCCGTCCCCGGTCCGGGGTCCCGCCTGTCAGCGGTTCATCTGGGCGAAGATGCTGGTGTCCAGGCGGGAGAGCAGGTCGGCGGTGTCGCCGTAGACCACCAGGGCGCCGGCCTCTTCGAGGTCGGCGCGGGCGATTCCGCCGGAGAGCAGCCCGACGGCGCGTACGTCCGCCGCCCGCGCCGCCTTCATGTCCCACACCGTGTCGCCGACGAACACCGCCTCCCCGGCCTCTGCCTCGGCCAGTTCCAGCGCCCGCCGGACCGGATCCGGGGCGGGCTTGCCCTCGGGTACGTCGTCCGCGCTGGCCACGCCCGCGATGACGTCGTCGGCGTCGATGGCGCGACGCAGTGCCTTCAGCTCCGGTCCCCCGGCCGAAGTGGCCAGCACGATGCGCCAGTTGCGGGCGGCCAGCACGTGCAGCAGCTTCCGGGCGCCGTCAAGCGCGGGCAGTCGCTCGAAGTAGGCCCCGTACAGGGCGGTGTGCGCGGCGCTGAGGTCGTCGTCCTCGTCGGGGTCGCGGTCCTCGCCGAGCAGGTGCTCCAGCAGATCCTTGGAGCCGAGCCCGATGGCGCGGTGGATGTCGTGCATCGCCACGTCGTGCCCCGCCTGGCGCAGGGCCTCCCACCACGTGACCACATGCAGGTGGTTGGTGTCGACGAGCGTGCCGTCGACGTCGAACAGTGCCGCACGTGCCATGGGTCCATGCCTCTCGTTCCGCCGTGCAAGGGGCCTGCCGCCCTCTGCCGATCATGCCGCCATTCGGTGCCCACGACATCTCGCGGCTCCGCGCGGGCGGGTCACGCGGCGTGCCGGCGCCGGACCGCGGGCCTCTCGCGCGCGGTCCGCGCCGCCTCCTCCGCCGGGGCCAGCCCCGCGGCGGGCTCCTCGGGCGGCAGATCCGGTACGGCCGCCAGATGGCGCTCGCCCGGCTCCGCGGCAAGATCGCCGCCGCCCAGCACCAACTCCTCGTACCGGCCGAGGGCGAGCACGGCCACCAGCATCAGATGGGGCAGCAGAACGGCTACGAAGACCACGACGACTCCTTGCGGGATGACGTGCCTGCCGGGCCGGGTTGCCTCCCCTCGGCGCCCGAAACCTTCCGGGCCGAGGCCGGACGTTCCTGTCCTCCATCAGGCGCTCCCTGGTTGCGTGCCCGCTCCGATGGCGGGTACCTGGGGGAAGCCATCGGCCGCGCGCCCGGGCGGCTTCGTCGGCAGTGCCGCCGTACCGCCGAGCCGACCAGGCGGGCGCGTGGCCTTCGGGGCAGGGCCCTTCCCACCGACGTACGGAGAACACCGTGAACGACTCCTCCCCCTCCGCCACCCCGGGCAGCGGCGCCGACTCCCCGGATCTGGTGCAGGTCATGCTCGGCGAGTGCTCCGCGGCCGACGCGGACGCGGTCTTCGGGGTGCTGGCCTCGTGCTTCGCCTCCGACCGCGCCGACGCCGTGCCCGGTCGCCGCGGCGGCCCGCGGCCCGACGCCTGGACCGGGAGCTTCGTCGCCGACCACGCCCCGGACCAGGTACCCGGGGTGCTGCTGGCCGGGCCCGTCACGGCCGAGCTGCAGGGCGGACCGGTGGCGGTGGACCGGCTGCGCCGGGCCCTGGGGGCGGCCTTCGCCGTCGAGACGGCGGGCCGCGTGGCCGGTGACCAGGAGGTCGACGTCCAGCTCCGGTTGACGACCAGCGCCTAGCGGGGCAGGGCCGCTCAGGTCGGCCGGACTCGACCGGTACGCCGGGAGGAACTCGGATCTACTCTTGAACCAGGAGCTGGACCCCTTCGCGAGATCGGAGGACATCATGATCGTCCTCGGAATCATCCTGCTCGTCGTCGGCTACGTGGCCGGCATTTCCATCCTGTGGACCATCGGCATCATCCTGCTGGTCATCGGCGCCATCCTGTGGCTCCTGGGCTCGGTCGGGCACGCCGTGGGCGGACGGCGGCACTACTGGTAACGGGGCCGCCTGACGATCCGTCAGCCCGGGACCGACGGGGTGCGGTCCCGGGCGGACGCATGCCCTGCACCGGCCTCCCGCGCCGGGGGCAGCGCCTCACAGGCCGATGACGATCAACGCCGTGTCGTCGGTGACGCCGCCGGAGGGAAGCAGGTCCGCGAGGATCGCGTCCGCCAGGGATTCCGGGTCGGCTCCGTGGTGGCGGGCGAGGGAGTCGGCGAGCCTGCGCAGACCCGTGTCGATGTCCTCGTCGCGGCGCTCGATCAGTCCGTCGGTGAACAGGACGAGACGCGCGCCGGGGGCGAAGGCCGCGCTCGCCTGGGGGCGGGCCACCGGCTCGGGGCGGGCGCCGAGCGGAGGGTCGGTCGCCCCGTCGAGGAACTCCACCGTGCCGTCCGGGTGCAGGAGCGCCGCGGGGGGATGGCCCGCGCTGCTGTAGGTGAGGGCGTGCCGGTTCCAGTCGACGACGGCCAGGAACGCGGTCGTGGACTCGGCGCCCGCCACCGAGCGGGCGTACAGACCGAGCACGTCGAGGGCCCGGGCCGGGCCCTCGGCCACCCGGGAGGCCGCGCTCAGGGCGCTGCGCAGCTGGCCCATCACCCCGGCGGCCGCGAGCCCGTGCCCGACGACATCGCCCACCGCGACCGCGAGCCGGTCGCCGGGCAGCTCCGCCAGGTCGTACCAGTCCCCGCACACATGGAGCGCGCCGACCGCGGGCCGGTAGCGCACCGCGGCACTGCGCCCCTCCAGCGGACCCGGCGCGGGCAGCATCGCGGCCTGCAGGGACAGGGCAACCTCGTGTTCGCGGGCGTGCGCCCGCCGCAGCCGCTCGTTGACCTCCTGGAGCTCCCGGGCCCGTGTGTACAGCTCGGCCTCCAGGACCCTGGCGCGGTCCCCGTCCGCCGCGCCCCTCGTGCCGCGGGCGCGCATGAGCTCGGTGACCTCCTCCACCCGGTGCAGGATCAGCACCACCTCGCCGTCCTCGCCCAGGACGGGGGTGTTGACGGGGCTCCAGTACCGCTCCTCCCACTCGCCGGGCCGGTGGGGGTCCTCCACGTCGTAGCGCTGGAGCGCCATGGTGTCGCGCTCACCGGTCCGAGCCACCCGGCGCAGCGACGCGCCCAGGTTGCGCATCCCGCTCGCGGCCGGATTGTCGGGGTTGTCGGGGAAGACGTCGAAGAGGTACCGGCCGACGACCTGCTCCCGGGTCCGGCCCGACGCCTCCAGGAAGGCATCGTTGACCTCGGCGTACACGAGCTCGGTGGTGAGCAGGGCCACCGGTCCCGGCAGGGCCCGGAACACCGCCTCGTAATCGATGCCGGACCCGTTCACGATGCACCTGCCCGCGCGACGCCGCTTCGGTCTTGCGCTTTTCACGATAGGCGGCATCGGGGACAGGGGCCCGCCGGGCCCCGGTACGGCCGGAGGGCGACCGGATGCCCTCACATCCGGTCGCCCTCCAGGTCAGCGGGTCGGTACGTCAGAGCACCGGCACCGGGAAGGTGGGGTACTCGACCCCGGACACGTGCTGGACGACGCGGATGACCTGGCAGGAGTAGCCGAACTCGTTGTCGTACCAGAGGTAGAGGATCGCGTTGTCGCCGTCGACCTTGGTCGCGCCGGCGTCGACGATCGAGGAGTGGCGCGAGCCGACGAAGTCCATCGAGACGGCGTCGGGCGCGGTGGTGAAGTCGATCTGGCGCTTGAGCGGCGAGTGCAGCGAGACGTCGCGGAGGTGGTCGAGGACTTCCTCACGGGTGGTCTCGCGGCCCAGGCGCAGGCTGAGGATGGCGATCGAGACGTCCGGGACCGGAACACGGATCGAGCTGCCGGTGATCGGGGCCTTGAGGTCCGGCAGCGCCTTGGCGACGGCGGAGGCGGCACCGGTCTCGGTGATGACCATGTTCAGCGGCGCGGAACGGCCGCGACGGTCGGCCTTGTGGTAGTTGTCCAGCAGGTTCTGGTCGTTGGTGAACGAGTGGACGGTCTCCACGTGGCCGCGCAGCACCCCGTACTCGTCGTCCATGGCCTTCAGCGGCGGGACGATCGCGTTGGTGGTGCACGAGGCGCAGGACAGGATCTGCTCGTCCGGCTTGATGGTGTCGTGGTTGACGCCGTGGACGATGTTCGGGACGTCGCCCTTGCCCGGGGCGGTCAGGACGACCTTGTCGATGCCGGGGCGCAGGTGCTTCGAGAGCCCCTCGCGGTCGCGCCACTTGCCCGTGTTGTCGATGAGGATGGCGTCCTTGATGCCGTACGCCGTGTAGTCGACCTCGGACGGGTCGTTCGCGTAGATCACCTTGATGGTGTTGCCGTTGGCGACGATGGTGCTCGTCGCCTCGTCCACCGTGATGGTGCCCTGGAACTGGCCGTGGATGGAGTCGCGCCGCAGCAGCGAGGCGCGCTTGACGAGGTCGGCCTCGCCGCCGCCGCGCACGACGATGGCGCGAAGACGCAGGCCGTTGCCGGAGCCGGCCTTCTCGATGAGCAGGCGGGCGACGAGCCGGCCGATGCGGCCGAAGCCGTACAGGACGACGTCGCGGCCCTCACGGCGCTCGATCTTGTTCGCCCCGGTGGCGCCGACGACGGCGCCCGCGGTGAACTCCTCGACCGACAGGCCGCGGTCGTCCGCCTTGTACGTCGCGGCGAGCATGCCGATGTCGATCTGGGAGGGGCCGAGATCGAGGGTGGTCAGAGCCTGCAGGAAGGGCAGCGTCTCGGTGACCGAGAGCTCCTCGCCGGCTATTTGGCGGGCGAATCGGTGGGTCTTCAGAAGGCTGACCACCGACTTGTTCACCAAGGAGCGGCTGTGCAGTAGGACCGTGACGTCCCGCTCGCGGTGCAGCTTCCCGATGAGGGGGATCATCGACTCCGCGATCTCCTCGCGGTTCTTCCAGTTGGTGAACGAGTCGTCATTGACAGTCACAGGTTCATCTTTCGAGCTAGGCGGCGCTCATATGCTAACCCCACCCCGATTTTGATCGTTCAAGTGGCTCCCTTCCCGTGCCCGGCGGGGCACGCCGGGGCCGGTCGCCGCATTTCCGCCGGGACGACGACCGGCCCCGGCCGTGTTCAGCCGATGGCCCAGTGCTGGAGCGCGGAGCCGGTGTCGGGCTGCTGGGTGACGAGCGCGCCGTCGGCCGTGGAGGCCGTCGTGAGCAGCAGCCCGCTGGACCGGGACGCGATCGTGCAGCCGCCCCCGGGCAGGGCGGTGACCGTCCAGCGCTGGTTGGCGCCGCCGGTGCACGCCCACTGGATCACCTCGGCCCCGGCCGCGGTGGAGCCGTCGCTCACGTCGACGCACAGCTTCGACTCGCCGTTCACGATCTGGTAGTCGCCGTCGGGCTGCCGGGTGAAGACCCAGTTCTGGTTGCCGCCCCCGTTGGGGCTCCAGGTGATGAGCCGGGTGCCCTGGGCCGTCGAGTGGCCGGGGTCGTCGAGGGACTTGCCCGAGGCCACCAGCGTGTGGGTGCCGTCCAGGGAACCGCCGCTCGCGGAGCCGGTGGGGGTGAGGGTCAGGGTCTGCTCGGCGGCACTGCGGGATCCGCCGACCGCGCTGCCGGTGGTGTCGGTCCAGGTGCGGGTCGGGGTGGTCTCGGCGAGCCGGCCGGACCGCGCGGACAGGCCGATCACCAGACCGCTGTAGCGGTTGACCAGGCGGAACGACCCGGTGGCGGCCACCGGCACCACGAACCACTGCTGGCCGACCGTGGCCCCGCCCGCACCCATGGCGCTCAGCGTCGGCTTCGCGCCCCAGGCGCGGCCCGCCTTGGAGGTGGCGGGCACGCCCAGGAGCCGGCCCGTGGAGGCGTTGGCGATGCGGTACGAGCCGTCGCCGTTGCCGGTGAACACCCAGGACTCCAGGGCGGATCCGGTCGCCGCGCCCGAGGTCGTCGACGATCCTCCGGCGACCTGCGCCAGCACGCGGCCCTCCGCGCTGGCGATCCGGTAGGACTTGGTGACGTCGACGGGGGGCGCGGCCGGAGCGGAGGAGCCCACCGTGACGTCCACGTACTCTCCGGAGGCGCCGCCCTGGCAGTCGATGGAGCAGTACGAGCGGAAGGTCTTGCCCACGATGGTGGAGTTGGTGCGGTTGGCGCCGTCGAGGAACCAGCGGTACCAGGAGTTGTTGGTGTAGCCGCCGGTGTCGCCGATGAGGCGCCACTTCTGGCTCGCGAGGTCGTCGGTGGCGTAGAAGCGCTGCGGCGCCGTCCCGTTGACCGCCTCGGGCTCTCCGATGTACAGCCCGAGGTAGGCGTTGTAGGTGATGTTCATGACGAACAGCGGTGATTTCGTGGGCAGTTGACCGGCCGCGATCTGCTGGCTCACGGTGCCCGCGTTGGCCGGGTCGTAGTCACCCGCGACCGGCGTGTAGCCGGTGGAGCTGGAGGCGTCGACCGGCACCATGTTGCTCTCCAGGCCGCCCACCCCCGGCTGCGACCAGTGGCCGTCGTACCACTTCTGCCAGGAGCCCCGGGCCATCTTCGAGGAGATCGGCGCCCGCGCCACGTGCGCGAGGCTGTCCTCCCAGTTGCCGCCCTTCGCGACGATCCGCGAGCCGTAGTACACGTAGAAGTAGCCCGAGGCGGTGTCGGCGAACAGCCGCTGGTCGCCGTCGCCGTAGGAGTACGTCTGATGGGGGAACTGCGCGGTGTCGCCGCGCTTCGTGCTGTACGGCGAGGTGATCGCGTGGTCCTTGATGGTCCAGGTGCGGCCCTGGTCCTTGGACACCGCGTAGTCGATCGCGTCGAAGTGGATGCCGTCGGAGAACGGCGCCGGGGTGAACTCGTTGTGCACGAGGCCGTACCAGTCACCGGTGTCCGGGTCGACCCACACCCCGGACAGGTCGCAGTAGTTCTTCTGCGAGTAACCGGCGTTGCCCACCGCGTAGGTGGCCTCCAGGCCGGTCGGGCTGTTGTTGCAGCGCCAGGTCGTGTCGTTGTTCCTGTCGTTGGGATTGGCGGGGTTCACCGCGTCGCTGATCGCCCCCGACCGCGTGGCGCTGTCCATGTCGGTGCCGGTGAAGAAGTCCCAGTACCGGGGGTCCTTCGCCCCGTACAGGGCGGCGGACTGCTGGAAGTAGAACGTGCCGTCCTTGTCGACGTAGGGCGAGGCGGGGGTGTCCGTCGGGTGCGCGTACGGCACCGGGGATCCGACGCTGACGGTGTACGTCGCGCCGGGTGACGCGGCCGCGGCGGGCGGCGCGACGGCGGCGGCCAGTGCCAGCACCGCGGCGCCGACGGCGGCGACTGCTCTGAGGGTGGGGGAGGACACGGGCGCTCCTTCGGTGACGGCCCCCGCGTGCGGGAGCGGTGACGCGCTCGCCGGCGGCGTGGCCGACCGCGTGCTGGGCAGTCTGTGCACCCCGCGGCGCACCGTCCACGGACATCCGTCGACCGGCCTTGGACTTTTGTCACGGCCCCCGCACACGGCCCACGCAGGGCGCCCCGCCGCCGCGTGGACCTTCGGCCCCGAATATGCCGAATACATACGCACCTGCCACACCGGCGGGAATGCGCCACCGAAAACCAGCGAGGAAGGCCAGCGATTCGCGGATGGGAACCGCATCCCTAAAAGGCACGGAACCAGATATTCCGGGCGGCGAGTTTCGACAGGTCTAAAGGTTGAGTAAGGTGTGGGTCGCTGTCGGTGAACCTGCGGAAGAGCTCGTCCTCCGGCGGAATTCCGCATGGCTGGAATTCGTAGGGCGCAGGGTGTCGTCTGCGGGGACGGGGAGAGGATCGTGGCTGCCGGCTCGTTCGAGGGACACTACGTGTGGCATCCGGCGGCCGACGATCGCGAGCTGGCCCGCGCCTGCACGGACGTGCGGGCGGGGCGCTACCTGGGGGCCCACAACGTCCTCAAAGAGGCGCGCGGCGACTTCGAGGTGCGGGCCCACCGCTCCCTGGTCCTGGCCTCGGAAGCCGCGGACTCGGACCTGGCGGAGCGCTGGATGGCCGAGGAACCCGGCCCGGAAGCGGCCCTGTTGGGCGCGCGCGTGGCGATGATCCGCGCCCTGCGCACGGCCGACGCGGGCGACCCGCGCGCGGGCGCCCTGCTGCGGATAGCCCAGGCCGCCTGCGTGCGCGCGGCACGGCTGCTGCCCCAGGACCCGACCCCGTGGGTCGCCCAGCTCGCCCTGGCCCGCATCGACGGCCCCCGCGATCCGGCGCCCAGAGGATTGCTGACCGCGCCGCCGGGCCCGTGGCAGATGTTCGCCCATGTCCTGCGCCTCGACCCCTGGCACCGCGAGGCCCACCACCGCTTTCTGGCCTGCTTCTTCACGCGGCACGGCGGTTCGGCCAGCGCCCGCTGGGACGTGGCCTCCTTCCTCAGCCACCGGGCGCCCGCCACCTCCGCGCTGCGGCTGCTGCCGCTCGTCGCGCTCGTTGAGGACTACGACCCGAACGCGCTCCTCGCCGACCAGACCTGGCAGCAGCCGCAATGGGCGACGACCACGCTCGGCATTTACCACAACTGGTTTCCGCAGACGGCGAGTTACCGGTTCACCCCGGTCCTCGACCTCGCGTATCTGGCACACGCTTTGTACATGGCCGGGCGGGAATTCGAGGCACGCGAGGTCCTCACGGCCATGGGCCCCTATGCCTCCCGCATGCCGTGGAGCGCGTTCGGCGACCCCGGCGAACAGCTGACCAGGGCCAGGCGCTCCTGCGGACTGCCGACCCCCGCACCCGCCTGACCACGATCTCTCCACCCGCCCGCACGACCTACGCGTCTTTTCACCCCCAAGGAAAGGTTGCCACTGTGTCCGAGCGCACGTCCCACACCCGTTCACCGAGCCGACCCCGGGAAACCTCCGCGGCATTCGACGACGACGCCACGCTGCATGCGATGGGATATCCACGGAAACTCACCCGGAGATTCCACGCCTTCGACAATTTCGCCATATCCTTCACCATCATCAACATCATTTCCGGAATCTTCTCCGCATTCGGCTTCGGAATGGGCGCGGGCGGTCCGCGCATTCTCGTCTTCGGCTGGATCGGCGTCTCCGTCATGGTGCTGTTCGTGGGCGCCGCGATGGGTGAAATCGCCTCCGCCTACCCGACCAGCGGTGCGCTGTACTTCTCCGCGGGCAAGCTCGCCAAGCGCCACCGCGGCGCCTGGTCCTGGTACACGGGATGGCTGAACTTCGTCGGCCAGGTCGGCGGCACGGCCGCGACCAACTACGCCGCCGCCACCTTCATCCAGGCCTTCGTCGCGATGCAGTGGCCCTCCTACGAGGCCACCCCGCAGCAGACGGTCGGCATCGCCACCGCGATCCTCCTGGTCCAGGCGCTCGCCAACACCTACACCGTCCAGCTGGTCGCCGTGGTGAACCGGATCTCCGTGTGGTGGCTCCTGATCGGCATGGTGGTGATCGTCGTCGCCCTGACCGTGAAGCCCTCCTCGCACCAGTCGCTCTCGTACGCGACCCACTTCGTCAACAGCACCGGCTTCGGCAACGGGCTGTACGCCGCAATGCTCGGACTGCTGGTCACCAGCTGGACGTTCACCGGCTTCGACGGCAGCTTCCACATGTCCGAGGAGACGGTGAAGGCCACCGTCAACACGCCCAAGGGCATCATGCGCGCGATCGTCTACTCGGCGCTCGCGGGCCTCGTCCTCATGCTCGCCCTGGTGTACGCGATCCGCGACTACGCGGGCGAGATCGGCGCGGCGGCGCCTCCGGTGCAGATCCTCGTCGACGCGCTGGGCATGGGCACCGCCAAGCTGCTCCTGCTGATCGTGATCGGCGCCATGCTGTTCTGCGGTCTGGCCAACATGACGAGCAACACCCGCCAGATCTTCGCCTTCTCGCGCGACGGGGCAATGCCGGGATCGCACTGGTGGCACTCGGTGTCGCTGCGCACCCGCACCCCCGTGAAGGCGGTCTGGCTGGCCGCGGGGTGCGCGCTGGTGCTGATCGTCCCGGGCTGGTGGTCGCACACCGCCTTCACCGCCATCGTGAGCGTCAACGTCGTCGGCCTCTACCTGGCGTACGGCGTGCCCATCTTCCTGCGGCTGCGCCTCGACGACTTCGAGCCCGGCCCGTGGAACCTGGGGCGCTACGGCAGGCCGGTCGCGGCCGTCGCCGTGATCTGGATCGTGCTGAGCAGCGTCCTGTTCATGCTGCCCCAGGTCTCCCCCATCACCACCGACAACTTCAACTACGCCCCGATCGCGCTCGGCGTGGTCCTGCTCATCGCCACCGTCTGGTGGTTCGCCACCGCCCGTCGGCGCTTCCAGGGCCCGGTCAGCTACGGCAGCCCCGACGAGGTGGCGGCGATGGACCTCATCTGAACCAGGCTCAGGCGTCGGGTACCCAACTGCCGTGGAAACCAAGGGGTACCCGGCCCGGCAGATGGACGCGGGCGACCGGCGCGGCGGTGAAGTCCCGGGCGTCCAGGATCACCAGGTCGCTCGCGCCGCGCTCCGGGTTGTGGACGTAGGCGAGCGCGTACCCGTCGTCCTCGGCCGCGTGGCGGTCGCCCGCCGCCCGCGGCACGAACACGGCCTCGCCCGCGGCCGCCGCCTTCGGCAGCCGGTGCACCTGGGAGGTGCCGCGCAGCAGGTCCTGCTTGATCAGGGCGCTGCTGAAGGCCCGGTCCGGCGGGACGCCGTCGACGGACTCGTACGCGGCGAAGAACTCGGCGGCGGCCGCCGAGTAGCCGTAGCGGTGGCGCCTGGACACCATCGCCTCGTTGACGCGGGGGAACTCCTGGGGCCGGTCGTCGATCCGGCGCTGGTGGACGCGGCCGTGCTCCAGGTCGATCGTCCAGCGGTCGAGGGCGGGTGTGCCGGTCGCGGCGGGGCCGCCCGAGCCGCGCCCCGCCACGAAGAACGGCGCCGGGTAGGTGGTGAGGTCCATGACCACCGTCGCACCCTCGTCGTAGGCGTTGAGCGTGTGCGAGTAGTAGACGGGGTCCACCTCGAACCAGCGGACCGGGCCGCCCTCGCGCGGCATCACCCCCACCCGCGCCGTGTGGTGCTCGTCCCACACATAGGGGACGATCGCGCCGCCGCGGGCCGCCTCGGCGTCGAAGGAGATGGGGATGTCGATGACCACGACGTGCCGTTCGGTGAGCCCGAAGTCGTGCACCATCGAGCCCGCGGGCATCGGGATCCTCGTCGTCCGGGTCACCCTCCCGGTGCGGTCCACGACGATGTGGCGGACGTGGTCCCAGGTCGGGTAGTACGCGATGGCGTGCAGCTCGTCCGCGTGGGCGTCGTACTTGGTGTGCGCGGCGAAGGAGCCGCTGTGCGTGGCGCGGAAGTCGTGGGGACGCACGGTGTTGAGCTCGCCGTCGAGCTCGTACGGCAGCGGCCCGCCCTCCTGGAGGGCGAGGATGCGGCCCTTGTACGGGATGACATGGGTGTTGCAGGCGAAGTCGTCCTCGGGCGCCCTGCCCCGGTACGGCTCGCCGAGCCGCTGGGCGACGGCGGCCGAGCGGACCCAGCGGTTGCGGTACCACTCGGCGCGGCCGTCCCGGAGCCGGACGCCGTGCACCATGCCGGGGCCGATCATCCAGTGGTGCGCCAACGGGTCCTCGATGCCGCAGGCGTTGGGGCCGTTGCGCAGGTAGCGGCCGTTCAGTTCGCGCGGGACGCGGCCGGTGACGGGCAGGCCGAACGCCGTCAACTCCCGCGCCGCCGGCGCGAAGGCCCCCTCGCTGAAGGGCCTGCCGGCCGCGGTCGCGGAGGCGGCCGGGGCGATTGCGGCGACCCGCCCGCCGAGCAGCGCCCCGGCCCCTCCCGCCAGTGCGACCGCCGCCGTGCCCCGCAGCACGTTCCGCCGAGTGTGACCGGTCATCTCCGAGCCCCCTGCCTTCTGTTCTGGCCGTACGGATCTGTCGCTCACGATCCTGGGGCAGGGGGGCGGGCCCGGTCAGGAGGCCTGGGGCCCGTAAGGGGGTGGTGCCAGGCCCCCGGTCGCCGGGTGGTTGCAACCCGCTCGCAACCACCCGCATGGTGGGGTGTGGCCGCCGGATCCGCGCGGCCGCGGCCCGCAGGGGGCCGTCGTGCGACCGGAGGAGCGAGGGAGCGATGACACCCGCCGATCGTTCGGGACCGGACCCGGCAACCGACGCGCCGCCGGTCGAACTCACGCCCGCCGCAGCCGAGTTGCTCCGCACGCTGCGGGCCGCGCACGGTCCTTTGATGTTCCACCAGTCGGGCGGCTGCTGTGACGGCAGCGCGCCCATGTGCTATCCGGACGGCGAGTTCCGCACCGGCGGCTCGGACGTCCTGCTCGCCTCCCTCGACGTGGCGGGCGTCGAGGAGCCCGTGCCGTTCTGGATGTCGGCGAGCCAGTACGCGCTGTGGCGGCACACCCGGCTGATCGTCGACGTGGTGGAGGGACGCGGCAGCGGGTTCTCGCTGGAGGCGCCGGAAGGGGTGCGGTTCCTCATCCGGTCCCGGCTCATCTGAACCCGGCGTTGGGCACCTGTCAGGTGGCGAGGCGGCGCTCCAGAGGAGTGCGGAAGCTCGGCTTGATGCGGACGCCGTCGAAGAACGCGGCCACGCGCCCGGCTTCGGCGTCGATCGCGGCGCGGGCCTCACGGCCCAGGCCCGCGGTCGTCAGGAGTTCGGTGACGATCTCGCCGTCGGGACGCTGCGCCCAGCCGCCCACGATGCGGCCGCTCCACCACACGCTGGGGCCGATGTTGCCGTTGGTGTCGAAGAGTTGGTCGCTGTGGTCGGCGTCGAGGTACCAGTCGCGGTGGCGCCAGCCCATCGGGGTCGGGTCGAGGGCGGGCAGCAGCGCGGCCCAGGGTTCGGGCGCGGCGGGCGCTTCCAACTGGGCGGGCAGGGCGTGGGCCGGGCCCTCGTCGAGTTCGACCTCGACCGCTTCGGTGCGGGCCAGCGCCTTGCGGGTGTCGGTGAGGGTCCAGCCGGTCCACCACTTCACGTCCTCGGTGGTGGCCGGGCCGAAGGCGGCCAGGTACCGGGCGGCGAGCTCGGCCTTGGCCTCGTCGACGGGCAGCTCGGGATGCGGCTCGGCCGCGACCCAGCGGTACTGGCTCGACGCCCAGGTGCCCAGCGGACGACCGCGCCGGATGCGGCTCTCGGCGGCCATCACCCCGAGGAAGCGGCTGGTGATGCGGGGCCGGGCCTCGTACGGCTTGCCCTCGGACTGCACGATCTGGGACTTCAAGTCCGGTACGTCGTCGGCCAGTTGGGCCGCCGTAGCCTCACCGCGCCGGTTTAGGGCGGCCAGCACCGCGGCCTCGGTCGCGGCGAACCAGTGCTCGTCGAAGCCGAGCTGCTCCTGGATGACCTTGACGAGGTTCCTGCGTTCGCGGGCGGCCACCGCGCGGGCGGTCGACGCGTCCACGACGGGGGCGAGCTCGCGCGGCACCACGAACATGGTGCGCCGCATGCAGAGCATCCGCACCAGCGTCCGGTCCTCGTACAGCGCGCGCTCCAGGTCCGCCACGGACGGGGTTCGCAGCCGGGCGGCCACGCTGAGGTAGACGGAGGCGGGGTCGGTGGCGTGCAGGCCGAGCACCGCCTCGGCGACCGCCTCCGGGGTGGCGGCCCGGGCCGCGGGGGCGAGCAGGTGGCGGGCGCCGAGGCGGGCGCGCCGCTCCTCGGCGGTGATCTTCCGGCAAGCCTTGGTCATGGCTTGAGGCTACCGACCACACCCGCCGTCGCGTTGAGTCCGTCCTGGATGGTCGTGGCCATGCTCGTACCCGCCAGGAAGAAACCGAGCAGGGCGCAGACGATCGCGTGCGAGGGCTTGAGTCCCCCGCTCCGTAGGAAGATCACCGCGAGGACCAGCAGCAACAGCACCACCGAGATCGAAACAGCCATGACGAGCCTCCTCCGCCGCGCCGGAATTGCGGCATTCGGGCGTCAGTGTGGCTCAGGAGGCACCGCGGACCGGCTCAAGACATGTCCGCCGTACGGGTGTTGACTGCGTGTGACCCCGAAGGCGCACCGCGGTCGCCGGGCCTCCATCGGAGCGTGGCTCGCCCCGCGGGGCGGGGTGCGCGAAGGCAGGCATCGGGTCCGCGGGGGCGCAGGTGTCGAGCCGGTCGGTCCCGGCGGCGCACAGAGCGCGCCGCGGGGTGTCGTGTTCGGGCCGGGCCGCGTTCGGCGTGCCGGGATCAGGCCGCCGGCGGGGCCGACCAGTTGATCGTGCGGTCGCACCAGCGGTCGAGGAGGACTTGGTCGTGGCCGACGGCCAGCAGGGACGCCTTGGTCTCGCGGCGGTAGTTCTCCACGGCCGCGACGAGGGCGGCGGTCGTCGAGGCGTCCAACATGGCGGTCATCTCGTCGCAGATCAACAGGCGCGGGCGGAGCACCAGCGCACGGGCCAGGCAGGCGCGTTGGAGCTGGCCGTCGCTGACCTCGTGGGCACCCCGGGCCAGGAGGTCGCCGCCGAGGCCGACCGCGTGGGCGAGTTCGTCGACCCGCTCGCGGATCTCGATGCGCCGGCCGGTCGCCTTCAGCGGCTCCGCGATCACGTCGCGCAGCCGCAGCCTCGGGTCGGCGGAGAGCCGGGGCGACTGGAAGACGACGCCGACGGTGGTGCGCAGGGCACGCGGGGCGCGGTGGCGGTAGTCGACGACCGTGGTGCCGTCCAGGACGACCGTGCCCGCGTCGGGCCGGTGCAGCAGGGCCGCGACCCGGGCCAGGGTGGACTTGCCGCAGCCGCTGGGACCGAGCAGGCCGACCGCCTCGCCGCGGGCCACGGCCAGGCTCACGTCCCGCACGACGGGCTTGCCCCGCTCGTAGCCGGCGGTGATGTTGCTGAGCTCAAGCACGGCTGGGGTCCTCCGCGTGGGCGTGGTGGCAGGCGGCCCGGCCGTCGAACCGCGGCTGGGTGCCGCAGAGCGCGTCGGCCCGGTCGCAGCGGGGTGCGAACGCGCACCCCGCCGGAAGGTCTCCGAGCTCCGGCGGCATCCCGGGGATGGGCAGGAAGGATCGTTCCGGCAGGGCATCGAGCAGACCACGAGCGTACGGGTGCAGGGGACCCGGCTCGCCGAAGAACCTGGTGGCGTCGGCGAGTTCGACGATGCGGCCCGCGTACATGACGGCGACTCGGTCCGCGATCCGGGCCGCCGCCGCGAGGTCGTGCGTGATCATCAGCAGGGCGCGGCCCTCGTCGACGGTGCGGCGCAGTTCGTCGGCCGTGCGCTCGACCAGTGCCCGGTCGAGTCCGGTCGTCGGTTCGTCGGCGAGCAGCAGGGGCGCGTCACCGACGAGGGCGAGGGCGGTCGCGGCGCGCTGGGCGAGTCCGCCGGACAGTTCGTGCGGGTAGCGGTCCAGGTGGTCGGCGGGGAAGGCCGCCCGCCCGGCGGCAGCCTGCGCCGCGGCGCGCAGCTCGTCGCGCGGGACACGCCTCAACTCCCTTACGGTCTCTTCGAGTTGGCTGCGCACGGTGCGTACCGGGGTGAGGTGGGCGGCCGGGCTCTGCGGGACGAGGCCGACGCGCCGCCCGCGCACCGTGCGGGCCAGCAGCCGCTCGTCGGTACTGAGCAGGTCGGTTCCGTCGTCCAGCAGGGCGGCGCCTTGTGACTCGGCGTTGGCGGGCAGCAGGCCGAGCAGCGCGGAGGCGAGGACGGACTTTCCGCAGCCGCTCTCGCCGACGAGTGCGAGGCACTCCCCCGCCGCCACGTCGAAGGAGGCCTCGGTGACGGCGGCGACGTGCCCGCCGCCGCGCATCCGGAACCGCACGGTGAGGTTTTGCACCGACAGCGCGTGCGCGCTCACAGCATCAGCTCCGATCGGCGGCGCGGGCTCAGCCGTTCCCGCCAGGCTCCGGCCAGGCCCGCGATGGCGAGGGTGGGGACGATCAGGAGGAGGCCCGGGAAGAGGGTGGGCCACCAGTCCCCGGCGAGCAGCGAGCCGCGTGCGCTCTGGACGAGGGTGCCGAGGCTCGCCTGGTGGGCGGGCAGGCCGAGACCGAGGAAGGACAGCGCGGACTCGTGCCACATGGCGTGCGGCACCATGAGAACCGCCGCGAGACCGGCCTGGGGCACCACCCCCGGGAGCAGATGACGGACCGTCACCCGCCATCGGGAGGCGCCGCCCGAGATGGCCGCGTCGATGTAGGGCCGCGAGCGCAGGGACAGGATGTCGGCGCGCACGATGCGGGCCGTCGACAGCCAGTGGGTCAGGGCGACCGACACCACCACCGGCCACACCCCGGGACGGAACATCGCGACGACGAAGATGCCGAGCAGCAGGTGCGGTACGGACGAGAAGGTGTCGACGAGCCGCATCAGGACCCGGTCGGTCCAGCCGCCGAAGGCTCCGGCCGCCGCACCGACCGCGGTGCCGATGAGGGTGGCGGCGAGCGCGGCGACGGCGCCCACGAGGAGCGAGACGCGCAGTCCGTACACGCAGCGGAGCAGCAGGTCGCGCCCCACGTCGTCGGTCCCGAACGGGTGCTCCCAGGAAGGGGGTTGGAGCCTTCGGGCGAGATCGACGGCCTGTTCGTCGAGCTGGGCGAGGGGCGGCACGAGGACGACGGCGAGCACGACGACGGCCAGGATGACGGCCGAGACGCGTATCCGCACGGTGCGGGTGGAGCGGCCGGGACGCGGGTCAGCCATCGAATCCCACCCTCGGGTCGGCGAGTCCGTACAGGAGGTCGGAGAGGAGGTTGCCGAGGAGTACGGCGGCGGTCGCGAGCACCGTGAGGGCGGCGAGCAGCGGGAAGTCCACGGAGGTCGCGGCCTGCACGGTGGCGGCGGCGATGCCCGGCCAGCTGAAGACCGTCTCGACGAGGAGCGCGCCGGTGATCAGTTCGGGGACGCGGGACCCGATCAGGGTCAGCATGGGGAGCATGCCGGAGCGCAGGGCGTGGCCGGTCAGGACGGTGCGCTCGGCGAGTCCGCGCGCCCGTGCCCCGCGCACCGGGTCCTCCGCCAGCGCGTCGCCGACTCCCTGGCGTACGTACAGGAAGAACCAGGGCAGTTGGGACAGGCCGAGCACTCCGGCGGGCAGCACCAGGTGGCTGACGACCTGCCCGGCGGTGAGGGTGTCGCTCGCGGTGTCGGTGAGGCCGCCGGCCGGCAGCGCGCCCAGTTTCAGGGCGAAGAACCAGATGGCGAGCAGTCCGAGCCAGAAGGCGGGGGCCGCTTCGAGGGTGTAGGCGGCCGAGCTGACGCAGCGGTCGAGCAGGCCGCCGCGGCGGCGCGCGGCGAGCACACCGAGCGCGGTGCCGAGCAGGATCGCGACGGCGAAGGCGGCGGTGGCCAGAAGGGCGGACCAGCCGATGCGCTCGGCGATGACGTCGGCGACGGGCTGGCGCAGCGCGCTGGAGTCGCCGAGGTCGCCGGTGAGGGCCGAGGTCAGCCAGTCCCACCAGCGTCGGACGAGCGGCTGGTCCACGCCGAGGTTGGCGCGCAGTTGGTCCAGGTCGGCCTGCGAGGCGGTGAGTCCCGCGGTGCCCGCGTACGCCTTGACGGGGTCGAAGGGGGACGCTGCCGCGACCGCGAAGACGCCGAAGGTGACGGCGAGCAGGACGGGGACGGCCGCCAGCAGCCGCCGTCCCGTCATGCGGCCCATCGCCGCCCAGGCGAGGGGGCGGCTCATTTCTTCGGTGCCCACTTCTCGACGTTCCACCACGGGCCCGACGCGAGACCGTGGTCGTGCGGCTCGACCTGCGTGGACAGGCCGTCCCACCGGTCGTTGACGACGTAGAGGTGGTCGACGTGGGTGAGGAAGGTGTAGCCGGGGTCCTTCACGAGCTCGCGCTGGACGGTGTCGTACGCGCTCTTGCGGACGGCGCGGTCGCCGCTCTTGCGGGCGTCGTCGAGGGCCGTGTCGACGACGCTGTTGGCGTACGACGCCATGTTGTTGAAGCCGTCGCCCGCGAGCGAGGACTTGAGCAGGTTGTACTGGTCGAAGTCCGGGTCGCCCGGGGAGCCGCCGCCGGCCAGGACCGCGTCCTGCTTCATGCGGGGTTCGATGACCTCCCAGGTGCCGGACTGGGTGGTGACGGCGATGCCCGCCTTCTTGGCGTCGGAGGCGAAGGCGAGGGCGTGGTCCTGGCGGAGCTTGTCGCCGGAGAGGTACCACAGCGGGAAGGCGGCCTTCACACCGTCCTTCTCGCGGATGCCGTCGGGCCCCGGCTTCCAGCCCGCGTCGTCCAGGATCTTCCGCGCCCCGGCCAGGTCGTGGGCGCGTTCGGTGCCCGCGGCGAACCACTCGCTGCCGGTGGGCACCGGGCCGTAGGCGGGCTTGCCCGCGCCCTCCAGGATGCGGTCGACCATGGCCTGGCGGTCGACGGCCAGGTCGAGGGCCCGGCGCACCGCCGTGTCCCCGGCGACCTTGTTGCCGGTGGGCAGGGTGACGTTGCGGTAGTCGTACGTCTTGGCCGCGTACGTCTTCTTGCCGTGGTCGCCCTTGAAGGTCTTGGCGAGGTTGGGCGGCAGGATCGCGCCGTCGAGGTCGCCGGCGCGCAGCCGGGTCGCGCGCACGTCGTCGTCCTTGACGATCGCCATCGTGAACTTGCGCACGGCGGGCGCGCCGCCCCAGTACAACGGGTTCGCCGCGAAGGTGATCTTCTCGCCCTTGGACCACTTGGTGAGGGTGTACGGGCCGGTGCCGACCGGGGCGCTGGAGAAGGCGCCCGAGTTGACGTCCTGCTGGGCCGCGACGTGTTCGGGGACGATGGGCAGGACGGTGCGCTGCGCGAAGGGCGCGTAGGGGTACTTGAGGGTGAAGACCACCGTGTCGTCGCCCTTGGCCTCGACGGACTTGACCGCGTCAAGCTCGCCCTTGGACGGGTTGTTGGTCTTCGGGTCGAGGATCTTCGTGTAGGTGAAGACGACGTCCTTGGCCGAGAACGGCTTGCCGTCGCTGAACTTCACGCCCTGGCGCAGCCGGTAGGTGTAGGTCAGCCGGTCCGCGCTCACCTCGGGCAGCGCGGTGGCGAGAGCGGGCCGCGGCTTCATGTCCGCGTCGAGGGTGAGCAGCCCGTCGAAGAGCTTGGAGTTGCCGTCCTTGCCGTAGCCGAGCAGCGGGCTGAGCGTCTCGGGTTCGTACGCGATGCCGACGACCGCGGAGTCCCGCTTGCCGCCCCCCGTGGCGCCGCCCGGGTTCGAGCAGGCGGCCGTGCCGACGGCGAGCGCCCCGGCCAGCACGGCGGCGGCCGTGGCGCGTATGGAACGGGCGGACATGCGGCCCACACCCCTTACTGAAGATCAACTGCTATTGCGAACAAATCGCAATTAAACCCGTGGGCAAAGGAGTGGTCAAAAGCAGCGGCCCCGGCCCGCGCGCAGAACACGGACCGGGGCCGGACACAGTGAGGGGGGAGCGGCGACTTGCCGGGGGCGGCCGATGGCCTCGCGCGGGCGACCCCCGGCTGCCGGTCAGGGCGCGCGCAGGTCGATCAGTTCCGCGAGGGCCGCGCGGTGCTCACCGGCCGAACCGAGCGCGATCTGCGCCGACTTGGCCCGCTTGAGGTAGAGGTGGGCCGGGTGCTCCCACGTCATGCCGATGCCGCCGTGCAGTTGCACACACTCCTCCGCCGCGTGCACGGCGACCTGGGCGCAGTACGCCTGGGCGACGGCCACCGCGAGGGGCGCCTCGGGGCTGCCCGTGGCGAGCGCGTCGGCGGCGTTGCGTGCGGCGGCCCGCGCCGAGACGACCTCCAGCCAGAGCTGCGCCATCCGGTGCTTGAGCGCCTGGAAGGAGCCGACCGGCCGGTTGAACTGCTTGCGTTCGCGGGTGTACGCCACCGTCTCGGTCAGGCACCACTCGGCGACCCCGAGCTGCTCGGAGGCCAGCAGTCCGGCCCCGGCGAGCAGCCCCCGGCGCACGGCGGCGGACGTCGCCTCGGCGTCGGCCAGCAGCGTCCCGACCGCGCCGTCGAGACCCACGGAGGCCAGCGGCCGGGTCAGGTCGAGCGGGGTGAGCGCGGTGACGGCCGCATCGCTCGCGTCGACGGCGTACAGGCCTTCCTCGGTCGGCACCAGGAGCACGTCGGCGGTGGCCGCGTCGGCGACCGCGGTGACGGTCCCGGCGAGGGCTCCCGGCAGCCGCACCGTGTGCGGTCCGGCCGAGAACGGCACGACGAGGGCCGCCGTGCGCGCACCGGACGCCAACTCCCGTACCAGGAAGGCCACTTCCTCGGTCTCGGTGTCCAGCGCGAGGAGCACCTCGGTGGCGACCACCGAACTCGTGAGGTACGGCACGGGAGCCACCGCGCGGCCGATCTCCTCCAGGACCACGGCGGCCTCGCGGTGCGAGGCGCCCTGCCCGCCGAGCTTCTCGGGCACGAGCAGCCCCGCGAGCCCCATCCCGGCGCCGGGCGAGCGCCACAGCTCCGGGTCGTAGGGCGCGTCCGACTCGGCGCGGGCGAGCGCGGCGGGGGTGTCGGTGCGGTCGGCGAGCAGGGAGCGCACGGCGGCCCTGAGGTCGTCCTCGGCCTCCGAGTACAGCAGGTCCGGGGCGGCTGCTTCGTCGGTCTGTGCTGTCATCGGGACAGGTCCTTCCAGGCGACGTCCTTGTCGTTGCGCGGCTCGGCGGGCAGGCCGAGGACGCGTTCGGCGACGATGTTCAGGAGCACTTCGCTCGTGCCGCCCTCGATGGAGTTGCCCTTCGAGCGCAGGTAGCGGTATCCGGCGTCGCGGCCGGTGAAGTCGACGAGTTCGGGCCGGCGCATGGTCCAGTCCGAGTACAACAGGCCGTCCTGACCCAGGAGTTCGACCTCCAGGCCGCTGATCTCCTGGTTGAGGCGGGCGAAGGCGAGCTTCATGCCCGAGCCCTCGGGGCCGGGCTGACCCGCCACGAGCTGCTGGCGCAGCCGCTCACCGGTGAGCCGGGCCACCTCGGCCTCCACCCACAGGGTGAGCAGGCGCTGGTGCAGGTCGTGGGTGCGAAGTTCCGGCCGCTCGCGCCAGGTCCGGGCGACGGGGCCGATCATGCCGCCCTCGCGCGGGATGCGCATGCCGCCGATGGAGACCCGCTCGTTCATGAGGGTGGTCTGGGCGACCTTCCAGCCCTCGCCGATCCCCCCGAGCCGGTGGGCGTCGGGGATGCGCACGCCGGTGAGGAACACCTCGTTGAACTCGGCCTCGCCGGTGATCTGGCGCAGCGGCCGCACCTCGACGCCCGGGTCGGTCATGTCGCAGATGAAGTAGCTGATGCCCTGGTGCTTGGGCAGGCCGGGGTCGGTGCGGGCGATGAGGATGGCCCAGCGGGCGAGGTGGGCGCTGGAGGTCCACACCTTCTGCCCGTCGACCACCCAGTCGTCCCCGTCGCGTACGGCCCGGGTGCCGAGCGCCGCGAGGTCGGAGCCCGCGCCGGGCTCGCTGAACAGCTGGCACCAGACCTCCTCGCCCACCCACAGGGGCCGCAGGAAGCGCCGCTTCTGCTCCTCGGTGCCGTACTTGAGGACGGTCGGAGCGGCCATGCCGAGGCCGATGCCGATGCGGCGGGGGTCGTTGTCGGGCGCCTTGGCGGCGGCGAGTTCGGCGTCGACGACGGCTTGCAGGGAGCGCGGCACGTCCAGACCGCCGAGGCCGACCGGGTAGTGCACCCAGGCGAGCCCCGCGTCGAAGCGGGCCTTGAGGAAGTCGAGGGGCTCGGTCGTGGCGGGCGGGTGCGCGGCGAGCAACTCGCGTACCCGTGCGCGGAGTTCGGCGGCGTCGGTCATCGGGCGGCTCCGTCCGTCAGGACGACCACGCGGCCGGTGGTCGTGCCGTCGGCGACGCGCTGCACGGCGGCCGCGGCGTCCTTCAGCGGGACCCGCTCACTGATGAGCGGCTTGATCGCGCCCTCGGCGGCGAGCCGGGTCAGCCGCTCGTGGCAGCGCGCGATCGACGCCGGGTCCTTCTGGGCGTACAGCCCCCAGTGCAGCCCGAGGATCGAGTAGTTCTTCACCAGCGCGTGGTTGAGCGCGGGCGCCGGTACGGATCCGCTCGCGAAGCCGACGATCACGATCCGGCCCTCGAAGGCGACGCACTTGGCGGACTTCGCGTACGCGTCGCCTCCGACCGGGTCGTAGATGACGTCGGCGCCGCGCCCGCCGGTCGCCCCCTTCACTGCCGCCACGATGTCGTCGGTGCGCCGGTCGATGACCACGTCGCACCCCAACTCCCGTGCCACCGCAGCCTTTTCGGGTCCGCCGACGACTCCGATGACGCGGGCTCCCGCGGCCTTGCCGAGTTGCACGGCCGCACTGCCCACTCCCCCGGCGGCGGCGTGCACGAGCAGCGTCTCGCCCTCCTGGAGGTGCGCCCGCCGGTGCAGCCCGAACACGCCGGTCTGGTACCCGATGTGCAGGGCCGCGGCCTCCGCGTCGTCCAGGGCGTCGGGCGCGGGCAGCAGGGCCGCCTCGTCGGCGACGACGTACTCGGCGAGGCCCCCGTGGGGCAGCGCCGGGTTGGCGATCACCCGGCGGCCGTCCTCGGTCTCGCCGCAGATCTCCACGCCCGGCGTGAACGGCAGCGGCGGCCGGATCTGGTACTGGCCGCGGCAGAGCAGCGCGTCGGGGAAGTTGATGTTCGCGGCCCGCACCCGCAGCAGCACCTGGCCCGCACCCGGCACCGGCCGGTCCACGTCTTCGAGCCGCATCACCTCGCCCGGCTCGCCGTTCTCGTGCACTCGCCATGCCTGCATTCGGGGCCTCCACACGCCGGGCGCGATACGGCTGCGTACCGCTGAGTACGTTCCACTGCTCCGATGCATACTAAGCGGTCGCTTGCCCCGGGGGAAAGGGCTCGCCCCGGCCGGGCCGCTCCTGGGGACACGTGGACGTGCGGACCCGAGCCCGGTGCCGCACGGCCATGGCGGTTTCGGGCGGCAGCCGATAGAGAGGCGCCATGGACGACACCGCCGCACAGCCGCCGCGTCCCGCGCACCCCGGACTGCCCGCCCCTCCCCCGCTCGGCACCCGAGCGCTGCCGCCCGGCACGTACGAGGGCAGCGTGGTCCTGGTGACCGGCGGCGGGTCGGGGCTCGGCAGGGCGATGGCGGCCGAATTCGCGCGGCTGGGTGCCGATCTCATGATCGTGGGCCGCTCCGGGGACCGGCTCGACGCCGCCGCGAAGGAGTTGGGCGGGCTCGGCGGGCGGGTGGCGGTGGCGGTGTGCGACATCCGGGACCCGGAGCGGATCGCGGAGGTCTTCGACGCGGCCGAATCCGCGCTCGGCCTCCCGGCCGTGCTGGTCAACAACGCGGCCGCGAACTTCCCCTCTCCGGCCGAGGACCTGTCGCCGAACGCCTGGCGGGCGGTGCTGGACATCACCCTGACCGGCACGTGGTTCATGACCCGCGAGTTCGCCCGCCGCCACTTGGCGGCCGGCACCCCCGGCTCGGTGATCAGCATCGGCGCCTCGTACGCCTGGACCGGCGGCCCGGGGCACGCCCACTCGGCCGCGGCGAAGGCGGGCGTGCGCAACCTGGTCGAGACGCTGGCCGTGGAGTGGGGCCCGTACGGGATCCAGGTCAACGGGCTGGTGCCCGGGCTGATGCCGCACCCGGACCTCCCGGAGCCGATCCGCGCGAGTCTCGACCGGGCCGCTGACGACGGCGAACTGGCGCTGCGTCAGCCCGCGTTGCGGGTGGGAGAGCCGCGCGAGCTCGGCTGGGCCGCCACCTTCCTCGCCTCCCCCTACGCCCGCTTCATCAGCGGCCACACCCTGGTGGTGGACGGCGCGAACTGGCAGCGGCGCACCCTGGTGACACCGCCCGTGAGCACGGTGCGCGAGCAGCTGGGCCGGGGGCCGGTCGGGCGGTAGCCCGGTTCACTTCCCCTCGAAGGCCGCGGGACGCCGCGCGGCCTTGGCGGCATAACCCTCGCGGGCGTCCTCGGAGGTGAGGGTGAGGGCCGCGGCAAGGGCCGTGCGGTCGAGCGCCTCGGCGAGACCCGCGTCGGCGAACGCGTCGATCGCCCGCTTGACCGAGCGCACGGCCAGAGGCGCGTTGGCGGCGATGTCGGCCGCCACCTCGCCGGCGACCTCCTCCAACTCGCCCAGGGGCACGACCTGTTGGAGCAGGCCGATGCGTTCGGCCGTGGCGGCGTCGATGCGGCGGCCGGTGAGGGCGAGCAGTTTGGCCCAGCCCGCGCCCGCGTCGCGCGCGATCCGCAGATCGCCCCCGGCGTCGACGGCCACCCCGATGCCGGTCTCCGGCAGCGCAAAGACGGCATCGTCGGCGGCGATGCGGATGTCGGCCATCAGCGCCAGCTCGAAGCCGAAGCCGAGGCAGTAGCCCTGCACCGCGGCGACCACGGGCTGCGGCAGCCGGGCGAAGGCGGCGAAGCGCTCGTGGGCCCAGCGGATGCCCTCGTAGTAGCGGTGGGTGCGTTCGGCCGGTGAGCGTCCGGTGATGGCGCCGCCGGGCGCGGTGACGTCGATCCCGGCGCAGAAGGCCCGCCCCTCGGCCCGCAGCAGGACCACCTTGACCGACTCGTCGAAGCGGATGCGGTCCGCCATCAGGCCGAGTTGGCGGCTGGCCTCCCAGCTCCAGCCGTTCAGCTGGTCGGCCCGGCACAGGGTGAGCACGCCGACGCCGGAACCAGTGACCTCCAGCCGCATGCGCTCCTCGCCCTCGGCGACCCGCCGGTCCAGGGTGTCGATCATCACCGCGCCACTTCCCTATGCTGACTACCCGTCAGGTCTGTCGAGACTAGGGGACTTCCGCGTGCGGCGCACCCCAGGGCGGGTCGCCGTGCGGGCCGGGTGACGCTCGGGCCCGGGCTTCGTGAAGCCCTCGCTCTTCGTTGGGCGTGCGTTCACCGGTTGCCCCCGCCGCCTCACACCGAACACCGCGAGACTGACTGGCAGGTCCACGTCACTGGTCTCAACCGACAGCTCTGAAAGGGGCGTTCATGGCCGAGTTGACACGACGCAGACTGCTGGGATCGGCGGCCGGAGCCCTCGGTGGCGCGGCGGCACTCAGCCTGCTGCCGCCCAGTGTGCAAAAGGCCGTCGCCGCGGGACCACCCCGCGGGGGCTCCCTGCGCGACGTCGAGCACGTCGTCATGCTGATGCAGGAGAACCGGTCGTTCGACCACTACTTCGGCACCCTCTCCGGCGTACGCGGGTTCAACGACCCCGACGCCCTGAAGCTGCCGGGCGGGCGCTCGGTGTTCTACCAGCCCGACACGGTGAACCCGAGGGGCTACCTGCTGCCCTTCCACCTGGACACCCGCAGCACCAGCGCGCAGGCCATCCCGTCCACGAGCCACGCCTGGGCGGTCCAGCACCAGGCCTGGAACGGCGGCAGGATGGACCGGTGGCTGCCCGCGCACCGCAAGGCGGACGGCGCCAACGGGCCCTATGTCATGGGCTATTACACCCGCGAGGACATCCCGTTCCAGTTCGCGCTCGCGGAGACCTTCACGATCTGCGACAACTACTTCTCCTCCGTCTTCGGCCCCACCTGGCCCAACCGGCTGTACTGGATGACGGGCAGCATCGACCCGGGCGGCACCAAGGGCGGTCCGGTGATCAGCAACTCCGCGCCGACGCCGTACCGCTGGACGACGTACGCCGAGCGGCTCCAGGCCGCGGGCGTCAGCTGGAAGGTCTACCAGCAGGACGACGACTACGGCTGCAACCTGCTGGAGCAGTTCAAGGCCTTCCGCGACGCCAAGCCCGGCTCACCACTCTACGAGCGCGGAGTGCGCCCGCAGCCCGAGGGCACCTTCGAGGACGACGCCCGGGCCGACCGGCTCCCGGCCGTCTCCTGGATCATGCCGACCAGCCACCAGTCCGAGCACCCCGACTATCTGCCCGCGGCGGGAGCGGACTTCGTGGCGCGCAAGATCGAGGCCATCGCGTCCAACCCGAAGGTGTGGGCGAAGACCGCGTTCATCCTCAACTACGACGAGAACGACGGCCTGTTCGACCACGTGCCCCCGCCGACCCCGAAGGCGGGCACCGCGGACGAGTTCGTCGGCGGGCTGCCCATCGGCGGCGGATTCCGGGTGCCCGCCATCATCGTCTCGCCCTGGACCGTGGGCGGCTGGGTGGCGAGCGAGGCCTTCGACCACACCTCCGCGCTGCGCTTCCTGGAACACTTCACGGGGGTCACCGAGCCGAACATCAGCCAGTGGCGTCGTCGTACCTTCGGCGACCTGACCTCGGCCTTCCGGTTCAGCGCCGCCTCACCCCGGCCGCCGAGGCTGCCGGACGACACGGCCAAGCAGCTGGAGGAGGCCCAGCGCGAGGTGGCCACGCTGCCGAAGCCGAAACTGCCCGGCGCCGACCAGTCCTTCCCCCGGCAGGAACCCGGACAGCGCCCGCACGTCTAGTCCGCGCCCACCGCCAGACGCCTTCCCCGCCCGGGCTGCTCCCAGCCGGGCGGGGAAGGCTCGCGCTCAGGCCGCAGGGCTCGCGGACGGGGACGGAGATCCCGGGTGACGCTGCGGGAGCAGGGCCTTGCAGACCTGGAAGGCCTGCGCGGACTTGGGGTCCGCGGTGTCGAGACCGCGCATGCCGCCCGCGCCCGGCGACGCCGAGGGCAGCACGACCCCGTGGTCCTTGAGGCAGCTGGTGAAGGCCTTCATCGCGGTGCCGCCGCCACCGCCACGGCCGTTGAACTGCGGGCGCTCGCTCGCGCAGGCCTGCACGGCCTGCCGCTGCGCCGGATCGGCAAAGGCGCCGCCCCCGAAACCGCCGGATCCCCCGGGCCCGTGCGTGCCGTCGGTCGGCCGGCCCGAACCCCTCGGCCTCGCGCTGCCGCTGGGCCGGGGCGCCATCGTGACCCCGTGCTGCGCCAGGCACTGCCGGTAGGCGTCCATCCCCTTGGCTCCGGCCGACGTTGAGGCGGAGGGCGACGCCTGGGCGCTGGTGCCGGCGGCCGAGGACGAGCAGGCCGCGAGCAGCAGGCCGCACGCCGCGACGGCGCCGGCGCAGAGCCCGGCCCGCACGGCGATGGCGGCCCGCGCGGTGGCGGGCCGGCGCTTGGTCCAGGTCATGTCCGGTCTCTCCTCGGTGCGGTGGTCTGACGGCGGCCTCGCCGGCGTCGGTACGCCGTCGGCGACCCATGACTGAACCGCACCCGGGTGGGCGCCTCCGGGGGAAGGGCTGGGAGTTCCCTGGGCGACAAGGCGGCCACAGGACTCCCGGGGCCCAAGCGAGGGGACCATACGTCCCCGTACGTCCGTGATGCGCCGTTCGACCGGCGTTCGCGCTCCCAGACAACTCCCAGAATGCTCCCAGGGCTTCCAAAGTGCGGGCGACCAGGATCCGCCGTCATGAAGGTGCTCCCACGACGGCGCAAAGCCGTCCTGATCAACTCGGTGCTCGGTGTGGCCGTCCTGGCTGGCGCCGGCGGCGCCTACGCGGCGGTGACCAGCCCCAGCGACACTCCCGCGCGGGCCGACGCGAAGACGGTCACGGTCGCCAAGGGCACGGTCCTCGCCACCGTGTCCGGCTCCGGTTCCCTGGCCTCGCCGAGCGACGCGGGGGTGAACTTCACCACGGGCGGCAGGCTCACCGAGGTCGACGTCAAGCCGGGCGACAAGGTCACCAAGGGCCAGGTGCTCGGCAAGGTGGACGCCACCGCGGCCAAGGAGACCCTCGCCCAGGACGAGGCGTCGCTGACGGCGGCCCGGGCCAACCTCACCAAGGTGCAGGAGGGTCAGCCGAGTTCGAGCACCGCGTCAGGTTCGGGCGGCGGCTCCTCCTCGCGTGGCTCCGCCAGCGTCGCGTCCGCCCCGGCCGCCTCCCCGACGGTCGACCCCGCGCAGCTCGCACAGGCCGAGGCCCAGCTCACGCAGGCCCAGAACGCGGTGGACGCGGCGCAGCGCGCGGTGGACGGCACCACCTTGACGGCCCCGGTGGCCGGGACCGTCGCGGCGGTGTCGGCGAAGCCGGGCGACACCGTCTCCGGCACCGGTGGCAACGGCACGAGCGGCGGCAACGGCGGCTCGGGCGGCGGCTCCACCTCCGGTGGAAGTAGCGTCAGTTCGTCGTCGTCGGCCCTCTCGGGCTTCGTGGTGCTCACCAACCCGTCCGGGATGCAGGTCACCGCGGACTTCTCCGAGGCCGACGCGCTCAAGCTGCGGCCCGGCCAGGCCGCCACCGTCACGCTGAACGCGGAGTCGGGCACGGTCCTCAACGCCAAGGTCCTGTCGGTGAGTTCGCTTCCCGTCAGCAGTGGCTCCGGCTCGGGCGGCGGCAACAGCGGCTCGGGCAGCGCCGTGCAGTACGCCGCCACCCTCACCATCACCAGTCCCACCACCGAGCTGCGCACGGGGCTCAGCGCGAGCATCCAGGTCGTCACGGGCGAGGCGTCGGGCGCCCTTTCGGTGCCGACCGCCGCGGTGACCGGCACCGGCGCGGGCCGCACGGTGACCGTGGTCAAGGCCGACGGCACCACCGAGCGCACCCCGGTCACGGTGGGCCTGGAGGGCGACAGCACCGACCAGATCCTCAGCGGGCTCAGCGAGGGCGAGAAGGTGCAGCTGCCGAGCGTGTCCGCGACGGGCAACGGCGGCTTCCCCAGCGGCGCCTTCCCCGGCGGCTTCGGCGGCGGTGGCGGGCGGACCCGCGGCGGCGGTGCCGGGGGCGGCGGCTCCCGCGCCGGTGGCGGCGGGGGTGGCCGCGGATGACGCCGCCCCTGTGGTCGCGCGGCGCCGCCGCGCTGCCCGAGACGGCCTCCGACGCGGGCCCCTGGGACCCCGCTCCGGTGATCGAGGTGCGCGCGCTGATCAAGACGTACGGGCACGGCGACGCGGCCGTGCACGCCCTCAGCGGGCCCCTCGACCCGGCGAGCGGCCAGGCCCTGGGCGTCGAACTGAGCGTCCAGCAGGGCGACTTCGTGGCCGTGATGGGCAGTTCCGGCTCCGGCAAGTCGACCCTGATGAACATCCTGGGCTGCCTCGACGTGCCGACCTCCGGGCGGTATCTGCTCGACGGCATCGACGTGGGCGGCCTCGACGAGCGCCAGCTCTCGCTGGTCCGGAACCGCAAGATCGGCTTCGTCTTCCAGTCGTTCAACCTGGTGCCGCGCACCTCCGCGCTGGCCCAGGTCGAGCTGCCGCTGGCGTACGCGGGGGTCAAGCCCGCCGAGCGGCGCAGGCGGGCCGAGGCGGCCCTGATGCTGGTCGGCCTCGCCGACCGGATGGACCACCGCCCCAACGAGCTCTCCGGCGGCCAGCAGCAGCGTGTGGCCGTCGCCCGGGCCCTGGTCACCGCGCCCGCGATGCTGCTCGCCGACGAGCCCACCGGCAACCTCGACAGCCGCAGCACCGAAGAGGTGCTCGCGGTCGTGGACCGCCTGAACGCGGCGGGGCGCACCGTCGTCCTGATCACCCACGAGGACGAGGTCGCCCACCACGCCAAGCGCGTCATCCGGCTCGTCGACGGAAGGATCGTCGAGGACGTGCGGCAGGCGCCCGTGGACGGTTTGCCGCCCGCCCTGCGCGAGGACGAATCGCTGGTCGGAGGCGGCCGGTGAACGCGTTCGAGACGCTGCGCTTCGCCTTCGGCGGGCTCGCGGCGAACAAGGTGCGCTCCGCCCTGACCATGCTCGGGGTGTTGATCGGCGTGGCCGCGGTCATCGTGCTGCTCGCCGTCGGCAACGGCTCCTCGCAGGCCGTGAAGGACTCGATCGAGAAGCTCGGCACCAACGCGCTGACGGTGTCGTCGGGCGGCGGCTTCGGCGGCTCGCGCTCCGCGGGCGCCACCGTCACCAAGCCGCTCACCGTGGACGACGCGAAGGCGCTCGCCGACCCCGCGACGGCGCCGCACATCGAGTCGGTCGCGCCGGAGACCACCACCTCCCAGACCGCCCTGTACGAGGGCACCTCGCACACGGTCGGGCAGGTCGTGGGCACCTATCCCGCCTACTTCAAGGCGTCCAACAGCAAGGTGGCCAAGGGCGACTACTTCAGCGCCGACGACGTGCTGGGCTCGCGCAAGGTGGCCGTGATCGGCTCGACCACGGCGACCGACGTGTTCGGCACCGCCGACCCGGTCGGCAGGAGGATGACGCTCGGCGGCACGCCGTTCACGGTCGTCGGAGTGCTCGCCACCAAGGGCGGCACCGGCTTCCAGGACCCGGACGACGTGGTGATCGCGCCGCTGCCGACCGTACAGAACGCCTTCACCGGCTTCGGTTCGATCGGCCAGATCCTCGTCGAGGCCACCTCGGCCGACGCCACCACGCCCGCGCAGAACGAGATCACGACCGTCCTGATGGGACGGCACGGCATCAAGGACCCGAACGCGCTCGACTTCCGGGTCAGCAGCCAGGCCTCCCTGCTCACCACGCAGGCGGACACCAACAAGACGTTCACGGCACTGCTCGGCGCGGTGGCCGCGATCTCGCTGCTCGTCGGCGGGATCGGCATCACCAACATCATGCTCGTGACGGTGACCGAACGGACCCGGGAGATCGGCATCCGCAAGGCGATCGGCGCCCCCCGGGGCGTCATCCTCGGGCAGTTCCTCGCCGAGTCGACGCTCCTGTCGCTCATCGGCGGCGGTCTCGGTGTCGCGGCGGGCCTGATCGGCTCGCACTTCACCATCGTCGGCATCAAGCCGGTGATCATCCCGGAGTCGGTCGTCGGCGCCTTCGCCATCGCGGTGGCCATCGGCCTGTTCTTCGGCGGCTACCCGGCCAACCGCGCCGCGAGCCTGCGGCCCATCGAAGCCCTGCGGCACGAATGAACCCCATGTACGGACAGGGAGAAGCGGACATGTTCGGCAACGCCGAGACAGTGGAGAGCGCCGGCCCGACCAGGACCGGCAGTCCGGAGCACATCCTCGCCGAACCCCCGGACGCCCGGGACATCTCGGCCGAGCTCAGTGCTCCGCCCCGGCCCCGGCTGCCGTGGCTCACGCTGCTGCTCTCCGGCGGTCTCGTGGCGGGGCTGGCCTTCGCCGGCGGCGCCCTGGTGGAGAAGGGCCAGAACCAGAGCGGCACCCCGTCCGCGGCCGCCCGCGGCGGCGGGCAGAGCGGCCAGCGGCAGGGCTTCGGGACGGGGCAGGCCGGGCAGGGCGGCCAGCGCCAGGGCTTCGGCACCGGCCCGGGCGCGGCGGCCGGGCTGACCATCGGTACGGTGAAGCTCGTCGACGGCAGCACCATCTACGTCACCGACACCCAGGGCAACGTCGTGAAGGTGACGACGGCCGGCAGCACCCAGGTCACCGAGTCCAAGAGCGGCAAGGTGTCCGATCTGCAGCCGGGCCAGACCGTGACGGTGCGCGGCAGCCAGAATGCCTCCGGGGATGTCGCCGCGACCACCGTCACCCAGGGCGGCGCGAGCGGCTTCGGCGGTGGCCGGGGCTGATCGTCCGCCCGCCGCCCACGCCGCCACGAGGAGGAAACCGATGGCCCCGAAGGACGCGGTCGCGCCCGAGGCGAGCCTGCTCGTCGTCGACGACGAGCCCAACATCAGGGAACTGCTCTCGGCCTCGCTGCGCTTCGTCGGCTTCCGGGTCGTCTCGGCGGCCACCGGGGCCGACGCGCTGGCCGCCGTCGCCAAGGAGCGCCCGGACCTGGTGGTGCTCGATGTGATGCTGCCCGACATGACGGGTTTCGCCGTCGTGCGCCGGCTCCGCGAGGAGCCCGGCGCGGGCCCGGGCCCGGACCACCTCCCGGTGCTGTTCCTCACGGCCAAGGACGGCGTCGACGACAAGATCAGCGGTCTGACGGCGGGCGGCGACGACTACGTCACCAAGCCGTTCAGCCTGGAGGAGCTGATCGCCCGGATCCGCGCGATCCTGCGCCGCACCGGCGGCCCGAGCGGCGAGGGCCGCCTGATGGCGGGCGATCTGGAACTCGATCCGGTGGGCCACCAGGTGCTGCGCGGCGGTCGGCCCGTCTCGCTGTCCCCCACCGAGTTCAAACTGCTCGCCTATCTGATGGCCAACGCCGACCGGGTCGTGTCCAAGCCGCAGATCCTCGACCATGTGTGGGCGTACGACTTCGGCGGCGACCTCAGCATCGTCGAGTCGTACATCTCGTACGTGCGCCGCAAGGTGGACTCCGGGGCCGACGGCGCGCCCAAGCTCATCCACACCGTGCGCGGCATCGGCTATGTGCTGCGCCGCCCGCAGTCCTGAGGTGCCCACCCGATGCTGAGACACCTCCGGGGGCGGCTCGGGTGGCTGCCGCGCCGCTTCGCCGCGCTGTCCCTGCGCTCGCGGCTCGTGCTGCTCGCCATGGCCCTGGTGGCGCTCGGGCTCACGGTGAGCGACACCGTCGTCCTGAGCTCGGTGCGCGGCCAGTTGGTACAGCGGGTCGACCAGCAGCTGAACCGGTTCGGGGACTCGGTGGCGCACCGGGTCGGCGTCGAGGGCACCCCAGCGCCCCGCGCGGGCCGCTCCGGCGGCCGGGCCTGGCTGCCCAGCCAGTACGTGATCGCGTTCGCCACCGCCGACGGCAAGGTCACCGAGCAGTTCCGCCAGCCCGTCGCGGCGGGCGACCCCCGGCCGCTGTGGCCCGTGATGGACGCGCGGGCGCTGCGGGCCCGCATGGGCAAGCCCTTCGAGGTGCCCAGCGACCACGGCGGCGGCAGCTGGCGGATGCTGATCGTGCCGGTGGACAGCGGCGACCCGGCGCGGCCCGCCGGGGTGGTGGTGGCCGCGCCGCTGGAGGAGGTCTCCTCCACGGTCGACCACCTGGCGACCTCCTTCCAGCTCATCGGCGTCGTCGTGGCGCTGCTGCTCGGGGTCGCGGGGTGGTTCGCGGTGCGGGCGGGGCTGCGCCCGCTGCGCCGCATCGAGGCCACCGCGGCCGAGATCGCCGCCGGACGCCCGCTCTCGCACCGGATGCCGGACGCCTCCCCGCGTACCGAGGCGGGCCGGCTGACCAGCGCGCTCAACGGGATGCTGGCGCAGCTGGAGTCGGCGTTCGCCGCGCGCGCCGAGTCGGAGGAGCAGATGCGGCGCTTCGTCGCGGACGCCAGCCACGAGCTGCGCACCCCGCTGGCCGGCATCCGGGGCTTCGCCGAGCTGTACCGGATGGGCGCGCTGCCCGACGAGGCCGACGTGAAGCGCACGATGGCCCGGATCGAGAGCGAGGCGGTGCGCCTGGGCGGTCTGGTCGAGGACCTGCTCACCCTGGTCCGCATGGACGAGCAGCGGCCGCTTCAGCTCGCCCCGATGGACCTGCGCACCCTCGCCGTGGACGCGCTGCACGACACGCGGGCGCTGGATCCCGCGCGCGAGGTGACCCTGACCGGGCCCGGCGGCACGGGCGCGCCCGGCCCCGCCCCGGTGCTCGGCGACGAGGCGCGGCTGCGCCAGGTGGTGGCGAACCTCGTCGGCAACGCCGTGGCGCACACCCCGTCCGGTTCCCCGGTGCGCATCGGTGTGGGCGCGGCCGGGGGCCGCGGCGTCATCGAGGTCGCCGACTCGGGCCCCGGCCTCGCCCCCGAGCAGGCCGCCCGGGTCTTCGAGCGCTTCTACCGCGTGGACGCCTCGCGCAGCCGGCAGGCCGGGGGCGGCGCGGGCCTCGGCCTAGCCATCGCCTCGGCGCTGGTCCAGGCGCACCACGGCACGGTCGAGCTGGAGACCGCCCCCGGCGAAGGCGCCGTCTTCCGGGTGCTCCTGCCCGCCGCGCCCTGAGCGGGCCCGGCTCCCACTCCGGCGGACCGGCCCGAGTGCGGGCGGCGGCCAGGGCTCCTAGCGTGGGTCCATGATCCGGTTCGAGCAGGTCAGCAAGGTCTACCCGGACGGCACCCGCGCCGTCGACGACCTGTCCTTCGAGGTCGCCAAGGGCGAACTGGTCACGCTGGTGGGGCCGTCCGGCTGCGGCAAGACCACCACGATGATGATGGTGAACCGGCTCATCGAGCCCACCGCGGGCCGCATCCTCGTCGAGGGCGAGGACATCGCCACGCTCGACCCGGTCAAGCTGCGCCGCCGGATCGGCTACGTCATCCAGCAGGTCGGCCTCTTCCCGCACCGCACCGTCCTCGACAACACGGCGACCGTCCCGGCCCTGGTCGGCTGGAAGCGCGCCAAGGCCCGGGAGCGGGCCGCCGAACTGCTCGACCTCGTCGGCCTGGACCCGGCCACGTACGGCCCGCGCTACCCGGCCCAGCTCTCCGGCGGCCAGCGCCAACGGGTGGGCGTGGCACGGGCGTTGGCGGCGGACCCGCCGGTCCTGCTGATGGACGAGCCGTTCGGCGCGGTGGACCCGGTGGTGCGCGAACGCCTCCAGAACGAGTTCCTCGGCCTCCAGGCGACCGTGCGCAAGACCGTCCTCCTGGTGACCCACGACATCGAGGAGGCCGTGCGGATGGGCGACCGCATGGCCGTGTACGGGTCCGGGCGCATCGAGCAGTTCGACACCCCGGCGTCGGTGCTCGGCGCTCCGGCGACCGCGTACGTGGCCCAATTCGTGGGCGCGGACCGGGGGTTGAAGCGTCTGTCGGTGACGAGGGTGGAGCCCGACGACCTGGAACAGCCGCCGCTCGTACGGCTGGACGAGCCCGCCGGGGCGGCCGCGTCGCGGCTGCGCGGCGAGGACGCGCGGTGGGCCGTGGTGCTCAACGAGGAGGGCGAGCTGCACGGCTGGGTCGCCGTGGAGGAGCTCTCGCTGGCCGGGGCGGGATCGGTCGGCGACCTGGCCCGGCGCATGGAGGCGTGGGTGCCGCTCGGGGCGCCGCTCAAGCAGGCGTTCAGCGAGATGCTCCAGTACGACGCGGGCTGGGTGGCGGTGGTGGACGGCGCCCGCTTCGTCGGCGTCCTGACCCCGGCGAAGCTGCACGAGGCGCTGCGCCGCTCGGTGGACGCGGACGCGCTGGGGGTGGCGCGGGGCGACGTCGACTTCGACTCGGTCGCCGACGCGTAGGGGGCGTGGTGCGGGTGTTCCCTCCTCCGTCCCCCGCGGGGAAACCGGGCCCCGCACGCCTCTTACCTTCCGCGGAGCGCCTGGCTACCATCCGGTAGCCCCCGCACGGGGCACCCCACACCCACCCCCGCTGGAGCCGCCATGCGCCTCGCCACCGCCGCCACCGCGCTCGCCCTGCTCACCGGCACGCTCACCCTCGCCCCCGCCGCCCACGCGGCCCCGCCCCCGGCCTCCGCGCCGATCCCCGTGGTCTTCGTGCACGGGCGCAACGCCGACCCCGGCGTCTGGGGCACCATGAAGGACCGCTTCCGGCAGGCCGGTTACCCCGACGGCGACCTCTTCGCCTGGGGGTACGACTCCAGCCAGTCGACCAACGAGGTGCTGGCCGGCCGCTTCGCCGCGTACGTCGACTCGGTGCGCGCGCAGACCGGCGCCGCCCAGGTGGACATCGTCGCGCACAGCCAGGGCAGCCTGCCCACCCGCTGGTACGTGAAGTTCGGCGGCGGCGCCGCGGTCGTGCGGCACTGGGTGTCGCTGGGCGGGCCCAACCACGGGACGAGTCTGGCCTGGGCGTGCGCGATCTGGGACCAGGGGTGCCGGGACATGACGCCGAACTCGTACGTCGAGAGCCATCTGGCGAGCGGCGACGAGACGCCGGGGGCCACCCGGTACGCCACCTTCTGGTCGGACTGCGACGGCTTCATCCTGCCCAACAGCAGCGTGCCGCTGTCCGGTGCCGTCAACACCGACGCCGGATGCCTGGCCCACAACGACCTCCTGACCGACGCCCCCACCGCCCAGGGTGTTCTCACCTTCCTGAAGCAGTAGGCGAGTTGGTTTCAGATGAGGTGCTTGGACTTCAGGTAGTCGCGGGCCACGTCCTCGGGCAGCCGGCGCCAGCTGTCGACCTGTTCGTTCAGGGACGCGAGGTCGGCGGTGGTGAGCACCGTGTTGAGCCGGCCGAGCGCGCCGGTCACTCCGGCGCTGCCCGCCCGTGAACGGTTCACCACCGGCACGATGTAGTCGGCGTTCTGCAGATGCTTGTCGTCGGCCAGCAGCACCAGGCCGAAGCCGGAGAGCGTGGCGTCCGTCGTGGTGGTCAGGACCATCTGGTCCTGACCGCTCTGCACGGCCTGCTTGGCCTGGGTCGTGCCGACGCCCTTGGGGTCGACGGCCGTGACGTTGATCCCGTACGTCTTCTTCAACCCGGGCTCGCAGTAAGGGCGTTGGACGCACTCGTCGCCCGCCGCGAGCCGCACCGGAAGCTTCGCCGCGCCGAGGTCGCTCAGCGTCCTGAGCCGGTGCTCGCGCGCGTAGGACCGCGCGACGGCGAAGGCGTTCTGGTCCACCGCCCGGCCGGGGTCGAGGACCGTGAGGCCGCGCGGGCCGGCCAGGGCGCGCAGGGCCTTCATCGTGCGGTCCAGGTCCGGCGAGCCGACGGGCTCGGCGTCGGGGCCGTGGGTCTTGGAGTTGAGCCAGTCCGCGAAGGTGGCGGCGTATTCGGGCACCACGTCGATCTGGCCGCTCTCCAGGGCGGGTTCGTAGATCTCCCGGTTGGTGACCGAGAGGATCTTCGTGCCGTAGCCGGCCCTGGAGAGCAGCAGCGCGTACATCTGGGCGAGGAGGTCGCTCTCGGTGAATCCGGCGGTGCCGATCGTCAGGTGCTTGCTGTCGCCGGGCGGCGCGGTGACTGCGCCCTGCCGCTCCAGGCTCGGCCCCGTGGTGCAGGCGGTGGCCGCCGTCAGGGCGAGGGCGGCCAGGAGCAGGCGCGGCCTCATCCGAAACCGCCCCTCGCCCACTGCGGCGCCAGGCGCTGGACCGCCTCGAAGACTCCCTCCACGACGAGGGCGAAGACCGCCACGAGCATGGCGCCCGCGACGACCTGGGGTGTCGAGGCCAGGTTGAAGCCGGCGGTGATGATCCGGCCGAGCCCGCCGCCGCCCGCGAGGGCCGCGAGGGTGGCGGTGGCGACGAGCTGGACGGCGGCGATGCGTACGCCGGTGAGGATCAGCGGGAGGGCCAGGGGGAGTTCGACACGGAGCAGGAGTTGGCGTCCGGTCATGCCCATGCCCCGGGCCGCGCGCACCACGTCCCGGTCGACCTCGCGCATGCCCACGTAGGCGTTGGTGAGCAGCGGCGGCACGGCGAACAGGATGAGCGCGATGACGGTCGGCAACTCGCCGTGCTTGCCGAGCGGGGTCAGCAGGAGCAGCACGAGGACGGCGAAGGTGGGCACGGCCCGGCCCACGTTCGAGATGTTGACGGCGAGCGTGCCGCCCTTGCCCAGGTGGCCGAGCACGAGGGCCACCGGCAGCGCGATGAGGCAGCTCAGGACGAGGCACAGCGCGGTCAGCCAGAGGTGTTCGCCGAGCCGGTGCCCGATGCCGTTCTCGCCCGACCAGTGGGCGGCGGAGGTGAGCCACGACCAGGCGTCGGCGAGTGTGTTCACGCGGGTTCCGCCCTCGTCCAGGGCGTCAGCAGGCGCTGGATGGCGAGCAGCACCAGGTCGGCGGCCACGGCGATCACGACGCACAGCACGGACGCGGTGAGCACCTGTGCCTTGAAGTAGGTGTTCATCCCGGAGTAGATCAGGTTGCCGAGTCCGCCGTAGCCGACGATGGCGCCGACCGTCACCAGGGAGACCGCGGAGACGGTGGCGATGCGCAGACCCGCCATGGCGGCGGGCACGGCGAGCGGGAGTTCCACGGCCAGGAGCAGCCGTACCGGCCCGTACCCCATGCCGCGCGCCGCCTGCCGGGTGTCCTCGGGGACGGCGCGCAGCCCGGCCAGGATGTTCCGTACGAGCAGCGTGAGGGAGTACAGGACCAGGCCCGCGATGACGATCGAGGCGGAGAGGCCGTAGACCGGCAGCAGCAGCGAGAACATGGCGAGGGAGGGGATGGTGTAGAGGATCGTCGTCACCCCGAGCACCGGTCCCGCGGCCCAGCGCCAGCGGCGGGCCGCGACGGCCAGCGGCACGGCGACGACCAGGCCCAGCGCGACGGAGACCGCGGTGAGGTGGAGGTGCTGGAGCACCGCGTCCCAGAGGATCTGGCGTCGGCTCGACAGATAGGCGCCGCAGATCCAGTCATTGCGCGCGAGGCAGTCGTCGGGAGGCGCGGTCACCCGTTCATTGGAGCCCGCGGCCGCGGACGGCCGCGCGTCCTGGTGCTCTGTTCGGGGCACGCGTTGGCACAGCGGGGCAAAAGGGGGACGCTTGAGGTAGGTACGGCCGGGAGTGACCGGTGCGTCGAGGGCACCCGCCCGGTCGGGGAGAGGTGAGTGTCGTGCGCGTACTCCTGAAGGCCGTTCTCGACACCGAGAAGACCAACGACGTCATCCGCAACGGAACCATGCAGAAGTCGATGCAGGCCGCGATGGAGGCCCTGCGTCCCGAGGCCGCCTACTTCACCGCCGAGGAGGGGTGCCGCACGGCGCTCATCTTCTTCGACCTGGCCGACCCGTCCCAGATCCCGAAGATCGCCGAGCCGTTCTTCATGGACATGGGCGCCAAGGTCTCCTTCGTCCCTGTCATGAACGGGGAGGACCTGGAGAAGGGGCTCGCCGCCCTCGGCTGACGTTCGGCGGCCCGGAGGCCGGACCACGGGGGTGGCCCGGCCCGGTGGTCTCAGAGACCGGCGTCGCAGCAGCCGTCGCGGCGCATCAGGCGGCCCACCTCCAGCCAGTTCTCGGCCGTCGCCGCGGCGTGCCGCTCGTGCGGCTCGAACGTCCCCACCAGTTCGTCGGTCGTGTACGGCACGCCTCCCCTGAGGACCCCCGTGGTGTGCACCAGGGAGTCGAAGTCCGTGAACGGGTCGCCGTCGACCAGGGTGAGATCGGCGAGCTTGCCCCGCTCGACCGTGCCGAGGTCCTTGTCGAGCCCGAACAGCCGGGCCGGCAGGACGGTCGCCGTCCGTAGCGCCGCGGCCGGGGACAGGCCGCCGCGATGCAGGGCGCGCAGGCTCAGGTGGAGCGAGAGTCCCACCGGCACGAGTGGCTGGTCCGTGCCGAGCGCCACGAGTCCGCCCCCTTCCAGGACCCGGCGGTAGACGTCGGTCTCCGTGCGCAGGGTGGCCAGCTGGGCCGCGGTCGGCGCGACGCCCGACGCCTTCCGCACGGCCGCCGAGTCCCAGGGCGGCATGACGGTGGTGACCCGGGGGTCGTCGGCGAGCGCGGGGTCCGCGCCGAGCAGCGGCGCCGAGGTGAACGGCGTCACGATCAGCGCGAAGTTGATCCCCCGGGCCGTGTAGATCTCGATGACGTCCTCGTAGGCGTGCCCCGTCGCGCTGGTGGCGTGCCCGAACTCGGCGCGCTGAGTGGCGAGCAGATGGGTCGTCAGGTCTTGGCCCACCTCGACACCCGGGGAGACGAGGTGGCTTCCCGAGCGCACGCCGAGGCGCTCGTGCGCGAACCGGGCGGCCTCCCGCATGATCCAGCTCGGCGCCCGGACATAGGTCTTCACGAAGTCCCAGTCGAGGGCCGCGCCGCGTTCAAGGGACCGCTGGAGACCCGCCTCGGTGCGGTGGGCGCGGCCCATGCTGTAGGCGACCCGTGATCCGTCGAGCAGCTCCCCGGTGGTCAGCAGCCGGGGCCCGGCGAGCTGCCCGGTGGCGACGGCCTCGCGGATGCGCGCCTGTTCGTAGGCGAACCCGCCGAGCGACACGGCGGTGGTGATGCCGTACGTGAGCTGTCCGACGGTCTGGCGCCCGCCGTACGTGCTCTGCCAGGGGTGGGTGTGGGTGTCCCAGAGCCCGGGCACGACGGTGCGGTCCGAGGCGTCGATGCTGCGCAGCGCGCCGCGCTTGCGGTGGGGTTCGACGGCGGCGACGCGTCCGGCGCGCACCACGATGTCGACGTCGTCCCGCACCGATTCGCCGGTGCCGTCCCAGAGCCGCCCGGCGTGCACCACGGTGTCGGCGGGCGCGGGCCTGCGCTGGTCGAGGGCGATCCGTACGGTGCGCGCGGCGCCGCCGTCGACGCCGATGAGCCGCAGCCGGGCGCCGGAGAGGTAGAGCAGCGTCTTGGAGTCGCCGGACCAGGAGGGATGGTCGGCGGGCTCGGTGGTGAGGGTGCGCGGCGGGCCCTGCGGGGTGCCGTCGGGGGCGACGGGCAGCAGACACAGGGCGGATTCGACGACGACCGCCATCCAGCGGCCGTCGGGCGACCAGACGGGGCCCGAGTCGTAGCGGTCGGCGATGGAGGCGTGCGGGGCGACGGCGTGCAGCCGGTCGGCGCCGGTGCTGGTGTCGACGACCCGGATGACGTTGTAGCCCTCGCGGAAGCGCAGGTTGAGGCGGTTGCGGTCGCACAGGGCCAGATACCGGCCGTCGGGCGACCAGGTCGGGCGGCCGGGCAGTCCGCCCGCGCCGAGCGCGGCGACCAGCACGCGTTCGGTGCCGCTCGCGAGGTCGCGTACGACGAGCCGGCCGGACATGTCGATCGCGGCGAGCCGCGTCCCGTCGGGTGAGAGCGCCGGGTGCACCCGGCCGCCGGTGGTCAGGGCGCTCTCGTCCCCGGTGGCGAGATCGCGCCGGTAGACGCCGAGCAGCCCGTCCCGGTCGTCGGCGTACAGGAGGGAGCCGCCGTCACGCGCCCAGACCGGCCCCAGCAGATAGCGGGTGGCGGACGACTGGCGCAGGCGCTGCGGCGGCCGGGAGCCCGACGTGTCCGCGAGCCAGAGCGAGTTGAGGGCCGCGAAGGCGATGCGCTTGCCGTCCGGCGACAGCGCGGGCAGGTGGATGCCGCGCACCGGGCGCACCCGTTCCTCGCCGAGGTCGTAGGACTTGACCTGGTAGCGCGGCCGGTCCACGGGCAACACGCCCTCGAACGCGATGGTCTCCGGCTCGGCGGGGTCGTCGGGGCGCACGAGGGTGAACCGGCCGTCCAGGGTGAGGAGCAGCTCGCCGTCGGCCGTCCAGCGCGGGGGCATCGGGGCGATGTCCCCGGTGACCGGGACGGGCTTGCCGTCGACGACCAGGACGCAGGAGGCATTGGGCGCGGCCGTGGTGCGCAGATAGGCCAGGCGACGCCCGTCGGGCGCCAGGCACGGCGTCATGACTTGCGCGTTCTCGGTCTCGGTGTGCTCGACGGTGACCGCGCCCGCCCCGTCGGCGGGGACGGCGGCGACGGTTCTGGCGTCCACGCCGAGCCCGAACGGCGTGGTGACGGCCTGGGCGCGGACGAACAGGATCCGCTTGCCGTCGGGCGACCAGGTGGGGTCGAAGTCCTCCCACGGACCGTTCTGGAGCGGGCCTTCCTGTCCGGCGAGCCCGGTGAGGCGGGTCAACCGGCCGGTGCGCAGGTCGAGTACGTGGATGCGGTACGGGCTGCCCGCCACGGGATCACCGGCGCGCTCCGAGGCGAAGACGATGCGGGTGCCGTCGGGCGACCACGCGGGGCCCCGGTCGTCCCAGGGGCCGTCGGTGTGCTGGCGCACCTGTGAGCCGTCGGGCCGCATGGTCCAGATGTGGTAGTTGCCGCTCTTGTAGGCGCAGAACGCGATGAGCCCGCCGTCGGGCGCGTACACGGGGCGGGTGGGTTCGAGTCCGGCCGGGGTGAGGGGCTCGGCCCTGCCGCCGGCGCGGGGCAGCGACCACAGGACGTCCTGCACCTCGGCGATCAGCCGGTCACCGGCGGGCGAGAGGGTCGCCGCGCCGTTGGTGGACTGCGTGAAGTGGAGCGAGAGTCCGGTGCGCGGCGCGGCCAGGGCGGGCACGGGGCCGACGGCGGTGACGGCTCCGGCCGCGCCCGCGGCGGCGAGGAGTTGGCGGCGGGAGAGGGAGAAGGGGGTGGCGGTGTTGTCACGGTCCATGGCACAGCACGCTCGCGCACCGTGCGCCGCAGGGGCAACACCGCCATTCCCGCCACATGGGTACAACCTCCCGTGAACCCCCGTGCGGAACAACGCCCTTGGGCCGCCGCCCAGCCGGTGCGCACCTCCGGGACCGTGACCGAGTACGGGGCGAACGGGGCGGTGAAGGTGGGTGCCGCGGCGTTGACGGTGTCGGTGCGCGGGGCCACGGCGAGCGGGTCGGTGAGGGGGTCGCTGAGCGTTCGAGATTTCGGACGGCTTTCCGCAGGTCGACGACGGGGAGCATTCCGCCTCCTCCGCCCCCGCGTCAACACCTCCGCACCACCCGGGAGCGGTTCCTGTCCGACCCATTGACACCCCCCGCCGCACGTCATTACCGTCACGCCAGAATTTCGAACGCATGACGAAATATCGAACGTCATGGACAGCAGCCCCGGGAGCAACTGCCTTGCGAATCACGGGAATCAGCACGCACGTCGTCGGGACCCCCTGGCGCAACCTCACCTACGTCCAGGTCCACACCGACGAGGGCCTGACCGGCGTCGGCGAGACCAGGATGCTCGGCCGCACCGACGCCCTGATCGGCTATCTCCGCGAGGCGGAGGCCAACCACATCGCGGGATCCGATCCGTTCGCCGTCGAGGACCTGGTGCGCCGGATGAAGTACGGCGACTACGGGCGGGCCGGCGAGATCGTGATGTCGGGCATCGCCGTGGTGGAGATGGCCTGTTGGGACATCAAGGGCAAGGCCCTCGGCGTGCCGGTGTGGCAGCTGCTCGGCGGCAGGGTGACCGACCGGGTCAAGGCGTACGCGAACGGCTGGTACACCACCGAACGCACCCCGGAGGCCTACCACAAGGCGGCCCAAGGGGTCGTCGAGCGCGGCTACCGGGCGCTGAAGATCGACCCGTTCGGCACCGGGCACTACGAGCTGGACCATCAACGGTCGCTGTACGCGGTCTCGTTGATCGAGGCGGTGCGGGACGCGATCGGGCCGGACACCGAGCTGATGCTGGAGATGCACGGCCGCTTCTCTCCGGCCACCGCCGTGCGCCTGGCCCACGAGCTCGCGCGGTTCGACCCCGCGTGGCTGGAGGAGCCGGTGCCGCCGGAGAACCTCAAGGCGCTGGCGAAGGTCGCGGGCAAGGTCGACATCCCGCTCGCGACCGGCGAGCGCGTCCACGACCGGATCGAGTTCCGCGAGCTCTTCGAGTCGCAGGCCGCCGACATCATCCAGCCGGACGTCGGCCACATCGGCGGCATCCTGGAGACCCGCAAGCTGGCCGCGACCGCGGAGACCCACTACACCCTGGTCGCACCGCACAACGTGGGCGGTTCGGTGCTCACCGCGGCCTCCCTCCAAGTGGCTGGCTGCACACCGAACTTCAAGATCCTGGAGCACTTCAACGACTTCGCGGACGCGGACATCAAGAAGGTCGTCAGGGGCGCCCCGCAGGTGGTCGACGGCTACTTCGAGCTGCCACAGGCCCCCGGCCTCGGCGTCGAGCTCGACGTGGACGCGGCGGCCGAATTCCCGCAGCAGCAGGCCCGGTTCGACCTGTGGGCCGAGGGCTGGGAGAAGCGCGACCCGTCCGGGGCGCGCGGATGAGCAGCCGCGCGATCGTCGTCGACGCCCCGGGCGGCCACCGCCTGGTCAACGGCGTGCGCCCGGAGCCGGGGCCGGGGGAGGTCGTGGTGCGGGTCGCCGCCGCCGGGGTCTGCCTGAGCGACCGCGAGGTGTACGACGGCCACCGCGCCCCCGGCTACGTCCGCTACCCGCTGGTCCCGGGCCACGAGTGGGCCGGCACCGTCGAGGTCGCCGGGCCGGGCACCGACCCCGCGCTCGTCGGGCGCAGGACGGTCGCCGAGGGCTTCCGCACCTGCGGCACCTGCGAGCGCTGCCGGTGCGGCGAGACCTCGCTGTGCACGGCCGCCTACGCCGAGACCGGGTTCACCCACCCCGGCGGCTTCGCCGACCACGTGGTGGTCCCGGCCCGACTGCTGCACCTGCTGCCCGACGACGCGGACCTGCGGGCCGCCGCCCTCCTGGAACCCGCGGCCGTGGTCGCCGCCGCGGTACGGGCCGGCGCGCCCGAGCCGGGCGAGCGCATCGCGGTCGTGGGCGCGGGCACCCTGGGCCTGCTCGCCGTCCAGTTCCTGGCGCGCCACTCCCCCGGCGAGCTGGCCGTGATCGACCCCCGGCTCGAACGGGCCGAACTGGCCCGCGACATGGGGGCGACCGAAGCCCGCACCCCGAGCTTCCGCGACGACGTGCGCGGTCGCTACGACCTCGTGATCGAGACGGCGGGCGCGCCCTCGACGGCGGCCGACGCGGTCCTGCTCGCCCGGCGCGGTGGCCGGGCCGTCCTCACCGGCATGTTCGCGCCGGGCGCCACCGGCATCGACCCCGTGCACCTCTCGCTGAGCCAGCTCACCGTGCGCAGCGTCTTCGGGGCGTCCTCGGCCGCGTGGTCCTTCGCCGTCCGGGCCTACGCCACCGGCCTGATCGACCCGGCCGCACTGATCACCCACGAGTTCCCGCTGGAGCGGTACGCCGACGCGCTCGCGCTGGTCGGCGGCGGCGACCCCAAGACCGGAAAGGTCCTGCTGCGCCCCTAGGCACGCCCCCCTCCCCATGGCCCCCAGCCCCAGGACTTCGTACCCAATGAGCCGAACCACGTTCGACATACCGAACGTCGCGAAGGCCCGCTCACGCAAGGAATCCCGCCTGTGACCGACACACCACCCCTTTTCCGCGCCCCCGCGGGACCCCGCCGCCCCGGCGAGCGGGCCCTCTCGGCGCTCGGCCTGGCCGCCCCCGCCGACAACCCCGCCGACTCCTCCCCGCACGTCTTCCCCGACGGCGGCACCTGGCGCACCGAGATCCCCTCCGTGGAAGGCCCCGAGGCGCTCGCCGTCGTCCTCAAGGAGTCCTCCCGGCTCGACGTGCCCGTGCACCGGGTCAGCCAGGGCAGCGGCGTCTGGATGCTCTCCGACGCGGAGATCACCGAGATGGCCGAGGCCTGCGCGGCGCGCGGCATCGAGCTCTGCCTGTTCACCGGGCCGCGCGGCACCTGGGACACCGGCGGCTCCACCCGTACCGCCTCGGGCGGCGCGGGACTGCGCGCCCGGGGCCACGACGCGCTGGCCGGGTGCGTCGAAGACGCCCTACGGGCAACGGAGTTGGGGGTGCCCTGCCTGCTCGTCGCCGACGAGGGAGTGCTGTGGACCCTGCACCGGCTGCGCGAGCGGGGCCTGCTGCCCTCGGACACCACCCTCAAGGTCTCGGCGCTGATCGGCCCGGTCAACCCGGCCTCCGTCTCGGTGTACGAGCGGCTCGGCGCGGACTCCGTGAACGTGCCCTCGGACCTGACGGCCACGCACTTCACCGAGATCCGCCGGGTGTCGGGCATCCCGCTGGACCTGTACATCGAGGCGCCGGACGATCTCGGCGGCTATGTGCGGATGTACGAGGCGGCCGAGCTGATCCGGCGCGCCGCCCCGCTGTACCTCAAGTTCGGCCTCTCCCGGGCGCCCGGCATCTACCCGTACGGCGCGCACCTGCGGGACGCCGCCCTCGACACCGCGCGCGAGCGCGTGCGCCGCGGCCGGCTCGCGCTCGACCTGCTCGCCCGGCACGGCGCCGACGGCGGCATGTCCCCGCTCGGCTCGCGTCTCCCCGGCCCCCTCAACCGCTTCTCCCCCAAGGACTGATGACCATGCGCCGCAACCGCAGAGCAGCACTCGCCCTCGTCGCCGGCTCCCTCGTCCTCGCGCTCGCCGCCTGCGGCCAGAGCGGCGAGGGCGGCAGCAAGGAGACCAAGAAGGGCGGCAAGGGCTCCACCATCGGCATCGCCATGCCGACCAAGTCGTCCGAGCGGTGGATCAACGACGGCAACAACATGGTCAAGCAGTTCCAGGACCTCGGCTACAAGACCGAGCTCCAGTACGGCGAGGACAACGTCGACCAGCAGGTCGCGCAGATCGAGAACATGATCACCAAGGGCGTGGACGTCCTGGTGATCGCCGCCATCGACGGCCGCGCCCTGAGCGACGTCCTCAAGCAGGCCGCCGACCAGCACATCAAAGTCATCGCCTACGACCGGCTCATCCTCGGCTCGCCCAACGTCGACTACTACGCCTCCTTCGACAACGAGAAGGTCGGCGTGCTCCAGGCCTCGTACATCGTCGACAAGCTGGGGCTCAAGGACGGCTCCAAGAAGGGGCCGTTCAACATCGAGCTGTTCGCCGGATCGCCCGACGACAACAACACCCGCTACTTCTTCCAGGGCGCCCTCAAGACCCTCAAGCCCTATCTCGACAAGAAGCAGCTCGTGGTCCTCAGCGGACAGACCAGCCTCAACCAGGTGACCACGCTGCGCTGGGACGGTGCGACCGCCCAGAAACGCATGGACGACCTGCTGACCAAGGCCTACTCGTCGGCCCGCGTCGACGCCGTGCTCTCGCCGTACGACGGGATCTCCATCGGCATCCTGTCCGCGCTGCGCTCCGGCGGCTACGGGACGCCCGCCAAGCCCTACCCCGTGGTGACGGGCCAGGACGCCGAGGTGGCGTCGGTCAAGTCGATCATCGCGGGCAACCAGACGCAGACCGTGTACAAGGACACCCGGGCCCTCGCCAAACAGGCCGTGCAGATGGCCGACGCCGTACTGAACGGCAAGACCCCGCAGGTCAACGACGTCAAGACGTACGACAACGAGAAGAAGGTCGTGCCGTCCTTCCTGCTCGACCCGGTCAGCGTCGACAAGTCCAACTACCAGTCCGTCCTGGTGGACTCGGGCTATATCAAGGCGAGTGACCTGAAGTGAGCGCGCCCGCCCAGGAGGCGCCCGCCGTCCTTGAGATGCGCTCCATCGTCAAGACCTTCCCGGGCGTGCGGGCCCTGTCCGGCGTGTCCCTCACGGTCGCGCCGGGCGAGGTCCACGCGATCTGCGGGGAGAACGGCGCGGGCAAGTCGACCCTGATGAAGGTCCTCAGCGGCGTTCATCCGCACGGCAGTTACGAGGGCGACATCCTCTTCCAGGGGGAGCACTGCGCCTTCAAGGACATCCGGGCCAGCGAGGCGCGCGGGATCGTCATCATCCACCAGGAACTCGCGCTGGTGCCCTACCTGTCGATCGCGGAGAACATCTTCCTCGGCAACGAGCACGCCACCCGCGGCATCATCAGCTGGCACGAGACGCTCCGGCACGCGGCCCGGCTCCTGAAGCGGGTCGGCCTGAGCGAACACCCCGGGACCCGGGTCGCGGACATCGGCGTCGGCAAGCAGCAGCTGGTGGAGATCGCCAAGGCGCTGTCGAAGGAGGTGAAGCTGCTCATCCTCGACGAGCCGACGGCGGCGCTCAACGACGAGGACAGCGCTCATCTCCTGGACCTGATCCTGGAGTTGAAGGAGCAGGGCATCACGTCGATCGTGATCTCGCACAAGCTGAACGAGATCGCGGCGGTCGCCGACACCGTCACCGTCATCCGCGACGGCCGCACCATCGAGACCCTGGACGTGCGGGACCCGGCGACGACCGAGGACCGGATCATCCGGGCCATGGTCGGCCGCGACCTCGACCACCGCTTCCCCGAACGCACCGCGTACGACGGCGATCCGGGCGCGCACCCCGCACTCGACGTACGCGGCTGGACCGTGCACCACCCCATCGACCAGCAGCGCAAGGTCGTCGACGACGTGTCCGTGCACGTGCGGCGGGGCGAGATCGTCGGCATCGCGGGCCTGATGGGCGCGGGCCGTACCGAACTCGCGATGAGCCTGTTCGGCCGCTCCTACGGGCGCAACATCAGCGGCTCGGTGTGGAAGGACGGCCGCGAGATCCGCACCAGGACCGTCCCGGAGGCGGTCGCCCACGGCATCGCCTACGTCACCGAGGACCGCAAGCAGTACGGCCTGAACCTCATCGACACCATCGCCCGCAACATCACGACGGCCGCGCTCGGCCGGGTGGCCCGGCGCGGGGTGGTCGACGAGCACGAGGAGCGCCGGGTCGCCGAGTCCTACCGCCGGTCCATGAACATCAAGGCGCCCACCGTCTTCGAACAGGTCGGGCGGCTGTCGGGCGGCAACCAGCAGAAGGTCGTGCTCAGCAAGTGGATCTTCGCGGGTCCCGATGTGCTGATCCTCGACGAGCCGACCCGCGGCATCGACGTGGGTGCCAAGTACGAGATCTACACCGTCATCGACCAGCTCGCGGCCCAGGGCAAGGCCGTCGTCTTCATCTCGTCGGAGCTTCCCGAACTGCTCGGCATGTGCGACCGCATCTACACGATGGCGGCCGGCCGGCTCACCGGTGAGGTCGCGCGGGCCGAGGCGACGCAGGAAGTCCTGATGCGCCACATGACCACGAACAAGAGGTAGTCGCCATGGGTCCGGTCACCACCGACACCCCCCGCAGCGCCCCGCCGGCGCCCCGTTCCCCGCGCCCGGCGCCCGCCGCGCTGCTGCTCGGCGCGGCGCGGCGCAACCTGCGCCAGTACGGCATGCTCGTCGCACTCGGCCTGATCGTCGTGCTGTTCCAGATCTGGACCGGCGGGGTGCTGCTCAAGCCGAACAACGTCACCAACCTGGTGCTCCAGAACAGCTACATCCTGGTCCTCGCGATCGGCATGATGATCGTCATCATCGCGGGCCACATCGACCTGTCCGTCGGCTCGCTGGCGGCCTTCGTGTCGGCCGCGTGCGCCGTGATGATGGTCGAGCACCATGTGCCCTGGGTGCTCGCCCTGGCCATCGCGCTGGTCATCGGAGCGGTGGCGGGCGCCTGGCAGGGCTTCTGGATCGCCTACGTCGGCATACCGTCGTTCATCGTCACCCTGGCCGGGATGCTGCTGTTCCGCGGCGGCACCCAGATCCTGCTCGGCTCGCGCTCGCTCGGCCCGTTCCCCGACGGCTTCCAGAAGATCTCCACGGGCTACCTCCCGGCCTTCGGTCCGGACACCAACTACCACAATCCGACGGTCCTGTTGGGGCTCGTCCTGATAGCCGTCGTGCTGCTCCAGGAAGGACGCTCCCGGCGGCGCCAGCGGGCGTACGAACTCGACGTGCTGCCCCGGAGCCTGTTCGTCGCGAAGTGCGTGGCGATGGTCGCGGCCGTCCTCGCCTTCACGATGACCCTGGCCAGCTACCGGGGCGTCCCGGTGGTCCTGCTCCTGCTCGCCGCGCTGCTCATCGGGCTCGGCTTCGTGATGCGCAACGCCGTCGTCGGCCGCCATGTGTACGCGCTCGGCGGCAACCAGGCGGCGGCGAAGCTGTCCGGCGTGAAGGACAAGCGGGTCACGTTCTGGGTCTTCGTCAACATGGGCGTGCTCGCGGCGCTGGCCGGCGTCGTCTTCGCCGCCCGCCTCAACGCGGGCACCCCCAACGCGGGCGTCAACTTCGAACTGGAGGCCATCGCGGCCTCCTTCATCGGAGGCGCCTCGATGAGCGGTGGCGTCGGCACGGTGTTCGGCGCCATCATCGGTGGCCTGGTGCTCGGCGTCCTCAACAACGGCATGTCCCTGGTGGGCATCGGCACGGACTACCAGCAGGTCATCAAGGGGTTCGTGCTGCTCGCCGCGGTCGGCTTCGACGTCTACAACAAGCGCAAGGTCGGTTCGTGAGTCCCACCATGCCCCTTCCTCACCTCACCGAAGGAGTCGCTCCATGAACACCAGCAGACGTACGGTCCTGGCGGCGGGCGCCGCCGGCCTGGCCGCGACGACGGTGCTCGGCGCCGGCACCGCTCAGGCCGCGCCGAGCCGCTCCCCGTCGAAGCAGCACTTCGGCACCCTCGCCGACGGCACGGCGGTGGACGTGTGGACCGTCTCCAACGGCGGCACCCGGCTCCAGGTGCTGTCCTGGGGCGGGGTCGTCCACGCCCTCGACGTCCCGGACAGGCACGGCCACTCGGCCAACATCGCCCTCGGCTTCGACAACCTCGCCGACTACGTGGCGAAGAGCCCGTACTTCGGCGGCCTGATCGGCAGGTACGGCAACCGCATAGCTGCGGGGCGGTTCACGCTCGACGGCCACACCTACCAGCTTCCGCTCAACGACGGCGCCAACAGCCTGCACGGCGGAACCAAGGGCTTCGACAAGCAGATGTGGCGGGTGGAAGGGTTCACGCGCGGCTCGGAGACCGGTCTCGTCCTGACCCGGGTCTCCCCCGACGGCGAGATGGGCTACCCCGGCACCCTGAAGGTCCGCGTCACCTACACCCTCACCGCGCGCGGCGCCTGGCGCATCGACTACGAGGCGACCACGGACCGGCCCACCGTCGTCAACCTGACCAGCCACACCTACTTCAACCTGTCGGGCGAGGGCAGCGGTTCGGTCCACGACCACACCCTGGAGCTCGCCGCCAGCCGCTACACGCCCGTGGACGCCGCTCTCATCCCGACCGAAGAACAGGCACGGGTGGCGGGCACGCCGTTCGACTTCCGGCGCACCAAGCGGATCGGCCGTGACATCCGCGAGGGCGACGTGCAGCTGGTCCGCGCCAAGGGCTTCGACCACAACTGGGTCCTCGACAAGGGGATTTCGGCGTCACCCGAATACGCCCTGACCCTGTCCGACCCGGCGTCGGGCCGGGTGATGCGGATGTACACGACCGAGCCGGGCCTGCAGTTCTACAGCGGCAACTTCCTCGACGGCACCCTGGTGGGCACCTCCGGCCGCACCTACCGCCAGGGCGACGCCCTCTGCCTGGAGGCCCAGCACTTCCCGGACTCGCCCAACCACCCGTCGTTCCCCTCGACGGTGCTGCGTCCCGGCACGACGTACCGCACCTCCACGGTCCACTCGTTCTCGGCCCGCTGAGGCACCAGCGCACGGGTGCCGCCCGGAACCACCGGTCGGCACCCGTGCGTTGACGCTCCATCAGCCGCGGAAGGCGAATCCGGGGAGTCCGCGCCCCGCCCCCGGCACGACGAGCAGGGAGCCGGCGAGCGGGTGCGGTGCCGCCTGCCCCGTGCGGGCGCTCGTGATGTACAGGTCCGCGAGGTCCGGTCCGCCGAAGGCGCAGGCGGTGGGGCGCCGCACGGGCAGCTCGACCACCTGGTCGAGCCTGCCGTCGGCCGCGTACCGCCGCACCGCGCCGCCGTCCCACAGCGCCACCCAGACGCCTCCCTCCGCGTCCACGGTCAGCCCGTCGGGATGTCCGGCGCCGTCCTCGATCCGGACGAACACCCTTCTGTCGTGGGCCAGTTGCTGGTCGAAGTCGAAGACGTCGACGGTCCGGGTGGGGGTGTCGATGTAGTACATGAGCCGCCCGTCCGGGCTCCAGCCGGTGCCGTTGCTGACCGTCGCGTCGCCGAGCACGGTGGTCGCCGTGCCGTCCGGCGCGAGGCGCGTCAGGGAGCCGCCGCCGGGCGCCTCGTCGTAGCGCATGGTCCCGGCCCACAACGCCCCGTCGGGGGCGACAGCCGCGTCGTTGCCGCGCCGTCCGGGCACCGGCTCGCGCAGCAGCCAGCGGAAACCGCCCTCGACACCGTATGCCCCGATCCCGTCGCGGAGGTTGACGACGAGGCCGCCCCCGGCCCGCGGCTTGGCCGCGCCGACGTGCTGCTCGGTGGCCAGGACGGTGCGGCGGCCGGTGCCCGGCGCGTAGGTGTGGATCCGCGAGGAGAGGATGTCGACCCAGATGAGCCGCCCGGCCGCGGGGTCCCAGGTCGGCCCCTCGCCGAGCTCGGCCGCCTCCCGCACCGCGAGCTCGTACCTCATCGCACGCCCCGGTGGCCGAGGCGTACGGAGAGGTCGCCCGCGCCCTTGCGGGCGAGTTCGGCGAGCTCGGCCTCGCGGTCGCCGTTCCACCTGATCATGGGTACGGAGATGGAGAGCGCGGCGACGACCCGTCCCGTGCCGTCCCTGACCGGCGCCGCCACACAGCTCACGTCCGGGTTGGACTCGCGGTGCTCGACGGCGACGCCCCGGCCCCTGATCTCGGCGAGTGCGGCACGCAGGGCCGCGGGGTCGGTGATGCTGTCGGGGGTCATGCCGATGAGCTCACGCCCTTCGAGACGGGTGTCGAGCTCGGCCTCGGGCAGCGCGGCGAGCAGCATCTTGCCGACGGAGGTGCAGTGCGCGGGGAGCCTGCGGCCGGCCGCCGAGACCATGCGGACGGCGTGGGTGGAGTCGACCTTGGCGATGTAGATGACGTCGGTGTCCTCCAGGATCGCGACGTGCACGGTCTCGTCACAGGTCTCGGCGACCTCGCGGGCCACCTGCTGCCCCTCGGCCGCCAGATCGAGCTGCTCGGCGTAGCGGCTGCCGAGCTGGTAGGTGCGTACGCCGAGACGGTAGCGCCCGGGCTGTTCGGGCACCGGCGCCAGGTAGGAGCGGGCGGCCAGGGTGGTGAGCAGCTCGTGCACGGTGGTGCGGGGCAGTTGGAGCCGGCGCGTGACGTCCGGCGCGGAGAGGCTGCCCTCGCTCTCCAGGAAGAGTTCGAGGACGTCCAGCGCCCTGGTCACCGCGGGAACCAGTCGGCCCATGGCTCGGCCACCCACCCTCATTGTTCGAAACTCCGGCCAGCGGCCGGAATGGCGAACACAGGCTAACCACAGGGGTGTTCGCCCGGCAATGGGCCCGCGGCTACCGTCCGATCCGCACGGGCAGCCGCTTGAGGGCGTGCGACCTGAACGAGGTGCGCCAGGCGAGCTGCTCGGCGGGGCAGCCCAGGGCCAGCTCGGGGAACCGGCGCACGAGTGTGCCCAGGGCGCTGTGCAGCTGCATGCGGGCGAGCGCCGCCCCGAGGCAGTAGTGCATGCCCTGCCCGAGCGCGAGGTGGGCGGTGTCCGCGCGGTGGATGTCGAAGCGGTCGGGTTCCGGGTAGCGCTCCGGGTCGCGATGGGCCGCGGCGAGGCAGAGCAGGACCGTGTCGCCCGCCGGGACGGGCACCCCCGCGGGCTCGATCGGCTCGGTGGGGAAGCGGCGGATGGCGCTCTGGTTGGGGTGCACGTACCGCAGGAGTTCCTCGACGGCGCCGGGCAGGAGCCCCGGGTCGGCGCGCAGGGCGGCCAGCTGGTCGGGGTGGCGCAGCAGGGTGAGGGTTCCGCCGCTGATGACGTGCTGGGTGTTCTCGCTGCCGGCCATCAGGATGAGGAAGGCGAGCGAGACGAGCTCGTCCTCGCTGAGCCGGTCGCCATCGTCGCGCGCGGCGATGAGTTCGGACAGCAGGTCGTCGCCGGGCTCGGCGCGGCGGGCGGCCACGAGGTCGAGCAGGAAGCGGTGGATGTGCCCGATCGCCGCGACCAGGTCCTGGGGGCCGGCCGGATCCATCATGGTGGTGACCCAGCCGGAGAAGGCGTGCCGCTCGGATTCGGGCACGGCGAGGATGTCGCCGATGAGCGCGACGGGGAGCGGCTGGGCGAACGCGGCGACCAGGTCCACGGTGCCCTCCGCCGTCAACTGCTCGGCCAGAGCGTCGGCCTGCCGCTCCGACGCGTCCTCGATCCGCCGCCGCATCCCTTCGACGTAGCGCGGGGTGAAGGCCTTGGACACGAGCCGGCGCAGCCGCAGGTGGTCGTCGGGGTCGATGTTCAGGAGGTTGGCGTCCAGGGCGGGCGGCAGCGAGAACCCCTTGTAGCCGTTGCCCGCGCGGGCCTTGTTGACCGAGAGCCGGGGGTCGGTGAGCCCCGCGCGGACGTCCGCCTCGCGCAGCACCAGCCAGACCGCCGACCCGTCGGGCAGCCGGATGTGGTGGACGGGCCCTTCCTCGCGCAACCGCGCGTACGTCGCGTACGGGTCCTCGAAGTGGGTGGCGTCGAACGGCTGGGGAAGCGGCGGCTTCGCCTGAGGCTGTGTCACGAGGGGTCCTTGCGCTGTCCGGAGGGGCTACCCGACCGATCCTCCCCCGTCCCCGGTCCCGGCCGTCAGGCAGGGGTGGCCTTCTCCAACAGCCGCTCGATCCCGTTCACGACGCCGTCCGCCCGGGGTGGTTTGGTGATCAGCCGCCGAACCGCACGCTCAGGGGACGCCGCACCCCGAACACGAGGGTCTGCCCCGGCTGCGCCGCGTCGAGGAACTGATTCGGGTCGCACTCCGCGTCCTCGAACAGCAGGGCGGTGCTGTTCGTGCCGTTGTGCACGCTCGTCGCCTCGCCGCTGACGACGAAGCAGAAATGGTCGGGCGGATTGTCGATGCCGGTGACCCCGCCCGTGTCGGCCCGTACGTAACTGAACGTGCCCGTGGCTCCCTGCGCGTCGGTGGCGAATCCGGCCATGGCGACCAGCAGGGACAGCGCCGCCCCGGCCACGAGCCCCGCCCTTCCCCGGTTGAAGGTACGCATGTGAAGACCCCTCTCTCCGCGCGCCAACTCCCCGTGTGGCGCTGCACCTTGAGGCTCCCCCAGTGCGACGGGCGCCGGAAGCGGCCGCCACCCGGCGTCACCCGTACGGCGCAGCGCGCACCGACCGGGCCATCGCTCCCTTCGCTTCTTTCGAGCGGTTGCCCCCGGCATTTCCCCGGGACAACCATCGAAGGGCCACGAGGGGGTGCGTGCTCATGCACAGGCGACTCACGCCATGGAACGCCATGAAGAAGACCGAGAGGGGCGCGAAGACCACGGAGACCACACTCAGGATCGGGCGCGGGCCGGTGGTGCGCGGAGCGCCCGTGCGGCGCCTGGGAACGGTACTGGGCGGGGCGCTCGCCCTGATCGCCCTGCTGCCGTTCAACGCCCGGGCCGCCGACGGACAGTTCCCGTACATCCGCTTCGACACCGGGACGCAGACGGCGCTCTTCGCCCCGCCCACGGGGGTGTGCCTGGCGCTGGAGGGCGGCGCGTCACACGCGGCCAACGACACGGACGCCACGGCGTTCGTCTACGCGGACGGCGGCTGCTCCCAGCTCCTCGCGATCGTGGGAGTGGGCGGCAGCTGGGACGAGACGGGGCCCCCGCCCCTGCCCGCCCGCAGTGTCTCCTTCGGCTCCAACTAGTGCCGGACACAAGGGAGTTGCACCATGAAAGTTCTGCGACGGGCATGCAGAGTGCTCATCTCGGCGGCCGCCGTCGGCGCCACCGTCCTCACCCTGAACCCGGGGACTGCCTCGGCCGACACCCAGGGAGGCGCCGTCCGTTCGGGGACTGCGCCCAGCTACAAGTGGTTCACCTGGGACGACCTGAGCGTCGGTGACTGCCACCAGACCGGCGGCCACCTCCAGCTCTACGCCGACGGGAAACTGACGTTCAGCGCGACGACCTGGACCACGCGCACCTTCAGCGGTGACATCTGGCGCTCACGGTTCAAGCTGAACGACGCGTCGGGCCGGACGATGTACACCACCGGGACGTTCAACAGCCCGACCATGTGGCCGAGCAAACACCACGACTACACCGTGCACGGCACGTTCGAACCGAGCGTCTACAACGCCATCTCGCGGGTCGTCCAGCACTCGGAGTGCTGAGCCCCGCACCGGCCGGCGGCGCTGTGCTCCCCGGAGCACAGCGCCGCTTTCGCGCGTTCCGCCGCGCCGCGTTGGGGCGGACGGGTGATATCCGGCGGGTTCCACGGCGGGGCGCGGGCACGAGGGTGGGCGGACATGAAAGGGAGTCGGACAGAGCTCCGCTTTGTATGACAATCTTCCGAACCAGAGGAACGCACATGCCCGCCCCAGCAGCACTCCCCGCCCTCCCCAGCCCGCCGCGCAAGCGGCTCCTCGCCCTCGCGGCGCTCGCCGCCGCGGGAGCCTCCGTCATCGGCGCGCCGACCGCCTCCGCCGCTCCCGGCGACAACGGCGACATCAAGATCCACGCGTTGGGCACGGCCTTCACCGACCAGCGCAACGAACCGAAGGTCTGCGGTTTCTACCTCGACGCCTTCAACTTCGACGTCGCCCAGGGCATCACCTGGACCATCTCCCCCCAGCCCGCCAGAGCGGGCGGCGCCACCCTGTCCGGCAGCATCCAGCTCGCCACCGGGCTCGGGCACACCGCGCCGCTCACTCTCCCCGACGGGCAGTACAAGCTCGTCTGGAACATCACCGGCGGCAACGGCGCGGGCAAGCAGAAGGTGTTCAAGGTCGACTGCACGCCCACCTCCGCGAGGTCCGGCAGCACACCGCAGGGCGGGGTGCCCGCGGGCGGCGGCGGTCTCGCCGAGACTCCGGGCGTCCCGCAGGCCGGAGCCGTGGCGGGGGTGGGGCTGGTCTCGGTCGCCGGGGTGCTCTACATCCGCCGCCTGCGCCGCCGCCCCGATGGCGCAGCGTAGACGCGCCTCCACCGCCCGGCACCGGACGCGCGCCTACCGCCTGACGAGGACGGCGGCGCTGGCCGCGTCCCTGGTGGCGGGCGGCGTCTGGTGGGCGCAGAGCGACGACCAGGCCGTACCCGCGCCCGCCGTCGCCTCCGGGCCGCGGTTCGGCGCGGCGGCGCACGCGCCCGCGGGGGACAGCCGGGGCGCGGCCTCCCCGCGGCCCGCGACACCCCCGCGGCCCCTGCCGCCGTCGCCCGCGGTGTCGCTCGCGGTGCCCCACCTCGGCATCGAGGCGCCGGTCGTCGCGCTGGACCTGGACGGCCAGCGGCACCTCAGCACGCCGCCGGTGGACGACCCCAAGGTGGTGGGCTGGTACCGGGGCGGGCCGTCCCCCGGGGAGTCGGGAACCGCCGTGGCCATCGGCCATCTCGACACCCGGACCGGGCCCGCCGTCTTCGCGGGCCTCAGGGCGCTGCGCCCGGGCCGGTCGGTCGAGGCCCGCCGCACCGACGGCCGGATCGCCGTGTACACGGTGGACAGGGTCAGGACGTACGAGAAGACGCACTTTCCCGACCAGGAGGTGTACGGCGGAACGGGCCGGCCGGAGCTGCGGCTCATCACCTGCGGCGGGCGGTTCCACGCGAAGAGCGGGTACGAGAGCAACCTCGTCGTCTTCGCCCACCTCACCCAGGTCCGCGCGCCCGCCGCCCACCGGGCGTGACCGGGCCTCTTCCGCGACCGCCCCAACGGGCGGCCGGAAAGCGCCCCTTGGCGTTCCGGTGACGTTCCGTGGCTATTGACACTCCTGTCAATGACATGGACATTACTAGTCGCTCATCCGACTCCCGCGCCGCCCCACCCGCGCGGCCGGGAGCCGTGCTCCACCCCCCACCCTCGTCACATCCCTGACGCACGGTCCTGGAGGAGCCACATGAAACGCCGCAGAACCGTCCTGGCCGCCGCCTTCCTCGCGGCCACCGCCGGGCTCGCCCCGGTGCAAAGCGCGCAGCCCGCCACCGCCCGTCCCGCCCGCACCCCCGCCCCGGACGCCCCGCACCGCGGCACGGTCTCCGGGGTCCGCACGCCGGGCCACGACCCCGCGCGGGACCGTGCCGTGGCGGCGCTCAAGAAGGGCCGCGACGCCTCGTTCCGCAGGAACCAGGCCGAGCCCACGCACAACTGGTGGGGCGTCTTCCCCCAGCCGGGCACCCACGACGGCATCACCGCGACCCACACCGTGGACCCGTCCTACCGGGTGAGCGACGCCGACAACTTCACCTACGCTCCGACCACCAAGGCCCAGAACTCGTGCATGGAGGTGGTCACCGCCTACTGGAACAGCGGCAACGAGATATGGGCCTGGGACTGGTGCGGGGCGGGCGGTCCCGCCAAAACGGTCGCCGTCGACGCGGCCTTCAAGGCGAAGTACACCCGGCCCGCCGGAGACGAACTCGCCTACAGCGTCCAGCTCGTCCGCGACAGCGCGTCCACCAACAGCTGGTCGTCCTATCTCTACAACTACCGCTCGGCCCAGTGGGAGTTGCTCTACCGCCAGTCCGGCCAGGACCAGAGCGGGCTCGACCACGGCTGGGACATGTTCGAGATATACGCGAGCGTGAACCCGTCGACCGGCGTGGGCTACTACTGCACCGAGGCCCGCACCACCGTCTTCGACAGCAGCGCCATAGAGCTGCGCCACAACGGCGTCTGGAAGCCCGCGAGTCCGTCCGACTCGCCCTGGACCGATCAGAACCCCTCCGGCCAGGACTTCCTGTGCCCGTCCCTGAACTTCGTCCAAGCGGGCGCCGACGACCACTGGACGGTACGCCAGTAGCCGTCGGCGGGCGGCCGGGCTCAGCCGAGCCGGAAGGTCGCCTCCACGGGGTAGTGGTCGCTGGGCGAGCGGGTGTCCAGCTGACCGGGGGCCCAGCCCGCCTGCGGGTCGAAGTCGGACGTGACGGCGGGCAGGGCGGAGGGAACCGGGCGGCCGGGCGCGTTCAGGTACCCGAGGTAGTCCAGGTTGTCGCGGTAGTCCTTGGGGAAGGTCTCGACGTCGGCCATGTACTGGCACCAGGCCGACACCGAGCAGTCCATGGTGGTCGGCGAGGTCCCGGCGGCCGGGGTGTTCAGGGCGCCGCCCACCGCGCTCTGGGCGTTGGCGAAGTCGCCGCGCGCCTGGCCGTGCGTGTACTCGACGTTGAGGTCACCTCCGAACAGGACCGGGGCCGAGGAGCCCACGATGCCGTTGGTCCAGTCGCGGATCTCGCCGAGCTGGCGCAGCCGGGTGGCCTGGGTGGTGTCGGTGGCGGTGTTGGACTGGTCGGCCTGGAGGTGCGTGCCGACCACCCAGGTCTTGGTGCCATTCTTGTCGATCTGCGCGAGGGCCGCGCCCTTGTTGGCGTTGTAGTCCCAGGTCCCGGACGTGGAGTTGCTGAAGACGTGCGCGTACTGGGCGGTGATGGGGTACTTGGAAAGGATCATCGTGCCGCCGTTGATCACGAACCACGAGCTGGAGCAGTTGCCGCTCACACCGTTCCAGCCGCCGCCCGAACACGTCTGGCCCACGACCGGCGTGCGGTAGGGGTAGAGGTCGGCGAGCTTGGCGGATATGTCGTCGGTGGAGGCGTGGTTGAACAGCTCGTCCAGGATCACCACGTCCGCGCTGTGCTGCCGGATGATCGACTCGACGACCGGGGTGCGCTGGGCGGCCTTCTCGTTCTGCGTCGAGTCGACGATCGCGGCGCCCAGGTCGACGTTCCACGCGAAGACGGACAGCGTGGGGGCGCCGTCGGCGGCGCCGGCCGCGGGGGCGAGCAGTACCGAGCCCCCGGCCAGGGCGGCCGCTGCGGTGAGGGCGGTGAGGGCGGAGGCGGTGCGGGGCACGCGCATGGGGAGGCTCCTGATGGTCGCTCAGCGGTGGGGACGGCGGAACTGTAGCTACCGACGAGTACATCCGGAAGAACTGCGGCTGATCATTCCATGGCGGCGCGATGTCCCGGTGATCACCGCACGGCCGCCCGCCGCGCGCCCCGGGCAGCTTTTCCCCGCACGGCACTAGGAACCTCACGTCCGTCTCGCTACCCTCCGCGCATGATTTCCACGGTTGTCTGGGGTACCGGCAATGTCGGCCGTGCGGCGATACGTGCCGTCGAGGCGCATCCGGCGCTGGAACTCACCGCCGTCCTGGTCCACGACCCGGCCAAGGTCGGCCGCGACGCCGCCGAACTGGCCGGTCTCGACGGCCGGTTGGGCGTCCTCGCGACCGACGACGCCGCCGAGGTGCTCGCCGCCCGCCCCCGGGCCGTGGTGTACGCGGCGTCCGGCGACATCCGGCCCGACGAGGCCCTGGCCGACGTCGTACGCGCCGTGGGAACGGGAGCCGTGGTGGTCACCCCGGCCCTGTACCCGCTCTACGACCACCGCGGCGCCCCGCCGGAGTTCCGCGACCCGGTGCTCGCCGCCGTCGCCGAGGGCGGCGGGTCGCTGTTCGTCTCGGGCGTCGACCCGGGCTGGGGCAACGACGTCCTGCCGCTGCTGATCAGCGGGCTCGGCACCACCGTGGACGCGATCCGCTGCCAGGAGATCTTCGACTACTCCACGTATGAACAAGAGGAGTCGGTCCGGTACCTGGTCGGCATGGGGCAGCCCATGGACTACGAGCCCCTGATGCTCGCCCCGTCCGTACCGACCATGGTCTGGGGCGGACAACTCCGCCTGATGGCACGGGCGTTGGGCGTTGAACTCGACGAGATCCGCGAGACCATGCACCGCCGCGCGCTCGACACGACGGTGAGCACCCGCACGATGGGCACCTTCGACGCGGGCACCCAGGGCGCGGTGCGGTTCGAGGTGCAGGGCATCGTCGAGGGCGAGGCCCGCATCGTCATCGAGCACGTCACCCGCATCCACCCCTCCTGCGCCCCGGACTGGCCGGTGCCGCCCGGCGGCGGTGACGGCGCGCACCGGGTCGTCATCGAGGGCCGCCCGCGCATCGAGGTCACCGTGGAGGCGAGTGACGAGGGCGAGAACCGCTCCGCGGGCGGGAACGCCACCGCGGTCGGCCGCCTGGTGAACGCCATCGACTGGCTGGTGACGGCGGGGCCCGGACTCTACGACGCGCTCGACGTCCCGCTGCGCCCGGCAGTCGGCAGACTCGGAAGGAAGCAACGATGAGGATCGACATCCCCGAGGGCCAGGAGCCGATCGGGTACGTGTGGGGCGACATGGTCCCCGGCATCGGCATGGCCGCCGCGAACTTCTCCCTGTCCGTGTACACCCATACGACGCTGGGACTGCGCGAGTTCGAGGCCGCGCGGCTGCGGATCGCGCAGATCAACGGCTGCCGGTTCTGCCTGGACTGGCGCACGGACCGGGACGGCGAGAAGGTCGAGGAGACCTTCATGGACGCGGTCACCGAGTGGCGCACCACCGACGCCTTCGACGACCGCACCCGGCTCGCCGCCGAGTACGCCGAGCGCTACGCCCTCGACCACCACGGCCTCGACGAGGAGTTCTGGGGCCGGATGACCGCGCACTACAGCCAGGCCGAGATCGTGGAGCTGAGCATGAGCATCGGTTCCTGGCTCGCGTTCGGCCGGCTCAACCACGTGCTCGGCCTCGACTCCGTGTGCGTGCTGCCCACGCACTGAAAGGGGGCCGCCCGGCGTCCCGGGCGGCCCCGCGTTCGCGCCGTCACGTGAGATCGGCGGCGATGATCTTCTCGATGTTCCGTTCGGCGAGCGCCGTGATGGTGACGAACGGATTGACACTGGTGTTGCCCGGGATGAGCGAGCCGTCGATGACGTACAGGCCCGGATAGCCGTACAGACGGCCGTAGTTGTCGGTCGCCCTGTTCAGGACCGCGCCGCCCAGCGGGTGGTAGGTCAGGGTGTCGTTCCAGATCTTGTAGGCGCCGAACAGGTCGGTGCGGTAGATCGTGCCCTCCGTCGCGTTGATCTTGTCGAAGATCGTCTTGGCCATGTCGATGGACGCCTGCTTCCAGGCGGTCTGCCAGTCCAGGTCGACGCCTCCGGTCGCGGGGTTCCAGGAGAAGGTGCCGCGGTTGGGGTTCTTGGTGATCGACAGGTAGAAGGAGGCGTACGTCTCGATGCCGGTGGGCAGCGGCGCGACCTCGGCGAAGGCGCCTCCGGCGGTCCAGTTGTCGATGCCGCCGCACGGAATGGCCGCCTGGACCGTTCCGGTGGGGTCCCACAGGTAGTTGGCGCGGCCGCACATGACGTTGCCGTTGTCGCCCCAGCCCCGGCCCACCTCGCCGTTGAGCCGCGGGAGGGCGCCGGTGGCCTTCAGCTTCACCAGGAGCTTGCTGGTTCCGACGCTGCCGGCCGCGAAGAAGACCTTGTCCGAGGTGACCGTCTTGGTGGCCGTGACGTCGCAGTTGGTGTTGAGCTGCTCGATGACCACCGTGTACCCGCCGCCCGGGCCGGGGGCGACCGAAGTGACCCGGTGCAGGGGGGAGATGGTGACCCGGCCGGTCGACCTCGCCCGGGCCAGATAGGTCTTCTGCAGCGACTTCTTGCCGTAGTTGTTGCCGTACAGGATCTCGCCGGCGACGGCCGACTTGGGCACCGTGCCGGCCGCCTCCTGCTTCATGTAGTCCCAGTCGTACACGTCGGGGACGAACTGGAAGGGGAAGCCGGAGCGCTGGGCCTGCTTGCGGCCGACGCGCGCGAACTGGTAGCAGTCCACGGTGTCGAACCAGGCGGGGTCGATGAGACCCGAACCGAGCCCGGCGTTGGCGCGCGGGTAGTAGGTGTTGTACATCTCGTCGGGGTTGACCGACGGGAGGATGGCCCCGAAGTTCTCGCGCTTGGGCGTGACGGCCATGCCGCCGTTGACCAGCGAACCGCCGCCCACGCCGCGGCCCTGGTAGACGGTGATGCCGCTGAAGTCCTCGGCGTCCAGGATCCCCGTGTACCGGGGAATGTCCTTGTCGATCGGGATGCCGAAGAAGTTGCTCAGCGGCTGCTTGGTCTTGGTGCGCAGCCAGTAGGAGCGGTAGTCCGGCGCGGTGGTGTTGCAGAAGATCTTGCCGTCCGGGCCCGGGGTGTCCCAGGCCATGCCCATCTCGATCATCTGCACGTCGACGCCCGCCTGGGCGAGGCGCAGGGCGGCGACCGAGCCGCCGTAGCCGGTGCCGATCACGAGGGCCGGAACGTGGGCGCCGTCACCGATCCGGGCGGCGGAGGCGGCGGTCGCCGCGTGGGCGGCGGAGGCGTGACCGAGAAGAGCGGCCGCCCCGAGAATAGAACCTGTTCCAGCGATGAATCTTCGCCGCGAAACACCCTGGGAACCCGGAGATTGCATGGTAGTGTCACTCATGTGACATTCCTCACTCTCGATGGAGTGAGAACAGGTTCTACTGGCGCTTGCCTGATAAGTCACTACATACCGATAGGTAATTTGTGGCCGATTACCGGCCCTCCTCCAGCGCGAGCAGCGCCGCTCCCCCGAAGGTCTCCCCGCGGTCGAGCACCGCCGTGGCGAGCCCCGCCCGGGACATGCACGCCGTCAGCCGGGCGACGACCTCCTCCCAGCGGGCACCCCCGCGCCGTACCGGCCGGGCCACACCGTCGACGCCGATGAAACACGGCACCAGCCCGCACCGCCCGATGCCGTCGCCGTCGCCGTCGCATTCCACGATCGCCACAGCGGTGATCCGGGCGCTCGGATGGAAGGGGAAATCCGGACTTCCCGGACGCGGGTAGAACCCGTACTCGCCGAACGCCTCCGCCAGCTCGCGCGGAGCGGCCCGGTCCACGTCGACGCCGAGCGCACGCAGGTCGTCGGGGAAGCGGGGCATGTCGAAGACGATGTGACCCAGCCCGTAGAACACCGGTGTCCCGTCGACGAACCCGGCCCCCTTGAACAGGTGCTGGTGGTGGCCCAGGACGAGATCGGCGCCGGCTCCCGCCAGGAGCTCGGCGCACAGGCGCTCGTGATCGGTGAGCACCCACGGCCGGGTGTGGTCACCCCAGTGCACGCTCACCACCACCAGATCGGCCTGCGCGCGGGCTCGCACCACGGCCTTCTCGACGCGCGCCCAGTCGCCCTCGTCGAGGACCGACACGACCTTGGCGGGCAGCCCGGGACACACGTGTCCGGGCAGCGGTGCGGCGTAGCAGTCCTCGGCGCGCAGCGGCGCCACCCCCGCTGCCGCCGGGCCCGCCTGGGTGTTCACGGGCAGCACCGACGTGCAGGCCACCACGGCGACCCGGATCCCGCCCACCCGCACGACGGCCGGTGCGAGCGCTTCGGCCAGCGAGGCGCCCGCACCGACCGGCTCGACGCCCCGCGCCCTCAGGGTGGCGAGGGTGTCGTCCAGACCGCCCCGGCCGGCGTCCATGGCGTGGTTGTTGGCCACCGACATCACGTCGAACGCCGACAGCGGCGCGGCGTTCGCGGTCGCCACCACGGTCGAGGCCGTCATGCCCGGGAGCGGGGAGTGCCGGTCGGTCAGTACGCCCTCGAAGTTGCCGAAGACGAGGTCGGCGGCCTCCAGGACGGGCGCCACCCCTTCCAGCGCCCGCTCCGGCCGCGCGCGGTCGACGAGCACGTCGCCGACCGCGGCGATGGTCCTGACGGCCCTCACGGCGTCCCCTCAGATCCGTGCGGCACGGTCGGCCACGGCGTTCCACAGCGTGTGGCGGGCGGCCAGGGCGCGGCGCACGGCGGCCGCGCACTCCTCCCACTTGGCCTCCTCCTGGCCGCACAGGTCGATCAGCATCTGCATGGCCATCGGGGTGTGCTGCTCCCCGTCGATGTCGATGTGGCGGACCAAGTAGTCCTTGAACGCGGCGAGTTGACGTTGGGCGCCCTCGATCCGCAGGACGCGTTCGAACATGTCGGGGATGAGGTCCTCGCGGCCGAAGGCGAAGGCGGCCGCCCGGGCGTGCACCGGCGCGGACTCGATGATGCCCCAGGTCTCCTCGACGAAGTCGGCGGCGGCCTGCGGTGCCCCGGCGAGCTTGAGCGCCTCGCGAACGGCCGTGCCCGCCGTGAGGTGGTCCAGGAAGGAGCGGATCGGCGCGGTGTCGGCGCCCGCCTCGTCCATCGCGCGCAGATAGAGCTCGAAGTGGCTCAGGTAGCCGCTCCCCACCTCGTCGCTCTCCTCGGTCAGCACGATGTCGTTGATCAGGCGCCGGCTGGTCGGCGGACCCTGCGGGACCCACGGCACGCTCACACAGGTGAGCTCGCGCTGGAGGCTCTTGAGCAGGGACATGAAGTCCCACACCGCGAACACGTGGTGCTCGAGGAACACCCGGATCCGGTCGAGCCGGTCGAGCCGGGGGTACATGGGGTGGTTCACGATCAGCGTCCGCTCGGCGGCGATCGCCTCGTTCAGCCGGGTAAGCCCGGGGTGCGTGCGGTTCCACTGGTAACGGTCGTTCGTCATGTTTCACTCCGGTGCAGCGGTCGGGACGGTGTGAGGGTGTCGAGACGGGCGCGGATGAGGCCGAGCGCCGAGCGCCAGGTCTCCGCGTCGTCGGTCCGCAGGCCAAGACGGGCCAGCTGTTCGTGCGGCGGGGCGCTGCCGCCGGTGCGCAGGAAGGCGGTGAAGTCCCGCCCGAACGCCGCGGGATCGTGCCCGCGCAGTTCGTGCAGGCCCACCGCGGCGAGCCCGGCGTAGGCGTACGCGTAGTTGTAGAAGCGGCTCCGGAACAGGTGGGGAATGCACATCCAGCCGAGCCGGTGCAGCCTGCCCAGGGTGAGGGCGTCGCCGTAGCACTCCCGGTGCGCCCCCTGCCAGAGGTCGCCGAGCAGCCCGGCGTCCAGGGCCCGGCCCGCGCGCCGCAGGTCGTACGCCGACTGCTCGAAGGAGGTGATCACGGCCTGCCGGAACACGGTCGTCACGCAGCGGTCCACCCAGTGTTCGGCCGCGCGGGCCGCCCGCTCGGCGTCCCCCTCGGTGGCCATGAGGTCGAGGACGGCCAGTTCGGCGAAGCAGGCGGGCACCTCACCGAGGGCGGTCGGGGCGTCGAAGACGAGCGTCGGCTGCGCTTCGGCGGCCAGTGTGAAGGCGGCCGCGTGGCCCAGTTCGTGGGCCAGGTCCAGGACGTCGCCGGGCCGGCCGTCGAAGCCGACCAGGACGAAGCAGGTCCGCTCGGAGGGGACGGGCAGCGAGAAGGTGCGCGACACCCGCCCCGCCCGGGGCACCGCGTCGACGCGGCCGGCCTCCACGATCCGCCGGGCGGTCGTGGCGAACTCCGGTGAGATCCTCGCGAACGCGGCGAGGACGGTGTCGACGGCGGACGCGAGGTCGACGCGGACGTCCGCGAGGAGCGGCGCCCGTTCGTCCCAGGGGGCCAGCGGCCCGCCCCCGAAGAGCCGTGCCTTGTGCCCCAACCACCTTTGCGCCAGGCCGTGTTGGGCGGTGATCTCGGCGAGCATGCCGTCGACCTCCGCGGTGTCGAGGCAGTTCTCGAAGTCGCTCATCGCCCGCGGGCCGGGCAGCCCCCGCAGCGCGTCCACGGCCAGCCGGTCGGCGACCAGCGTGTCGTAGGCGAGGGCGAGGGTGGCGGCGTTCCGTTCCAGGCCGCGCACCAGCACGTCGTGGGCGGACCGCCGGACGTCGGCGTCCGCGTGCGCGAGGTCGCCCCAGGCCTCGTCCAGCGGCGACTGGAGCCGGTCGTACAGCAGCGCCCAGGCCTGCGCCGCCGGCTCACGGGCGGCGAGGGCCGCCTCCTGCCCCGGTGCCAGCAGATGCGCGCCCGCCCGCCGTACGGTGCGCAGCAGATGGCGGTAGGGGGCGAGGGCGGGGGCCAGGAGCAGATCGGCCACGCGCTCCTCGGGCAGGTCGCGCCACTCCTCCTCGAAGAACCCCACCGCCCGCTCGACGGCCTCGGCGGCGGCCTCGGACGCGAGGGCGAGCTCCGCGCCGCGCTCGCCGTGGACGTCGAGGGCCTGGTGCAGCGACGCGTACGCCACCAGGTGCGTCAACCCCGCGCGGGTGTGGCCGAGTTCGGCGAGCAGACGGGCCAGGTCACGCGGGCCGAGGCCGCCGACCCGGCCGCGCCAGCGCTCGGCGCAGCCCCTGGCCCGGGCGGCGACCGCCTGACCGGTCGGCGGCGGGGCCAGGGCGGCCAGGTCCCACCTCACGGCCGCACCTCGGGCCGGGTCGCGCGCAGCGAGAACAGCAGGGGCAGTTCGCCCTCGACCCGCTCGGGCAGCCAGTACCGGCCGTCCGCCCGCCGCTCCAGATAGGGCAGCACCGGGAACCAGACCGAGGGGAACTCGTGCAGGAAGTCGAGCCGCAGCCCGGCGTCGAGCACGCTGGTGACGATGGCGCCGAGCGAGTGGGCCCAGGTGTAGCCGGACTCGGTGACGTCGTCGGCGGAGTCGGCGTAGGTGCCCCCCAGCTCGTGCGCGATCGGTCGGTCCCGGTCGAAGTACGGGTAGCGCAGTACAGGTCCCCGCGTGGCGTCGTCGAAGTCCAGGGTGTGCACCACGGGGTGGTACTCGGCGACGTACAGGACGCCGCCGGGCGCCAGGAGGCGGGCCGCCGCGCGGGCCCAGCGGGCGATGTCCGGCAGCCAGACGACCGAGCCGAACGACACGTACACGATGTCGAAGCGGCCGTCGAGCTCCGCGGGCAGTTCGTACACCTCACGGCACAGGAACTCCGCCGGGACACCAGCCGCGCGGGCCAGTTCCCTCGCCTGGGCGATGGCCTGCGGGGAGAAGTCGACGCCGGTGGCGCGGGCGCCGCGGCGCGCCCAGCTGAGGGTGTCGAGGCCGAAGTGGCACTGGAGGTGGATCAGTGAGCGTCCCGCCACCTCCCCCACCTCCTCCGCCTCGAAGGGCTGAAGGGTGCTGCGACCCGCCAGGAAGCCCTTGACGTCGTAGTGGTCACTCCCGACGTGGAACCCGGTCCAGTGCTCCCACAGTTCGCGGTTGCGATCGATGCAGTGCTCCGCGTCCGTGGGCGCCAGGGTGGTGACGCGTGCCGTACGCATGGCGGCCCCTCCCCCGGTCAGGCCGCCGCGCGCGGGGCGCGGGGGCGGGCGCAGACGGGGCAGTCGGGCCGGCGGCTCCACCGCTCGGACTCGCGGGGCAACCCGTCGTCGAAGAAGACCTCGATCAGGCGGCCCTGGGACAGCGGCGGCGCGATGCCGGTGGCGAGGCGGACGACCTCGGCGAGGACGTGCGCCGTGTAGAGGGTGACCAGCGCGCCGAACGCCGACATGTCCTCGGGGAAGCGGGGCTCGGTGGTGGCGTCGGCCCACTCGGTCTTCTTGGCCGCCAGGTCGGCCGAGAACCGGTCGTTCTCGGCGACGTCAGCCTTCCAGCACTCCACACAGCCGGTCACGCCGGGGATCATGGTGTAGTACGCGATGCGACGGCTGTCCACGCCGCCGGTGATCAGGGTCGCTCCGGCCCTGACGCACGCCTGGTTGATCCAGTTAACGACCTGCATCTTGGGCATGTCGACGGCGGACAGGACGAGTTCGCGGCCCTCGACGACGGCGAACGCCTCGTCGGGGCAGCCGATGTAGGTGGCCCGGGTGTCCAGCTTCACGAGCGGGTCGTAGGCGCGGATCCGCTCGGCGGCCACCTCGATCTTCGCCCGGCCGAGGTCGCTCTCGCGGTAGAGGATCTGCCGGTTGAGGTTGGACAGCTCCACGGTGTCGAAGTCCACCACCCGGATGTCGCGCACCCCGAGCCCGACGAGGTCGTACAGCATGTGGCTGCCCACCCCGCCGAGGCCGAGCAGGACGACGCGGTAGTCGCGCAGCTTGCGCTGGAGTTCGTACTTGCTCGTCGCCAGGTCGCTGTAGTTCTCCAGGAAGCCGAGGTTGCGCTTCCAGCGTTCGAGGTCGTGGTCGTCGAGGCCGGTCCGCGCCGCGCCGTCCTCCAGGAGGCCCGCCCGGTCGAACTCGGCGACGCCCGAGGCGACTTCGGCCGCGCTGATGTCGCGTCCGGCCGCCCGGAGGTCGCGGTGCACCTCGGCGACGGTCCGGGTCCCGTCGAGCAGGCCGGCGAACTGCTCGACGGCTCCGTCCGCGTCGGCCAGCTCCAGGCACTTCCCGGGCAGCTGGATGTAGATCTGGTCCGCCACGCGGTACACGGGCAGGGTCGGTTTGATCCGTGGCTTGGGCTGGTTCTGCGGCATGGTGCCGCCCCCCGTTGTGACTCGGTCTGGTGTGGACGGGTGCGCTGTTCCTCGCTGGGGACCGGGGGCCGGGCGGGAGGTGCCCGGCCGCCGGGGCGGGCGCGCGAAGGAGTTCCGCGCGCCCGCGATCGGTGCATCAGGTGGCCACGGCGCGGCCGGCGATGCTCGTCTTGCGGGTCTTGAAGACGATCGACATGGTCTTTCACCTCCCTGGAGTCGGTGTGCGGCTGGACGGATCCAGCGTGCGGGCCGACCGGGGGCCGGGGGTATTGGCACATACCCCAGGTACGGCGCCGCTCAGGCGAGGGCCGCGCGCACGACGGCGCTGGCCAGAGCGGCGCGGGAGGGCACACCGAGCTTGGTGAAGGCGTTGGACAGATGCATCTGGACGGTCTTCTCGGTCACCTGGAGCCGCTGAGCGATCTGACGGTTCGTCAATCCCTCGCTGACCAGGGCCGCCACCTCGCCCTCGCGGCGGGTGAGCGACGCGAGGGCGCCGGGCCGCTCGGCGTCCCGCGGCGGCCGCGCGGCGATCCTGCGCCGCTCGGTCGACGCGCTGCGGGCCAGCGCCCGGGCCCCGCAGGTCGCGAACGTGCGCTGCGCCGCGGCCAGTTCGGTGACGGCCCGGCGCCGCTCCCCGCGCGCGGCGAGCGCGCCGGCGGCCGCCAGGCGGGCCCGTCCGGCGTCGATGACCTGACCGACCGCCGCGAGCCCGTCGTAGGCGGCCGCCGCGTTCGCGTACCCGCTCTCGGGCCGCTCGGCGGCGCGCACCTGGGCCAGGGCGAGCTCGGCGAGGCCGGTGCGTCCGGGCAGCCCGAGCGGCCGCGCCGCGGCGACGGCCCGCCCGGCCCACCGGCGGGCGGCGTCAAGGCCGCCTTCGGCCAGGGCCGCGCGGCAGAGCAGCTCGCACCAGTCGACCTTCGACCACGCGTCCACCGCGGCCAGCCGCGGACCGCCCGCCTCCTCCAGCACGGCGCGGCAGCCGTCCGTGTCGTCGGCCGCGAGCCGGGCCTCGGCGAGCGCGCGGGCCGCGACCGCCCCGAACCATCCGCCGCCCGCGGCCCCGTCCTCGCGCGCCCGTGTCCCGGCCCGCAGCGCGCCCTCGACGTCCCCGGTCGCCACCGCCGTACGGCACACCATGGCCAGGGCCCCGCCGAGGGCGTCCTTGGCCCCGCAGCGGGCGGCCGTCTCCACGGCCTCCGCGGCGGCGGCCGCGGCCTCCTCCAGCCGCCCCGACGAGCGGGCGGCGAAGGACTGCGCGACGAGGAGGTGGGCCAGGGCCACCTCGCGTCCCGTAGCGCGGGCGAGGGCGAGCGCCCGGTTCAGGTGGCGCAGCGCCGCCCACGGCCTGCCGAGCATGGTCTCGCTCCAGCCGAGCCACACCACCGTGTCGAGCCGCTCGGCCAGCTGCCCGTCGAGGAGACCGTCCACCAGAGTGGCGGCCGAGGCGCAGTGGGCCTGGGCCGGGCCGATCGCCCCGGTGTGCACCCCGGTCAGGGACAGCAGCCCGTGCGCGGTCGCGGCGAGCGTGTGGTCGCCGCGCCGTTCGGCCTCTTGGAGGGCGCGCTCGGTCCGCGCGGTACAGTCACCGGCTCTTCCTTCGGCCAAGTCGCCACCCGCCAGGGCGAATTCGAGGATCCCCCTCGCTGCCGTGTCGTGCGACACGGGGCCGTGGAGCGCGTTGACGAGCAGCGAGCGGGACTCGGCGCGCCGCCCGAGCGACCGCTCGACCAGGGCGCAGGTGGCGACGGCCTCGGCATAGGCTCCGGCCGGTTCGCGGGGCAGCGCTTCGAGCACCGTGTGCAGCAGTTCGCGGCTCTCGCGGAGCCGGCCGACCGCGCCGAGCAGCCGGGCGAGGCGGAACTGGAGGCGGGCGCGCTGCACCGGGGCGTCCGCCGGAAGCAGCCGCAGGGCGGTGCGCAGCCAGCGCAGCGCGCTCTCCGGCTGCCGCAGCCGCATCAGATGGGCCGCCTCGGCGAGGACCCGCACGGCCTCGCGGTCTCCGGGGCGCGCGGCGTGTTCGACGTGGCGCGCCCGGGCCGCCGGGTCGGCCTGACTGCTCGTCAGGGCGGTGGCGACGGCGGTGTGTGCGGCGACGCGCCAGCCGGGCAGCGCGCCGCGATAGACCACGTCGCGCAGCAGCGGGTGCCGGAACGCGAAGGCGCGCGGCGCTGCGATCGGCCGCACCAGGTCCTCGGCCACGAGTTCGTCGATGGCGGCGAGGGCGGGCAGTTCGCCGAGCCCCGCCGCGCCGGCGACGAGTTCGGAGGTGAAGGTCTCCCCCACCACCGCCGCGGCCCGGGCCACTTGGCGGGCGGTCGCGGAGACCCGGCCCAGTTCGGCGCCGACCTCCGCCTCGAAGCGGGCCGCGGCCTCCTCGCCCGTGGCCCGGGCGTGCTCGCCTGTCCGTGCGTCCGCCAGGAGCCGCAGGTAGAGCGGGTTTCCGCCCGCCTGCAGCGTCAGCGCGTTCAGGTCCGCGCGCTCGCCGCCGAGCAGTTCGGCGGCCGCGCCCCGGCCGAGCGGGCCGAGCGCGAGGCGCGCCCATCCGACCGGTCCCGACGACGCGTTCAGCGCCAGCGCGCGCAGCGGGGGCGGGCTCTGCCGGGGGCGGTGCGCGAGCGCGAACAGCACGGGCGTGCCCGGCGGCCGCCGCAGCAGGTCGTCGAGGACGGCCAGGCTTGCGTCGTCGGCCCAGTGCAGGTTGTCGAGCAGGACCACCAACCCCGCCCCCGGCGGCGCGGCCGCCTCAAGGGCCTCGCGCACGGCCTCGGCCGAACGGCCGCCGGTCAGCGCGCCGAACAGGTCGCACGGTCCCCCGCGGCTCGCCGTCGCCGCGCCCCTGAGCACCGGCCGCCCGAGCGCGCCCGCCATCCGCTCGAGCTCGGCGAGCAGCCGGGTCTTGCCCATCCCCGGATCGCCGGTGATCTCCACCGCGTGGACCCCGCCGTCGCAGAGGCGCCGCAGCACCCCGCGCAGAACGTGACGTTCCCGTTCCCGTCCCGCCAACGGCTCAGCTGACATCGTCACTTGTGCCTTCCCCCGTCCCCACACGCCACCGTCGCGTCGCCGGGCGGCCCGGGCGACGCCCGTTCCAACACCTTGGATACGGCCGCGGGGGCGCCGGTGTTCATCCCGATCCGGGCACCGGGGCAGGGGGACGCTGGGCGCCGCCGTCAGCGCAGAGACGGCGGCACGGGCTTGCGGTTGATCGGTGTGACCGGCGTCCGGATGGCGACCGGGGTGCGGCGCGGCCCGGACCAGGGGGCGGGGACCGCGTCGATGTCCCGGGCGATCCGCATGGCCAGCGCCTCGTAGTTGACCCGCCAGCCCCGGAAGTGCGGCCATGCCTCCTCGGGGCCGCGCTCGGCCGGATAGCCCTGCTCCTCCATCCGCGCCACGCCGAGCAGGAAGTCCTCGTAGGTGAGTTCCAGCGGGCCGTCCGGGTGGGGGTCGGGGTCGTACGGGATGCCCTGGAGGTCGGCGATGTCGCGCAGGCACACGAACCCGGCGCGCAGTGCCATCCGTACGTCGGACTGCGGCTGGGAGGGGTTGAAGGCGAGCTGAAGGGCGGCCGCGTCCATCACCGAGAGGAGGGCGATCAGCCAGTTGCGGGTCGCCTTCGGCGAGCGGAAGTGGATGAGGACCGGGTAGGTGGTGTGGCTCTCGCCCACTTCGGCGCTCCACCGCTCCCAGTTGACGAACAGTTCGCCGACGCTGTTCACCAGGTCGACCTGGGCGTACCGGGCGAGGATCTCCGGCCCCCAGGGCGGGCTGCCCGCCCGTGCCTGGAGCAGGGTGACCTCGGTCTCGCGGCGCTGGTAGGCGGCGTACAGGGTGGGCAGGTAGCCGATCTGGAGGCCGATCACGATGGGGCCGGTAGCCGCCGCGCAGAAGTCGATCGCGTTCAGGGAGGCCCGGTTGCCCGCCGCGAAGCCGAGCGTGAAGAGCGAGGAGCCGGACTCGATCATCGACTCCCGCAGCCCGAGCCCGCTGACCGCCGCTTCGAGCAGCCCGTAGCCGATCATGAAGAAGAGGAGCCAGCCCATCAGGGTGACCACGATGGAGAGCGGGGCGACCGGCGCGAGGACCCGGTCCTTCGCCTCGGCCCCGCCGAGCAGGTCGGCCACCCGCTGGAAGGGCCAGCGCACCGCTTGTTGGACGATGCGGGTGAAGCTGGACCGGGTCGGCCGGGGAATCACCAGGGTGCGCAGCACCGAGGAGAAGATCCCGAGCACGAGGACGGCGCCGAGGACGCCGAACACTGCTCTCACCTGGACATGTTCCTTTCCGGTATGCCTGGCGGACCCTGACTCCCGCCGGCCACAGGAAGGTTACGTCGCCCCGCCGTCGGGGAACGGAAGGCACCGTTCCCCGGGGCTCGGGCCACCTGCTCACAGGCCGTGGCGGCGCTCCCCCAGGACCGCCTCGCAGACCTCGCGCTCCAGTTGCGCGGAGAACGGCGCGCGGCGCGCTTCCACCGCCCGGCGGGTCTCTTCCGCGATCAGATCGGCGTTGATCGCGGCCGCCGCCCGCACTCCGGCCGCGGCCGCGGCGATGACCTGGTCGGTCGGGTTGGCCACGTTCCCGGCCACCCACACCCCGGGCACCTCGGTCGCGCCGGTCGGGTCGGCGACGATCCGGGCGCCGACGACGGTGCCGCCCAGCTCCAGATCGGTGGGCTCAAGGCCGAGGGCGGCCAGCAGGCCCGCCCTCGGCGTCAACTTCGTTGCCACTGCCAGTACTTGACGTGCAATCAGGTGACCGCCGGCGAGGCGCAGCCCGGTGAGGCGGCCGTCGCGCGTCTCCAGTGCCGTGACCTCTCCCACCACCACCCGGACGCCCCGGGCGGCCAGCTCCTCGTACTGCCGGTCGTCCGGCTCTTCCATCGTGTGCAGGAAGAGCGTGATGTCCGCGCTCCACTGGCGCCACAGCAGGGCCTGGTGAACGGCGAGCGGTCCGGTGCCGAGGACGCCGATCGCCCGGTCGCGCACCTCCCAGCCGTGGCAGTACGGGCAGTGCAGCACGTCCGTGCCCCACAGCTCCGCGAGCCCGGGAACATCGGGGAGTTCGTCGACCAGGCCGGTGGTCACCAGGAGCCGGCGGGCGCGGAGTTCGCCGCCGTCGGCCAAGGTGACGCGGAAGGCGTCTTTCTGCCGCTCGGCACCGACCGCGCTGCCGGTCATGAACGCGACGCCGTAGCCCCGCGCTTCGGCCCGGCCGCGAGCCAGGAGTTCGCCGGGCGGGGTGCCCTCGTGTCCCAGGTAGGCGTGGACGCCGTCGGCCGGGGCGTTGCGGGGGTGGCCCGCGTCGACGACCATCACCGAGCGCCGCGCCCGGCCCAGGGTGAGCGCGCCGCTCAGCCCGGCCGCCCCGCCGCCGATCACCACCACGTCGTGGATGTCCTGACGGCCGCCGCCGGGAGTGCTGTTCATCGTGCGTTCCGTTCGCTCGTTCATGTGCGACACCTCCAATGCCGCGATGCTGCGCCCGGCCCGGCCCGGTTGACAAAACAACTTGCCGCTCCAGCAAATGGAGGGATGGCTCACGACGACGACCTCACCGATGTACTGACCGGCGTGGGGCCCCGGCTGCGGGCCCTGCGGCGCGCACGCGGCACGACGCTGGCCCAGGTCGGCGAGGCCACCGGGATCTCACTGAGCACCCTCTCCCGCCTGGAGTCCGGGCAGCGCAAGCCGACCCTGGAGCTGCTGCTTCCGCTGGCCAGGGAGTACCGGGTGCAGCTCGACGAGCTGGTCGGGGCCCCGGCGACCGGCGATCCCCGCATCCACCCGCGGCCCTTCACCCGGTACGGCCAGACCTTCGTGCCCCTGACCCGCTACCTCGGCGGCCTGCACGCGTACAAGCAGATCGTCCCGCCCCGCCAGGAGACCGACGGCGTGCGGCCGGAGCTGAACGTGCACGAGGGCTACGAGTGGCTGTACATCCTGTCGGGAAAGCTGTGGCTGGCGCTCGGCGAGCACGATCTGATCCTGACGGCGGGCGAGGCCGCCGAGTTCGACACCCGCACCCCGCACGGCTTCGCCAACGCGGGCGACCGGCCCGTGGAGTTCCTCTCGCTGTACGGAGCGCAGGGCGAGCGCATGCACGTACGAGCCCAGCCCGCGGGCGACTAACCCGGGGGCGCGGCGGCGGCCCAGCCCTGTTCGAGAAGGGCGAAGGCGCCTTCCACGGCCGCGCGTGAAGTGCTTGAACAGGGTGGTCGTGGACACGTCGGCGGCGTCCGCGATGTCCTTGATGGCGACCTGGTCGTAGCCCCGCTCCAGGAACAGCTTCAGCGCCGCGTCGGCCAGCGCCTGCTGGGTGGCCGCCTTCTTGCGCTCGTTCGTCGTCGCACAGCGCCGGGCCCCCGAACCGCTCCTGCCGCCCAGGGTGTTCACCGCCCACCGCAACTTCTCCCGGGCGTCCGCGCTGATCCTGGTGGCGGGCGTGGTCATGTTCGGCTGCGCGCTGTGCCTGCCGCTGTTCCAGCAGAGCGTCCAGGGCGCCTCGGCGTCCGACTCGGGGCTGCTGCTCCTGCCGATGGTGGTTCCGGTGGTGATCGCGTCGCAGCTGGGCGGCCGGTACATGGCACCCACCAGATCTTCCCGACCGGAGCCGTGGGGTGCGCGGCCGCCTTCGTCGCCGCCCTGTGCGTCGAGGAGCTCCCGCTGCGGGGCAAGCCCGAGCCGGTGCGGGCCGAGGCGACCGACAGGACCGCGTCGGCCGCGTGAAGCAAGCGGGCTACGGACGGCGGCGGGGCTTGCCGCGCTTGGCGCCGCTCTTCGGGGCGCCGGAGCCGCCGCGCGGGTTCTTCGCGCCGGGCTTGCCCCCCGTCTTGCCGGACCCCTTGCCCGCCGCGGGCTTGCGCTGGGCGCCGCCCTTGTCGGCACGCTTCTGCTTGGGCTGGGGCGGCGTCGGCGTACGGCCGCGGGAGCTGTTCACCGTGCGGCCGCGGACGATGCCGATGAACTCCTCGACCAGATCGGGAGTGACCTCCTCCTCGGGCCACGACAGCGCGACGCGCGACTCGGGGACGCCCGTGATCGTCCGGTAGGTGAGGTCCTTGCGGTGGTAGAGCCGGGCCAGCGACTGCGGGACGACGAGCAGCCCCACTCCGGCCGCCACCAGCTCGATGGCGTCCTCGGTCGTGGCCGGGCGCTCCAGGGCGGGACGGCCCGGCGGGCGCTCCCAGTCGAGGGTGTCGTCCAGGGGGTGCAGGACGATCTCGTCGGCCAGATCCTCGGCCGACACCTCCTCGACCGCCGCGACGAGGTGGTCCTTGGGGACCACGACGACCGTCGTCTCGGTATAGAGGGGAATCGCGCTGAGCTCCGCACGGTCGATCGGCAGCCGCACGAAGCCCGCGTCCGCGCCACGGCCGCGCAGCACGGCGGGCGCCTCGGCGGCGGAGACCGTGCTGAGGGTCAGGGGGACGTCGGGCAGCCGCTCGTTCCAGATCCGCACCCACTTGCTCGGCGTCACACCCGGAACGTAGGCGAGCCGGAACGATGGGGGTTCTTCCGAGCCTGTCACCCCGCCAGGTTACCGGTCGTGGTCAGCGGTATCGCACACGCTCGCTACTCTTGACACATGACGTCGCACCAGACCACCCAGACGATGAAGCCCGCGACCGCGGCGAAGAAGCTGGGTGTGTACCTCGAGGCCACCCCCGCCGAGTTCCAGGAGGGTGTCGTCTCGCGCACCGAGCTCAACGCCCTTCAGGCCGACCCGCCCCAGTGGCTCCAGGACCTGCGGCGCACCGGCCCGCACCCCCGTCCGGTGGTCGCGGCGAAGCTCGGTGTCTCCATCGCGGGTCTCGCGCGCGGCGGGGTCACCGAGGCCCTCACCACCGAGCAGATCGACGCGCTGAAGCAGGACAACCCCGAGTGGCTCCAGAAGGAGCGCGCCACTCAGGCCGAGGTCCGCAAGGAAGCGGTCCGCATCAAGGAGAAGCAGCAGCAGGACCGGGCGAAGGCGCAGCAGGCCGAGGAGCCCCGCGCCTGACCCACCCCATGGCGTGGACACACGCCGAGCGGCCGTACGAGAGCGCCGCTGACCACGTGCCGAGCACCTGCACCTGGTCAGCGGCGCTTTCGGCATCTGCGGCCAGGGTCCGCCCCAGGCCGTGCGCCAACCGGCTCGCCCGGCGCGGGGCGGACGGCATTCCTTCAGTCAAAACTGCTCAGGTAGAACTGGACAGTTTTGACTGAAGAATCTACGGTGACGGCATGGAAGACATCCCTCACGGCATCTCCGCGTCGGCCGTCCACGCGGCGCGCGACCTGCGGGTGGTGTTCAGCCGACTGCGGCGCCGGCTGCGCGAGGTCGCGGACACCCAGGACCTCACCCCGTCCCAGGTGTCCGCGCTGACCCTCATCGACAAGGGCGGTGCCGCGTCGGCCAGCGCCCTCGCCGCCACCGAGGGGGTGCGACCGCAGTCGATGGCCGCCACCCTCGCGGCGCTCGACCAGCGGGGCCTGATCCAGCGCACCCCCGACCCCGAGGACGGCCGCCGCCAGCTCGTCACGTTGACCCGGGCGGGCCGCGAGCGCGCCGAGGGCAACCGGCAGGCCCGGGCGGAGTGGCTCACCCAGGCCTTCCAGGACCGCTACACCGAGAAGGAACGCGCCACCATCACCGAGGCGATGGCTTTGCTGGAACGCCTCGCCCAGCCGTGACGCGCGGAGCGGCCGGACCCGGCCCCCTGACGCACACTTCCCCCGCCGCCGGGCGCGCGGGGTTCAACCGCAAGCTGATCGCCCCAATGATCCTGGGTTCGGTCCTCAACCCGGTCAACTCCTCGATGATCGCGGTGGCGTTGGTGCCGATCGGGCAGGCCTTCGGGGCGCCCGCGGGACAGACGGCGTGGCTGGTCTCCGCCCTCTATCTGGCGACCGCCATAGGCCAGCCCGTCATCGGACGGCTCGTCGACAGCTACGGCCCGCGCAGGCTGTACCTCATCGGTACGGCGCTGGTCGGCGTCGCCGGCCTGCTCGGCAGCTTCGCCCCGACCCTCGGCGTACTGATCGCGACCCGGGTGCTGCTCGGCTTCGGTACCTCGGCCGCCTATCCGGCGTCGATGTCCCTGACCCGCAGCGAGGCCGACCGCACCGGCGAGAAGAGCCCGGCCGGGGTCCTGACCGCGCTCGCCGTGTCGAACCAGGTCGTCGCCGTGATCGGCCCCACCCTGGGCGGGCTCCTCATCGGCCTGGGCGGCTGGCACTGGATCTTCGCCGTCAACGTGCCCCTCTCGGCCGCCTGCCTGATCCTCGGTGCCCGCCGCCTGCCGAAGGCACCCGCCGCCGAAAGCGCCGGGCCCGGAACACGGATCGACCTCGCGGGCATGGGCCTGTTCGCGGCGATGCTCATCGCCACCCTGCTGTTCCTGATGGGCCCTCAACTCGACCACTGGTACCTGCTGTTGATCGCCGCTGCGGCGGCAGGAGGCTTCGCGGTGCGGGAGTCGCGTGCCGCCCAGCCGTTCATCGACCTCCGGGTCTTCGGCGGCAACACCCCGCTGATGGCCACCTATCTGCGGCAGGTACTGAGCTTCGTCACCTCGTACGCCTTCCTCTACGGCTTCACGCAATGGCTGGAGGAAGGGCGCGGGCTGTCCGCGACGGCGGCCGGGCTCGTGCAGCTGCCGATGTCGTTGAGCGCGGTGCTGATATCCGCGACGACCGGGCGCCGCCCCCAGATCCGGGGCAAACTCCTCGTCGGCTCGCTCTGCCAACTGGCCGCCTGCGCGCTGATGGTGCTGCTGCACTCCGGCAGCCCGATCTGGCTGCTGCTCGCCGTCGGTCTGGTCATGGGGGCTCCGCAGGGACTCAACGGCCTGGCCAATCAGACCGCGCTGTACCACCAGGCCGACCCCGGCCGCATGGGCTCCGCCGCCGGGCTGCTCCGCACCTGCACCTATCTCGGCGCGATGATCGCCTCGTCGGCCGACGCCGCGTTCTTCCGGCACGGCGCCGACACGGCGGGCCTGCACGGGCTGGGCGTCTTCATGGGGGCCGGCGCCGTGCTGCTCACCGCGGTCACCCTCCTCGACCGCTCCCTGCGCCACCCCGCCCCCTCCGGCGCGGCGCTCCCCGAAACCACCAAAAACCCCTAGGACGAGGCCCGTTCAGCGGTCCCGCCCGACATCCCGTACGCAAGAAAGCAGGGCACCACCATGGCTCTCACCACGCTCGACCCGCGCACCGCGCTCGTCGTCATCGACCTCCAGCGCGGCATCGTCGCCGCCCCGACCCAGCCCCACGACTGCGCCGACGTGGTGGCCCGCTCGGCCGAACTCGCCGACGCCTTCCGCTCGCACCGGCTCCCCGTCGTCCTGGTCCGCGTCACGTTCGCCGCCGACGGGTCGGACCTCGTGCCCGGCCGCACGGAAGCCGCCCACGGCCGCGGCGGTGCGCGGCCCGAGGGCTGGGACGTCATCGTCGACGAGCTGGCCGGACACCCCGGGGACATCACGGTCACCAAGCGGAACTGGGGCGCCTTCCACGGCACCGATCTCGACGTCCAGCTCCGCCGCCGGGGCATCACCCAGATCGTGCTGACGGGCGTGGCCACCAGCATCGGCGTCGAGTCGACCGCCCGCGCCGCCCACGAGCACGGCTACCACGTCACCCTGGCCACCGACGCGATGACCGACATGGACCCCGAGGCGCACCGCAACAGCGTCGAGCGGATCTTCCCCCGCCTCGGCGAGTCCGGCACCACGGCGGAGATCATCGAACTGCTGGCCAAGACCCGCGCCAGCTGACGTCCCCCAACTCGCTTACGCAGTAGGCAAGTTGCGGAAGTCTCCCGGCCCCCGATCGGCATCGCTCGGGGGCCGGTCCTGTCGCGGCTCAGCGGTGCCGGACGGTCAGGCCGTCGAGGGTCAGGCCGATCAACCGCTCGGCCTGGTCACGCTGTTCGGGCCGGCCGGCGGCGAGGGCGATGCCGGTGAGGGCGGCGAAGAGGTCGGCCGTGGTGATGTCGGGCCGGATCGCGTCGGCGGCGAGCGCGGCGTCCATCAGCGAGTCCAGGGCGTCCTGGATCATCTCGCGGCTCCGCGTGAACGGGTGGATGCCCGCCGCGGAGAGGGCGCGCAGGGCGTCGGCCATGCCGTGCTTCGCCGTCGCGTAGTCGAGGAAGCGGCCCATCCAGGCACGCAGCGCCTCGCGGGGCGGCAGGGCGGCCAGGAGTTCGGGGGCGGCGTCGCACAGCCGGGCCAGCTCGTTGCGGTAGGCGGCCTCGATCAGGGCGTCCCGGGTGGGGAAGTTGCGGTAGAGGGTGCCGATGCCGACCCCCGCTTCCTTGGCGATCCGCTCCAGATGGGCGTCGAGGCCCTGCTCGGCGAACGTCCGCGCCGCGACGGCCAGGATCTTGTCCCGGTTGCGTCGCGCGTCGGCCCGCAGCGGCCGCTTCGATTCGTCCCCCACGGGACCTCCCTCTCCCTGTTCCGATACGCGATCCCACCGCGCGGCCGCCAAGTGGAGCCTCCTCCGCTTATGCTGGAACCGGTGGCGCCTCCGCTTTCACTCTAAGGCACTCTTCGCGCTGCCCATCGCCCTTCACCAACGAACGAGGTAGGCATGTCAGGCATCCGGACCGCACCCAGGGAAATCGTGGAGACCGTGCGGGACAAGGTCGTCGCCATCACCGGTGCCAGCGCCGGCATCGGCAAGGCGACCGCTCTGCTGCTGGCCGCCCGGGGAGCCACCGTCGTGCTCGGCGCCCGCCGCGCGGAGCGGCTCGACGCGGTCGTCGAAAGGATCACCGCGGCCGGTGGCACCGCCGCCGCCGTGCCGGTCGACGTCACACGCCGCGAGGATCTCTCCGCGCTCGTGGCCGCCGCGACGGAGCGCTACGGCAGGCTCGACGCGCTGGTCGGCAACGCGGGCCTCGGCGCCGTCTCCCCCCTGGACGACCTGCGCGTCGACGACTGGGACGCCATGATCGACGTCAACGTCAAGGGAGTTCTGTACGGAATCGCCGCGGCGCTGCCCGTCTTCCGCCGCCAGGGATTCGGCCACTTCGTGAACGTCTCGTCGACCGCCGCCCGCCGCACCGTCCCCCACCAGGCGGTCTACTCCGCGACCAAGGCCGCCGTGCACGCCCTCTCCGAGGGGCTGCGCCAGGAAGCGGGCGACGCCCTGCGCGTCACGCTCATCACCCCGGGCTTCGTCAGGACGGACTTCGTCGACAGCACCGCGAACCCCGAGGTGCGGGCTCAACTCCTCGCCTCCCGCGACACGTTCGCCATCGAACCCGCCGCGATCGCCCGCGCCATCGGCTACGCGATCGAGCAGCCGGACGACGTGGACGTCAGCGAGGTCGTCGTACGCCCCACCGCCCAGAGCTGACGGCCCCCGCCAGGGCGCCGGTCAGCGCACCCACGTCTCGGTGAGGGACTGCACGGCCGAGCCGTCGACGTCGGCGAGTTTGGTGGCCGTGAAGTCCCGGGCCCAGTCCGAGGTCTGGATCCGGAAGGGCGGGCTCGCGTCGGTGAGCGCGGCGATGACGGGCGCCGCGGCCTCGGCCGGGCTCTGGGCCTGGGCGAAGGACTGGGTGGTGCGTTCGATGTAAGCCCGCAGCGCGGGCGCGTAGGGACCGGCGGCGTCCAGCAGAGCGGGTACGTCGATGTCCAGGCTCGCGACGAACTCGCTGGCCACGGCGCCCGGCTCCACGACGCTGACCTTGACGCCGACCGCCCCGGCCACCGGCGCGAGGGACTCCATGAAGCCCTCCACGGCGAACTTGGCCGCGCAGTACGCCTCGTTGAAGGGCTGCCCCACCACACCGCCCACGCTGGTGACGGTGACGACCCGGCCCCGCGAAGCCCGCAGATGCGGCAGGGCGGCACGGGTCACCTCGACGACGCCGAAGTAGTTGACCTCCATCGCGGCGCGCACCGGACCCATCCCGTCCTGCTCCACCGTCCCCACGCACCCGGCGCCCGCGTTGTTCACCAGCGCGTCGAGGCGTCCGTACTCGGCGATGACCTCGCCCAGACAGGAGACGACGGACCCCGCGTCGACGACGTCCAGGCGCTTCACGTCGATACGGTCGACGACGCCCGCCTCTGCCGCGGCCTCGCGCAGCCGGCCCGCCTTCCCGGTGTCGCGCATCGTCGCCACGACCCGCAGCCCGGCCCCGGCCGCACCGACCGCGGCGGCCAGCCCGATGCCGGAGGAGGTGCCGGTGATCAGCACGGTGCGTTCGGCGGTCATGGAGCTCTCCTCGCTTCGTGACCCGGCCCCTTCGCGGGCGTACGGATCGTCATGTGTCCGACACCGGGTGACCGGCCTCGATGTCCAAGCCGTCGCTCAGGCGGAACGGCTTCCAGCCGAACGACCGCGGGCCGGTCGCCTCCAGCGGGGCGAGCAGGAACCCGACGTGGTCGCCGCCTTCGGTGCGCCCCTCCACGCGGCCCACGAACCAGCCCGGCGCCTCGTCCAGCAGCACCGCGCCGGCCGGGCCCACGTGCCAGGCGACGTCAGCGAACTTGTCGACCTCGTCGCCCGTCAGGCCGCCGAAGTGCGCGGCCAGTCCGTGCTGGTCGCGGCCCAGCAGGTGCACGGCCAGGACGTCGGCCGAAGAGGCCACGCGGTACGTCCTGTTGGCCGTGGACAGCCACACCATGAAGCGGACGGGCTCGATGGAGCACTGCGAGGCGAACCCCACGAGGCACCCGGCCCGCTCCCCACCGGCCGCCGCCGTCACGACGTACATCGGACAGTCGAGGCCGTCGAGGAACTCCTGCATGGCACTCACGCCGCTCAACCGCCCTCCTCGTCGTCCGCGCGCTGCGCCCAGCCGATCACACGAACCGGCCCGCGGCACGCCACGGGTCGGCCGATCGGCCGAAACAGGCCGACCCGCCCGATCGCACGAGTGTAGAGGCGGGGGCGGGGGGAACCCGGACGGTGCGCGGACCCGAGGTGCCGTGCACGCACGGCACCCGCCGTCCGCACCCCGCACCCATCGTCCATAGGAAGGGACTCCTTCACCATGGAGAACATCTGGGCCTATCCGGAGGCCGCCGCGTACCAGCCGGGTACCGACCTCACCGGGTACAAGGTCGAGGCCACCGACGGAAGCATCGGCAAGGTCGACAAGTACTCCGAGGAGGTCAGCTCCTCGTACATCGTGGTCGACACCGGCCCGTGGATCTTCGGCAAGCACGTGCTGCTCCCGGCCGGGGTCCTCACGCGCATCGACCCGGCCGAGAAGAAGATCTACGTCGCCTGCACCAAGGAACAGATCAAGGACTCCCCCGAGTTCGACAAGGAGAAGCACCTCGGGGACTCGGCCTACCACGAGCAGATCGGCGGCTACTACGGGCGCCCGCACATGTGACGCCCCCGTCCCCCACTGATGCCCGGCCGCCCATCGCGGCCGGGCATCGGTCGGTTCACGTGGAGCGGAGACGAACACACCTGCGGGAGGACGCCGTTCAGGCCGCGGCGAGCCACCCTTCGAGTACGGCTTCCCGGCCGCGCGAGCGCAGGACACCGGGCTCCGCCGTACGCCCCCAGTCGAGCAGGGCGGCGGGCGAGGACGTGCCGCGGACGAAGCGGTCGAGCAGCGCGTGGGAGAGGTCGATCTCGCGTCGGCTGTAGGCGGTCGCGGCGCCGGACAGGACGGGTGCCTCGAAGCGGCCGTCCCCGGCGGTGATCACCACCGTCATCTCTTCGGGGCTGTCCGGGACCCACATGTCCAGGGCGGCCGCGGCCACCGACGCCGCGCGGCCGGCCCACCGCGCGCCCGTCGAGCGGACCGGCGCGCCGGTCACCTCCAGGGCGGCCACCTCGGACCAGGGCCACTGCCTCGGCTCGGGCCCGGTGACCAGCAGGGAACCGGCCGTCAGCAGCACGGCCGGGCCCGTGGTGGCGCCGGGCGCGCCGAGGTGGACGTGCTCCGCGTCGATCCAGAAGAGACCGACCAGGTGGCCGGACTTCTCGGGACCCGGGGACGGCGGTGTCGGTGTCGGTTCCACAGCAGACTCCGTGGTGTCGTGCAGACGTTTCCGACAGACCCTAGACGATCTTTTGGAAACCTTTGACCGAAGCCGACTGGTTTCGGTCGGGCCCCGGCTGCCGCGCCACCGAACGCCGCCCTCAAGCCGATCCGGCCGACTCCTGCCCGGGCGCGACCGGAGCGCCGGGCACGGCGGCAGGCGTTTCCGGCGGGCTCGACGGCGCTTCGGTGATGTCGAGGAACACCTGGTCCGCCTCCGGCCACGCCTTCACCACGGCCGCCTTGATGCGCTCGGAGACCACCTCGACGTCCTCGCTGTCGAGCCCTGGCCGCAGGTCGACCCGGGCCGCGACGAGGGTGGAGTCGAGGCCGAGCCGCATCGTCAGCAGACTGGCCACGGAGTCGATCTCGGGCTGCTCGTCGAGCAACGCCCGGATGCTGTCGCGGAGTTCGGGATCCACCGCTTCGCCGATGAGCTGGTCCCGGGCCTCCTTGCCGAGCCGGTACGCCACGTACACCAGGAGCAGCCCGATGCACAGCGACGCCGAGGCCTCCCAGACCGCCCGGCCGGTGGCCATGTGCAGCGCCATCCCCGCCGCGGCGAGCAGCACGCCGACCACCGCGGTGCCGTCCTCCGCCACGACCGTGCGCAGCGCCGGGTCGTCGCCGATCCCGGCGCCGCGCCGGCCGCGCACCTGGTACAGGGCGCGCAGCAGCGAGCCGCCCTCGGCGACCAGCGCCACGCCGAGCACGGACAGCCCGGCGACGTACCCGGCGGTGGACTCCTGGTGGTCCGAACGCAGTGCGTCGACGCCCTGGAGGAAGGAGAAGCAGCCGCCCATCACGAAGATGCCGACGGCGGCGAGCAGGGACCAGAAGTAGCGCTCCTTGCCGTAGCCGAAGGGGTGGTGCTGGTCGGCCGGGCGACGGCTGCGGCGCAGCGCCGCGAGGAGGAAGACCTCGTTCATGCTGTCGGCCACCGAGTGCGCCGCCTCCGAGAGCAGGGCGGGCGACCCGGCCAGCACCCCGGCGCCCGCTTTGGCGGCGGCGATGAGGAGATTGGCCCCGAGCGCCACCAGCACGGTCAACCGGGTCTTGCGGTCCTTCTCGTTCACGGTCACTGGTCCATGTCCCCGCGTCAGCGCCAGATGTGACGTGCCATCAGATGCTTCTCCTTCGAAGAGGGAGCCGGCGCGGTCCGGGGCCGCTCACTCACCGGCGGCCCTCGCTGCGCGAGCCCGCGTAGGCGCGGCGCTTGCGCGCGGACGAGGCCTCCTCCGAGTCCTCCTCCTCGACGTCCGGCTCGGGCTCGTCCTCGTACTCCTCGTCGTACTCCTGGTCCGGCTCGGCCTCGTACTCCTGCTCGGGCTCGGCCTCGTACTCCTCGTCGGGCCCGGCCTCGTCCTCGTACTCCTCCTCCGGCTCGGCCCCGTCCTCTTCCTCCTCCGGCTCCTCCGGCTCGGCCTCGTCCTCGCCGTCGTCCTGGGCCTCGGGGGCCTCGCCCTCCTGCGGCTCGCGCTCCTCTTCCTCCTCGGCGACGGCGTCCTCGTGGCTGACGACCACCTCGCCGTCCCTGATCTCGCCGCGCCAGCCGCCCTCGGCCTCGCCGCGCAGCGCGATGTGGCGCGCGAAGTTCTTGAGGTCGAGCCGGGCCCGGCGGCCCTGGGCGCGCCAGATGTTGCCGGTCTTCTCGAACAGCCCCTTGGGGTAGTACTCCATGACCAGCAGCACGCGGGTGAGGTTCTCGGCGAGCCGGTGGAAGGTGACGACGCCCTTGACGGTGCCCTTGGCGCCCTCGGAGGTCCAGGCGAGGCGCGCGTCCGGCACCTGCTCGGTGGTGTGCGCCTTCCAACTGCGGCTGGACCAGAAGACCTTGACGTTCCAGTCCGACGTGGTGTCGTTGGCCACGGTCGCGCTCTTGACGCCCTTGGCGAAGGTGGCGAACGACTGGAACTGGGTCCACTGGTCGTAGGCCTCGCGCACCGGGACGCCCACGTCCACGCTCTCCATGATCACGGTGGGCTTGCGACCGGAGCCGCCCTTCTTGCGCTTGCCGCCCAGCCCTTTGAACATCTCCTTCGCGTTGTCCTTGAGGTGCGAGGCACCCATCTCCACGGCGGCGCGGACGGGCCCCTTGCCCTCGGCGACCTTGAGGCCGCCTTCGAGCGCCAGCTTCGCGAAGCCGGGACTGCGCCCCTCGGCGATGTCGTTGAGCTTGCCCGTGGTCTCGCCGAGCTTGTGGCCCACGCCCACGAGGAGGCGCTCCCCCTGGGCGAGCAGATAGGCCTGGAGCTCCTGCTTCAGGCGGTCGGCCGCGGGGCTCTGCGTCAGCGGAATCTTCGTCTCAGCCACGGTCGTCACCGCCCTGGCGCCGGCTCGCCGTCTTCTTGGCCGGGGCCCGCTTGGCCGTGCGCTGCACGGACTTGGCGGTCTTCTTGGCCGCACCCGCCTTGGCCGAGGGCGACTTGGCTGCTGTCCGTCCCGTCGAGCGGGACTTCGCCGACGACCCGCCCTCCCTGCTCGACGCCGAGCGTGAGGACCCGGACGACCTCGACGACCTCGACGACTTGGCCGGGGGCTCGTCCTCCTCGTCCAGCCCGTCCTCGTCGTCGCGTTCGTCGTCCCGCGCCGACCCGGATATGTCCGGCACCACGCCCGAGATGCGGTCCTGCACGCCCTGCGTGCGGTCGTGCAGGCGGTCGGCGATGCCCTCGATCTGCCGGTTGAGGAGCGCACCCGTCGCGGCCTTGCCGACTCCGCGCAGATCCTCGCGCAACTGGTCGCCGATCTCCTTGAACTGCGGGTTGTCGGCCAGTTGGGCCGCCGCGAAGTCCGCGATCGCCCGCGGACTCAGTTGCAGGCGCTTGCCCATGACCAGTGTCCCGATACCGAAGGCGAGTTTCGCCTTCTTCGTACGCCCGAGCAGATAGCCCGCGCCCACCGCGAGCCCCAATCCCAGCCGGTTGTTCATGCCTGACCGTCCTCTTCTCGTCCGTCCCGCGAGGGAGATTTCGTGGAGGCCTCATCACACCGGGTAGCCAACAGGGCCAAAGCCAAACCCGGGGCCGGGCGGCGGCGGACGACGCGCCCCGCCGCGTCCTCGGGGCCACTCTCGTGGCCACCCCGCCCCAGAGTTCCGTGTCTACGCAGGTCACGGCGGGTTCTTCGTCCCGGCGTCCCAGATGCCCGGCCGCGTCTTGTGTGCTGTGCGAGACCCCGTCGATGCTTCTCACGTGGTCATAACGCCCCGTCGTGGAGGGCGGTGGGCCGGGATCGGAGGGACGACGGTCATGGCCCATCGATGGGGGAACGGGCGCGGCCGAGCCGATCGCGCCGGGGGTGGTGGCCTTATTCGCCACCGCGGCCGGGTTCGCGCCCGCCGCGCACGCGGGGCCCTCGTGCAGCTCCCTGGGTTGTCCGAGGACGGTGAACGACCCTGGACACAGGACGCGCACGCACCCCGCCCGAGGCCGGAACCAGTCTCGACCCGCCACCGCGACGAGGACGACAGGCCCTGGGCGAAGGGGGGTTGACCCGCGCCCGCGAGCCTGTCCGCGGCGCCCGGACGCCCGGCGGACGCGGTCCCGCAGCCGCTGGTGGGAGCCCGTGTCCGTACGTCTACTCTGGTGCCGCCAGGCCGTGCGGTGACGGCCACCAGGGAACGGAGCATGGGGTGCCAGCGGGGGAAGAGAACGACGGGGCGCTGATCGGCACGGTACTCGGCGGCCGCTACCGGGTGACCTCGACGATCGGCCGCGGCGGCATGGGCGTGGTCGCCCGCGCCGTGGACGAGATGCTCGACCGCGAGGTCGCCGTCAAGATCCTGCGCGCCTATACCGACGTGTCCGCTCCCGAACTGGCCGATCTGCGCGCCCGCATGCGGCGCGAGGCGCAGGCCGCCGCCCGCATCCGGCACAGCGGCGTCGTCACCGTGCACGACGTGACCGAGGAGCGGGGCCTTCCGGTCATCGTCATGGAGCTCGTGGACGGCCCCTCCCTCGACGACGTACTGACCGAGCGGGGCCCGCTGGACCCGCGCGAGGCCGCCGCGATCGGCGCGAAGCTGATGGACGCGCTCGACGCCGCACACCGGGCCGGGGTGCTGCACCGGGACGTGAAGCCGGGCAACATCCTGCTGGAGCGAGGCGGCCGGGTCGTGCTGACCGACTTCGGCATCGCCACGATGGACGCCTCGGGCGACGACGCCATGGCCAAGCTCACCCGCAGCGGCGAGATCGTCGGCTCGCTCGACTTCCTGCCGCCGGAGCGCGCGCAGGGCCACGAGCCCGGCCCCGCCTCCGACATCTGGTCGCTCGGCATGACCCTGTACGCGGCGGTCGAGGGCACTTCGCCGTTCCGCCGCACGTCGGTGTGGTCCACGCTGTCGGCGATCGTCACCGAGCCGCTGCCCCCGGCCGGGCGGGCGGGTGCGCTCACGCCGGTGCTCCAGGCCCTGATGGCGAAGGAGCCGGAGCACCGGCCGACCGCCGAGCAGGCGCGCCGGCTGCTCGACGAGGTGGCCGCGCACGGCACGGTGAGCCTCGCCCCGGCCCCCGCTCCCACGCCGCCCCCGGCCGGGTTCGGCCCGCCGCCCCCACCGCTGCCCCTGGCCGAGATACAGCCCCAGCCGCAGTTCGGCCACCCCGCGCCCAGCGTGCCGCAGCACCACGACGCCTCCGTGCACGGGCCCGCGGCCGGTCGGGGCCGTCGGCGCGGCCATACGGTCGTCGCGGCCGCGGCCGCGGTGGTGCTCGCCGGAGGCGGGATCGCCTACGCCCTGGCGGGCGGGGGCGACGACAAGCCAGCCGGCGGGGGAACCCGGGCCGCCGGGCCGGGCGCCCGTACTTCCCCGGACGGCGACGGATCGAGCGCGGCCAGCCTGGCCGGCGGCGCGGCGGACACCCCGGACGCCACGCGGTCCGCGCATCCCGGCGACAGAGCGTCGGCCTCCCCCTCGCGACCGGGCGCCTCGGCGCAACCGAGCAGCAGCGCGAGCAGCGCCAAGCCCTCGGCTTCGGCGTCGGCCAAACCCAGCCCGGTGTCGACGAGTTGCACCGGCTGGAGCCACAAGGACCCGGCCCCGGGCTCCTACGGATACATGGCCGGGGACTACCACCTGCAGACCGGCCCGTACCAGGCCTGCCCTTCCGTCTCACTCGCCAAGTCCGGCACGAAGCTCTGGTACCACTGCTACGTGACCAACGCCAAGGGCAACCGGTGGACCTACGTCCGCGTGGCGGGCACCGATACGGCGGGCTGGATGTCCAACGACAACATGAACCGCCAGAAGGGGCCTTCCACGCCCTGCTGAACCGCGGCGGGTCAGGCCCTGCGGCGCAGAACGGCCGAGAGGTGGTGTTGCAGGGGCTCGCCGACCGCCGCGAGGTCGTGGGCGAAGGCCAGCGTGGAGTCGTCGGTCAGTTCGTAACGGCGGCGGGTGGCGGTGACCTCCTTCGCGGTGGGGGTGAGGGCCACCTGGTCGGTGGCGAGGTCGACCGTCTTCCCGGTGGCGGTGCCGACGGCGAGTTCCGCGATGCCGGTGGGCTGGGTGATCAGGGCCTCCACCCGGCCGTCGGCCTGGAGCCGCCACCAGCCGCTCTCGCGCGCCGAGGGCCGCAGGGGCGCGCCGTCCTCGTCGAGCAGCCAGGCGCGGGCCTCGTACCGCAGGAAGGGGCGGCCGTCGTGGCTGAAGGTGACCTCCTGCGCGTACGCGAAGTCCCCGGCGAGGGTGGGATATCCGCCTTCGCCCCGGCCGTACCAGGTGCCCAGGAAGCCGGTCACGGGCGCGAGCAGCGCGTGCGGCGCGGGCGCCTCGTCGGGCCGGTGGCCGTCGGGGTACGGGTACTCCGGTGCAAGGTCGAACACGGTGCGCGCTCCTGGGATCGGGGGCCGGATGCCAGAGGGAAGCCTAGGGTGTCCATCCTCCTCACGTTCCGTTCCACCACGGATCGCTCCTGCTCAAGGAGGGCGGGGTCGACCCGTGTGGGCGATGTCCACGGCGGGGGCCGCCGCTATCGTCGGTTTGGCACGGGGAGGGGCTCACACATGGTGCGTGTACGGATGTCGTCCCGGGCGGCGGCGCTCTCGCTGGCCCTCGCCCTGGCGGTCACGGCGGCCGGTACGGCGTCCGCGGCCCCGTCCGGGCGCGGGCCGCTGGACGGGGTGTGGCGCATGGACGGTTACGGCACCCTGGTGACGATCGGGAACGGGAAGCTCGCCACGTACGACACGACCCGGGTCAGCTGTCTGCCGGGCGCCGTCACCGCCGACCAGGTCGGCGCCCCGGGACCGGCCGGTGCGACCCGCTACGGCGAGGGCCCGGTCGCGACGATGACGGTCACCCCCGACGGGCACGGGCACGCCGTCCTCGCGCCCGACGACGCGGCGGGCGTACGTCATCTGAAGCGGCTGCCCGCCCTGCCCGAGCGGTGCCGGCGGCCCGCGGAGGAGGGGCCGCTCGCGGTGTTCGACCGCTTCTGGGCCACCTTCGCGGAGAACTACCCCTTCTTCGCCGCCAAGGGCGTCAACTGGCAGGCGGTCCGCGACCGTTACCGCCCCCTCGTCACGCCGGGCACCACCGACGCGGAGCTCCAGCGGATCCTCACCGACATGATCCGCCCGCTGCACGACGCCCACACGGCGCTGATCCACGAGGGCAGGACCGTCTACTTCGGGCTGCGGCCCGGAACCAGGGTGCCGACCCCGGAGCTGCGCGGGCGGGCGGCCGAGGCCGTAGCCCGCCAACTCGTGGCCCCCGTGCGGACGTTCGGCCAGGGCAAGCTCGTCGTCGGCGAACTCCCCGACCGGGTCGGCTACCTGAGGATCGACTCCTTCGAGGGGTACGCCGCCGGGGACAGCTACCAGCAGCAGGCGGCCGAACTCGACCGGGCCCTGGACGCGTTGATCCCGCCCGGCGCCCCCGCGGCCCGACCGCGCGGCCTGGTGATCGACTGCCGTCTCAACGGAGGCGGCTCCGACGCGCTCGGCCTGCGGATCGCCGCGCGCCTCACCGACCGCGCGTACACGGCCTACACGAAGGTCGCCCGCGACGGCCCCGACGATCCGGCCCGCTACACCCGCCCGCAGCCGATCGTCGTGCACCCCGCCCCGGCCCCGCGCTGGACCGGGCCCGTGGCGCTGCTCACGAGCGGGAGTTCCGTCAGCGCCGCGGAGACGTTCACGCAGGCGCTGATGGGCCGCGCACCCCGGGTGACCCGCATCGGCGAGAACACTCAGGGAGTCTTCTCCGACGTCCTGTTCCGCCCCCTGGCCAAGGACTGGGCGGCCGTCCTGCCCAACGAGAAGTACCTCGACCGCGCCGGCCACAGCTTCGACGGCCCGGGCATCCCGCCCCAGTTGCGCACCCCCGTCTTCACCGAGGACGACCTCGCCCACGGCCGCGACCCGGCACTCACCCTGGCCCGCCGGGTCCTCACCGGGAGCCGCTGACCGGCGCCGGACGCGCGGTGTGGCGCCGCCAGGGCCGCCACGTGCCGCAGCTCACCGCGCGGGCCGCCGAAATGCGGTTCCCGGGGCGCCGGTCGAGCATCTAGGCTGCTGGTGCAGCTGGTTCGCCCCGTCCGCCAGGCGGGATGCGTCGCAAGAGGGAACCCGGTGGGAATCCGGGACTGCCCCGCAGCGGTGAGCGGGAACGACCGCCGTCATACGCACTGGGCCCGGCCGGGCCTGGGAAGCGACGGCCAGTAGATGCCTCGTACGTCACGAGGCGTGCCCGCGAGTCCGAAGACCTGCCACTGCCCGTGCGCGACCGATCGCGCGCGGAGATCCCGGTGACCTCGAGGGCGGGTCGGCGTACGCACCGACGGTGACGGCACATGCGCCGCGCCTTTCGGTCCGTCGTCCCTTCGCGCCTTCGCCCGGTCCCGGGTTCGCTCCACCGAAGAGCTCGCGAAGGAGAGACTCGTGGCAACCGAGCCCACAGCCGCCGAGACCCACGCCACCGTGTACGGCTACCCCCGGCAAGGCCCGAACCGGGAACTGAAGAAGGCCGTCGAGGGTTACTGGAAGGGCCGCGTCGGCGCCGACGAACTGCGGCGCACCGCCGCCGAACTGCGCCGCACCAACTGGCGGGAACTGGCCTCCGCCGGGATCACCGAAGTGCCCACCGGCGACTTCTCGTACTACGACCATGTCCTCGACACCACCGTCATGGTGGGCGCGATCCCCGAGCGCCACCGCGCCGCCGCCTCGGCCGACCGCTCCCCGGTCTCCCGGTCCGCCGAGGGCGGCGGATGCGCCCTCGACGGCTACTTCGCCATGGCGCGCGGCACCCAGGACGCGGCGCCGCTGGAGATGACGAAGTGGTTCAACACGAACTACCACTATCTGGTGCCGGAGTTGGGCCCCGACACCGTGTTCACCGCGGACTCCTCCCGGCAGGTCGGGCAACTCGAAGAGGCCCTCGCACTCGGACACGCTCCGCGCCCCGTGCTCGTGGGTCCGGTGACCTACCTCCTGCTGGCCAAGCCCGCCCCCGGGGTGGCCGACGACTTCCAGCCGCTGACCCTCCTGGACCGGCTGCTGCCCGTGTACGCGCGGGTGCTGGCCGATCTGCGGGCGGCGGGTGCCGCCTGGGTGCAGCTGGACGAGCCCGCTCTCGTGCAGGACCGCACCCCCGCCGAGCTGAACGCCGCCGCCCGCGCCTATCGCGAGCTCGGCACCCTCACCGACCGCCCCAAGCTCCTGGTCGCCTCCTACTTCGACCGGCTCGGCGAGGCGCTCGCGGTGCTCGCCAAGTCACCCGTCGAGGGGCTCGCCCTGGACTTCACCGGGCCCGCCGCCGCGAACCTCGCCGACCTCGCCGCGGTCGGCGGGCTCCCCGGCAAGCGGCTCGTGGCGGGGGTGGTCGACGGACGCAACGTATGGATCAACGACCTGGAGAGGTCGCTGTCCACCCTGGCCACGCTGCTCGGCCTCGCCGACCGGGTGGACGTCGCCGCCTCCTGCTCGCTGCTCCACGTCCCGCTCGACGCGGCCGCCGAACGCGGCATCGAGCCGCAGATCGGCCGCTGGCTCGCGTTCGCCCGGCAGAAGACGGCCGAAATCGTCACCCTGGCCCGCGGCCTGACCGGCGGAACGGGCGCGATCACCGCCGAACTCGCCGCCAACCGGGCCGACTTGGCCTCCCGCGCCGCCTCGGCCGTCACCAGGGACCCGGCGGTGCGCGCCCGGGCCGCCGCCGTCACCGACGCCGACACCCACCGCGCCCATCCGTACGCACACCGGGCCGCCGCCCAGCACGCCCAGCTGCGGCTGCCGCCGCTGCCCACGACGACGATCGGCTCGTTCCCGCAGACCGGAGAACTGCGCACCGCCCGCGCCGACCTGCGCGCCGGACGCATCGGGGCCGGCGCGTACGAGGAGCGCATCGAGGCCGAGATCCGCGAGGTGGTCTCCTTCCAGGAGAAGACCGGCATCGACGTCCTGGTGCACGGTGAGCCCGAACGCAACGACATGGTCCAGTACTTCGCCGAACGGCTCACCGGCTGCCTCACCACGCAGCACGGCTGGGTCCAGTCGTACGGCACCCGCTACGTCCGCCCGCCGGTCCTGGCGGGCGACATCTCCCGGCCGGAACCGATGACGGTCCGCTGGACGGCGTACGCCCAGTCCCTCACCGGCCGTCCCGTCAAGGGCATGCTCACGGGACCGGTCACCATGCTCGCGTGGTCCTTCGTCCGCGACGACCAGCCGCTCGCCGACACCGCCCACCAGGTCGCCCTGGCCCTGCGCGACGAGGTCAACGACCTGGAGACCAGCGGCACTTCGGTGATCCAGGTCGACGAACCGGCCCTGCGCGAAACGCTGCCGCTGCGGGCGGCCAACCGCCCCGCCTACCTGGCCTGGGCCACCGAGGCCTTCCGCCTCACCACGAGCGGGGTGCGCCCGGACACCCAGATCCACACCCACATGTGCTACGCCGAGTTCGGGGAGATCCTCTCCGCCATCGACGACCTGGACGCTGACGTCATCAGCCTCGAAGCGGCCCGCTCCCACATGCGCGTGGCGGACGAGCTGGCCGCGGCGGGCTATCCGCGCGAGGTCGGCCCGGGCGTGTACGACATCCACTCGCCCCGCGTCCCGGACGAGGAGGAGACCGCGCGCCTCATCGCCCGGGCCCTGCGCTCCGTACCGGCCGAGCGGCTGTGGATCAATCCCGACTGCGGTCTGAAGACCCGGGACTGGGCCGAGGTCCGCCCGGCCCTGGAACGGATGACGGCGGCGGCCCGCGCGGCCCGGCGCCACCTCCCCGCCCCGCACTGAAAGGCACTGTGACGTGGACACCATCACCGGCCGCCCGGCCCACAAGGCCCCGGCCGACTCGGACGTCACGCTCGCCCACATCATGAGCGAGCACGACACCAACCTGTACGGGACCATCCACGGCGGCGTCATCATGAAACTCATCGACGACGCCGCCGCGGCGGCCGCCGGACGCCACGCGGGCTGCCCCGCGGTGACCGTCTCGGTCGACCGGATGACCTTCCTGCTGCCCGTCCACGCGGGCGATCTGGTGAGCGTGCGCGCCTGCGTGGAGTACGCGGGCCGCACCTCGATGGACGTGGGCGTACGGGTGAGCGCCGAGCGGTGGAACGCCTCGGGGCCCACCGCCGAAGTGGCCACCGCCCGGCTGACGTTCGTGGCCATCGGCGAGGACGGCGCACCCCGCCGGGTGCCCGGACTGCGCGCGGTCACGGCGGATGACCACCAGCGTCAGCTGCACGCCCAGCGGCGGCGGGGTGAGCGGGGCACGACCTCGGGCTGAGCGGGCGGCCGGGGGCGCGGGCCTGCGCCCCCGGCCGCCCGAGCGTGCCAGGTCAGCATCGCCCTGTCCGGCCCCGGCATCAAGGTGAGCTCAAGTCGCCGTCGTCCGACCGGAGGTCGCGTGCGGGTTGGCGGCCGTGCCCTCGGTGCTCAGCAGCACGATCACCGAGGCCGGCCCGATCCCCAGCGCCGCACGGCGGGCGTCGGCGCCGACGCCCGTGAGCATCGCCCGCACCCCGGCGAGCGGCGCCGCACCGCAGGGCCCCGAGGAGACGCCGAGCTCCGCGAGGCTGGCCGCGGCGCGGGCGGCGTCGGCGTCGGTCACGGCGACGGCCGCGTCGAGTCCGTCGCGCAGATGGGGCCAGGCGATGCTGGACGGGGTCCCGCAGTTCAGCCCCGCCATCGTGGTCGCGCCGGTGGTGACGCCGACCGGCGCGCCAAGCCGGAGGCTCCGCAGCACGCAGGCCGCGGCCTCCGGTTCCACCACCACAAGCGCCGGGGCGTGCCCGTGGGGGCGGCTGCGGTAGTGGGTGACCACGGCCTGGGCGAGTGATCCCACGCCGACCGGAACCGCGACGAGGCCGGGCCCCTCGCCGACCCCGGCGGCCGTCAACTGCTCGTCGATCTCGGCGCAGAGGGTGGAGTAGCCCTCGACGATCCAGCCGGGAATCCGCTCGTAGCCGGGCCAGGCCGTGTCCTGGACCAGCACCGCGTCTGCTCCGGAGGCCATCTCGGCCGCACGGCGCACCGCTTCGTCGTACGGCCCCGCGACCTCGGTGACCTCGGCCTGTTCGGCGGCGATGGCGGACACCGCCAGCGGGTGCACGCCGCGCGGGACGAAGACGTGGGCGCGCTGGCCGAGCAGGCGGGCCGTGCGGGCCACCGCGCGGCCGTGGTTGCCGTCGGTGGCGGTCACCAGGGTGACCGGGTCCGGCCCCGCTCCGGCGGCGGCCCGTTCGACGAGGACGCGGTGGACCGCCCAGGACGCGCCCAGGGCCTTGAAGGCGGGCAGCCCCAGCCGCGCCGACTCGTCCTTGACGAACACCCTGTCGACCGCCAACTCCCTTGCGAGAAAAGGGAGTTCGGTCAGCGGAGTGGGTGTGTAGCCGGGCAGCGCGGCGTGGAAGTCCCGCACCTGACCGGGCGCGGGCCCGCACCGCCAGGCACGCGCGTCGGACCGCGCGAACCACGAGCCGGGCAGGTCACGGAGGGAGGAAGCGATCTCGGGCACGGGACCAGGGTGCGGGAGCGCGCACGGCCGGTCCAGCGGTCAGCGGGGTCCCCGCGCCGACAGGCTGTCCAGTTCGGCCGCGAAGAGCTGCGCGGGGTCGAACCCCATGCCGGTGAAGTGACCGGCGGCCTCGAGAGAGAGCACGCCGTGCAGCCTCGTCCAGAAGGCCAGCGCACGCTGGAGCGCCACGGGCGAGGCGGGGTGGCCGTCCGCCCACTGGCGGTGTTCTTCGAGGTGCGCGGCGAACGGCGTCACGGGTCCGTCGGGCAGCGCGGCGAAGGCGTCGAGCAGCATCGCCATGATCTCCGAGGTGATCGCGGTGGTGTCGTCGGGCGCGTGATAGCCCGGAACGGGCGTGCCGTAGATCAGGAAGTACCGGTTGGGATCCGCCAGGGCCCAGCCGCGCATTGCCTGCGCCAGGGTGGTGACGTCGGCACCGGTCTTCGATTCCGCGACGGCCGCGCGGAGGGTGTCGGCGAGGCTGCGGTAGGCGTCCCGGACGAGTTCGGTGATCAGGTCGTCGCGTCCGGCGAAGTACCGGTAGAGCGCCGGACCGCTCAGGCCCATCTGCTTGGCGATGGCGTTGAGCGAGAGCGCGGACGCCCCCGCCGTCGCGATCTGCTCCCACGCGTGCTGCTTGATCTCCGCCCGGACCTGCGCGCGATAGCGCTCACGCGGGGTCCCGGTGCTCTTGTCCGCCACCGGCCTGCCACCTCTCGCTACGGTCGCGGCTCCAGCCGCCGCCATTTCAGTTAGAGGCTATCACGAAGGTTATTGACGACTCCCCCAGCTGAGTGTTAGAACTTCTAACGAACAGCAAGACTTCTAAAGCCCGGGCGTGGCGGGCCTCTCCGGCCGTACGCCCAACCACTCGCACACCTCCTACGCAAGGGGAAACGTCATGTCTGTCTCCGCCACCTCGAACCGCCGCCCGAGCAGCACCGGCTTCCGCGCCGCCCTGGTCGCCGTCCCGCTCGCCGTCGCCGTACTCGCCACCCTGGCGACGCCCGCCGGGGCCGCCCCCCGCCCCGGCAAGGCGCTCACCTGCCGTGGGGAGGGCGTCGACCCTGGCGCCCAGGTCCGCTACCGGACCGAAGCGGTCATCCACGCGCCCCTGCGCACCATCTGGAAGTTGCAGACCGAGGTGGAGCGTTGGCCGTCCTGGCAGCCCGCGGTCAAGACCAGCGAGCGCCTCGACCGCGGCCCGCTCCGGACGGGCTCGGCCTTCCGGTGGACGACGCCGGTGCCGCCCAACCCCTCGACTCCCGCCACCAGCCTGGACATCACCTCGACCGTCCAGCAGATCAAGCACCACTCCTGCATCCGCTGGACCGGCCCCGCGATCGGCGACGGGCTGCACATCGACGGCGTCCACGTGTGGACCTTCACCAAGGTCAAGGACGGCGTTCTGGTGCGGACCGAGGAGACCCACACCGGGCCCCAGGTCGACGCGAACGTCCCCGCCGCGACCCGGATCCTGGCCCAGGGCCTGGAGAAGTGGATGAGCGACCTGAGGACCGCCGCCGAAGCGGGCGGCGCACCCCGCTGAACCACCCGCCCCGACCGCGCGCGCCCTCCTCGACGTCCCTGGACGAGGCGGGCGCCCGCGTACCGTCCGGGATCGGGGCGACCCCCGCCCCACCGCGCCGCCAAGCCCGCGGATTGTTATCCCGGACGCCCCTTGACCACCCCGGATCCCCCTGGTTGTTCCTCCAGGACGCGCCCCACCGGCCGGACGTTTTCCGTGTGCTGAACCAGTCGTTTCAGGCCGCTCCCCCGGCTTCACTGGCCTGGATGCAGTGGTCGAAGGGCGTGGGGAGACATGGATCTGAACACGGTGACGGACGTGCGGGACGCACGGCTTCGTGAGCCCTGGCAGCCGGGGGACGCATGGCTGGGCGGCGGCACGTACCTGTTCTCGGAGCCGCAGCCGCATCTGCGGCGGCTGGTGGATCTGAGCCGCATGGGGTGGGAGCCCCTGAGCCTCGGGGCGGACGGATCCCTGGAGATCGCGGCCACGTGCACCATCGCCCAGCTGTACCGGTTCGGGCGCAGGCTCCCGGCGCGGGCGGCGCCGCTGTTCGAGCAGTGCTGCCGGGCGTTCCTGGCCTCGTTCAAGATCTGGAACATGGCGACGCTGGGCGGGAACCTGTGCAACGGGCTGCCCGCGGGGCCCATGATCTCGCTGACCGCCGCGCTCGACGGCACGTGCCTGCTCCAGTCGCAGACGGGCGCGACGCGCAGCCTGAAGGTCGTCGACTTCATCACCGGCGCGGGCCGCAAGGACCTCAACGAGGGCGAGTTGCTGCGCTCGGTCACCCTGCCCGCGCGCGCCCTCGCCTGCCGCACCGCGTTCCGGCAGGCGTCGCTGTACGGGCTCGGCCGCTCGGGCGCCCTGGTCATCGGGACGCTCGACCCCGTGGACGGGTCGCTGGCGGTGACGATCAGCGCGGCCACCGTACGGCCCTTCCGGCTCTGGTTCCCGCTCCCTCCGGACAGGGGCGAACTGCGGCGGGCCGTCGAGGCGGCGGTCGGCGAGGCCGACTGGTTCGACGACATCCACGGGCTGCCCGAATGGCGCCACCACATGGGGCTGCGCCTCGCCGAGGAAGTGCGCCAGGAACTGACTCGGCCCTCCAGGGACGGTGAGCGATGAGCTTCGGCATCGAGGTCAACGACCAGCACTTCGACGCGGAGCCGCGCGCCGGCCAGTGTCTGCGCACCTATCTGCGCGAGCGCGGCTGGTTCGGCGTGAAGAAGGGGTGCGACCAGGGAGACTGCGGTGCCTGCACCGTGCACGTCGACGGCGAGCCGGTCCACAGCTGTCTGTACCCGGCGGTCCGGGCAAAGGGGCGCCGCGTGACGACCGTCGAAGGCCTCGCCTCCCCGGAGGGTGAACTGCATCCTGTGCAGAGGAGGTTCCTCGACGCGCAGGGCTTCCAGTGCGGCTTCTGCACCGCGGGGTTCCTGATGACGACGGCCGCTCTCGAGGCCGAGCGGGGCACCGAGCACGACGACGGCAAACTGGCGGACCTGCCCCGCGCGTTCAAGGGCAACATCTGCCGCTGCACCGGCTATCGCGCCATCGAGGACGCCGTACGCGGCGTACGGCACACCGAACGCCCCTGCGCGGGCAAGGCGGTCGGCAGGAGTCTCGGCGCGCCGGCGGGCCCCCAGGTGGTGACCGGCACCGCGCGCTACACCTTCGACGTCGAGGTGCCGGGGCTCCTCCACATGAAGCTGCTGCGCTCCCCGCACCCGCACGCCCGGATCGTCTCCATCGACACGGCGGCCGCCCTGCGCGTGCCCGGCGTGCACGCGGTCCTCACCCACGAGGACGCGCCGAAGACGCTGTACTCCTCCGCCCGCCACGAGCATCCCACCGAGGACCCCGACGACACCCGCGTCCTCGACGACACCGTCCGCCACGTCGGCCAGCGCGTCGCCGCCGTCGTCGCCGACAGCGAACAGGCCGCCGAGGAGGGCTGCCGCCGGGTGGAGGTGGTCTACGAGCAACTCCCGTACGTCATCGACCCGGAGGAGGCGATGGCGCCCGGCGCTCCGGTCATCCACGCGGGCAAGGGGTCCGGGGAGCGGATCGCCCGGGTGGAGAACAACGTGGCGGGCGAGGTGCACGGCGAGATCGGCTCGGTCGCGGACGGCTTCGCGGACGCCGACGTCGTCCACGAGGAGACCTTCCGCACCCAGCGCGTCCAGCACGCCAGCCTGGAGACGCACGGCTGTGTGGCCTACTTCGAGCCCAAGGAGGACGGCACCGGCGAGCGGCTGACCGTGCGCTCCTCCACCCAGACCCCGTTCCTGACGCGCCGTGCGCTGTGCGCCCTGTACGGCCTGACCGAGGACGAGGTCCGGGTCGTGGCCGGGCGGGTGGGCGGTGGATTCGGCGGCAAGCAGGAGATGCTCACCGAGGACATCGTCACGCTGGCGGCACTGAAACTGCGGCGCCCGGTGAAGCTGGAGTACACCCGGGCCGAGCAGTTCTACGGAGCGACCACCCGCCACCCCTTCACCATCGGGATCAAGGTGGGCGCCCGTGCCGACGGCACCCTGACCGCGATCCGCATGCGCGTGGTCTCCAACACCGGCGCCTACGGCAACCACGGCCCCGCCGTGATGTTCCACAGCGTGGGCGAGTCGTTCGCCGTGTACCGCGCGCCGCACAAGAAGGTGGACGCGTACTCGGTCTACACCAACGTCGTCCCCGCGGGCGCCTTCCGGGGCTACGGACTCGGGCAGGTCACGTTCGCCGTCGAGTCGGTGATGGACGAGCTGGCCCGCCGGCTCGGCATGGACCCGCTGGTCTTCCGGGAGAAGAACATCATCGGCCCGGGCGAGCACATGGCGAGCCCCATCGGCGAGGAGGAGGACCTCCACATCGCCTCGTACGGACTCGACCAGTGCCTCGCGGTGGTCCGCGGGGCCATCGCCGAGGACGACAGTTCCGGGGAGGCGCCCGAGGGGTGGCTGGTCGGGCAGGGGACGGCGATGGCGATGATCGCGACCGGTCCGCCCGGCGGCCACTACGCGGACGCCCGCGTGACCCTGCTCTCGGACGGGACGTACGACATCGCGGTCGGCACGGCGGAGTTCGGCAACGGCACCACCACCGTCCACCAGCAGATCACCGCGGGAGCCCTCAACACCACCGAGCACCGTCTCACGGTCCGGCAGTCCGACACCGACGTCGTCCGCCACGACACCGGCGCCTTCGGCTCCGCGGGCACGGTCGTAGCCGGAAAGGCCGTGCTGCTCGCGGCGACCTCGCTGGCCGAACGGCTGCGCACCTTCGCCGCCCGGCACACGGGCGTGGCCCGGCATCTGTGCGTGCTGGGGCCCGAGGCCGTCGACTGCGCGGGCCGGGTGCTGACGCTCAAGGAGCTGCACGAGGCGGCCCGGGCCGCGGGCGCGCAGGAGGAGCTGGCCGCCGACGGACACTGGGGCGGCTCGCCGCGTTCGGTCGCCTTCAACGCCCAGTGGTTCCGCCTCGCCGTGGACCCCGCAACCGGCGAGATCCGCATCCTGCGCAGCGTCCACGCCGCCGACGCCGGAAAGGTCATGAACCCGATGCAGTGCCGGGGCCAGGTGGAGGGCGGCGTGGCCCAGGCACTCGGCGCGACGCTCTTCGAGACGGTACGCGTCGACGACCGCGGCGAGGTCACCACGGCCGCGTTCCGCCGCTACCGCCTTCCGCAGTACGCCGACGTGCCGCGCACCGAGGTCCACTTCATGGAGACCACCGACGCCATCGGGCCGCTCGGAGCCAAGTCGATGAGCGAGAGCCCCTTCAACCCGGTGGCCCCCGCCTTCACCAACGCACTGCGCGACGCCACCGGCATCCGGTTCACCGAGCTGCCGGTCACCCGGGACCGCGTATGGCTCGCCCTCGCCAACTCCCGTTCTGCCGAGGCACGTTGATGGCCGTGCCGCCGAGCAGACCGGCGCCCGTACGTCCCTCGTTTCCCCGGCCCGGGCCGCCCTCGGCGGCTGCCCCAGGGCGACGGCCGCGGGCGGCCTGTCAGATCGCCATCGCCTCCTGGATCCAGCGGTTCACCCGGTACGGCATCCACCACGCGAGCGCGCCGACCCGCATGACGAGGCGCTCCTCCAGGAAGTCGGCGAGCACGGCTTGGGGGACCGAGGCGGCCGGGGCGCCGTAGGCGAGCGTCTCGATGACCTGCTGGTACTCGGGCTCCTCGGCGGTGAAGCGGCGCAGGTCGCCCCAGCGGCGGTCGCGGATCTGGACGAAGCCGGGGCCCTGCCGCCACAGGCACTTGCAGAGGTAGTGCCCCTCGCGCCAGCGGCGCAGGTCACCGGCTCCGTCGGCCGGGCCCTCCAGGCGCCGCGGCGGCTGAAGGTGGCTGAGGCTGCGCCAGGTGTCGTCGGGTGCGTCGGGGGCGAGCCGCAGCTTCCACTCGACCAGGATGGCCCGGGCGGTCAGGTCCCGTACGAGACCGAGGCCGCGGACGGCGCGCTCGGCGGCGCCGGGGGCGTCGAGCCCGGCGAGGTCGACGGTCTCCGGCAGCCGGACGCGGCGCGCGCCCCGCTCCCACAGCCGGTCGCTCTCCTGGTCCAGGGGGCCGGTCAGTTCGATGTCGCCGAGGTGCATCCCGGGCAGGGCGCAGGCCTCGGGGTCGTAGTCGCGCCAGGCGCCGACCGTGAGGGTTCCGGTGGCGGGGGTGAGGGCGGTGCTCATGGGGCTTGTCCTCCTGATGCTCGGTCAGACGCGCACGGGCTCGGGCCGCGGCGCGGCGTCGATCGCGGCCTGTGCGTGCCGCATGAAGTCCAGCCGCAGCAGGTCCTCGTTGACGGCCGAGGGCGCGATGTGGACGTACTGGCCGCCGTCGGTGAAGACCAGACCGAGCGCCAGCCAGGAGTCGAGCAGTCGCTGGACGTCGCTCTCCTCGCGGGCGGCGCCCTTGGCGCGGGCCGCGGCCTTGCGGGTGAGGGCGGCGGCGGTGTGCGGCTGGTCGAGGAGGCGGAAGACGGCCAGCTCGAACGGGTCGGTCAGTTCTTTGGCCCGCCAGTCGAAGGCCCGCCGCCGGCTGACCAGGACGATGCGGTCGCCCAGGTCGGCGTGGGTGAGGCGGGCGCCCGCGTGGTGCTTCTTCCACGCGGCGAGCGCGTCGTTGAGCGCGGTGACGGTGGGCTCGGTGATCCCGCGCTGCGGGGCCTCGAAGACGTAGGCGAGGTCGTAGAGCTCCGACTCGGGCAGGTCGTAGGTGAAACGGTAGTGCTCCTCGGGGCGCAGCCCGTCGAAGCCCAGCTCGGGCCGGTTGAAGTACGGGCTGAACCGCTCGATCGCGATGCGCGCGGAGAGGTCGACCGGCGGATCGAGATGTTCCAGGGCGGGTATCTGCGCGATGACGGGGTCGTAGTCCTCGGCGGTCTCGCCGGGGAAGCCGTGCAGGTAGTTCCAGGCGACGGAGAGGCCGGTCTCGGCGCCGTCCCGGAGCATGCGCACGTTCTGGCAGCCGCTGACGCCCTTGTCCATCAGGTCGAGCACCCGGTTGTTGAGGCTCTCGATGCCGGGCTGCACGTAGATGAGTCCGGCCTCGGCGAGCGTACGGAGCTGGCCGCGGCGCATGTTGGCCTTGATCTCGATGTGCAGCCGCAGGTCGTAGCCGCTCTCGATGATGCGGGGCAGCACGGTGGTGAGGTAGCCCATGTCGAGGATGTTGTCGACGACGTACATGTCCAGGACCCGGTGGCGCCGGGCCAGTTCCATGATCTCCTCGTAGAAGGCCTCCGGGCTCTTGGAACGGAACTGCATGAACGAGCCGTTGAGGCCGCAGAACGTGCAGTGGTGCTTCTCGCCCCACCAGCAGCCCCGGGCGCCCTCGACGACCAGCTTGGGTTCGGCCCAGTTGCGGGCCACGGACGCGGCGAGGCTTTCGAAGTAGCCGCTGTAGTCGGGGGCCAGGATGGTGGCCGGCGGCAGCGGGCTGGTGGCCATGGGGTTGACGATGCTCCTGCCCTCGGCATCGCGGTGGCACAGGCCCGGCACACCCGACAGGGCGTCGCCCCGCGCGCCTTCGGCGAGGGCGGTGAGCAGCTGCGGGAAGGCGGACTCGCCCTCGCCCCGGATCACATGGTCCACGAACGGGAAGTTGCGGTGGACGGCCTCGCCCTGCTCGCCGTCGCAGTTGGCGCCGCCCATGACGGTCACGATGTGCGGGGCGAGCCGCTTGACGTGCTTGGCCGCGGCGAGGGCCGCGGTGTTCTGCTGGAAGGTGGAGGTGAAGCCGACGACGTCGGGAGCGTGCTCGACGATCCGCCGGGCGATCATCTCCACGAACTCCGGTACCTGGCGGTGCAGTTCCTGTGACATGCGCAGCCGCGACCGCCGGAGTTTGCCCTTCATCGCGTCCGCGAACTCCTGGTCGCGCCAGGTGGGGTCGTCGTACAGCGCGGAGGAGAACACCCAGTCGCCGCAGCCCATGAAATAGGAGGAGAGCGAGTAGTACTCGTAGTCCTCGGCGGTGAATTCGGTGCGCGCGGTGATCCAGTCGGTGAATTCGAGATTGGCGTGCAGGACTTCGGCGCGGGCGCCCGGCACGCGTTCGTCCACGCTGCGTTTGAGGATTCCGAGGGCGAGCGAGGGAAGGTCGATCGGGGACCAGGGCATATTGACCAGCAGGACACGCATGTCGGCTCCTCGGTGGGTGCGGAGACGTGACGGGACGGGGGCCAAGGGGCCGGGGGTGAAGGGCCGGGGCTGTGCCGGCCCGGCGGCGAACCGCCGGGCCGGCCGAGGATCAGTCCTCGTCGCCGTCCTCGGCGTTGCGGAACGGAACCGTGACCGTGATACCGATGCCCGGCTTGCGGTTCTCCTCGTCACCCGCGAGCGGGTCGTTCTGGATGATGTCCTTCTGCATGACAGAAACTCCTCTCTGTGTGGCTGGTGCCTGTACCGGCGGGTGCTGAAGAGCACACCCGTCCGTTGTCCCCGCTCCGGTCGGAGCGGGGCGACTTGGGGGTGGTGCGGGATGTGCGCAGGGCGCGGTCGAGGAAGACCACCGCGCGGCGCAGGACGGCGACGTGGTCGTCGGCCTCGTAGCCGTCATGGCCGGTGTCCAGCCACATCGCCTCGTGGCGTACGCCCGCGTGCCGCAGCGCGGCGAGGTAGTCGCGCACCTGGCCGGGCGGGCACTTGACGTCCCGGGTGGCGGCGACGACCAGGAGCGGCGCCCGGACGGCGGCGGCGTAGTGGAGCGGTGAGCTGCGCTCGTACCGTTCGGGCACCTCGTCGGGCGTGCCGCCGAACAGCCGCTCGTCCAGGGCGCGCAGGGCCGGGGTGGCGGTGCGGTGGGCGGCCGCGCAGTCGGCGACGGGTTTGACCGCGACGCCCGCCTGCCACAACCCCGGCTGCGCGCCAAGGGCGAGCAGCACCAGATAGCCGCCCCACGACGTGCCCCACAGCCCGGTCGCGTCGGCGCGGACGATCCCGCGCGCGGCGAGGTCGGCACGGACCGAGGCGAGGTCCGCGATCTGGGTGAGCCCCACGCCCTGCCCGTACGCGGCGCGCCAGCGCGGCCCGTACCCGGTGGAGCCCCGGTAGTTGACGCGGACGACGGCGAAGCCGGAGGCGACCAGGGAGTGCACCACCCCGTCGTAGGCGTCCCGGTCGTGGTCGGCGGGCCCGCCGTGCACCAGGAACACCGCGGGCACCGCTCCCTTGCGCTCTTCGGGCAGGCTGAGCAGCGAGTGCACCGGACCGTCCGGACCAGGTGTCCACACCTCCGTGTGCTCGCCGGGTACTCGCTCGGGGAGGCCCTGCGTGGGAGGCAGCGGGGTGCCCGCCGTGGAGATCATGCGCGGCGGTGTCGCGGTGTCCGTCCAGAGGACGTGGACGTCGGACCCGGTGCGCGGCGCCGCGTCCAGCAAGGTCCCTCGCGGGGTCGGTACGGGTTCGACGGTGCGCCGCTCCAGATGGACGCGGTGCAGGGTGCTGCGGCCGTGCCGGTCCTGGCGGACCAGGATCGAGCGGCCGTCGGGGTGCCAGCGGGCGGTCAGCTCGGTGTCGAAGGCACACCACGCATGACGGACCAGCCCCGCACCGGGCGTCCAACTCCCCAGCACATAGCGGTCGTCGGCCTCGCGCACGAGCAACAGTTCGGCGCGGTCGGCGACGGGAGCGAAGCCCAGCGCCCAGAGCCGTCCGCCCGCTCCGTCCCCGCCGAGGACCGCCCGAGTGGCGCCGTCGGCGCCGAGCAGGGTCACGGCCCGCGGGGAGCCCGCCGCGCCGCTCAGCGCGAGGAGGCCGCCGTCCGGGGTGATCCCGCTGAGCGTCGCGTGTCCGTCGACGCGCGTCACTTCGCGGGCCGCGCCTGCGCGCGGGCCCAGGTGCACGGCGGTCGACCGGGCGTCGCCCAGCCCCATGGCCACGCACGCGCCGTCGCCGACCGCGAGTCCGCGCGGCTCGCCCTCGGGCACACCCGTGAGCCCCGGCAGGTCCGGGCCGCCCTCGAACCGCTGGAACCGCCAGCGTCCGGCGCCGTCGCCGTTCTCGTCGAACCACCAGACGTGGGCGTCGTGGTCGATCGCGCAGTGCAGCGTGCCGTGCGGGCGATCGGTGACCTGGCGGGCCCGTCGGGTGGTGGCGTCCCAGGTGAACACCTCGCAGCGGCCGTCGGCGTCGGCGGTGAACACCATCCGGTTCGGATCGGCGGCACACACCTCGGGCAGCGCGGCCCGGTAGACCTGGTAGCGGCCGGTCATGAGGCGACCCCCGTCAGCCTCGACCGCACGACGGTCGTCCGCCACGCCAGCGCCGCCAGCAACCCCGCGCAGGCCATGGCGGGCGCGGCCGTCCCGGCCCGGGTCACGAACACCCCGGCCAGGACCGGCGCGAGCGCGGCCGAACCGCCCACCGCGCCGGCCAGGACGGCCCCGGTGCGGGCCTGGAGCCCGGGCGGCGTCTCCTGGAGGGCGCGGGCCTGGAGCACGACGCCGACGAGTGGCATCAGCAGACAGACCGCGCCGAACAGCGCGCCGTACGCCCAGGGTCCGTCGGCGGCGGCGAGTCCGGCCGCGAGCGGCACGAGCAGCCAGGACACCGCGACGAGCAGCCGGGCGGGCGCGATCCGCCCCGCGATCCGCGGCGCCGCGAGCGATCCGGCGAGCCCCGCCGCCCCGGACACCGCGAGGACCAGACCCATCGGCCCGCCTCCGTGGCCCCCCTCCTGGAGGGCGAAGACGGCGCCGTAGTAGAGGGCGACGATCACGCCGTTGACCGTGGCGGTCCAGGTCAGGATGAGCCGGAGGACGGGCGAGGTACGCACCAGAGCGAGCCCTGCACCGAGCTCGTCCAGGACGCGCCGGACAGGACGCGGGTGAGGAGCGGGGTCGGCCGCCGGGCCAGGCTCGCTGCGGACCGAGCCCGCCGGGGCATCCTGCACCGGTACGGGGTCCGAGACGGCGGCGGTGCCGGTCGTCGTGTCCGGTGAACCACCTTCCACAACAAGGGAATTGGACCGCACGCTCGACGAACCATTCGAACCCCCGCCCACGAACGGAGAGTTGGGCGCGCTGACGGCGATGCCCTCAGCTCCTTCCCTCGTACCGCCCGCCGACAGGGCGTCTGGTGAGACGCTCCCGGATGCTGCCGACACACCTTCTGCGGAACGGGAGTTGGGCGGGACGCTCCCCGCTCCAACCGCCGCATCAGCCTCCCGCGCGGGCCGCAGGTCCGAGCGCAAGGCGCGTACGCATCCGGCGGCCACGGCGTAGGACACGGCGTCCGCGAGGAAGGGCAGGGCGCGGGAGGCCTGGAAGAGGGCGCCGCCCAACGCCGGGCCCAGGATCAGCGCGCCCTGGTCGCCCGCCGAGAGCCCGGCCACCACACGGGGGCGGTCGGCGGGTGGGGCGATCATGCTCACGGTTCCGGCGGCCGCCGCTTCGTACACCGCGGTGGAGAACCGCTCCAGCAGGACCGCGCCGAGCAGCAGCGCGAGCGGCGGGCTGCCCAGGGTCACGGCCACCGTCACGCCTCCCATGGCCAGCGCCGAGACCGTGGCGGACCAGAACATCACCGGCTTGCGCGCGCCGCGATCGGCCGGGACGGCCGCCAGCGGTGCCAGCAGCAGTCCGGCCGCCGTGGACACCCCCGCGACCAGACCGACCACGGTGGCCGAGTGGCCGAGCCCGAGGAGCAGCAGCGGAAGGACGACTCCGGATGCCTGGGTGCCGAGCGCGTCCGACGCGCTGGCGCACCAGAACAGCCGGACGTCTCGGGACAACGGGCGGCGGGCCGCCCGTCTCTCGGCGGCAGTGGTGCCGGGGCTCATCGGCGCCCTGCCGACGGAGAAGGCGCCTCGGGAGCGTTCGGGAACGCCGGTTCGTGCACAGCCACCCCACAGTGGGTCAAGTTGCGAAGAATATGTGCAGGAATCGAAACGAGCGGGAGCCTAACCAGGCGTTCGGCGGAGCCACAAGAGGTCCGCCACGGAGGCCGAAATCAAACTCCGTAAGGGCCGGGCAAAGAAACCGATTTCTTGATCCGGACCGCACCCTCGGCGGCCGGTTCGTGCGAGGTCGGGCAAAAGGGAAGGCGGCCGGAGCCGCCTTCCCGCCGCGGGATGCCATGCCGCTCCCCCGCCACGGCTTCGCTGGGGCGAACATCCAGGACCGGCCGACCAGTTCACGCAGCACGCCCGGCCTATGCACCTTCCCGCGGGCGAACCGAGCGTGGAGCCGCGGCCCGAACGAGCCGCACCCGGAAGGCCGTTGGGGTGACCGTCACCGCGACTGCGCGGCACGGCCTTCCGCGCCCGAACGACGACCACCCGGAACGGTTCCATCCGGCTAACTCATTGGCCGGAAACATGCGCGCCCCCGTCGGCGCTCACCGGGTCCGGACGACAGCAGCAGGGCCGGTACGCGGTCGGCGGCGAAGGTGCTCAGCGGGCTGAAGGGGTGTCGCTGGTGGAAGGGGCGCTGCCGCGCCGCCAAGTCGGTTGTTGCTTACGCGAGTTGACGGCGAGGCAACGGGTCGGCGTCGTTCTACTTGTTCGGTCCTCGCAGGCGGCCCAGTGCCTTGGTGAGGGCGCCGAGCGGGGACGCCTCACCCTTGAGGGGCTTCGGGCCGCCCAGCAGCGGCATCCCCTCCCCGCCGCTCGCCTCGGCGAGCGCGGCATGCGCGGCCTCGGCCGCCTCGCGATAACGGTCCCGCGAGTCCGTCATCGCCTCCAACGCCTGCGCATACCGCTCCACCATCGCCCGCGCATGCACCAGCTCCTCCTGCTCCGTCAGAAGATGCCAGCCCCGCCGCAACCGCCCCAGCGCCCCCTGCGCCTCCTCATCCAGCGCCCGCGGCAACACCGCGAACTCCCGGATCCGCCCCACCAACTCCACCGGCTCCGAACCATCCAGGAACACATTGCGCACCGAAAAACGCCCCGGATCATAATCCGCACCCAGCCCCGCCGACGGCAGCACCACCGCCCCACCCCGCGGCAGCCGCACCCCCAGCTCCCGCTTCAACGCGAAGTCCGCGATCTGCGCCAGCTCCGGCGACGCCCGGTGCTCCACCACCCGATGCCGCAACCCCGGCGGCAAGAACACCGACACCGGCCGCTGCCCCACCACATCCGGCGTCATCGCCTCATGCACCACCACATGCACAAACCAGCTGTCCCGCACACACTCCCGCACCCGGCGCCGCAACGCGTCATCATCCCGGGGCAGCGCATTGGCCGACCGCAGCCGCACCCCCGCCACCACGTCATGATCCCAGGCGACCTGATCACTGTCCGGCCAGAACACCGTCGCAGGCGAAACCCAGCCCTCCTGCCACGCACCCTCCGCCTCCGCGGCCAGCACCCAGCCCACACCCTCGTCCTCACGACGCCGTCCCTCCGCCCCGAACAGCGTCAGCTGCGCCCGCACCACCACCTCACCGGCCCGCCACCGCGCCTCGAACACCCGCCGCGCCAACGGACCCGCATCCGCCTCCTCCCCCCGCGGATACAACACCGACGAAGCCGCCGCCTCCACCGGATCCAGCTCCACGAAATCATCAATCACCCCCGCCGCCCTCAAAGCGATCAGGTTGCGCCGCACATCACGCTCGGGCTCAGGCCCCACATGACGCCCGCGCCCCAGCCACACGGAATCAGGGACAGTGGTCGCAAAAGAACTGTTCTTGGCCATGGAATCGTTCTGTCGGAGATCAGGGCCCGACCAGTATGGTCCGTCACCCTCCCGCGGTGTAAGCAGGGCCACGTCCACGGCTTCGGAACCCCGGAGTCCGATGCGTGGAGGTCAGTCGCTCGCGCGGGCCGCGCAGGCGCGGACATGGCTGTTCCAGAAGGTGTCGACGGCCTCAAGGGTGACGTCGGCGTGTCCGAGCGGGCCGCCGGTCAGCGCTTCCAGGAGACGTAAGACGTCCAGCGTGGACACGCGCCCGCGGGCGGGTGTCCGATGCGTGGTCACGGCGGCGCGAAAACCGTCCTTGGACGATCAGCCGCGCGTGCTGCGATCACTCGGCTCCGGCGGGGTGAGGACGGCGGCCAGGTGGTCACGGAACCAGCGGTGGCCGGGGTCGGCCGAGTTGCGGGGGTGCCAGGCCATCCCGATGTCGACGGGGTCCACCTCGACGGGGATCGGGAAGGTGCGCAGCCCCAGCGCCGCGGTGGTGCCGGGCAGCCAGTCGGCGAGGGTGAGGGCGACGAGGTCGGTGTCCCGGGCGAGGATCATCGCGCTCGTGTGGCTGGGGACGACGACCGCGATACGACGCCGCAGCCCGCGCTCCGCGAGGGCGTGGTCGATGGGGCCGAGGCGCTTGCCGTGCCGGGAGATGCCGATATGGTCGGCGGCGGCGAACCGGCGGGCGTCGATCCGCCCGTCGAAGAGGGGGTGTCCGTCGCGCGCTACCCCGACCAGCGTCTTCCGTGCCAGGGGCCGGGTACGGATCTCCGGGTCCAGCTGGCCGAGGACGCCGAGCTCCACGTCCACCGTGCCCTGCCGCAGCGCGGGCCCGCCCTCCAGCGACTCGGGCAGGAACACCACGTCCACCTGCGGCGCCTGCGCCCGGACCCGGTCGGTCAGGGGACCCGCGAGCCCGGCCAGCAGGAGGTCGGTGGCCTGCACGGTGAACGTGCGCTGGAGATGCACGGCCTCGAAACCGGCGCCCGGCCGCAGGACGTTGTCGCAGCCGCGCAGCAACGCGCCCACATCCTGGCGCAGTTCGAGCGCCCGGGGCGTGGGGACCATGCCCTGCCCCGCCCGTACGAGGAGCGGATCGCCCACCGCCCGGCGCAGTCGGGCGAGGCTGCGACTGACCGCCGCGGGCGATGTGCCGAGACACTCGGCGGCGCGGCTCACGCTGTTCTCCTGAAGCAGGGCGTCCAGGACGCGTAGCAGATTGAGATCCATGAGCCGCCCCTGAGCTGGACTTTTGCGGTGAAGCCAATGCCGGTGCGTTCATCCTCGCATTGCCACGGGGGTGGACGGCGCGCGGCAGGAGCCGGGACGGCTGATCCCGGCCGCGCCCGCCGGAGGCGCGATCACGCCCGCCCGGATCTCCCCCCACCCCGGCACCGCACGAACGATCCCGCCAGAGCTCCCGCATCGGGCCGGTGGCATGATCGACCCCACGACAAGCGCCCGCATCACCCCTTCCTCACCGGAAACGACGTCATGTCGGTCAAGGGGTGATCCACGCATCACAGCCTCTACCAAATCGGCCAGACAATTGATACCTACAGACTCGCGGTCGCATCCGCGAATACCGCGCGTACGCCGCAGCATCGACTCCGCCGCGTGGCGCCGGCCACGCGTGGTGTGGTGGACCACGGCGGGCGTGGTGGCCGTCGGACTCCTCGTCGCCCTGGAGATCGCCGCGCGTCGCTACGGCGGCGTGCCCGGGCCGATCACCACCCAGGCGCGCGAGGTGATCTTCCCGCCCAAGCCGGGGCCGCTGTACGGCGGACTCGCGCTGATGATGGTGGTGCTCACCTGGCGGCAGCGGTTCATCGCGGCCGGCGTGGCGGTCGGTGTCGACGCCGTGTTCGTGCTGGCCCGGTGGGCGCTCGGCGCGGACGTGCCCGCCGACCACTCCTTCGGCAACGGCGCGCTGTGGGCGATGCTGGGCTGCGCCGTCTTCGCGCTCACCCGCCGTACCGGCGAGGAACGCGCCCTGCTCCTGAAGGGCGTCGGTCTGGGCCTGCTGCTCGTGGCCGGCCGCAAGACCGGTGACACCTGGCTGCTGATCACGTCGAAGACCCGCCCGACCGTGCTCGACCCGTACGTGGCGACCGCCGACCACGCGCTGGGCAACCCGTCGTGGCTGGCGGGCCGGCTCCTGCACGCCGCGGGCCCGATCGCGAGCAACGCCCTCGGCCTGGTCTACGCCCAGCTCGCGGTGGCCGCGGTCGTCGTCGCCCTGTACCAGCTGCGCAACGTGGCGAGCGAGCGCCGCTTCCCCCGCCACCACCTGGTGCGCACCTTCCTGCTGATCGGGCTCCTCGGGCCGGTCGTCTACATGGTCTTCCCGGTGGTCGGACCGGTCTTCGCCTACGGCCCGGGCGCCTCCGGCACCGGCGGCGTGCAGTGGGCGGTGGCCAACCTGTGGCCCCACACACCGCCCCCGTTCCACGTCCCGCACCCGGTGCCGTACGACGGGATCACCCCGCGCAACTGCATGCCCAGCCTGCACACGGCGTGGGCCACCTCGATCTTCATCCACTCCCGCAAGGGCCCCCGCATCCTGCGGTACGCGGGGACGTTCTGGCTGGTCGCCACCCTCAGCGCCACGCTGGGCTTCGGCTACCACTACGGCGTGGACCTCGTCGCCGGTGTGGTGTTCGCGCTCACCGTCGAGGCGGCGCTGCGCACCTTCGACCGCGGCTGGGACCGGTCGGGCCTGCGATTCGTCGCGTACGGCACGGTCGTCTTCACCGCGCTCCTGGTGTCGTACGGCTGCTTGCCGGTGCGGATGGCCACCCACCCCTGGGTGTTCGGTCCGCTCGTCCTGCTGGCGATGGCTTCCGTGATCTACGGCTTCATCCGGACCACCGGGGCCTGGGAAGCGAAGAGCGCGCCGGTGCTCATCCCGGAACCACGGCCCGAACCGGCCTGAGGGCGCGGATCAGCTCCGCCCGGCCCGTGGCGGGCGTGCCTCCCGGGGTCGGCGCGGGGTGACCTCTCCTTGCTCCCGGGGCAGAGGGGCACCGCCGCCCGTCAATGGCCTTACGGCCCAAGTCGGCCCGCCCGCACGGTTGTTGACCGGATTCGCCGAGGATCCATGCCGCGAACCGGTGGCCCGTCCGGAGGAATCTGGCCATCACCGGGACGTTCATCACCGCCCCGGCCGTCCGGGGCCCGACCGTCGTCCTCCCCCAGCCCCGGGGGTGGCCGGACACGAGAGGTCCACCCCCGTCGTCGGCCCGGACGGGCCGTGCCCCTTGCGCCGGGCGGCCTGGCGCCGACACGCCCGCGACACCGTCCGGGGCCGCGGACCGGCCACCCGGCCCCGGGCGGGCAGGGCCACGGCTCCGATCTGGAGGCGGTCACCGATTAACGGATTCCGTCTCAAAGCTGACCACGAATTACACACATCCCCTCTACATCCTGGCTTCGATGGTCTAAGTTGTCCGTGCTTCAGCTGCTCTGGCACGAGGCGACCGTTAATGATCATTAGGTCCGGCGCTACGGACAGCCAGCCGTCGCGCCCTCGGTGCCAGACGTGGGGGTGATCAGCCATGGAGCCCGGGAGGGGGCCTTGGGTGCGGGGAGCACCCGAGGCGTCGACGGGTTCCCGCGTGCTCCGAAGGTCCGGCAGGACGTAACTCCTGTGCGGCCGGGGTGAGTTGTCCACGCTGCACCAAGACGGCCGGTATGTCCTGCGCGGGGGCGCAGGCCTTCCGGGAGGGGGAGAGAGAGCGGGTGTTGGGCGAGCACGTCGAACCACTGGCGACCTGGGGGGTCCTGTGCGGCAGACACGTCGAACCACTGGCGACCTGGAAGTTGCTTTACAGCCGGACGGAAGAGTCAGCCCGTTTCCGCCGACGCGCGGGCGTCTGGGGAACGGGGCGATCGACCGGCCCGCGATCGACTGGGAGCAGCGGTACCGACGTACCGTGATCACCGGCGACACCCTGGCCACCGCCTTCGTGGTGGCGGCGATCGGCGGATTCTTCGGGGTGCGGGACGCGGCCAACTGGCACGAGAAGTGGAGAATCCTCGCCTTCGGCACCGAGCTTCTGGTGCTGGGCGCGCTCGCGGTGAGCCGGGCCTGGGCTCCGGCCGTACTCGGCCAGGGAGCGGAGGAGTTCCGCCGACTCGGACGCTCGCTGTTCATGGCCGCCGTCGTGCTGGCGCTGGGCGGCATCGCCCTCACCTCGCGCAACATCAAGCTCTGGATCTTCGTCGCGATCCCGGCCATCGCGCTCGTCACCATGACGGAGCGGTATGTGCTCCGGCTCTGGCTGCACAAGCAGCGCAAGGAAGGCCGGTGCCTGCGTCCGGTGCTCGCCGCGGGCAGCCCGGAGACCGTGCGGGACCTGATCACCCGGACCCGCAAGTTCCCGCACCTGGGCTGGCAGGTGGAGGCGGTGTGCACGCCGGACGGTCTCGGGTGCGACGGGGACCAGGTGGACGGAGTGCCGGTCGTCGGCCCGCTCGCGGACGTCGCCAACCACGTCCGCCGCGACGGCTACCGGGTCGTCGCGGTCACGCCGGACCCGCACTGGTCGCCGGACCGGTTGCAGCGCCTGGCGTGGAACCTCGAGGGCAGCGACGCCGACATGGTCGTCGCCCCCGTCCTCATGGAGGTGGCCGGACCTCGGCTGCACGTGGACGCGGTGCTCGGGATCCCGCTGCTGCGGGTCAGCATGCCGACCTTCACCGGGGGCCGCCGGGTGGTCAAGGAGGTCGTCGACCGGATGGGCGCGGCGGTCCTGCTGATGCTCTTCGCGCCGCTGATGGCACTCGTCGCGCTGCTCGTGCTCGTGGACAGCCGGGGCGGGGCGTTCTACCGCCAGCGCCGGGTCGGCAAGGACGGCCGCGAGTTCACCATCCTCAAGTTCCGCACCATGGTCGCCGGGGCCCACCGGGCCCGCGCCGAACTGGCCGACCTCGACGAGGGCGCCGGCCTGCTGTTCAAGGTCCGCCGCGATCCACGGGTGACGCGGGTGGGAGCGGTGCTGCGCCGGTACTCGGTCGACGAACTGCCGCAGCTCTTCAACGTCCTCACCGGCTCGATGTCGCTCGTCGGCCCCCGGCCGCCGCTGCCGGAGGAGTCCGCCGCCTACGGCCCCGACATCCGGCGGCGCCTGCTGGTCAAGCCCGGGCTCACCGGCCTGTGGCAGATCAGCGGACGCAGCGACCTGCCCTGGGAGGAGGCGGTCCGCCTCGACCTGCGGTACGTCGAGGACTGGTCGCTCGCCCTGGACTCGGTGATCTTGTGGAAGACGCTGCGTGCGGTGCTCCAAGGGCAGGGGGCCTACTGATGCGCGAGGGGCCCTTGCCCCCCGCACGGACCGCGGGCCACCAGCGCCTGCCTGGGGGGAGGAACGGGACATGAGGATCAGCGTCTTGGGGCTCGGCTACGTGGGCTGTGTATCGGCCGCGTGCCTGGCCGGCATGGGCCACGAGGTCATCGGGGTGGACGTGAACCCGACGAAGGTCGACCTCGTCAACGACGGCAGGGCCCCGGTGGTCGAGGAACGGATCGGCGAACTCGTCGCCGAGGGCGTGCGCACGGGAGCGCTGCGCGCCACCGTCGACGTCCGCGAGGCGATCATGGGCAGCGAGGTGTCCCTCGTCTGCGTGGGCACGCCGTCGGAGCCCAACGGCAGCCTGTGCACCACGTATCTGGAGCGGGTCACCGAGCAGATCGGCGCCGCGGTGGCCGAGCGGGGCGGGCGGCACACCGTCGTGTTCCGCAGCACCATGCTCCCCGGCACCTGTCTGAACCTGCTCGTGCCGATCCTGGAGAAGCACGTGGGCACGGCCGGGGTGGACTTCGGGGTCGCGGTCAACCCGGAGTTCCTGCGCGAGGGCACCAGCGTGCGGGACTTCTTCGACCCGCCCAAGACCGTCATCGGCGAACTCGACCCGGCGAGCGGCGACGTGGTGGCCGCGCTGTACGAGGGCCTGCCCGGCGAGGTGTTCCGGATGCCGGTCCCGACCGCCGAGGCGATCAAGTACGCGGACAACGCCTTCCACGGCCTCAAGATCGGCTTCGCGAACGAGCTGGGCGCGGTGTGCCATGCGCTGGGGGTGGACGCGCACCAGGTGATGGACGTGTTCCTGGCCGACCGCAAGCTGAACATCAGCCCCGCCTATCTGCGGCCCGGCTTCGCCTTCGGCGGCTCCTGCCTGCCCAAGGACCTGCGCAGCCTGCTCCACGCGGCGCAGCGGGCCGACGTCTCGCTGCCGATCCTCGCCCACGTGCTGCCCTCCAACTCCACGCACCTGCAGCGCGCGGTGGAACTGGTCGAGCGGGCGGGCAGACGGCGGGTGGGCCTGTTCGGTCTCTCCTTCAAACCCGGCACCGACGACCTGCGCGAGAGCCCCCTCGTCGAGCTGGCGGAGAGACTGCTGGGCAAGGGGTACGACCTGCGGATCCACGACGCCAACGTGAGCCTGTCGCGGCTGCTCGGCGCGAACCGCGAGTACATCGAGACCCGGCTGCCGCACATCGCCCAACTGTTGGTGGACTCCGTCGACGAGGTGCTCGGGCACGCGGACGTGTGCCTGGTCGGAACCAGGGACCCGGCCGTGCTCGCGGCGCTTCCGCACGGCGACGGCACGGTGCTCATCGATCTCATCCGCATGCCCGACGCCGAGGCGCGCCGGGCCGAACCGGGGTACGTGGGCCTTGTCTGGTGACACATCGCGGGACGCCACGACCGGCGGCCACCGGCCCGGCCGGCGCGCGCTGATCCTGGTGGAGAACCTGTCGGTGCCGTTCGACCGGCGGGTGTGGCAGGAGTGCACCACGCTGCGCGACGCGGGCTGGACCGTGCACGTCATCTGCCCCCGCGGCGAGAAGCGGGACACCGAGCCGGAGGCCGAGGTCGACGGGGTGCGGATCCACCGCTACCCGCTGCGCGCGGCCACCGGCGGGCCGGCCGGGTATCTGCGCGAGTACGGATCGGCGCTGTGGCACACCGCCCGGCTGGCCCGCGCGGTCGGCCCGGTCCACGTGGTCCACGCCTGCAACCCGCCCGACCTGCTGTTCCTGCCCGCCCTGTGGCTCAAGCGGCGCGGCGCGCGGTTCGTCTTCGACCAGCACGACCTGGTGCCCGAGCTCTACCTCTCCCGGTTCGACCGCGGCGAGGACCTGCTCTACCGGGCCGTGTGCGCGCTGGAGCGGCTGACCTACCGGGCCGCCGACGTCGTGCTCGCCACGAACGAGAGCTACCGCGACGTCGCGATCCGCCGCGGTGGCCGCAGGCCCGAGGACGTCTTCGTGGTGCGCAGCGCGCCCGCCGTCGAACGGTTCCAACCGGTGCCGCCCGAGCCGGAGTTGAAGCGCGGCAAGCCCCATCTGCTGTGCTACCTCGGCGTCATGGGCCCTCAGGACGGTGTCGACTACGCCCTGCGGGCCCTGGCGAAGCTGCGCGACGAGCTGGGGCGGACCGACTGGCACGCGGTGTTCGTCGGAGCCGGTGACGCCTTCGAGGCGATGGTGGAACTGTCCCGGCGGCTGGGGCTGTCCGAACAGGTGGAGTTCACCGGCCGCGTCCCGGACGCGGACCTGGTGCGCTACCTGTCCACCGCCGACGTGTGCCTCTCGCCCGACCCGCGCAATCCGCTCAACGACGTGTCGACCATGAACAAGGTCCTGGAGTACATGGCGATGGGCCGGCCGATCGTCTCCTTCGACCTGCGGGAGGCGCGCGTGTCCGCCGGTGACGCGGCCCTGTACGCGCCCGCCAACGACGAGACCGCGTTCGCCGGACTCGTCGCGCGGCTCCTCGACGACCCGGACCAGCGCGCCCTGATGGGCAAGACCGGCCAGGAGCGCGTCACCGGACGGCTCTCTTGGCGCAACTCCCAGAAGGCACTGCTCGACGCCTACGCCGCGGCCTGCGGCGACCGCCCCCCGGCGGCGGGCGCCCCGGTCAACGGCGGGCGGAGGAGGCGCCGTTGAGCGAGGACACGATACGCCTGGTCACCATCGGCCGGATCCTCCGCCGGCGCTGGCGGCTCCTCGCCCTCCTCACCCTGGTGGGCGCGCTCGCCGGTTACGGCGCCTCGGCGCTCTTCCCGCCGCGCTACACGGCCTCGGTGTCGATCCTGCTGCCGGGGCAGTGGGAGGACCGCGAGCTGCTGACCCAGGCGGGGATCGCGACCAGTTCCGCGGTGGTCGACCGGGCGGCCACCGCACTCGGCTGGACGGCCGTCGGCGACAAGCTGCGGGACCAGGTGAGCGCCTCGGCCGCCGACGGCAACATCATCAAGATCTCGGGCACGGCCGACACCCCGGAGCGCGCGCAGCGGCTCAGCGACCAGGTGGCCCAGCAGTTCGTCGGCTTCGCCGCGCGGATCGCGGGCGCCGGCGCCGACACCGACACGGCCACCGGGCCCGACGCGCTGCGGCAGCAGGTGGCGGAGGCCAACCGCCGCATCACCGACCTCGCCAACGCCGCCAATCCGGGGCAGACCGTGGAGAGCGTGCAGGCCCGCACCGAACTCGAGAACCTGCGCACCTCGCTCCAGGCGGCCATGAAGAAGCTGGACCAGGCCGGTCCGGCGGCGAACAAGGCGGGCATGGTCGTGATGGGGCCGGCCGCCCGGCCGACCGGCCAGGCGCCTCCGACCAGGACGCAGCTCGTCGCCGCCGGGGCGCTGCTGTTCTTCCTGCTCGCGGTCGTCGGCCATCTCACCGCCGCGCGGATGAACCGCCGGCTGCGCGGCGAGGCGGAGATCGCCGCAGCGCTCGGCTCGACGCTGCTCGGCACCGTCGACGTACCCGGCGAACGGGCGGCGCACCGGACGAAGGGGCGCGGCCCGTGGGCCTGGGTCCGCCGGCTCCTCGGCACCGACACCCGCTGGGACCTGCCCGCCCCGCGGCGGTCCGACGACGAGGCCGGCCGCCTGATCCGCTACCGGCGGGTGTGCCACCGCCTGCGGGAACGACTCCCCGCGCCACGAAGGCTGTTGGTCGTCGTGCCGGAGGGCGACGAGACGGCCCGCCGGGCCGCGGCGCAGCTCGTGGCCGAGGCCAAGAGCGGACCGCTGCTGCGGGTGGTGCAAGTGCCGGTGGCCGAGCCGATGGTGCCGGACCGCGACAGTGAGTCCGGCGCCCTGGTCGTGCTCAGCGCGGGCAGCTGGACCGCGGAGGAGCTGGCCAGGATCGCCGAGGCGTGTGCGGACGCGGGGCACGACGTCGTCGGCTTCGTCGTCGCGGGCCTGGTCCGGATGCGTCCGGCGCGGACCGCCGGCCGCCCCCCGGACGACGTGGCGTCGACGCCGGCGGTACGCAGCCACGCGAGCGGGGGTTCTGTGTGACGAGCAAGACGTCGCAGTCACCGGACGCCGCTCCGCTCCTCGATGTGCAGGCGCTGGTGGTGTCCGTGCGCAGGCGCCGCCGCCTGTGGTGCGCCATGGCGCTGCTGGGGCTGCTGATCGGCGCGGCGATGGCGGTCCTCGTGCCCGCGCCCCCGGCCGCGGTGACCAAGCTTCTGGTCGCCCACCAGGAGGACCAGCCGAACGACACCGGAACGCTGATCCGCACCGACGTGGCCGTCCTCGGCACCACGCGGATCGCCGGCCAGGCCCTGCGCTCCCTCGGCTCCCCGGAGAAACCCGAGGACTTCCTGCGGGAGTACCACGGCACCGGTCTGACCAACAACCTGTTGCAGATCGACGTGACCGGGGCCAGCGACGCACAGGCGGTGGCGCGGGCCAAGGCGCTGGCGGACGCGTTCATCACGGACCACGTCACGCGGATGCAGGACACCGCGAACGCCGAGGCCAAGGCCCTGCTCGACCAGCGCGACCGCATGCGGGACGAACTCACCCAGGTCAACAAGGCGATCGGGAACCGGTCTCCGGACAGTGACCCGAAGGCCTCGGCGAGCATCGAGTCGCTCTTCGCCCGCCGGGCCGAACTCAACTCCCAGATCGCCGACTTCTCCCAGCGTGCCGCGGAGGCACGGACAGGCTCGCCCAAAATCGTCGCCGGCACGCAGATCGTGGACGCCCCGCGCGCGGTGGCGCACTCCCTGCCGAAGACCGCTCTCACCGACGCCGGGATCGGCCTCGTCCTCGGCCTCGTCGTCGGGATCGCGCTGGCCGCGGTCGCCACGGTGGTGGCCGACCGTCCCGTTCTGCGCCGCGAGATCGCGGCGAACCTGGGTGCCTCGGTCATCGCGGAACTGCCCCGCGTGCCGCGCCGGTCCGGCGTGCCGTGGCAGCGCGGACGGGTGCGGGCGGCGCGCGAACGGCTCTGCGCGACCCTGGCCCGCACGGTGCGCGGTTCGGCGGAGGCGGTCTCGCTCCTCGAACTGGGCTGTGCGCACACCACGGGCGTGATCGCCCTCGACCTCGCCGAGGCGCTGGTGGCGGACGGGCCCGTGGTGATCGTCGACGGTCTGCCGGACCCGCTGCCCGCCGACCACGACAGGCCGGGAGGCCCGTCCGTGGTCCGTGGCGAGCGCGCCGCGCGGCTGTCGCCCCAGGAGCGCCGGTTCGGCGTCGGCTCGGTCGCACCCGGCACCGCCTGGACCGACCTCCCCCACCTCGGCGGCCAGACCGTGCTCGTGGTGCGGGCCGGGCACGGCAGCGCCGCCTGGCTGCACACCGTGGCGCGGCAGCTCGCGGACCTGAGCATTCCGGTCATCGGTGTGGTGCTGATCGACCCCGACCCGCGCGACAGGACCGACGGCACGCTGTGGGACGGGCTGCACACCGCTCTGCGCGGGCACGACGAGCTCCTGGCCCGGCAGAACGCGGCGGGCCGGCGGCGCACGGAGCGGCTGACGACCTGGGCCTCGCGGGTCCCGGACAGCGACCAGGAGGCACGGTAGAAGATGTGCGGCATCGCAGGCGCGTACCGGTGGCCGGACGGCAGGGCCGTCACCGACCGGCTCACCGAAACCCTCGTCCACCGCGGCCCGGACGGGGCGGGCCGCTACAGCCACCCCGCCGGTGACGGCGAAGTGCACCTCGGGCACCGCCGGCTCGCCATCCTCGACCTGACCGCGACCGGGGCCCAGCCGATGGTCTCGGGGGGCCTGGCCCTGTCCTACAACGGGGAGCTGTACAACGCCCCCGAACTGCGCGCGGAGTTGGCGGCCGCCGGGGTGCGCTTTCGCGGCACCTCCGACACCGAGGTGCTCCTGGAGGCCTGGCGGCGCTGGGGCACCAGCTGCCTGCCCCGGCTGCGCGGCATGTTCGCGTTCGCCGTCTTCGACGAGCGCACCGGTGAACTGGTGCTCGCCCGCGACCAGTTGGGCATCAAGCCGCTGTTCCTGCTCCGGCGCGGCACGGGCCTGGTGTTCGCCTCCGAGCTCAAGGCGCTCGCCGCCGTGACCGGGGGGTCGCTCCAGGTGGACCACGCGGCGCTGGTGGCCTCCCTGCTGTACTACTGGGTGCCCGACTCGCGGTGCGCGTTCCGCGAGGCGGAGAAGCTGCCGCCGGGAAGCTGGCTGCGCTGCCGGCCCGACGGGCGGGTGGAGCGGGGCCGGTTCTGGAACCTGCGGGACGTCGCGGCCGAGGGCCAGGAACGGGCCCGCGCCGGCGAGCGGCCCGACCTGGCGGCCGTCGTCGAGGACTCGACCCGGCGCCACCTGCTCTCCGACGTGCCCGTGGCGACCTTCCTCTCCGGCGGTCTCGACTCCAGCTATCTGACCGCGCTGGCGGCCCGCCACCACCCCGGCATCTCCGCCTACACGATCGGGTTCCGCGCCGAGGACGCCAGGTTCGAGGCGATGCCGGACGACCTGCGCTACGCCCGGCAGGTGGCCGGGCGGTTCGGTGTCGACCTGCACGAGATCGAGATCGCCCCGGACGTGCTCGACCTGCTGCCGCGCATGACGTACCACCTGGACGAGCCGATCGGCGACCCCGCCGCGATCAACACGTACCTGATCTGCTCGGCCGCCCGGGAGGCCGGCGTCAAGGTGATGCTCTCGGGGATGGGCGCCGACGAGCTGTTCGCCGGATACCGCAAGCACCTCGCCAACCTGATCGCGCTGCGCTACCAGCGCGTCCCGCGGCCGCTGCGGCGCGGCCTGTCCCGGGGCGTGGACCGGCTGCCGGTCGCCACGGCGCGGCGGGGCTACCGGTCGGTGCGCTTCGCCAAGCGGTTCCTGTCCTTCGCAGACCTGCCGGAGGAGACCGCGTTCCGGCGCAGCTACACGCTGTACGACCAGGACGAGCTGCTCGGCCTCATCGACCCGGACCTGGCCGGCACGGTCGAGGACGTGCTGACCGAGCACGCGGACACCTACCGGGACAACGAACTCGACGACTTCGTCAACCGCATGTGCCTGGCGGACTCCCGGATGTTCCTGCCGGGCCTCAACCTCGCCTACACCGACCGGTCGAGCATGGCCGCCTCCATCGAGGTGCGGGTGCCCTACGTGGACGTCGAGGTGGTCAGGGCGGCGTTCGCCGTACCGGGCGAGCGCAAGATCGCCGGACGTCAGGGCAAGGCGGTCCTCAAGGAGGCGGCCGCCTCGGTCCTGCCACGGGAGATCGTCTACCGGCCCAAGGGCCTGTTCAGTGCCCCGCTGCGGGCCTGGATGAGCCGGGATTTGGCACCGCTGGTGCGCGAGGTCGTCCAGGACGGCGTGCTCGTGAACTCCGGGCTGCTGCGCCGTGACGCGCTGGCCCGCATGGTCGCCGAGGACGCCGCCGGGCAGCGCGACTTCTCCAAGCACCTGTGGCACGTGCTGACCCTCGAGTACTGGTATCGCGGCGCGACCTCCGGCTCCGGCCAGAGCCAAGCGGCCTGACGGCGTTGACAGTTGGAACACAGAGGAGCTCGGGTGAAACAAGTTGTTCAGAACTACAAGAGCGGCGAGCTGGCGGTGCTCGACGTGCCCGTCCCGGCGTGCAAGCCGGGCGGTGTGCTGGTCCGCACCGCCTACTCGCTGATATCGACCGGGACCGAGCTCATGAAGGTGTCCGAGGCCGGCAAGTCGATGGTGGGCAAGGCCCGCTCCCGGCCGGACCAGGTGGCCAAGGTCATGCAGAGCGTGGCCACCAACGGGGTGGCCGCCACCTACCAGAAGGTGATCAACCGGCTGGACTCGTACACGCCGCTGGGCTACTCGCTGTGCGGGGTGGTCGAGCAGGTCGGCACCGGGATCGACGACGTGGCGGTCGGCGACCTCGTGGCCTGCGCCGGCAACGAGCACGCGCTGCACGCCGAGCTGAACTGGGTGCCCAAGAACCTCTACGCCCGGGTGCCGGACGGCCTCGCGCCCCGGCACGCGGCCTTCGCCACCGTCGGGTCCATCGCGTTGCAGGGCGTGCGCCGGGGCGAGCCCCGCCTCGGCGACGTGGCCCTCGTCATCGGCCTCGGGCTGATCGGGCAGCTGGTGGCGCAGCTCCTCTCCGCCTCGGGGGTCCGCGTCGTCGGGGTCGACCCCGACCCGGCGCGCTGCGCGCTCGCCGAGCGCCTGGGCGCCGCGGCCTGCGGCGACCCGGAGTCCGCGGCCGTGGAGAGCGCCGTCGCCGAACTCACCGACGGCCACGGCGTGGACCAGGTGTACCTGGCCGCCGGTGGCGCCGACAACCAGCCCGTCGAGCTGGCCGCCCGGCTCTGCCGCGACCGCGGCCGGGTCGTCGACATCGGCAAGTGCCGCCTGGACCTGCCGTGGAACGCGTACTACGAGAAGGAGCTCGACGTCCGGTTCTCGCGCAGCTACGGCCCCGGGCGCTATGACCCGGAGTACGAACTGGAAGGGCGCGACTACCCGGTCGGCTACGTGCGCTGGACCGAGCGCCGCAACCTGGCGTGCTTCCTCGATCTGCTCGCCCGCGGCCGCGTCGACGTGGAGCCGCTGGTCTCCCACACCGCCGACTTCGCCGACGCCGTGGAGACGTACCAGGGCCTGAAGGACGGCGGTCTGAAGGCCGTCGCCGTGCTGTTCCGGTACGCCGGACAGGCGAGGGAAGCGGCGGCTCCCACAGTGGCCGTACCCGCGGTGAAGCGGCAGGGCGGTGCGGCACCGGCCCGGGCCGCCGGCACACCGGTGCGCCTCGCGTTCGTCGGCGCGGGCAACTACGCGACGTCGATGCTGCTGCCGCACCTGGCGCGGCGCGAGGGCGTGGAGCTGTCGACCGTGGTGACCACCACGGCGCTGTCCGCCGCCAACGCGCGCCGCAAGTTCGGCTTCGTCGGGGCGACCACCGATCTCGACTCCGTGCTCGGTGACAAGTCCATCGACGCGGTGTTCGTCGTCACCCGCCACAGCTCGCACGCCGAACTGACCAGGCAGGCGCTGCTGGCGGGCAAGACGGTGTTCGTGGAGAAGCCGTTGGCGCTCACCGAGGACGAGCTGTCCACGGTCCTCGCGGCGGTCGAGGAGTCCGGCAACGACCGGCTGCAGGTGGGCTTCAACCGCCGGTTCGCACCGCTGCTGCGCGAGGCCAGGAAGCGGTTCGGCACCCGCTCCGGGCCGGCCGGGGTGCGCTACCTGGTCAACGCGGGCCGCCTCGACCACGGCAGCTGGTACCTCCAACAGGGCACCGAGGGCTCGCGGTTCGCCGGCGAGGGCGGCCACTTCATCGACACGGTGAGCTGGCTCCTGGAAGCCGATCCGGTCTCGGTGTACGCGGTCGCCCCGTCCGGCACCGAGGACCTCCAGGTCATGCTGCGCTACCCGGACGGATCCACCGCGACCATCAGCTACGTCACCACCGGCGCGCCCGGCTACCCCAAGGAGACGCTGGACCTGGTGGCGGACGGCAAGGTGCTGCGGCTCGACGACTTCGTCCGTGCCTCCGTCCACGGCCGCGGGCGGTGGGTCAGTTCGCGGCTGCCCAAGGCCCGGGACAAGGGCCAGTCCGCCGAACTGGCCGCGTTCATCCGGGCGGTGCGGACCGGCGGGCCGATGCCCGTGCCGCTGGAGTCGCTGGTCGCCACCACCTCGGCCACCCTCGCCGTGCGGGCCGGCCTGGCCGGTGGCGCTCCGGTCACGCTGGCGAGGACGCGATGACGGTGCGTTCCGGGAGCGCGGGCTGGTACGTGCGGCGGCTGTCGCGGATGGGGCCGCGGGAGATCGGCGGCCGGGTGGGCGACACGGTGCGCAGGCGGCGGTGGCGCTCGGCGCCGCCCAACTGCCCGCGGGTGCGCGGCCCGCGCTTCACCGCGGTCCTGCCCGCCGGAACGATCGCCCAGATCGCGCCGGACGCCGCGAAACGCCTCATCAATGAGGCGGACCGCCTGATGTACGGCCACGTCGAGTATTTCGGGGTGGTCCGCGACGACCTCGACCGGCCGGACTGGTGGTACGACCCGAAGACCGGTCGTCGCGCCCCGGGGGGTTACGCCTTCGACGTCCCGTACCGGGACGAGGACGTGGTCGGGGACATCAAGCAGATCTGGGAGCTGTCGCGGCACCAGTACCTCACGGTGCTCGCCGCCGCCTACGCGATCACCGGGAACGAGCGGTACGCCGAGCGGGTGGCCCGACACCTGCGGTCGTGGTGGGCGGCCAACGCGCCGCTGCGCGGAGTGCACTGGACCAGCGGCATCGAGCTGGGGATCCGGCTGCTTTCCTGGGTGTGGATCCGCCGGCTGCTCGACGGTTGGCCGGACGCGGCCGCGCTGTTCGAGGACAACCCGGTGGCGCGGACCCAGATCTGGCACCACCAGCGCTGGCTGGCCGCCTTCCCCAGCCGGGGGTCCTCGGCGAACAACCACGTCGTCGCCGAGGCCGCCGGGCAGTTGGCCGCGGCCTGCGCGTTCGGATGGTTCCCCTCCTCCGAGCGCTGGCGCGCCGACGCGATGCGGTCGCTGGAGCGGCATCTGCGCGGCAACACCTTCCCCTCCGGCCTCAATCGTGAACTGGCCACCGAGTACCACGGGCTCGTGCTGGAACTCGGCCTGGCCGCGGTGGCCGAGGCGGACGCCGCAGGCGTACCGGTCCCCGACCCGGTCCGCCTGGTGCTGCTGCGGATGACCGACGCGCTCGCCGCGATCGTGGACAACCGGCTGCGGCCGCCGCGCCAGGGCGACGCCGACGACGGGCAGGGCCTGGTCGTGGACGGCGGCGGCACCGACCGCTGGGCCTCGCTCCTGGCCACCGGCGACGCCGTGTTCGGCCGGCTCGACTGGTGGCCGACGGTGACCGCCACCGATGTGCGCACCCCGCTGCTCGCCGCCCTCGTCCGGCCCCTCCCGCGGCACGCGAAGGCCCGCCCGGCGAGCCGCCCGGCCCACTTCGCCGACGCGGGGCTCACCATCCTGCGCGGCCCCCAGGAGATCTGGTGCCGCTGCGACGGCGGTCCCCACGGCTTCCTGTCCATCGCCGCGCACGCCCACGCGGACGCGCTGTCCGTGGAGGTCCGGCACGACGGGGTCGACGTGCTCGCCGACCCGGGAACGTACTGCTACCACGGGCAGCCCGAGTGGCGGCGGTACTTCCGCTCGACGCTCGCCCACAACACCCTGAGCCTTGACGATCACGACCAGTCCGTCTCGGGCGGCCCGTTCCTGTGGGTCCGCCACGCCGCCAGTCGTGTCCTGGTCGCGGACCCGTCCGCGCCGGGGGTGGCCCGCTGGTGTGCCGAGCACGACGGCTACCGGCCCTCCGTGCACCGCCGCCGCGTGGAACTGGCCGGAGAGTCGCGGGAGTTGAGGGTGGTCGACGAGGTGCGCGGTCCGCGGCGCCCGGTGCGGCTGGCGTTCCACCTCGGCCCGGCGATCGCCGCGGAGCTGGTGGGGAGCCGGGCGGTGCTCAGCTGGACCCGCGACGGCGAGGACCGCTCCGCCGTGTTCGAGCTGCCGGGGCAACTGTCCTGGCGGGCGCACCGCGGCGAGAGCCGTCCGCCGCTGGGCTGGTACTCCGCCGGGTTCGGCCGCAAGGAGCCCGCCACGGCGCTCATCGGCACCGGGTTCACGGACGGCGCCGGGGAGTTCACCAGCGTGCTCGGGTTCCGGGGCGAGTGAGGAGGGAGGACACGTGGGGATCACATGGCGGCGCTGGGCGTTGCCGACGGCCGCGCTGGCGCTGGTCGTGCCGGTGGCGGCCGGCTGTACGAGCACGCCCGATCCCGGGTCGGAGCCGACCGCCTCGCCCTCCGCGACCACGGCCACGGCGGCGAAGGCGGCCCGGGTGTGCGCCAAGCCCGCGGCCGGGCCCGCGAGCGCCCCGGCGGGCGCGGTGAGCGTCGACCCCTCGGTCGCGGGCGACCTGGCGGCGAAGACCAGGAGCAGCCCCCCGAACACCACGTTCTGGCTCCGGCCGGGCCGGCACACCCTCGAACAGGACCGCTACGCCCAGGTCATTCCGAAGGACGGCGACAGCTACGTCGGCGCGCCGGGCGCGGTGCTCGACGGCCGCAGGACCAACCAGTACGCGTTCGGCGGCACCGCCCGCGATGTCACCCTGCGGTACGTGACCGTGCAGGGCTTCGTCGCGCCGCAGAACGAGGGCGTGGTCAATCACGATTCGGCCGACGGCTGGGTGATCGAGCACACCACGATCCAGAACAACTCCGGCGCCGGGCTGATGGCCGGTGCCCGCCAGCAGGTCCGCGCCAGCTGCCTGCGCGGCAACGGGCAGTACGGCATGAACGCGTACAAGACCGGTGCCCCCCTCGCCGGCCTCGTGCTCGAAGGCAACGAGATCACGGCGAACAACACCGACGACTGGGAGCGGCAGAAGCCGGGCTGCGGCTGCACCGGAGGCGTCAAGTTCTGGGCGGTCAACGGCGCCGACATCCGCGGCAACTGGGTGCACGACAACCGCGGAACCGGCTTGTGGGCGGACACCAACAACAACGACTTCCGCATCGAGGACAACCTGCTGGAGAGCAACGACGGTGCGGCGCTGATCTATGAGACCAGCTACAACGCGGTCATCCGGAACAACACGATCCGGCGGAACAACTGGGTCGAGGGCCGCAAGTACGCCGACCGCGGCGACACCTTCCCGTACCCGGCGATCTACCTGTCCGAGTCCGGCGGCGAACCACGGATCCACGCCCGCACCGACAAGATCGAGATCTACCGGAACGTGCTGGAGGACAACTGGTCCGGCATCACCCTGTGGGAGAACGCCGACCGGTTCTGCAACAGCCCGGCCAACACCTCCTCCGGCGACTGCACACTGCTGGTGCCGCACTCGGACCGCTGCGCGCGCCCCGCGATCTCCGCCGCACCGCTCTACACCGACTGCCGGTGGAAGACCCAGCGGGTGGACATCCACGACAACCGCTTCCTGCTCGATCCCTCCGTCGTCGGCTGCACGGCGCGGTGCGACCGCATGGCGATGCTGGCCAACTACGGCACCTATCCGGACTGGTCGCCGTACCAGGGCGAGCAGGTGGCCGACGCGATCACTCTCGACCAGCACAACCGCTGGCACGACAACGTCTATGTCGGGCCCTGGAAGTTCGTCGCCCACGACCCGAGCCGGGTGCTCGACTCCGGGCAGTGGCAGAGCCCGCCGTACCGGCAGGACACGGGCAGCACCTTCGACCTGCGGGCCGGTGGTTGAGATGGCCGAAGTCCCGGCCCGCGGCGGACCGCCCGCGCTGGACGCCCGGCCCGGCGCCCCGAAGCTCGTCGGCACGGTCTGGGGGCTGCTGATCCTCAACACCCTGGGCTCCGCCGGGGCCAGGACCATCGTCCCGCTGCCCCGCTCCCTCATCCAGCTGGTCACCATGGGCTCCCTGGTCGGCGCGTTCACGCTGGCGCTGGCCCTCAACCTCCGGCTGCGCATCCGGTCCAGTTCCTTCCTGTTCCTGCTCACGCTGCTGCTCGTGGCGAGCGTGATCTCCAGCGCCCATCTGGAGTCCGGACTCGGCGCGCTGTTCCGGTGTTTCCGGCTGACGCTCTTCACCGGCACGCTGTGGCTGCTCAGCCGCTGGTGGGACGGCGGCACCACCTTCGTGCGGCACCACATCCGGATGTACTTCGCGGTGCTCGGCTCGGTCGCCGCGGGCCTGGCCATCTCGCCGGGGGCCGCCCTGCCCGACCTCTACGGCGGGCGGCTGGTCGGCGCCCTGTGGCCGCTCACACCGCCGCAGATCGCCCAGTACGCCGCGGTGATCGTCGGCCTGACCGTGCTGCTCGTGCTCGGGCACCGCGCCGACCGGACCAGCGCGGTGGTGATCATCGTGCCGTCCCTCGTCCTGCTCGCGCTGACCCACACCCGCACGGCCACGCTCGGTCTGCTCATCGGTCTCGCGCTGGCGATCGGCTCGCTCGTCCTGACCAGCGCCGCGGCCCGCCGGTTCTTCACCTGGGCGGTGCTGTGCGCCACGGTGGCCGCGGTCGGGTTCAGCTCCGCGCTGCAGAGCTGGTTCCTGCGCGGACAGACCGAGGAGAACTTCTCCAACCTCACCGGCCGGGCCAAGGTCTGGGACGCCCTGCTCGCAGCGCCCCGCACGACCGCGCAGCAGTGGTTCGGCGTGGGCCTGGGCGACAAGTCGTTCGGCGGGCTGCCGATCGACAACAGCTGGCTGGCCGTCTACAACGAACAGGGGCTGATCGGCATCGCCCTGGTCGCACTGATCATCCTGGCCCTCGGCACCATCGCGCTGCTGCGGCCCCCCTCGCTGTCGCGGGCCTGCGCGATCTACCTGATCAGCTACTGCGCCATCGCCTCGTACACCGAGGCGGGTCTCGGCGACGCCTCGCCCTACCTGCTGCACCTGGCCGTGGCCGCCTCGCTCCTTGCGGCGCCCGCCGCGGCCACGCCGCTCAGCCCGCCCGCGGCCCCGCGACGGCATGTCCCGCGCTGGGCGCGGAGATCGGAGGTGACCTGAGATGCACGTCCTCGTGGTGCACAACCACTACGCCTCGGCGCAGCCGAGCGGCGAGAACAAGGTGGTCGAGCAGGAGGTGGCGCTGCTGCGCGCGGCCGGCCACCGGGTCGAGGTGTTCGAGCGGCGCAGCGACTCCATCGCCGCCCGCTCCCTCCTGGCCAAAGCGGCCGTGCCCCTCCTGGTGCCGTGGAACCCGGCGGTCCGCGCCGAGCTCACCGCGCGGCTCCGCGCCGAGCGGCCGGACGTGGTGCACGTCCACAACGTCTTCCCGCTCCTGTCGCCCGCGGTACTGGCCGCGTGCGCCGACGCCGGGGTGCCCGCCGTGGCCACGCTGCACAACTACACCCAGGTCTGCCCGCCCGGCACACTTCAGCGGGACGGCCGTCCCTGCACCGAGTGCGTCGGGGCGACGCCGCTGCCCGCCGTCCGGCACGGCTGCTACCGGGGCTCCCGGCTCGCGACGGTGCCGCTCGCCGTCAGCCTGTCGGTGAACCGGCGGCGGTGGTGGTCGGGCGTGGAGCGGTTCCTCTGCATCTCCGCGGCGCAGCGCGACGTGCTGGCGCGGGCCGGGATGCCGCCGGAGCGGCTGGCGGTGAAGCACAACTTCGTGCCGGAGCCGGACACCTGGCGCGAGGGCGACGGCGAGCACGTCCTCTATCTCGGCCGGCTCGCGGAGGCCAAGGGCGTACGGCTGCTCATGGCCGCGTGGGACGAGATCGCGGCGAGCGGCGGGGTGGGCGTGCCGCTCGTGGTCGCGGGCGCGGGGCCGCTGGAGCCGGAGGTGACCGCGTGGGCGGCGGGCCGGGACGACGTGCGGTTCGTAGGCCTGTACGGCCCGGCCCAGTGCCGGCGGGCCATCGCGCGATCGGTCGCCGTGGTGGCTCCCTCGACGTGGCTGGAGGCCTTCGGCCTGGTCGTGGTGGAGGCGATGGCCGCGGGGGTCCCGGCGGTCGCGGCCGGGCACGGAGCGTTCGTCGAACTCGTCGAGGACGGGGTGACGGGGCTGCTGCACGAGCCGGGCGACGCCGCCTCGCTGGCGTCGTGTCTGCGCCGGATCACGGCCGGACCGGCATCCAACCGGGAGATGGGGCAGGCGGCCCGGCGCCGTTACGAGCAGGGGTTCAGCCCGGCCGTGGGTCTTGAGCGCCTGGTCGAGGAGTACCGGACCGCGATCGCGGGTCGGTCGGCACTGGCTCGCGACGGGGACACCCGCGCGAGCAGGGGGGATGGGGACAGCAGATGACACGATGCCGGCTCTGCGGCTCCGAGGCGATGGCGAGCGTCGTCGACCTCGGGGCGACGCCGCCGTGCGAGAGCTTTCTCGCCGCGGACCAACTGGACCTGCCGGAGCCCGCGTACCCGCTGCACCTGCGGGTCTGCACGGAGTGCTGGCTCGCGCAGATCCCGCCGCTGATCACGCCGGAGGAGACGTTCAAGGAGTACGCGTACTTCTCCTCCTATTCGACCTCCTGGGTGGAGCACGCCCGGACCTACGTCGCCGACGCGGTGGGGCGGCTGGGGCTCGGGTCCGACGCCTTCGTCGTCGAGGTCGCGAGCAACGACGGGTACCTGCTCAGGCACCTGGTGGACCGGGGGATCCGGTGCCTGGGCATCGAGCCGTCGGTGAACGTCGGCGCGGCGGCCCGGGACGCGGGCGTGCCCACGCTGACGGAGTTCCTGGACCCGGAGGTCGGCTCGGCCGTCCGCGCCGAGCACGGCCCGGCGGACCTGGTCGTGGCCAACAACGTGTACGCGCACATCCCCGACGTGGTCGGGTTCACCCGGGGGCTGCGCGCCCTGGTCGCCGACGACGGCTGGGTCTCCATCGAGGTGCAGCACCTGCTGACCCTCATCGAGGAGAACCAGTACGACACGATCTACCACGAGCACTTCCAGTACTACACGGTCGCCTCCGCCGCCCGCGCGCTGGCGAGCGGCGGACTGGCGCTCGTGGACGTCGAGTTGCTGCCCACGCACGGCGGCTCCATCCGGCTGTGGGCCCGGCCCGCCGAGGCGGCGTCCGTCGGCCGGGGCGGTCCGGGAGCCGCCGGACGGGTGGCCGACGTGCTGGCCCGGGAGAAGGCCGCCGGGCTGGGGGAGCTGTCCGGGTACACCGAGTTCTCCGCCCGGGTGGCGAAGGTGCGCCGGGACCTGCTGCGGTTCCTCATCGAGGCGGCCGAGCGTGGCGAGACGGTGGTCGGCTACGGCGCCCCCGGCAAGGGCAACACCCTGCTCAACCACTGCGGCATCCGCCCCGACCTGCTTCCGTACACGGTCGACCGCAACCCCTACAAGCACGGCAGGTTCACCCCGGGCACCCGCATCCCGATCCTGCCGCCCGAGCGGATCGCCGCCGACCGGCCGGACTACGTGCTCGTCCTGCCGTGGAACCTGCGGGACGAACTCGTCGAGCAGCTGTCCTTCGTGCACGCCTGGGGCGGCCGTCTCGTCTTTCCCGTACCCGAGTTGAGCGTTGTCGAGGTCGCGTCCCGAAAGGTCACAGCATGAAGGTCGTCCTGTTCTGCGGAGGCTACGGGCTGCGCATGCGCAACGGAGCCTCCGACGACATGCCCAAGCCGATGGCCATGGTCGGCCCCCGGCCGCTGATCTGGCACGTCATGCGCTACTACGCGTACTTCGGGCACACGGAGTTCATCCTGTGCCTCGGATACGGCGCCCACCACATCAAGAACTTCTTCCTCGACTACGAGGAGACCACCTCGAACGACTTCGTCCTGCGGGGCGGGCGGACCGAGCTGCTGTCCACCGACATCTCCGACTGGACGATCACGTTCGTGCAGACCGGCGTCGAGTCGCCGATCGGGGAGCGCCTGCGCCGGGTGCGCCGCCACCTGGACGGCGACGAGATGTTCCTCGCCAACTACGCCGACGTCCTCACCGACGCTCCCCTGCCCCGGATGATCGACTCCTTCGCCCGGCGCGACGCCGGCGCCTCGATGATGGTGGTGCCGCCGCAGTCCTCCTTCCACTGCGTGGACCTGGGCGAGGACGGCCTGGTGGGCGGCATCACCGCGGTGAGCGAACTGCCGCTGTGGGAGAACGGCGGCTACTTCGTGCTCCGCCAGGAGATCTTCGACCACATCCCGGAGAACGGCGACCTGGTCGCGGACGGATGCGCCCGACTCGCCAAGCAGGGAAGGCTGGTGGCCCACCAGCACCGCGGTTTCTGGAAGCCGACCGACACCGTGAAGGAGCGCGCCGCGCTCGACGCCGCCTACGCCCGGGGCGAGCGGCCCTGGGCCGTGTGGGAGCGGGACAGCGCCGGGGCGCGGGCGTGATCCGGCTGGGGGCCGGGCCGCTGGACCGGATCGTCGCGGTGGGCGCGCACTGCGACGACATCGCGATCGGCGCCGGCGGCACGCTGCTCACGCTGTGCCGCGCGCGCCCGGGTCTGCGCGTCGACGCCCTGGTGCTCTCCGGCGGTGGCGGCGAGCGCGAGCAGGAGGAGCGGGCCGCGCTCGACGCCTTCTGCCCGGGCGCCGACGTGCGCCTGACCGTGCTCAAGCTGCCGGACGGCCGGATGCCCGCGCACTGGGACGAGGCCAAGGCCGCGGTGGAGGAGCTGCGCCTGCGAACCGAGCCGCATCTCCTGCTGGCCCCGCGCACGGATGACGCGCACCAGGACCACCGCGCCCTGGCGAAGCTGGTGACCACGGCGTTCCGCGACCACCTCGTCCTGGGCTACGAGATCGCCAAGTGGGACGGCGATCTCGGCCGTCCGGCGGCGTACCAGCCGTTGTCACCAGAGGACGCCGACCACAAGGTGCGGCTGCTGCACGAGCACTATCCCTCGCAGCGGCACCGGTCCTGGTTCGACCGGGAGGCCTTCCTCGGCCTCGCGCGGATCCGCGGCATCGAATGCCAGACGCGCTACGCCGAGGCGTTCGCCGTCACCAAACTCACTCTCGATCTGGGGGAATGAACCTTGCGCGTACTGCTCACCGGGCACCAGGGCTACCTGGGCACCGTGATGGCTCCGGTCCTAGCGGCCGCCGGACACGAGGTCGTCGGTCTTGACTCCGGCCTGTTCGCCGACTGCGTCCTCGGCCCCCCTCCCTCGGACCCGCCGGGGCACCGGGTCGACCTGCGCGACGTGACGGCCGAGCACGTGGCCGGGGTGGACGCCGTGATCCACCTGGCCGCGCTCTCCAACGACCCGCTGGGCTCCCTGGCCCCGGAACTCACCTACGCCATCAACCACCAGGCCTCCGTACGCCTGGCCCGGCTGGCCCGCGACGCCGGGGTGAAGCGCTTCCTGTACGCCTCGACGTGCTCGGTCTACGGCGCGGCGGGCGGCGACGAACTGGTGGGCGAGGACGCCCCGTTGCGCCCGGTCACCCCGTACGCGGAGTCCAAGGTGCGGGTGGAGGACGATCTGCACGCGCTGGCCGACGCCGATTTCACCCCCGTCTTCATGCGCAATGCCACCGCCTTCGGCCACTCCCCCCGGCTGCGCGCCGACATCGTGCTGAACAATCTGGTGGGCCACGCGCTGCTGTCCGGCGAGGTGCTCGTCCTCTCCGACGGCACCCCCTGGCGCCCGCTGGTGCACGCCGCCGACATCGCCCGGGCCTTCGCGGCCGCGCTGACCGCGCCCCGGGAGGCGGTCCACGACCGGGCGTTCAACATCGGCACCGAGACCAACAACGTCACGGTCGCCGAGATCGCCGGGCAGGTCGCCGAGGCGGTGTCCGGCTCCAAGGTGGTGATCACCGGGGAGCACGGCGCCGACCCGCGGTCCTACCGGGTGGACTTCTCCCGCTTCCGCGCCGCGGTACCGGGCTTCGAGTGCGAGTGGACGGTCAAGCGGGGAGCCCTCGAACTCGCCGACGCCTACCGGACGTTCGGGCTGACCCAGGAGGCCTTCGAGCGGCGCTTCACCCGGCTCGCCGTGCTGCGCGCGGCGTCCGACGCCAAGGCCGTGGACGAGACGCTGCGGTGGCGCCGGTGACCGCGGTCGGCGAGCGGATGCACGCGCTGGTGGAGCGGCTGTACCCGCTGTGCCGCAGCATCACCGGCGACGGCGTGCGCGCCACCCTCGCGATCGTCGACGAGTACGTCCCGTTGGAGCTGCACGAGGTGCCGACCGGGACCCAGGTGCTCGACTGGACGGTCCCGCAGGAGTGGAACATCCGGGACGCCTACATCGCCGACGCCGCGGGGAACCGGGTGGTCGACTTCGCCGCGTCCAACCTGCACGTGCTCGGCTACAGCGTGCCGGTGTCGGCGACCCTGCCGCTGGCCGAGCTGCGCGGCCATCTGCACACCCTGCCCGACCACCCGGCGTGGGTGCCGTACCGCACCAGCTACTACGAGCCGCGCTGGGGGTTCTGCCTGGCGCAGGACACCCTGGACGCGCTGCCGGACGGCGACTACGAGGTGCGCGTCGACTCCACCCTCGCCGACGGCCACCTCACCTACGCCGAGCACGTCGTGCCCGGGCGGACCGCCGACGAGGTGATCGTCTCCTGCCACGTCTGCCATCCGTCCCTGGCCAACGACAACCTGGCGGGCGTCGCGGTGGCGGTGTTCCTGGCCCGGGCCCTGGCGGAGCAAACCCCCTACTACACCTACCGGTTCATCTTCGCGCCCGGCACCATCGGGGCCATCACCTGGCTGGCCCGCAACGCGGACCGCGTCGGGCAGGTCAAACACGGCCTGGTGCTGGCCTGCGCCGGAGACCGGGGCGACCTGACGTACAAACAGAGCAGGCGGGGCGACGCGGAGATCGACCGGGTGATGCGCCACGTCCTCTCCGTCTCCGAACGCCCGCACCGGATCACGGAGTTCACCCCGTACGGCTACGACGAGCGGCAGTACTGCTCGCCCGGGTTCGACCTCGGGGTGGGCTCGCTCAGCCGCACCCCGTACGCCGGCTATCCCGAGTACCACACCTCGGCGGACAACCCGGACTTCGTCTCCCCCACCGCGCTCGCGGACACGCTGGCCGTGTGCCGCGAGGCGTTCGCCGTCCTGGACCGCAACCGGCGCTACCTCAACCTCAGCCCCTACGGCGAACCCCAGCTGGGCCGACGCGGGTTGTACGACGCGCTCGGCGGGCGCAGCGACGCGAAGCAGGCGCAGATGGCCATGCTGTGGACGCTGAGCCTGTCCGACGGCGAGCACAGCCTGCTGGACGTCGCCGAGCGGTCCGGGCTGCCGTTCGGCGCCGTCGCCGCCGCGGCCGACGCCCTCCAGGGCGCCGGACTGATCAAGGCATGACGCGCGTGACCACCGAGCGGGAGACGACGAGACCGGCCGGGGCCGCCCGGCGGGCCGTCGTCGGCCGGCTGTCCTGGGGGCTGGCCGACCAGGCGGCGTCCAGCCTGTCCAACTTCGTGGTGGGCCTGTACGTGGCCCGCTCGCTGGGGCTGACCGCGTTCGGCGTGTTCAGCCTGGCCTGGGTGACCTACGGGGTGGTGCTCAGCGTCTCCCGCGGCCTGGCCACCGACCCGCTGGTGGTGCGCTTCAGCGGTGGGCCGGCCGCTTCCTGGCGCGCGGCGGTGGCCCGGTCCTCGGGCACCGCGCTCGGCGTCGGCGCCGCCGTCGGCGCCGTGTGCCTGGTGGTCGGCCTGGCGCTCGACACGAGCGTGGGGACCGCGTTCGCCTGCCTCGGCGTCATGCTGCCGGGGCTCTTGGTGCAGGACGCCTGGCGGTACGCGTTCTTCGCCGCCGGCACCGGGCGCAAGGCGTTCGTCAACGACCTGGTGTGGGGCATCGCGCTCGTCCCGGCCATGGTGGGGGCGGCGCTCGTGGGCAGCGTGGCCGCCTTCGTGCTCGCCTGGGGCGCGTCCGCCGCGGTGGCCGCGGTCTACGGCTGCTTCCAGTGCGGCATCCGGCCCCGGATGTCCGGTGCGCGCGCATGGCTTCGGGCGCACCGCGACCTCGGCTACCGGTACCTGGTCGAGAACGTCGGCGTCAGCGGCGCGAGCCAGCTGCGCGCCTACGGGCTCGGCGCCATCGTCGGGGTCGGCGCGGTGGGCGTGGTCCGGGGCGCCGAGCTGCTGCTCGGCCCGTTCATGGCCGTGCTCATGGGGCTCTCCCTCGTCACCGTCGCGGAGGCGGCGCGCGTGGTGCGGCGGGCCCCGCACCGCCTCGGCGGGTTCTGCCTCCTGCTGGGCGGCGCGCAGGCCGCCGCGGCGCTGCTCTGGGGCGCGGCACTACTCCTGATGCCGGACCGGCTCGGCGAGTTGGCGCTCGGCGACGTGTGGAGCGCGGCCTCCCGCCTGATCGTGCCGGTCACGCTGGGCGTCGCGGGCGCCGGACTCGGCACCGGTGCGGCGGCCGGTCTGCGCGCGCTCGCCGCGGCCCGCCGCAGCCTGCGCTGCCAGCTTTTCGCCTCCGCCTGCTACGTCGTCGGCGGCCTGGGCGGGGCGGCTGCGGGCGGCACCGTCGGCTCCGCCTGGGGCGTCGCCGCCGCGACGCTGAGCGGCTCGGCCGTGTGGTGGCTCCAGCTGCGGTCCGCCCTGCGCGAGCGCCACCGCGATCCCATCCCCGAAGTGAGGACGTCATGACCGCCCACCCCCGGCTGAGCATCGGACTGCCCGTGTACAACGGCGAGGAGTACCTCGCCGAGTCGTTCGAGGCCCTGCTCGGCCAGACCTACGAGGACTTCGAGCTGGTCGTCTGCGACAACGCCTCGACCGATGCCACCCAGGACATCTGCCGCGAGTACGCCGCCCGGGACAGCCGCATCCGCTACCTCCGGCTGCCCCGCAACATCGGCGCCGCCCCGAACCACAACCACGTGTTCACCCAGTGCCGCGGCGAACTGTTCAAGTGGGCCTCACACGACGACCTGTACGCCCGGGACCTGCTGCGGCGCTGCGTCGAGGCGCTGGACGAGCGGCCCGAGGTGGTCCTGGCGCACTCCGGCCAGGCGGTCATCGACCGCGCGGGACAGGTGAAGGTCCCCTACGAGTACACGATCGCCACCGACTCGCCGCACGCGCCGGAGCGCTTTCGCAGCTTCCTGTTCGAGCCCGGCGGCGACGACTTCTACGGGGTGATGCGGGCCGACATGCTGCGCCGGGTGAAGCCGCACGACAGCTACCACCACGCGGACCGCACCTTCGTCGCCGAGATCGTCCTCAACGGGCCCTTCCACCAGGTGCCGGAGCTGCTGTACTTCCGCCGCGACCATCCCACCCGCGCCGAGCGGGCGAACCCCTCCAAACGCTCCCGCTGCGTCAACCTGGACCCGCGCCGCGCAGGCCCGCTGCACCCGACGCCCCGGCTGCTCGCCGAGTACGTGTGGGGCTTCGCGGCGGCGATCCGGCGGGCGCCGCTGTCCGCGGCCGACCGGCGCGCGTGCTATCGCCACCTGGCCGCCTGGATGGCCGTCCGGGCCCGGCCGGGCGCGGGCGAGCGGGTCGAGGACCGGGCCCCGGTCGACCCGGGACGGCTCACCGTGTCCGTCGACGCCCTGGTCGCGGGCCGGGAGGGGAGGCGCGCATGACGGCAGCGGACCAAACCCCGGTGCGCGTCGGGGTGTTCGGGCTGCTGGGCTCCGGGAACCTCGGCAACGACGGGTCGCTCGAAGCCGTGCTCGGCTATCTCCGCGCCCAGCACCCCCGGGCGGTCGTGGACGCGCTGTGCGGCGGACCCGAGACCGTCGCGGCCCGGTACGGCATCCGCGCGACGCGACTGCACTGGTACCGCGGGGAGTACCGGACCGCGTCGCGTGCGGGCGCGGTCGCGGCCAAGGGCCTGGGCAAGCTCCTCGACGCCGTGCGCACCGCCGCCTGGGTGCGCCGGCACGACGTGGTGATCGTGCCCGGCATGGGCGTCCTGGAGGCCACGCTGCCGCTGCGCCCGTGGGGTTTCCCGTACGCGCTGTTCCTGCTGTGCGCGTCCGGCCGCCTGCTGGGCACCCGGGTCGCCCTGGTCGGCGTCGGGGCCGCCCCGATCGGGAACCGGGCGACGCGCACCCTGGTGCGCTGGTCCGCGCGGCTCGCCGCCTACCGCTCGTACCGGGACGCCCCGTCCCGCGCGGCGATGCGGGAGATGGGCGTGGACACCGCGGCCGACGAGGTCTACCCGGACCTCGCGTTCGCCCTGCCGGCGCTCGCGGCCACCGGCCCCCGCGACCGGCCGGGCCCGGTGTGTGTCGGCGTCATGGACTTCCACGGCGGCGACGACGACCGAGCCCGGGCCGAGGACATCCACCGGCGCTACCTCGAAGGGACGATCCGGTTCGTCCGCGCGCTGGTCGACGACGGCAGGCCGGTCCGGCTGCTCACCGGCGACGCGTGCGACGAGCCGGTGGTCGCCGCGATCCTGGACGCGGTGGACTCGCCGCTCGTCACCGCGGCCAGCGCGGGCTCGCTCGCCGACCTGATGAAGGAGACCGCGGCCGCCGACGCCGTGGTGGCGACCCGGTACCACAACCTGGTCTGCGCGTTGAAGGTCGGCACCCCGACGCTGGCCGTCAGCTACGCCGCCAAGAGCGACGCGCTCATGGCGCGGATGGGGCTCGCCGCCTACTGCCACCCGGCCCGCGAGGTCGACGCCGACCGGCTGCTCGACCAGTTCCGGGCGCTGGAGCGGCGCTCGGCACAGCTGCGGCGGATCCTCGCGGAGCGGAACGCCGCCGTCACCCGGCGCCTGGAGGACCAGTTCACCGCCCTGACCGCGGCCCTGTTCCCGGCCGCCCCCACCCACCACCACGCCCTGCGGGAGGCACCATGAAGGCGACCGAGGTCCCGGCGATCGACGGGGCGTACCTGTTCGAGCCGACACCGTACGCCGACGAACGCGGCTTCTTCTGCCGCACCTTCGACGCCGACGTGGTCCGCTCGGTGGGCCTCGACCCGGACGCCTTCGTCCAGGACAGCGTGTCCCGCTCGGCCCGGGGCGTGCTGCGCGGTCTGCACCTGCGCTCCGGCGCCGGCGAGGCCAAGCTGGTGCGGTGCTCGTACGGCAGCGTCTTCGACGTCGTCGTGGACCTGCGGGCGGACTCGCCGACGTACCGCAACGTGGCCGTCTTCGAGCTGTCCGACGAGACGCAGGTGAGCGTGTACGTCCCGGCGGGGTGCGCGCACGGCTTCCAGGCGCTGAGCGGCACCGCCGACGTCTCGTACCGGATCGACCGCCCGCACGATCCGGTCGAGGACGTGACGATCGCCTTCGACGACCCGGAACTCGCCATCGCGTGGCCGCTGCCGGTCACCTCGATGTCCGAGCGGGACCGCAGGGCGCCGGGCCTGGCCGAGGTCCTCAAGCAGCTGCCCTGAAGCGGAGCCCGTGAACGAGCGGACAAGTGACACCAAGTGACCTTACGTACAAGGAGAGTCGAGGTCGGCGTGGACACCGAACCCACCGAAGAGTTCGCCCTGCCCCGGTCGCGCCTGGCCAACGAGCGCCTGCACGCGATGATCCCCGGCGGCGCGCACACCTACGCCAAGGGCGACGACCAGTACCCCGAGCACCTGGCCCCCGTCATCAGCCACGGCCGCGGCGCCCACGTCTGGGACGTCGACGGCAACCGCTACATCGAATACGGCTCCGGCCTGCGCTCGGTCAGCCTCGGCCACGCCCACCCCCGGGTGACCGAGGCGGTGCGGCGGGAACTGGAGCGCGGCAGCAACTTCGTCCGGCCGTCCGTCGTCGAAGTCGAGGCCGCCGAACGCTTCCTGGCCACCGTGCCGACCGCCGAGATGGTGAAGTTCGCCAAGAACGGCTCCGACGCCACCACCGCCGCGGTGCGTCTGGCCCGCGCCGCCACCGGGCGCACCCGGGTGGCCGTCTGCGGCGACCATCCGTTCTTCTCCGTCGACGACTGGTTCATCGCCACCACCCCGATGTCCGCCGGCATCCCCGCCGCGACCGGCGAGCTCACCCTGACGTTCCCGTACGGGGACCTGGCGGCCACGGAGGAGGTGCTGACCCGGTACCGGGACGAGGTCGCCTGCCTGATCCTCGAACCCGCCACCCACGCCCCCCAATCGGGTGCGATCGCGGTCGATGCCACGGCCGAATACCTCGCCGGGCTGCGGGAGTTGGCCGACCGGCACGGCTGCGTGCTGATCTTCGACGAGATGATCACCGGCTTCCGCTGGTCCGAGGCGGGCGCCCAGGGGCTGTACGGCGTGGTCCCCGACCTCTCCACGTTCGGCAAGGCGCTGGGCAACGGATTCGCCGTCTCCGCGCTGGCGGGACGCCGCGCGCTGATGGAGCTGGGCGGGCTGCGCCACGAGGGCGAGCGGGTGTTCCTGCTGTCCACCACGCACGGTGCGGAGACCCACTCGCTGGCCGCCGCCATGGCCGTGCAGACCACGTATGCCGAGGAGGGCGTCACCGCGCGGCTGCACGCCCTCGGCGAGCGGCTGGCCGCCGGAGTCCGGGCCGCGGCGGCGAGCATGGGCGTCGGCGACCACCTCGCCGTCCGGGGCCGGGCGAGCAACCTGGTCTTCGCCACCCTCGACGAGCACCGGCAGCCGTCGCAGCGGTACCGCACCCTGTTCCTGCGCCAGCTCCTCGCGGGCGGCGTGCTGGCCCCGTCGTTCGTGGTGAGCAGCGCGCTCGACGAGAGCGACATCGACCGCACCGTGGACGTGGTGGCTCAGGCGTGCGCCGTGTACCGCAAAGCCCTCGAAGCGGCCGACCCGACTCCCTGGCTGGGCGGACGCCCGGTGAAGCCGGTGTTCCGCCGCCGCGCCTGAGGTGAGCACCCGTCAATAGCCGTATATAAGAAGGGAGTTGGAGCAAGCAACGGTCAGCGCAGTCAACGCTGCTGTCGTCGACGGGGGTCGGCCGCCCGGTCGACCAGCCATGCGGTCGCCGGGACCACCACCAGCGCGGTGCACCAGCCGCCGAGGACATCGGTCGGGTAGTGCGCGCCCAGGGCGACCTGTGCCCAGCCCATGGCGGCGCCGGCGGCCAGCGCCGCGGCGAGCACGAGCAGAGTGCCCGCCGTCCTGCCGAGGCCGAACCTTCCGGCCGCGGGCAGCGCCACCGCGAGGGCGAGCGAGGTGGCGAAGGCGGTGTGCCCGCTGGGGTAGGACAGGTTGCCGTCGCCGTGGATGGTGCGCCCCACCAGGTGCTTGAGCAGGGTCGCCGTCCCGACGGCGAGGCAGACGCCGGACACGACGAGCACGGCCGCGCGGGGAAGCCGCACGAGCAGGCAGCCCGCCGCGGCGACGGCGACCACCATCACCGCTCCGGCGGGCTCCCCCAGGAAGTCCAGGGCCAGCGCGACCGACCGCCACGGCGGCCGCACTCCGTCCACCGCGGGCAGGATCCACCTGTCCACCCTGCCGGGCGTGTGACGACCGGCGTACAGAACGCCGAGCGTGACGACCACGAGCGTGGCGAGCACCCCCAACAGCCCGAGCGGGGCACGCAACGACGACGGCAGCACCACGGCCCCGGGCCGCCCGCTCATCCCCCACCCCCTCACCGGCCCCAGGCCCGCTGGAGATCGAGGCCGCCCGGGCACCGCAGGCTAACCCGTCCGGCGAGTCGACGTCGATGCCGCTGGGAACGCGCGGACCGTCGATGCAGCCGTGGGTGGCGGCCCCGGCGCGGTCAGCCCGCCGCCCACCTCACTTCTGGACCGGGTCCGGGGCCTGGGTGAGCAGGCTGGTGATCTCCCGGGCCCGCTCCGGGCCGAGCTCGCCCCAGCCCTCCTTGTAGCCGTAGACACTGGCCAGGGTGCGGGCCTCGTAGTCGCCGTTCATGATCTCGATGTCGTTGGTGGTGATGAGTCCCGGGTGCGCGACGCCGACGGCGCCCGAGACCTTCAGCAGTTCCTTGCGCAGGGTGCGCAGGTACACGGCGGCGCGCGCGGCCTTGGACGGCGCGTCGATGCCCCGCGTCAGCCACGGGTCCTGGGTCGCGATACCGGTGGGGCACTTGTCGGTGTGGCACTTCTGCGCCTGGATGCAGCCGATGGACAGCATCGCCTCGCGACCGACGTTGATCATGTCGACGCCGAGGGCGAAGGCGACGACCGCGTTCTCGGGCAGACCGAGCTTGCCCGAGCCGATGAACGTCACGTCGTCGGTCAGCCCCCGCTCGGCGAACGTGCCGTAGACGCGGGAGAAGCCCATCCGGAAGGGCAGCGACACAGAGTCGGAGAAGATCAGCGGGGCTGCCCCGGTACCGCCCTCGCCGCCGTCGACGGTGATGAAGTCGACCCCGCGGTCGCCGCGCGCCATGAGGGTGGCCAGCTCCTGCCAGAACGCCATGTCCCCGACGGCACTCTTGATTCCGACGGGCAGACCGGTCTCGGCCGCGAGCAACTCCACGAAGTCGAGCATGGAGTCGACGTCGTGGAAGGCGGTGTGCCGAGAGGGCGAGGCACAGTCCTTCCCTGCCGGGATGCCGCGGATCTCGGCGATCTCGGACGTCACCTTGGCACCCGGCAGCATCCCGCCGAGCCCCGGCTTGGCGCCCTGGGAGAGTTTGATCTCGATCGCCCTGACCGGCGCCCCGGCGACCACTTTCTTGAGCGCGTCCAGGCTGAAGGTGCCGTCCTCGTTGCGGCAGCCGAAGTACGAGGTGCCGATCTGCAGAATCAGGTCACCCCCGTTGCGGTGGTACGGCGAGAGACCGCCCTCGCCCGTGTTCTGCATGGTGCCCGCCAGCGCGGCACCCTTGTTGAGCGCAGTGATGGCCGCACCGGACAGCGACCCGAAGCTCATCGCCGAGATGTTCACCACGCTCGCCGGCCGGAACGCCTTGGCGCGCCCGCGCGGGCCGCCCAGCACCTTGGCCGAGGGCAGCGGAGCCTGGAGGTCGTGCGGATCGGGCAGCGGGCCCGCGAAGGTGCGCTGCTTCACATACGCGTGCCCCTGCACATGCTCGACGTCCATGTCGGTGCCGAACCCGAAGTAGTTGTTCTCGCCCTTCGCCGACGCGTAGATCCAGGTGCGCTGGTCCCGGCTGAACGGACGCTCTTCCTCGTTGGACGTCACGACGTACTGGCGCAGTTCGGGCCCGATGGTCTCCAGCATGTACCGGGCGTGCCCGATCACGGGAAAGTTCCGGAGCAGCGCGTGCTTCTTCTGGACCAGGTCCCTCGCGGCCACCAGCGCCAACGCTGTGGCGGCCGCCGCACCTATGCTTCGAGCCCGCATGGACGTTCCTCTCCCTCGTGACGCATCGCACCGATCGCGCGACCGACCCCGGCCATGGACGCTCCGTCCACGGCTCCTTGTGTTGCAGTGACTCCCGGCGCCCCCGCGCCCTGGGTTCGGCGGTGCCTGCCGGTGGCGATGACGAGGCATGCCTCGATCATGAACCTCAGCCTACCGATCCCGGATCGGCGGCCACGACCGCCGGTTCCGATCCGGGCCAACCGCCCGACGGCACAGGCGATCCAGCCCGGGCGCCCGTCGCGGACGCGGCACGACGGGACCCGCCCACCCGGCCACCCCCAGGCACCATGTTCGGCCAACTCCCTTGGTACACACGGCGGTTGGGGTCCCGGCCAGCGGCCTTGCCTCCTTTGCGTGGTCGCCCACCCTCTCGACGCTCCCCCGCGCGAACCCGGGCCGGCCGTGACCGCCAGTACCGGTCAGCGCGCCCCGCAGCCTTCGGCGGTCGACCCGCGCGGCCGTCCCCCGCCCGGCGAACTGCGCGAACCTCTCCGCTTGCCCACGGACGATGCCCCCGTCAATTGCTCCGCTCCCGCCTCCCGCGCCGGGACCTCTCCCCCCGGCCGGGGCCAAGGCCGTACCCGAAACCGACTCGTTTTCCCCTCGAGGGACCCACGCCCGTCTCCCTAGCGTGGACGCCTGCCCCACCCCCGTGACCGTCCGCGCACCGGAGCCTCGCCGTGTCCGTCACGGGTCCCGACCAGGCCTGCAACACCCCCACTGGACCTTGCATCAGCCCTGGGAGCAGTGATGACGTCTGCCAAGACGGCACGGGCGAATCGCGGTACGGGCAGAGCGGCCCGCGACGCCGCCGTGGCCTCGCAGTATCTGACGCCGGAGGATGCGACGCGCTACGCCGAGTCGTACGAGGGCCACCGGCCGGCCACGCGCTACTACTGGTCCCGGCTGTACGTGGTCGACGCGGCACTTCGCGACGCCCCGCACGGCCGTCTGCTGGACGTGGGCTGCGGGCCGGGCATGCTGATACGACGTCTGCTGGACCTCCGCCCGGAGGATTTCCGGATCACCGGCTGTGACCGCTCCGCGGCGATGATCGACGTCGCCGCCGCCCGGACGAGGGGCTTCGGCAACGTCGAGCTGCGCGTGGCGCGCGTCGAGGACATGCCGTTCCCCGACCGGCACTTCGATGTCGTCGTGGCCATGGGCGTCCTGGAGTACGCCGACGCCGTCGCCGGGCTGCGCGAGATCGCACGGGTGGTGCGGCCGGGCGGCCTGGTCGTGGTGACGATGCTCAATCCGCTGAGCCCGTACCGCCTGGTCGAATGGTTCGTCCACTGGCCGTTGGTGCGCGTACTCGGCCGGATCGAGGGCCTGTTCGGCACAGCGCGGCACGCGGCGGCCGTGTCCGGCATACGGGCGGTCCGCCTGGCCCGGCTCCGCCGGATGATGCGGGACGCCGGGCTGACGCCGCGGGACTCGGTCCACTACGACGTGACCCTTCTGGTCCCGCCGCTGGACCGACCGGTCCGCCGCCGGAACCAGACGTGGCGCGACCATCCGGAAAGGACGGTGAGCCGGGGCGCCCTGCGCTGGCTGGGCACCGCCTACCTGGTGACCGCGCGGCGCGGGGAACCCGGCCCCGCACACTGACCGGGCGCTCAGGCGCCCGCCCGGCTCAGCGGACCCGCCCCCGCGGCTTCAACGGCACCCCGGGCAGGGCCGGAGCCGGGATCGGGGCACCGTCGTAGCCCTTCACCTCGCCGAAGCGGTCACCGTTCATCCAGTCCGAACGGGCTTGGTGGATCTCCTCGTTGGAACGGCCCACGAAGTTCCACCACATGACGATCTCCTCCTCGAAGGGCTCGCCGCCCAGCAGCATCACGGAGGCGTCGGAGGCGGCTCGCAGCGGGAGCTCGGTGCGGCCGCAGCCCAGGTACAGCATGGAGCCGGGGAGCACCGGTACGTCGTCCACGTGGGCCTCGCCCGCCATGGCGAGGACGGCGTACTCAAAGTCGGGGTTCAGCGGGAGCCGCGCCTCGGCGCCCTGAGCCAGGGTCAGGTCGGCGCCGACGATCGGGGTGTACGTGCTGCCCGGTGACACGGCGCCGTCGAGTTCGCCCAGGATGATGGTCGCGTCGACGCCGGGCGCGGTGGCGTGGGGCAGGTCCGCGTGGTGCTGGAAGTGCGGTTCGACGTGGCGGTGGGCGTCGGGCAGGGCGACCCACAGCTGGGCCCCGTGCAGGAAGCGGCTGTGCGACCTGGGGGTCTCCTCGGAGTGGCTGATGGCGCGGCCGGAGGTCATCAGGCCGAGCTCCCGGGGGCGTACGGTCTGGAGGCTGCCCAGGCTGTCGCGGTGCAGCACCTCGCCCTGATGCAGCCAACTCACGGTCTGCAGGCCCATGTGGGGGTGGGGCGCCACCTGCATGCCGGGTTCGTCGGCGATGTCGTCGGGGCCGTAGTGGTCGACGAACGCCCAGGCCCCGACCATCCGGCGGCCCAGGTTCGGCAGCAGCCTGCGCACCTCGGTGGACTCGCCGAGCTGCACGGTGCGCGGCGAGAGAAGCTCGCGCACCGGCTCGGCCACGACGAAGCCGCGTCCACCACAGACGGAGAGCGCGGGCTGGCGATCGAGATTGCTCATGCGGTCAACCTATTCCCTCGCGGGGCACGGAGCCCCCGGTTCCTGCCACCACCCTGCCAGGTCACGGCGACAGCCCGCAGCCCTTCACCTTTCAGCAGGTCAGACGAGCACGGACGGGCGGGCGTTCGTTTACGCGTCCGGCACCTGTCCGTCACCCCCGCCGCCTTGCGCCGTCCCCGCCCCGTCCTTTCCCACCGGGCCGCACGGCCCGACCGCCCGCGCACTCCTGGCATCCCGTGCCCGCCCCACCCGATGTTCTACATCATGTAGTAGGTTCTCGTGGCAGCCCCCGCCGCGCCCCGAGGCCGCGTTCTGTGGAGGCGGTGTTCCGCGTGCTCTTCAGGAGGCTGATCGGCTGTGCCCCGCTGTGACATCCCGGACGACCTCCGGCCCCTCGGCCCGCCCCGCGGCGGCCGGATCACCATCGTGTCCGCGAGCGTGGGCGCGGGGCACGACGGCGCCGCCGACGCGCTCGCCCTGCGCTTGGAGGCGGACGGGTTCCGGGTCGACCGGCACGACTTCCTCAACCTGCTGCCGGCCCGGCTCGGCCGCGTCCTGGCCGGGGTGTACCACCGGCTGCTCACCAGCGCACCCTCCGGCTACCAGCGGATCTACGCCGCCACCGAACGCTCCGGCGCCCCGGGCCCGGTCGTCCGCGCCCTGCTCCGCGGCGCCGAGAGGCGCACGCTCCGGGCGGTCGGGGCACGGTCGCAGGCGGTCGTGTCCACCTATCCGCTCGCCAGTCAGGTGCTGGGCGCGCTGCGGCGCGACGGGCGCCTGGGCGTTCCCGTGTTCACCTATCTCACCGACTTCTCGGTCCACCCCCTGTGGGTCGCTCCCGGCATCGACGCACACCTCGCCGCGCACCCGGTCCCGGCCGCGCAGGCCGCCGCGCTCGGCGCGGCCGGGGTGCGGGTGACCGGGCCGGTGACCGGACCCCGCTTCGCCGCGGCCGACGAGGCCGAACGCCGCGACGCCCGCGACCTGTTCGGGCTCCCCCAGGACGCCGCGCTCGCCCTCCTGGTGGCGGGATCCTGGGGCGTGGGACCGGTGCGCGAGTCGGCCGCCGAGATACGGGACAGCGCCGCCGCCGAGCCGGTGATCGTGTGCGGGCGCAACACCGCCCTCGCCGAACAGTTGCGCGCGGACGGGTTCCGGTACGTCCACGAGTGGATCGGGGACATGCCGCGGCTGATGCACGCCTGCGACGTGCTCGTCCAGAACGCCGGGGGCCTCACCTCGCTCGAAGCGTTCGCCAGCGGGCTGCCCGTGGCCAGTTACCGGTGCATACCGGGGCACGGGCAGACCAATGCGGCCGCCCTGGACGAGGCGGGGCTCGCCGTGTGGATACGCGGACCCGAGCACCTCACCTCCGTACTGTCCGGCCTCGTCAAGGGACCGCTCGGGGAGCGCCAGCGGGCGGCCGGGCTCGCCCTCGTATCACCCGACCCCGGCCCGGCGGCCGTCATCGCCGCCGCGGCCCTCCCCCGACCGCAGGCCGCCCGAAGACGCCAACGCGCCGTATCCCGGGGCAAGTTGGCGGCCGCCACGCTCACCGCGGCCCTCTCGCTCGGCGTCGGGGCGCCGCTCGCCCACGCCTACGAGTCCGACGGCGGGCGGCTGCCCCACCTCGCCCACAGCTTCTTCGAAAGGTGCGAACTGTGAGTTCACGTACCGCCAGGGCCGCGCTGCTCGTCGCGGCGGGAACGCTGCCCGCGCTCGCCGTCGCGCACGCGGCGCCGGCCGTCTCCGCCCTCGGCCCCGTGCGCAACCGGACCATGCCCGGCCTGTCCGGCGTCGGTCACCCGGACCACATCGCGCTGACCTTCGACGACGGACCCGACCACCTGTCGACGCCGCACTTCCTCCGGCTCCTCGAACGGGAGGGCGTGCGGGCCACGTTCTTCCTGCTCGGCTCGATGCTCGCCCGCTCGCCGGGGCTCGCCAAGGAGATGGCGGCCGCCGGACACGAGATCGGGGTGCACGGCTGGGCGCACCGCCCCCTGGTGCTGCGCGGCCCCCGCGCCACCCGGGACGACCTCGAACGCGCCCGCGACCTGGTCGGCGAGGTCACCGGCGAACGCCCCCGGCTCTTCCGGCCGCCGTACGGGGTCATGAGCACAGGGGCCCACCTGGCCTGCCACGACCTCGGACTCACGCCCGTCCTGTGGACGGCGTGGGGCGAGGACTGGCGCCGACGGGCGACACCGCGCTCGGTGCACGACACGGTGATGCGCTCGCTGCGCGGTGGCGGCACCGTGCTGCTGCACGACTCCGACTGCACGTCCGCGACCGGCTCGTGGCGCACCACCCTGGGCGCGCTCCCAGGGCTCCTCGACGCCTGGCGGGACCGGGGCTGGCGCACCGGACCGCTGCGCGACCACGGCTGCGAGCGCCTCTACGCGGCGTAGTAGCTTGGGTCCCGCCCGGTGGCCACCGGGCGCGGCAGGGACGAAGGGGTACGAACGTGGCGGACGACGGCGCCGGAACGGCCGGGCGGCGGGCGCCCGGTGAGCTGGAGAACGAGGTACTGGCCGCGCTCTGGGCGGCCGGGGAGCCCGCGGCCGCCGGCACGGTCCGCGAGCGCGTCGCCGGTGACCCCGCCTACACCACGGTCCTGACCATCCTGTCCCGGTTGTACGAGAAGGGCCTGGTCACGCGGCAGCGTGCGGGCCGGGGCTACCTCTACTCCCCCGTGCGGGACGAGGCGGGGCACGCCGCCGCGGGCATGCGGGCACTGCTGGAGAAAGGCGGCGACCGGGCGGCGGTGCTCGCCCGGTTCGTGTCCGAACTGGGCACCGAGGACGAAGAGATCCTCGAGCAGCTGCTGCGCGGGCACAAGGAGGGCTGAGCGGTGCGCCTCGCCCTCTGCACCCCCCTTGTGGTCAGCGCGGTGCTCGCGCTCGTGGCGCCCTGGGCCGGTGGCCGGCTGCCGCCGCGCATGGCGGCCTGGCTCCTGACGCTGACCTCGCTGGTCGCGGCGGTCGGCACGGCGGGCGCCCTCGGCATGATGGCGTTCACGCTCATCGGGCAGATCCCGGCCGTGGCCGCGGAGGGTGAGTGGTCGCCCGGTCTGCTGGCGGCGCACACCCCGGTCAACCGGCTGGTCGCGGCGGTCTGCGCGCTGGCCGTGGCCGGCTGTGCGGGCGCGTTGGCGGTGAGCGCCTGGCGGCAGGGCGTGGTGTGGCTGGCGGCCCGCCGCGAGTGCCGCGCGCTGCCGGCGGGCAGCGAACTGGCGGTGGTCGACGACCCCGTACCGCAGGCGTTCGCGCTGCCGGGGTCCCCCGGACGCGTCGTGGTCTCGTCCGGGATGCTGCGGGCCCTGAGCACGGACGAGCGCACGGCGCTGCTCGCGCACGAGCGGGCCCATCTGCGCCACCGCCACCATGTGTTCCTGCTGGTGCTGCGCCTGGCGGCGGCGCTCGATCCGATGCTGCGGCCGGTCGCGCGGGCCGGGGGCTTCGCGGTGGAGCGCTGGGCCGACGAGGAGGCCGGCGCCCTGGTGGGCGACCGGACGCTGGTGGCCCGGGCGGTCGCGCGGGCGGCCCTCGCGGCCAAGCGGGCGCCGCGCCACTCGCTCGCCGCGACCGGCGGTCCCGTACCGCAGCGCGTCCGGGCGCTGCTCGCTCCGCCGCCGCCCTTCCGCCGCGACCTGGTCGTGGCGCACGCGCTGCTCATGGTGATCTGCTGCTTCAGCCTGGCGCTGTCCGCCGACGACATGGACCAGCTCTTCGACACCGCCTCGCCCGGCCACGCGTACGCGGCCGGGCGGCCCCACCACCACCGTCACCACGAGGGCTGAGCCTCAGGTGGCCAGCAGGCCCCGGCCCAGCCAGTCGGAGGAGTCCCGCACGCCCGGCAGGGCGTAGAAGTAGCCGCCGCCGGTCGGGGAGATGTAGTCGACGAGCGGCTCGTCGATGAGCCGCTCCTGGGTCGCCTCGAACTGCCGCTTGACGTCCTGCTGGTAGCTGCAGAAGACCAGGCCCATGTCGAGGTTGCCGACGTTGTCGATGCCCCGGTCGTAGTTGTAACCCCGGCGCAGGAGGCGGGTGTTGTCGGTTTCCGCGGTCCTGGGGTTGGCGAGGCGTATGTGCGCGTCCATCGGGATCGCGGTGCCGTGCGGGTCCTTGGCGTAGTTGGGGATGTCGGTCTCGGTGGCGCCGTCGAGCGGGGCGCCGGTGTCCTTGCGGCGGCCGAACATCTTCTCCTGCTCGGTGAGCGAGACCCGGTCCCAGAACTCGACGAGCATGCGGATGACGCGGATGACCTGGTAGCTGCCGCCGACCGCCCAGGAGGGCTCGCCCAGCGCGTCGCCGACCCAGATCAGCCGGTCGGTCTCGCGCGCGGACTTCACGTCCGGGTTGACGATGCCGTCCTTGAAGCCGAGCAGGTTGCGCTGGGCGCCGGTGGGGCGCGGCGCGTTCTGGAAGCCGTCGATGCGCCACTTGATCTGCATGGCGCCGCGGGTGTGCCGGGCGATGTCACGCAGGGCGTGCAGGACCACGTCCTGGCGGGCGCCGCAGATCTGGAGCGAGAGGTCGCCGTGGCATTCGGCGGCCTTGAGGTTGTCGTTGGGGAAGGTCCGCATGGGCGTGAGGCGCACCGGCTTGGCCTTGGCGAGCCCGTAGCGGTCGTCGAAGAGCGAGGCGCCGACGCCGACCGTGACGGTCAGCTCGTCGGCGGGCACGACGGGCCCGAGGATGCCGTTGTCGGACGGCGGGGCGCCGACGCCGAGGTCGGCGGGGGCGCCGCCCGCGGTCAGGAAGCGGGCCCGTTCGGTGATGGTGCGCAGCAGGTCGCCGAGGTCCTTGCGGCTCTCGGCGATGACGTCGAGGGAGACGAAGGTGGCGGCCGCGGGCTGCGGGGTGAGGATGCCCGCCTGGTGGGCGCCGTGGAAGGGGACCGTGCCGCCGTCGGTGGTGGCGTCCGCGTGCGCCGGGGCCGTACCGGCCTGGCTGAGCGCGAATCCTCCGCCGGCCAGGACCGCACCGGCCGCGCCCGCGCCCAGGGCCGTCTTGACGAACGAGCGCCGTCCGGCGGGGCAACCGCCGTGCGGGGCGGGGGTTTCGGCGGGCATGTCGGGGTTCCCTTCGGGGCGTGTGGCAGGTCGTTCGGTGGGCATCAGGCGGACTTCCGGATCTCCAGGAGGTCCGGCACCGGGGCCAGGTCCTCGAGGAGCTGGCCGGTCGCGCCGTTGAGCCGGGTGCGGGCGGCGGCGTCCAGCTTGTCGACGGGCGTCCAGCTCTGGTCGTGGTGGGCGGCGTTGAGTAGCTTCTGCACCCGGTCGATGTCGCCGTCGATCCTGGGCAGGAGCCGGGCGTCGCGGGAGGCGAGCAGCGGGCGCAGGACGCCGAGGAGTTCGCGGGTGCCGGCGAGGTTGGCGTCGGCGGTGGCCAGGGAGGTTCCACTGCCCTGGTCGGCATCGCCGGTCAGCTCGAACTGGAGGGTGTTCTCCAGGATCTCGTGGGTGCGCAGCGGCAGGTCGCCCGGGTCGAAGTCCTGGGTGGGGAACGCCTTCTGGAGGCCGGCCGCGTCCTCGGCGAGGCGCGCCGCGGGGGCGGCGAGGTCGCCCGCCGACTGGCCGTGCCACAGGCCGTACTCGACGCGGTGGAAGCCCGTGAAGTCCTTGTCGTTCACGCCGTCGGGGCGGCCCGCGGTGCGCCCGTTGATCTTCTTGTCGAAGTCCTGGAAGGTGCCGTAGGCGGCGCCGAGCGAGGAGTAGGTGCGGTGCGTGGTGAGCCAGTCGGTACGGGCGGCGTCCAGGTTGCCGCCCGCGATGTCGTCGCTGAGCTGCTTGGTCTGGGCGACCAGGGTGGCGAGGTTCTGGTTCACGTAACTCTTGTACGCGGCCAGGGGCGCGGCCAGGTCGGCCTCGGAGACCGGCACGACGGCCTTGGCCGCGCCGCCGCCGCTGACGCGTACGGAGGCGGAGGTGACGGCCTTGCCTCCGGTCGGCACGCAGCGCCAGGCGTAGGAGCCGCCCGCCACGGTGGCGACGAGGTCGCGGGTGGTGCCGGGGGCGAGCCCCTCGATCTCGCCGTACACCGCGTTGCTCGCCGGGTCGATGAGGTAGACCTCGGAGGCCTTGTCGCCGGTGTTGTGCATCTGGAAGGTCTGGCGGCCCGGCTTGGGCGCGCTGAACCCCTTGCCGCACTCCTTCTCGGACACGGCGACGGTCTGGGCGTCGGCGGGCTTGGACCCGCTGAGGGCCACGACGGCGCCCGCGACGACGGCGGGTACGGCGACGACCGCGACCGGGACCACCCAGGCGGGGCGCCGCCGCGCGGGCGACCCGGTCGGCGCGGGCTCGCTCTCAGCGGGTTCCCCGGCCTTCGCGGGCTTCACGGCCGCCGTGCGCACGCCCCGGACGAACAGGGTCATCACGACGGCGAGGTAGCCGACGTAGGCGACGACCTGGAGCCAGGTCATGGTCGGCGTCAGGTTGAACACGCCCTGGACGAGGGTGCTGTACCAGGCGCCCGGGTCGATGCTCTGGCTCAGGTCGACGGCGTACGCGGACTTGCCGGGCAGCACCCCGCCCTCCTGGAGGTCCCGCAGTCCGTAGCCGAGCACTCCCGCGGCGATGACGATGAGCACGGCTCCGGTGGCGGTGAAGAACTTCGTGAGGTTGATCTTCAGGACCCGGCGGTACAGCCCCCAGCAGAGTCCGGCGGCGATGACGATGCCGACCCCGGCGCCGATCATCGGGCCCGCGGACTCACCGGCCGCGCGGGCCGTGGTCCACAGGAACAGGGCGGTCTCCAGACCCTCACGGCCGACCGCGAGGAACGAGGTGACCACGAGCATGCCCGCGCCCATGGCCAGCGCTCCGGTGACCTTCTCCTTGATCTCGCCGGAGAGACTGCGGGCCGAGCGGCGCATCCAGAACACCATCGCCGTGACGAAGGCGACGGCGACCACGCTGAGCGTGCCGCCGAAGGCTTCCTGGGCGGTCCCGGACATGCTGGCGGCGGTGAAGGTGAGCACCGCGCCGAAGCTCATCGCCAGCGCGACCGCGGCGAGCACGCCGGTCCACACCTGGGGCAGCCGGGACTTGGCCTCGGCGCGCACCAGTGTCGCGACCAGGATCGAGACGATCAGCCCTGCCTCAAGGCCCTCCCTCAATCCGATCAAGAAGCTTGGAAACGCGTCGTCCCACATGCCGTTCTCCCCAGCCCTGCAAAGGCGTGCCTCGCCTCAGTTAGCGAAGGCATACCTTAATCACAGAGCCTGTGAGGCGTCTACACGGGTGTAGTCAAGTGGTTTCCATGAGTGGCCGGGCGGCGGCCGCGGCCCCACCGGCCGGGCACGGGGCCGCGGAGACCGTCGCCCCACTGCGGGCGGCCCCCGCCCCGCGCGCGACGACCCGGGCTCCGCACCACCCCTCCCCCGCGCCCCACAGCTCGATCGTCTACAGTCGCGTAGACATTCACCGGGTGGCGATCACCCCCGGATCGGACTCATGGGCCCAACCATGCCCGGATCAGGGGTGGTTGAGGGCTGGGGCGCGCTGCGCCGGGAGGGCAGGAACGACGATGGGGCAGCCGAGCAGCGAGGCGACGACCAGGCCCGCACCACGGGGAGGGACCCGCCGGGCCGCCCGCTCGGGCGACTCCGCCTGGAGCAAGGTGCCCGAGGTCACCGTCCTGTTCTGGATCGTCAAGGTACTGACCACCGGCATGGGCGAGACCGCGTCCGACTTCCTCGGCCGCACCCTCGGCCCGATCCCGGCCGGAGGGCTCGGACTCGCGGGTCTGGTCATCGCGCTGGTGGCGCAGTTCCGCAGCGACCGGTACCGGCCGTGGACGTACTGGTCGGCGATCGTGATGGTCAGCGTGTTCGGCACGATGGCCGCCGACGTCGTGCACGTGGTGGCCGGCATTCCCTACACGGTCTCCACGGTGGCCTTCACCGTGGCGCTGGCCGCCGTCCTCATCGCCTGGTACGCCAGTGAGCGGACGCTGTCGATCCACAGCATCCGCACCCGCCGCCGCGAGGTCTTCTACTGGGCGACCGTGCTCGCGACCTTCGCGCTGGGCACCGCGGTCGGCGACCTGACGGCGGGCACGCTCAAGCTCGGCTACCTGGCGTCGGGCTTCCTCTTCGCCGCCCTGATCTCCGTGCCCGCCCTGTCCGGCCGCTTCCTCGGGCTCAACGCGGTGGCCGCCTTCTGGTGGGCCTACGTCCTGACCAGGCCGCTCGGCGCGTCCTTCGCCGACTGGATGGGCGTCCCCACCAGTCGCGACGGGCTCGGCTGGGGCACCGGCCCGGTGACGCTGGCCCTGATCGTCCCGATCGTGGCCCTGGTCGCCTACCTGGCGGTCAGCCACAAGGACACCCCGCCCGAGCAGCCCGCCTCCTGACCGCAGGCCCGCTCCCGCACTCCCCGATCTGGTGGAATGTTCAACAACATCGCGGTGTTGAGCGGGTTGCACGGCCCCGGCATCCGGGGCCCGGGACAGGACGCGCCGATGACCGCCGTACGCAGTGAAGCACCTGACAGCTACTACGAGTTCGGGACCCCCGCCGAGCGCTGGGAGCGGGCCCGGATGTTCTTCGAGGCCAAGGAGTACGTCACGGCCGCGGACATCCTGGCCGGCCTGGTCGCCGAGGTGCCCGAGCAGGTGGCGCCGCGCCTGCTGCTCGCGCGGGCCTACTACCACTCGGCCCGCCTGCGGAAGGCGGAGGCGGAACTGCGCACGGTCCTCGAACGGGACCCGGTCGAGCGGTACGCCCTGCTCATGCTGGGCCGCACCCTGGAGCGCCAGGGCCGCCCGGCCGAGGCGGCGCCGTACCTGCGGGTGGCCGCGGCCATGGCGGGCGACCTCCCCGCCCCCGGGCAGGCCTGATAGCACAGGGCGCTCCTCTGTGACGAGGGGCGCCCGTCGGGCAGCACATTCCAGCCAACTCGACTGCGCCCGGTGACAGTTCCATCACGCTGTGCGACATTGCTCCGCATGAACCAATCCGCCGTTTTCTGCACCGTCGTCCCTCCCCACATCCTCGACCGGCTCGCCCAGCACGAGGACCCCGCCCTGTACGAGCCCGCGCGCCGCACCCTGGAACATGACGCGCTGCTGCGCACCCAGCGCCGGATCACGACCGTCCGCGGCGCGGCCGCCCCCACCGGCACGCCGTCCGACAGGCCCGAGCGCACCGTCTACGACGCCGGCCACCAGGAGACGCTGCCCGGCACGAAGGTGCACGCCGAGAGTGACGGGCCCTCGGCCGACGCCACCGTCAACCGGGCGCACGCGGGCCTGGGTGCCACGTTCGAGTTGTATCTCAAGGCCTACGGGCGCCACTCCATCGACAACTCCGGGCTGCCCCTGAACGCGAGCGTGCACTACGGCGAGAAGTACGACAACGCCTTCTGGAACGGCGAGCAGATGGTGTTCGGCGACGGCGACGGCGAGCTGTTCCTCGACTTCACGCTGCCGGTCGACGTCATCGGCCACGAACTGACCCACGGCGTCACGCAGTTCACCGCGAACCTGGACTACTTCGGCCAGTCGGGCGCGCTCAACGAGTCCGTCTCCGACGTGTTCGGCTCGCTGATCAAGCAGTACGCGCTGGGTCAGAGCGCCGACCGGGCCGACTGGCTCATCGGCACGGGACTGCTCGGCCCCGGCGTCCACGGCGACGCGCTGCGCTCGATGAAGGCCCCCGGCACGGCGTACGACGACCCGCGGCTCGGCAAGGACCCGCAGCCGGCCGCCATGGACGACTACGTGAGCACGAGCCGCGACAACGGCGGGGTGCACATCAACTCGGGCATCCCCAACCACGCCTTCTACCTGGTGGCCACGGCGCTCGGCGGCAACGCCTGGGAGCGGGCCGGGAAGATCTGGTACGCCACCCTCACCGGCGGCGAGCTCGGCGCGAACGCCCAGTTCGCCGACTTCGCCCGGCTGACCGCGGCGACGGCGCGCGGCCTGTACGGCGACGGTGACGAGATCCAGGCGGTGCTCAAGGCCTGGTCCCAGGTCGGCGTGCCGGCGACCTGACGCGGGCCCGCTCCACGACCGGCCGGGCGCACGGGACCGTCGCGCGCGCCTCGTCCCGCACGTCCTCGGCATCGCAGGCGTCCGGGTCGCGCTGGGGTGCGCGGTCGATCAGCCGCCCGGCCGGTCGCAGCAGCAGGTGCACGGCGAGCACGGTGGCGGTGCCGAGCAGTGCGAGGTCGAGCCGTCCGGAGGCCGCGAGCACCCCGAGCGCCGCCGAACACCACAGGGTGGCCGCGGTGTTGAGGCCGTGGACGGAGGCGCCGTCGCGCAGGATGACGCCTCCGCCCAGGAAGCCGATGCCGGAGACGACATAGGAGGCGACGCGGGTGGGGCTGCCCGCGTCGCCGACCGCCTCGCTGTAGAGGACGAACAGGGTGGCCCCGGCGGCGACGAGGGCGTTGGTGCGCAGCCCCGCGGTGCGGGCGCGCCACTGCCGCTCGACGCCTATCAGGGCGCCGCAGCCGACGCCGACGGCGAGCCGCAGGGCGAAGTCGAAGGTGGTGAGGGTGGACACGGGGAGCTCCTCTCACCCGGCCGGTACCGGCCGGACGCGCCGGTCCGGCGGCGGGCCGAAAGGCGCTGCCGCAGGCCGGAGGGGCGTGGGGACGGGGAGTGGGGGGACCGCTGCCGGTCCGCGCCGCTGTGACTTCGCTCCATGTCCTCACCCCCTTCCCGGGCTCCAGGTCCCCCTGGGGACCACGTGCCGACCTTAGCCCCTACTTGCACATGCGCGCAAATAGATGGGCTCCCGACCGCCTCTCACTTCCCGTACACGGCCACGAAGTCCCGGGTCGCCTGGTTGTAGTAGCGCTCGGGCGGGTTCTCGAAGTCGAGGAGGTTGGTGGGCTTCGGGTCGGCCGGATCCTTCGTCGGGTCGTAGCTCATGAAGGAGGGCCAGGCGCGGTTCATGTCGAGCGGCATCGCGCGCACGGCCCCCGCCTGCTGCATGAGTTCGGCGAGGGTCCGCGCGGTGAGCGCCTGCCCGACGACCATGACGACGTCGCCCTGGGCCGTCACGCCGACCCCCGAGCGCTCCACGAACATCCGGCTCTGGTCGGTGGCGCCCCACTTGGAGTCGACGTCGATGTCGGGCACGACCCTGCCGTTGTCGACCATGAGCTCCAGGCACTGGCGGACGCCGACCACGTCGCGCGTCATCGCCATGTCCCGTCCCCACACGCCGATCCTGATCGAGCCGTCCTTGTAGAAGACCTCCGAGGCCGCGCCGTTGCGCAACTCCCCCGCCGTCTCGCCATTGAGGTAGAACCCGCCGCGCGAACCGCCGTCGGTGATCTTGAAACCGCCGTTCCACGTGGCGAGGAGGCCGGTGCGCCTGCCCTTCGGGATGGTGGGCGGCACCGAGAACGTGCCGCCGGGCTCGCGCACCCCCGGGTGCAGTTCGAAGCGGGCCTTGGCGCCGCTGATCCAGGCGACGGCCGCCTGGTAGGAGGTGTGGTCGCGGTCGGGCCGCACGTAGGTGCCCTGCACCACGGGTTCGCCGTGCGCGGCGCTCAGCACCCGCCACACGCCCTCGCCCGGCAGCGCCGGGGCGACCAGCGGCCGCATGGGCGCGCGCAGCGGGATCTCCTGGTGGTGGACCGGCACGGCCGGGGCCGTCGCCTTCATCCGGGCCAGCGCCTCGCTCGGCAGGTCGCCGCCCACCTGCGGCGGGTCGAGTTCGTACTGGAGGTTCTCCAGCTTGTCGACGACCGGACCGAGCCGGTGTTCGCGGGCCCAGCCGGCCAGTCGCGCCGCCGTGCTGTCGTCACCGGGGTAGGTCAGCGCCTCCCCCACCGAGTAGCCGAGGGTGCCGGCACAGAGCACGCCCGCCACGAGCGCGCCGCGGGTGGCCCGTCTGCGCCGCTTGAGCTGATGGGGCGTCAGTGCGCTCCGGGGCTTCCACGGCACCCGGCGCCGCCGACGGAGTGGGGGCGCGCCGGGAGGGGCCGCCGGGTCGGGTCCGCTCCGCTCGCCCTCGACGCCGCCGTCGCTCGGCCGTCCCGCCCTGTGCGCCATGTCGCCCTCTCTCGGCCTGCTCGGGACCTCGCGGCCCATCGCACGGAGGTCTCGCTCCTCCGCGGACGACAGTCGTGGATCGGCCGCCGTGCCGTTTCATAACCTAAGCGCGCTTTTCTGACATATCGACCGGGGTCGGGCGACCGGATTACCTTCTGGCCGCCGCCGACACGTCCTACGCTGAGTGAGGTGATGGGGTTTCATCCGGTCCGGATGGGGGCGGCTGCCGGTGAGCGGACCTGTCGGGCACGGCCGTAGGGACAATCTCCCGGCCGAGACGTCGAGCTTCGTCGGCCGGGCGGCCGAGCGCGCGGCCGTCGGCCGGGCACTGGCCGCCGGGCGCCTGGTGACGCTGACCGGTTCCGGCGGCGTGGGCAAGACCCGCCTGGCGCTCGCCACCGCGGCCGACGTCCGCGACCGCTTCACCGACGGGGTGTGGCTGGTCGACCTGTCGGTCCTGCGCACCGACCGCCTCCTCGCCGGAGCGGTCGCCACCGCGCTCGGCGTGCGGGAGCACACGGCCCGCCCCGAGCTGGATGTCCTGGCCGAATTCCTGGCCGCCCAGCGGGCACTGCTGATCCTCGACACCTGCGAGCACCTCGTCACGGCGTGCGCCGGACTCGTCGGCGAACTCCTGGCCGCCGCGCCCCGGCTGAGCGTCCTGGCCACCAGCCGCCAGCCCCTGGGGGTGCCGGGCGAGCGCCTCGTCGTCGTGGAACCCCTGCCGGTGCGGTCACCGCACAACGGCGGCGGGCCCGCCGATCAGGGCCAAGTCGCCGACGCGGTACGGCTGTTCACCGACCGGGCGGCGGCCAACGGCAGCGGGTTCCGGCTCACGGGACAGAACGCGGAGACCGTGCGCACGCTCTGTGACCGGCTCGAAGGAATTCCGCTCGCTCTCGAACTCGCCGCCGCACGCCTGCGGTTGCTCTCCCCGGAACAGTTGCTCACCCGCGTCGAGGACCGCTTCCGCCTGCTCGCCAGGCCCGCCGGGTCGGGCCCGCGGCGCCACGAGACCCTGCGCGGCGCCATCGGCTGGAGCCACGACCTGTGCACGCCCGCGGAGCGGCTCTTGTGGGCCCGGTTGTCGGTGTTCAACGGCGGATTCGACGCCACGCAGGCCCAACAGGTCTGCTGCGACGAGGAGTTGGCACCCGAAGCCGTTCCCGGTGTGCTGCGTTCACTGACCGCCAAGTCGATCGTGCGCGCCGAGGGGAGCGACCGGCAGCGGCGCTACAGGATCCTGGACACCGTGCGCGAGTACGGGCTCGGCCGGCTGCGGGAGCTCGGCGAGGAGGACATGCTGCGCGAGCGGCACCTCGCGTACGGCCTGCGCCTGGCACGGGCGGCCGAGCGCGCCTGGTCGGGGCCCCGCCAGCTCGCCTGGGGCGCGCGGGTCGCCCGGGACCACGACAACCTGCGGGCGGCCCTGGAGTACGCGATCGCCACCCCCGGCAAGGAGCGGCCCGCCCTCGAACTCGCCGCCCGGCTCTGGTTCTTCTGGTGCGCGTGCGGCCACCTGCGCGAGGGGCGGGACTACGTGGAGCGTGCGCTGGCGCTCGACTCCGGGCCCTGCCGCGACCGCACCCGGGCGCTGTGGGTGTGCGGGATGATCGCGAGCACCCAGGTGGACGTGCCCACCGCACGGGCTCTGCTGCTGCGGGCCGAACGGGAGGCGACGGAGCAGCACGACGCGGTCGGCCACGCCTTCGCCGTCCAGTGGCTCGGGCAGGTGGCCTTCCTCGAAGGCGACTGGCAGCGGGCGATCGATCTGCTCCGGCGGGCCCGCGACGCCCACGGCCCCTCCCCGGCGCTCAACCCCGGCCCGGTGCCCTGCCGGGTCACGCTGGCCGCGGCCTGGCTGGCCCGGGGCGCCACCGCGGAGGCGATGGCCGTTCTGGACGAGACGCGCGTCCTGTGCGAGAGATCCGGGGAGCTCTGGATGCGGGCCCACCTGGACTGGCTGCTGGCCACCGCCGACCGGGTGCGCGGCCGCTTCTCGGCGGCCGTCTCCCACGCCGGGCACGCCCTGTGGACGCAGTACGCCTTCCACGACGTCGTCGGGGTCACCGTCAACCTGGAGGTGCTCGCGGGGCTGACCGCCGCCCAGCTTCAGGGCGAGCGCGCCGCGACGCTGCTCGGCGCCGCCGACCGCGTCCGGCGCGCCTACTGCGTCAAGGCCGACGGGGCGCCGTTCCTCGCGGGCATCCGGCGCCAAGCCGCGCACACCGGCCACGAGCTCCTCGACGAGGACGGCTTCCGCACGGCGTTCGAGCGCGGCGCCGCCATGGACCTGGCCGAGGCGGTGACGTACGCGCTCGACCTGCCCGGCCCGCCGTCCGTACCCGGCGCGACCCCGGCCCCCGCCTCCCGGACCCTCAGCCGGCGCGAGACGCGGATCGCCGCCCTGATCGGCGAAGGCGCCTCCCCCCGCGCCGTCGCCGCCGAACTGGGGCTGCCGCGCGACGAGATCGAGTCCCGCCTGGCCGCCCTCCTGGGCGCGTTGAACCTCTCGGAGCCCGCGCAGCTCGCCGCCTGGGCCTCCGCCCGGCCACTCGCCGACGACGAGACCGAGGACGCCCCGTCCACCTCGTACGCGACCTAGCCGAGCGGCCCCGAAGTCGCCAACTCCTCTTCCCCTGTGGGGAGTTCGAGCTCGGGGCGGTCCCACATCACGGCGGGCGGGCGGGCCGCGACGGTGCCGACGCGCCGCGCCCCCACGCCGAGGTAGAAGCCCTCGGCGGGCGGGTGGGAGACGATCCGCACGCTGTGCAGTCCGGCGGCCCCCGCCTCGCGCCTCATGTGCTCCATGAGGAGTCGGCCGATGCCCAGGCCCTGCGCGTCGTCCGCCACGAACAGCAGGTCCAGTTCGGGCGGGCTCAGGACCAGCGCGTAGAAGCCGAGGACCCGGCCGTCCGGGCCGACGGCGACATGGACCCGATGGGTCTCGATGTAGTCCGGGCCCACCCGGTACCCGGCGATCATCGGCGCGTACGGGCCCTCGTAGGCGCTGGAGGTGCGGACCAGGCGGGTCAGCCGCTTGGCGTCGCGGGCGGTCGCCCGCCGGACACTCGTCCCGGCGCGCTCGTGGCGGCCTCCGCCCGTAACACGTGAGGTCATGAGGAGAGTATTACTCACAGGTCCGGCGTCCCTCCTCCCGGGCCGGGCCTCACGCCTGCGCCCCCGCCCGGCGCCGCAACCAGGACATCCCCGGCCGGGGTCCGGTAGTAGAGGACCGAGCGGCCCGAGCGGCGCCGCCCCACCAGCCCCGCGTCGAGCAGGATCCTGAGGTGGCGGCCCACCGAGCCGAGGCCCTGGCCGGTGAGCGCCACCAGGTGGCTCGTGCTCTTCGGGGCGTCGAGCAGCACGAGCACGCCCGCGCGAGCCGGTCCGAGCAGCGCGCCCAGGGCCTCGGGCACCGCCCGGGCGGGCTCGGCGAGCGCTCCCGCGCAGGAGTAGACGATGCCGTAGTGCCCCCGGTCGTCCCAGGTGACCCAGCAGGGGCGCGGGGTGACCGGCAGGAACAGCAGGTGGGCCGCCGAGATGTCCTGCGGCGGGCGGTCGTGCACGTTGATCTGGAGCCGGCTGTCGCCGAGCCAGCGCATCCCGGGCCGCATGTCGCCGAGCACCGCCGCCCAGCCGCCCCGGCTCAGCTGCCCGGTGCGCGCGATGATGTCGGCCTCCATGATCCGGCGCCGCCGGGGCCAGTCCGGGCACACCACCCGCGTCCACAGCCAGTCGAGCAGGTCCGCGGTGCGGTGCTGGAGATCGGGGCGGCGCAGGTCGGCGGGCAGCGCGCCGCCGATCGTCTCGGCGAGGTCGGCGTGGACGACCGCCGCCGGGGTGTCCCGGATCTCCGCCAGCTCCTCGTGGAACGACCGCTCGCCGTCGCCGGTGGGCGTCGGCACGAGATAGTCCGCCGTCCAGTGGGCGCCGCGCACGGCGCGCACGAGCCGCGCGGTGACCGGATCGCCCGTCAACCGCGCCCGGAACGCGGGCAGTTGGGCATCGAGCCAGGCCCGCTCGCCGGGGTGGCGGGCCGTCGGGTCGAGGAGCGCGAAGAGGGTGGCCGTGGTCTCGGCCAGCGGCGAGACCAGGAAGCGGCTGCCCGCGAGCGTGTCCGCGCCGACCTGCCACCACCCCATTGTTTCGCCTCCCCGCGAAACAGTAACGCCCGCGCGGCACGCACCCCGAGACTCCCCGTCATGCCCACCTACCGCGACCTCCTGCGCACCCCGGAGTTCACCGCGTTCTTCCTCGTCTGCTCCCTCCAGATCGCCGCGGCGACGGTCAGCGGCCTGGCGCTGGCCATCCTCGTCTACGCGGCGACCGCCTCGCCCCTGCTCTCGGCGCTGAGCATGTTCGGCACCTCCTTCACCCAGGTGATCGGGGCGAGCCTGCTGATGTCGGCGGCCGACCGCGTCGCACCGCGCGCCGCGACCACCGCGATCGCGCTGACCTGCGCGGCGAGCACCGCCGTGCTCGCCGTCCCGGGCCTGCCCGTCGGCGCGGTGTTCGGCGTGCTGCTCTGCCAGGGCCTGGTGACCTCGGTGGGCGGCGGCGTCCGATACGGGCTGCTCGACGAGATCCTGCCGAGGGCGCGCTACCTCCTGGGCCGCTCGGTGCTCAACATGGGCACGGGCCTCACGCAGATCTGCGGCTTCGCCCTCGGCGGCGCCCTCGTGGCCGCCCTCTCCCCGCGCGGCACCCTGCTCGCGGGCGCCGCCCTGCACGCGGTCGCCGCGGCCGTCGCCCGGCTGCGCCTCACCCGGCGCCCGCCGCGGGCCTCGGGGCGGCCCTCGGTCCGCGAGACGTGGCGCGTCAACTCCCGCCTGTGGGCGTCCGGTTCACGCCGCCGCCTCTATCTCGCCCTGTGGGTGCCGAACGGCCTGGTCGTCGGCTGCGAATCGCTCTTCGTGCCGTACGCACCCGACCACGCGGGGCTGCTCTTCGCCTCGGCGGCGCTCGGCATGCTCACCGGGGACACCGTCACCGGCCGCTTCCTGCCCCCGGGTTGGCGCACCCGGCTCCCCACCCCGTTCCTGCTGCTGCTCGCCGCCCCCTATCCGGCGCTGGCCGCGCACCCGTCCCTGCCGCTGGCCGTCGCGGCCGTGTCACTTGCCTCCGTCGGCTACGCGGCGAGCCTGCTCAACCAGGAGCGGCTGATGGCCCTGGTCCCGGACGGCATGACGGGCCAGGCCCTGGGGCTGCACACCAGTGGCATGCTCACGTTCCAGGGCGTGGGCGCCGCCCTCGCGGGCACGGCCGCCCAGCGCACCTCGCCCGGGACGGCCATGGCGGTGATGGCGGCGGCCTCGATCGCCGTGACGCTGCTGCTCGCGGCGGGATCAGGCCGAATTCGCGCTCCCCGCCGACCCGTTGAGGCCCGGACTGCCGCACCGCGGCCCGTGTCCGAGGCGTGAGGAGGGCGTGGCCGATACCGCGTGGTGTCGGCAGGACGCGGGGGGCACGGGGTAGAGAGAGGGCATGACCGACCATCTTCTGTCGCCCGCCCTCTACGTCTTAATGATCGTCCTGGTCATGAAGGTCATGGACGGGTTGCCCCAGCTCACGTTCAGTCCGCGCAGGCCGCCGAAGGTGGCGATCGGTCTCTGGCTGATCGTGGCGGTCCCCTCGCTGCTCCAGTTCGCGTTCCCGGGGATCTACGACGCCCTGCACCGCGACTCCGACAAGATCATCGACCACGGCCAGTGGTGGCGGGCGTACACCTCCTTCATGGTGCAGGACGGCGGGGTCGGCGGAACCGCGTTCAACCTCTTCGTCCTGGCCCTGATCGGCTACGCCGCCGAGCGCGTGTGGGGCACCCGCATGCTGCTGGCGTTCGTGCCGGCGCTCATGCTCGTGTTCAGCGTGGACACCTTCCTGGTCCACGGCCCGCCCGGGGGCGGCAACTCGGGCCTGACCTTCCGGCTCGCCACCAGCATCGCCGGACTCGCCCTGCTGACCCGCCCGGGGCGCCGCCACTACCTGCTCGCCGCGGCCATCGTCGTCGACGGCGCGGTCGTGCTGCTGCTCGGCGACGGCCACGGCGAGCCCATGATCACCGGCATCGTCGCGGGTCTGCTCGCGGCCCTCGTGCAGCGCCACTGGCCGCGCGTGTGGAAGCCGGTCGCGGCCGACCCGGCAGCGGTGCGACCCGGCGAGCGCGACCCCGACGACGCCCCGGAACCGGAGCGCGACCTGGAGGGCTCCTGAGTCCAACATCCTTGCGCACGGCGGAGGTTGACTGAGAGCGCACTCCAACTCGTAGCTTCGTCGGCATGACCCACTCCGAACAGCACACCCCCCAGCACGCCATCGGATCCGGATTCGGGGCCCGGAGCACCACCACGGACGTCCTGGCCGGGGCCGACCTCACGGGGCGGCTCGCGCTCGTCACGGGCGGCTACTCGGGGCTCGGCCTGGAGACGACGCGTGCGCTCGCCGGGGCGGGCGCGCACGTCGTGGTTCCCGCCCGTCGGCCCGAGGTGGCGCGGGCCGCGGTGGCGGGCCTGCCCGGCGTCGAGGTCGACGCGCTGGACCTCGCCGACCTCGACGGCGTGCGCGCCTTCGCCGACCCCTTCCTCGCCACCGGCCGCGCCCTCGACATCCTGGTCGCCGGCGCCGGGGTGATGGCCTGCCCCGAGAGGCGGGTGGGGCCGGGCTGGGAGGCCCAGTTCGCCACCAACCACCTCGGGCACTACGCGCTCGTCAACCGGCTGTGGCCGGCGCTCGCCGCGGGCGGGGCCCGGGTCGTGTCGGTCTCCTCCCGCGGCCACCAGCTGTCCGCCATCCGCTGGGACGACCCGCACTTCACCCGGGGCTACGACAAGTGGCAGGCGTACGGGCAGGCGAAGACGGCCAACGTGCTGTTCGCCGTCCACCTCGACACCCTGGGCCGGGACGCGGGCGTGCGGGCGTTCTCGCTGCACCCCGGCGAGATCAACACGCCGCTCGTCCGCCATGTGTCCGACGAGGAGCGCGTCGCCGCGGGCTGGGTCGACGAGCAGGGCAACTGGTCGCTCGACTTCAAGACCCCCGAACAGGGCGCCGCCACCCAGGTGTGGGCGGCGACCTCCCCGCTCCTCGCGGGCCTGGGCGGCGTCTACTGCGAGGACTGCGACGTCGCACAGCCCGCGGCGCCGGGCACGAGCGGGGTCGTCGGGGGCGAGCTCGACCACGACGCGCTCACCCCCGGCGTCCGCCCGCACGCCACCGACCCCGAGCAGGCCGCCCGGCTGTGGGCGCTCTCGGCCGAGCTCACCGGCGTCGACGCGTTCGCGGCCTGAGGGCCGGAGGGCTCAGCCGCGGTACGTCTCCAGAAGGCGCAGCCACACCTCGCTGATCGTCGGATACGACGGGACCGCGTGCCACAGGCGCTCCACCGGGACCTCGCCCGCGATGGCGACCGTCGCCGAGTGGATCAGCTCCCCGACGCCGGGGCCGACGAAGGTGACGCCGAGCACGACGCCCCGGTCCTCGTCGACGATCATGCGGGCCCGGCCGCGGTAGTCGTCGGCGTACAGACCGGCGCCCGCCACGCCGCTCATGTCGTAGTCGACACAGCGCACCCGGTGGCCCGCGGCCTCCGCCTCGGCCAGGGTCAGCCCGGCCGAGGCGGCCTCGGGGTCGGTGAAGACGACCTGCGGGACGGCCGCGTGGTCGGCGGTCGCGGCGTGCGCGCCCCAGCGGTCGCTCTCCAGGACCGGGGACCCGGCGGCGCGGGCCGCGATGGCCGCGCCGGCGATCCGGGCCTGGTACTTGCCCTGGTGGGTGAGGAGCGCGCGGTTGTTCACGTCGCCGACCGCGTACAGCCAGTCGCTTCCCTCGACGCGGCAGGAGTCGTCGACGGGCAGCCAGGAGCCGGGGTCGATGCCGATGGTGTCCAGGCCGATGTCGTCGGTGCGGGGCGCGCGGCCGGTGGCGAAGAGGATCTCGTCGGCCTCCAGGCGCTCGTCGCCCTCGGGGCCGCGCACCGACACCGTCACCGCGCCGGTCGACACGTTGCGTACGACATCGGTGACCGAGGTGCGGGTGCGCAGCTCGGCGCCCGCCTCGCGCAGCGCGTCGGCGACCAGCTCGCCGGCGAAGGGCTCCATCCTCGGCAGCAGCCCGTCGCCGCGCACCAGCAGGGTCACCCTGGCGCCGAGGGCCTGCCATGCGGTGGCCATCTCGACGGCCACCACTCCCCCGCCGACCACCACGAGCCGGCCCGGCACCTGCTGGGCGCTGGTGGCCTCGCGGCTGGTCCAGGGGTTCACGTCGGCCAGTCCGTCGAGGTCGGGGAGCTGGGCGCGGCTGCCCGTGCACACGGCGACCGCGTGCCGGGCGGTGAGGACGTGGTGCTCGCCCTCGGGGCTGGTGACGCTGACCTTGCGGGTGCCGTACAGGCGCCCGTGGCCGCGGTAGAGGTGGGCGCCGATGCCGTCGAGCCAGGCGACCTGGCCGTCGTCCTTCCAGTGGGAGGTGTAGGCGTCGCGGTGGGCCAGGACCGCCTGCGCGTCGAGCGGGCCCTGCACCGACTGGCGCAGTCCCGGCACCCTGCGGGCCTCCGCACGGGCGACGACCGGGCGCAGCAGCGCCTTGCTGGGCATGCAGGCCCAGTACGAGCACTCGCCCCCGACCAGCTCGCTCTCCACCACCGCACAGCTCAGGCCGGCCGCCCGCACCCGGTCGGCGACGTTCTCGCCCACCGGCCCCGCGCCCAGCACCACCACGTCGTATTCCTCGGCTTCCGTCATGGGCCCAGTCTGGTGTGCGGTGTACGCGGAGGCCACAGGGGGCACCCGCCCAGGACGGAATACCGCGTCGGCGTACGCGGTTGTGCGAGGCGGCCCCACCCCCCGGGGCCGGGAAGAGGTGTAAGTGATGGCGACTGTCGAGCTGACCAAAGAGAACTTCGACTCGGTCGTGTCCGACAACGGATTCGTGCTGATCGACTTCTGGGCCTCCTGGTGCGGCCCGTGCCGGCAGTTCGCCCCGGTGTACGAGGCCGCGTCCGAGCGCCACGAGGACCTGGTCTTCGCGAAGGTGGACACCGAGGCCCAGCAGGAGCTGGCGGCGGCCTTCGACATCCGCTCGATCCCGACGCTGATGATCGTCCGGGACAACGTGGCGGTCTTCTCCCAGCCCGGCGCGCTGCCCGAGGCCGCCCTGGAGGACGTCATCGGACAGGCCCGCGGCCTGGACATGGACGAGGTCCGCAAGTCGGTCGAGGCGGCGCAGCAGAAGTAGCCCCGCCCCCTGCCGAGTCTTCGCGCGTGGCCTCCTCCCCCGGCGGGGAGGGGGCCACCGTGCCGTCCGGGGCGGAATGCGCCATTGCTGGGCGCGGCGGGGGCGTCGGTTACCGGTCAGCCGCCCGCGCGCGGGCGCGCGGGCCCCGTGCGCACGCTGTGGCTGATGCGGGGTCAAGAGGTCAACCGGCGCCAATCCGCGGCCCGTTCACGTCCACAGGGTTCGAGCCAGGCAAGGGTCCGGGGTGTGAGGATTCGGCGGACGTAGCGTGTGCTTCCTCCTACTCTCCGTCCTCATGCGAATCACACACCTGAGGCGTTTCGGCCTCGCCGCGGCCCTCGCCTCCTCCCTCGCCCTGTTCGGCGTGAGCCAGTCGGCGAGCGCGGACACCGTCGCCGATGTCAGCTTCAGCGCCGACCAGGCATCGACGACGCCCGGCGGCACGGTCAATCTGAAGATGACCTTCACCAACAACCAGACCACCGACGTCTGGTTCGTCTACCAGTCGGTGCAGCCGACCTGGGCGACCACGCAGCGTCCGGACCTCAAGTACGCGCTCGCCTCCTGTTCCGGCGAGGGCGTGACCTGCACCGGGACCGGCACCACCTCGATCGGTGTGAACTACTCCGTCCCGGTCGCCCCCGGCACCAGCCGCACCGTCACCATCCCCGTGCAGGTGGCCGCGAACTCGGGGTGCAACGGAAACATCGCGTTCTACTCGTACGTCTACTACGAGTACAACGACAGCCAGAGCCACAAGGACGGCGTCTTCAACTCCCCGACGACACGGGTCAACTGCGCCACACCCGCCCCGGCCGGCACTCGGTAGCTCCCGGCCGACCGCCCGTAGGGGCGGTCCACGTCCGCCGGCCGGCCCCACCCCCCGGGTCGGCCGGTTTCGTGTGTCCGGCAGGCGGCCTTCGCCCTCCTCGTTCGTGTGGCCGTTTCGCTCGCATGGCCGAAAACGGGACACGGCTCTCACAGGAAAGTTGTCTGGACCATTGGTGGTTCGCGCCCGCGTGCGCCCCCTGTCCCGAAAGCGTTTACTCCGCCGGGCCGCTCAGATTTCTCCGCCCCGGCGCATCCCGCGGCGGGCGGCCGGAAGGCGCCCCACCAACCTGTGCACCGGTCTGCGCCCCATCACGACGGCCACCGTTTTTCGTCATGTTTCACAGTAGCCACTCGAAAACTCCTCGGGGACCCGCACTATGTGACGCGTCAGAGCGGAACGGCGGACCCTTCTCATCGGGGCGCGCCCGTTGCGTCGTACGTGGGGCCCGGGCAGGCAGGGGAGTCTCAACGGGCCTCCAGGGGAGGGGACTTCACCGCGTGAAGCGGAACACACACCGCGGCAGAAACATCACCGGCCTGGCGGTCGGCGGCGTTCTGCTCGCCATGGGCTTACCGGCGGCGCCGGCGTATGCGGCGACGTCCGCGCCGCGCATCGACCTGAGGGTCCTCGTCGTCTCGGACGGCGGCCCCGCCACCGAGGCCATCACCGCGGAACTGGACGGCGAGGGCACGCCGTACACCCTGGTCGATCTGGGCCAGTCGGGCCGCCCCGTGATCGACTCGGCGTTCCTCGCCGACACCGTCGACGGCGCCCCGCGGGCCAGATTCCAGGCCGTGGTGCTGCCCAACGACAACCCCTTCCCGACCGGCTCCGCCGAAATGGCCGCGCTCGCCGCGTACGAGAAGACGTACGCGATCCCGCAGGTCGACGCCTACACCTACGCGCGTCCGCAGGTCGGCCTGCAACCGGCCGCGAGCTCCGGCTACAGCGGCCCGGTGGACGGCGTCAAGGCCCAGGTGACCACGGCGGGCCGGAGCTCCGGGCCGTTCGGCTACCTCAACGGGAGCGTGCCGTTCGAGGACAACTCGCCGTCGGTGAGCGAGAGTTACGCCTTCCTCGCCCAGCCGGCCGCGGGCGCGGACTTCACCAGCTACGTCGAGGCGCCCCTGCCCGGCCGGACCGGCAACGGCAGCCTCGTCGGCGAGTACCGCCACGACGGGCGCCGGGAACTGGTCGTCACGTTCGCGTACAACCAGTACCAGGAGCAGTTCAAGCTGCTCGCCCGAGGCATGGTCGACTGGATGACGCAGAACGTGCGGCTCGGTGCCTCGCGGAACTACTTCGCGGTCCACGTGGACGACGTGTTCGCCGGTGACGACCGCTGGGACTCCACCCTCAACTGCACCCCCGGCGACGTGGACTGCCCGCCCGGACAAGGGGTCGAGGACTCGATCCGGATGACTCCGGCCGATGTGCGCAACGCCGTCGCCTGGGAGAAGTCCCGGGGCTTCACGCTCGACCTCGCCTACAACGGCGGCGGCAGCGTGGAGTACCGCGAGAACCACAACGGGACCGACGAACTCGCCGACGAACTCGTCAAGGACAAGGCCGACTTCCGCTGGGTCAACCACACCTACGACCACGCCTTCCTGGGCTGTGTGCAGGACGTCTCGGTCGTCCCCTGGAAGTGCGCGACCAACCCGGACGGTTCGACCCGCTGGGTGAGCCAGTCCGAGATATCCAAGGAGATATCCGACAACCAGCAGTGGGCGCGGGGCGTCGCACTGCCCACCGAACCGGGCGAGCTCATCACCGGGGAGCACTCGGGGATGAAGCTCCTGCCGCAGCAGCCGCAGGACAACCCGTACCTGGCCCCGGCGCTCGCCGCCAACAAGATCGACTGGCTCGGCGCCGACATGTCGCGCGACCCCGAGCAGCGCCAGGTCGGCTCCGCCTCCACCGTGGCGCGCTACCCGATCAACATCTTCTACAACGCGGGCCACGTCTCCGAGCAGGTCGACGAGTACAACTGGATCTACACCAGCCGCTCCCAGGGCGGCAGCGGGCTGTGCGACGACCTGCCCAACACCACCTGTCTTCCGGCGCCGCTCAGCACGGCCACCGGCTACACCGGCCACATCGTGCCCCTGGAGACCCAGGTCGCCCTCGGCCACGTGCTGGGCAACGACCCCCGGCCGCACTTCATCCACCAGTCCAATCTCGCCGAGGACCGGATCGCCTACCCCGTGCTCGACGGGGTGCTCGACCAGTACCAGGCCCTGTACGCGGCCAGCGCCCCGCTGGTGAACCTGCGGATGAAGGACATCGGCGCCGAGCTGCGCGAGCGCGGTGCCTGGAACACCGCGGTCAAGTCCGGCCGGGTCACCGCGTACCGGGTCGGCGACCGCGTGACCGTACAGGCCCCGGCGGGCGTGGCCGTCACCGCGACGATGCCCAACGGCACCGCTCAGGTCACCGGCGGCGCCGCCGTGGCGTTCGGCCAGGCCTACGCCGGGAGCGTGTCCGGCTGGGTGTCCCCGCAGTCCGGGCAGAGCGGCCTCACGCTGACCCTCGCCCCGGCCCCTGCCCGAGCTCTGGCACCGCAGTCCCGCCCCGCGGCGTCCGCCGCTCACGGCACGCCGCAGCGCACACCGCGCACACCGGTCCCCGACGGTGTCACCAAGCCGGTCCCGTACGCCGCCGAGCGGCGCTGACCCCGGTCCCTCAAGGCTCCGAACGCCCGCCGTCGCCGCGGCGGCGGGCCGCCGGGCCGCCTTCACCACCCACCGCTCTCTTCAGCCGCGGAGCGCTTGCATGCACGTACGACACCGCGCGCCGCGTTCCGGCGCGGCGCGGGTCACTCTGCTCACCGAGGGCACCTATCCGCACAGTCACGGCGGGGTGAGCGTCTGGTGCGACCAACTCGTCACCGGAATGCCCGACATCGACTTCGACATCATCGCGGTGACCGGCACCGGCCGGGAGCCCACCGTGTGGGAGCTTCCGCCGCACGCCTCGGAGGCCGTCTCGGTCCCCATGTGGGGCCCCGCCCCCGGCGGTCCGGCCCCGCGCGGCCGCCAGGAGCGCCGCCTGATGACGGCGTACGAACGCTTCCTGACCGCCCTGCTCGACCCCTCGGCGGAGAGCGGGTTCGCGCCCGCCCTGTACGAGATGGCCCGGGCCGCGCGGGACGGTCTGCTCAGTCCCGCGCTCCGCGGCGACCGGGCGATACGCGTCCTGACCGAGGTGTGGAACCGGCCCGGTCTCGCCGTGCGCGAGGCCCGGCCGACCCTGCACGACGCGGTCACCGCGACCGCGCTCCTGGAGCACGCGCTGCGGCCGCTCGCCGCGACACCGCCCAGCCAGGGCGTCTCGCACGCCGTCAGCGGCGGAGTGGCCGTCCTGCCCGGGCTCGTCGGGTCCGAACTCCACGGCGTACCGCTGCTGTTGACCGAGCACGGCGTCTATCTGCGCGAGCGCTACCTCGGCTACCGGACCGCCCCCTACCGCTGGCCCGTCAAGGCGGTGCTGCTCGGGTTCTTCCGGCTGCTCGCCGAGGAAACGTACCGGCAGGCCGCGCTGATCACCCCGGGCAACCAGTACAACCGGCTGTGGGAGGAGCAGGGCGGCGCCGATCCGCAGCTCATACGCACCGTCTACAACGGAGTCGATCCGGCGGCGTTCCCGCCCGCCGGACCCGAGCCCACCGCGCCAACCCTCAGCTGGGCGGGGCGAGTCGACCCGATCAAGGACCTGGAGACCCTCATCCGCGCCTTCGCGAAGGTACGCGGCGAGCTCCCCGGGGCGAGCCTGCGGCTGTTCGGCGGCACACCCCGGGGCGGCGAGGCCTACCGCGAGCGCTGTGAGGCGCTGGCCGACTCGCTCGACCAGGGCGGCGCGGTCACCTTCGAGGGCCGGGTCGACGACATCAGGGACGCCTACGCCGCGGGCAACGTGGTCATGCTGTCCAGCATCAGCGAAGGCTTCCCCTTCACCCTGATCGAGGCCATGAGCTGCGGGCGGGCCACCGTCTCCACCGACGTGGGCGGGGTGCGCGAGGCGGTCGGTCCGGCCGGTCTCGTGGTGCCGCCGCGCGATCCGAATGCGATGGCCGCGGCCGCCCTCGACCTCCTCGGCGATCCGGCGCGCCGGGCGGCGATGGGGGAAGCGGCGCGCCTTCGCGTGGTCGAGCAGTTCACCCTGCGCCAGACCGTCGACACCTTCCGGGCCATATACCTCGAACTCTCCGTACGCGGCGGGGCCGTGCCGGTGCGGCGAAGAGACGACGCCAACGCCACCACGATGGCCCTGCGCCTGGTGCCGGCCGGTCCCCCGGCCGCCGAACTGAGCCGGGTGGCCGGGTGAGCGGGCCCCTGCGTCTGGAGCCGCCCGACGGCCGCGAGGACACGCTGACGCTCCGGCTCGCCACCGAGTCCACGATGACGCTGCGCCTGCCGGGGCGCGGGCCGCGCCGGTCGGACAAGGACGCGGCGGTGGACCGGCTCGCCGCCGAACTCGCCGAGCAGATCGGGCCCGCGGTGCACGCCTACGAGGTCGCCGCCCTGCTGGAGTCCGAGGGCCTGACGGCCCAGCAGATCGCCGACGAGTACGGCCACCGCAACCTGTTCGCGCTCGCCGAGGACCTCTACCGCAGGGTGCCGCGCAGCTTTCCCGAGCCGCCCGTCGCCGCCGATCCCTGGGCACCGGACCCGGTGCGGTGCGCCCTGCGCGGCGCCCTGTTCGCGCTGCCCGGCCTCGCCTATCCGCTGACCGCGCAGCTGTGGCAGAGCGACCGCGCGGTGCTCGCCCTGGTCGTGGCGGGCCTCGTGTCGTGGGCGTGGGGGCAGGGGCTCGGCCACCGCGCCTATCTGCGGATGGCGTCCGGCCGGGCCGAGGCGGCCCGCACCCTGCTGGCGGGCGCCCCGCTCGGCGCGGTGCTCGCCTGCGTCACGGGCTTCGCGATCGTCGGGCCGAGCCGTGCCGCGTTCTTCGTGGCGGGCCAGTCCTGCTATCTGGCCGCCGCCGGGATCCTGCTGGTCCTCGCCCGCGAGCGGCTCCTGCTCGGCGCGCTGACCCCGCTGATGGCGGGGGCCGCGGCGCTGCCGTTCCGGGAGCCGGGCCCGGTGCCGCGCGTGGGCCTCAGCACGCTCACGCTGGTCCTGGTGCTCGCGGCCGTCGCCCACTGCCTGCGGGAGACGCTGAAGGAACCGGCCGCGGCCGCCGCGGCGACGCCCCGGCTCACCGCGTCGCTGCCGTACGGCCTGTTCGGACTCGCCGCCGGTGTGCTCGTGGCGTTCGCCGGGCAGCGCCATCCACTCGCGGTGATCGCGCTGACGCTCAGCATGGGGCCCGCCGAATGGCTGCTCTACCGCTACCGGGGCCTGTCGGTCGCGGCGCTGCGGGCCACGGCCACCCCGGCCGCCTTCCGGTGGCGCTCGGCCGCGGTCCTCGCGGGCTGCCTCCTGGTCTATCTGCTCCCGCTGTTCCCCGCGGCGCTGCTCACCGGGGCCGAGCCCGCGCCCCTGCTCGCGCTCGCGGCGCTGCTGTGGACCGCGCTGCTGCTCCAGGCCTTCGGCATCGCCTGGCTGCCGGCCGCCGTCAGCCTGGCCGCCGCGGCCGGCGTCGCCTCGACCGCCCTGCTGGCACCGGCCTCGGGGCCGCTCACCGAACTGCTCTGCTGTACGGCCGCCGCCATCGCCCTGACGGGCAGCACCTGGCATCTGCTCGGGCGGCCGACCGCGCACGCCTGACCTCCGCACCCGCACCCCGCCCGGCCCCGGCCGGGACACCAGCCTCACCCACCGCACCCGAATGATCACCCAATGCTGTGAACAGCCCTGAAAGGAGCGGCAGTTGACCTCCGCACCGCTTGTCGCCGTCACCGGAGCCGAAGGCTTCATCGGCTCCCACCTCACCGAGGCCCTCGTCGCCTCCGGGCACCGCGTCCGCGCGATGGCCCAGTACAACTCGTTCTCCTCCTACGGCTGGCTGGAGACCCTCCCGGCCGACGTCCTGGACCAGGTGGAGATCGTCCTGGGCGACGTCCGCGACCCGGGCTCCGTGCGCGCTCTCGCCGAAGGAGCCGAGGCCGTCTACCACCTGGCGGCCCTGATCGCGATCCCGTACTCCTACCAGGCACCGCACAGCTACGTGGACACCAACGTCACCGGCACGCTCAACGTGCTCGAAGCCGTCCGTGCCCTGGAGACCCCGCGCCTGGTACACACCTCGACCAGCGAGACCTACGGCACCGCCCAGACCGTGCCGATCACCGAGGACCACCCGATCAACACCCAGTCCCCGTACGCCGCTTCGAAGGCCGGCGGGGACCGGCTCGCGGACAGCTACTACGCGAGCTTCGCCACGCCCGTGGTGACGCTGCGCCCCTTCAACACCTACGGGCCGCGCCAGTCGATGCGGGCCGTGATCCCCACCGTCATCGGCCAGGTCGCGGCGGGCTCGCGCACCATCACGCTCGGCGACCTGCGCCCGACCCGGGACTTCACGTTCGCCGCCGACACCGCGCAGGCCTTCCTGGCCGTCGGCACCGCTCCCGCCGAGCGGGTCGTGGGGCGGACGTTCAACGCGGGGACCGGCACCGAGATCTCGGTCGGCGACCTCGTGCGGCTCATCGGCAAGGTGATGGGCGCCGAACTCGACGTACAGGAGGACGGGCAGCGCATCAGGCCGGCCAACTCCGAGGTGATGCGCCTGGTCGCGGACGCGAGCCGGCTCACCGAGGCCACCGGCTGGCAGCCGGGGCACGGCCTGGAGGCGGGACTTGAGCGGACCGCGGAGTTCTTCCGCGACCCGGCCAACCTCGCCCGCTACAAGACCGGCATCTACAACATCTGAGTCCGCAAGGCCCATTCTCAGGGAGGCTTCCATGCACGCAGTGATACTCGCCGGAGGCAAGGGCGTACGGTTGCGGCCCTACACCACGGCGCTGCCCAAGCCGCTCGTCCCGATCGGCGACCAGCACGCGATCCTGGAGATCGTGCTGCGCCAGCTCGCGGCCGCCGGGTTCACCGGATGCACCATCGCCATCGGCCACCTGGGCCAGATCATCCGCGCCTACGTGGGCGACGGCGAACGCTGGGGTCTGAACATCGACTACAGCACCGAGGAGAGCCCGCTCGGCACCATCGGCCCGCTCCTGACGATGCGGGACCGGCTGCCCGAGTCCTTCCTCGTCATGAACGGGGACATCCTCACTGACCTCGACTACGCGGACGTGCTCACCCAGCACCGCACCAGCGGCGCGCCGCTGACGATCGCGACCTACGCCCGCAAGGTGCACATCGACTTCGGGGTGCTCACCACCGACGACACCAAGGTGGTGGCCTTCACCGAGAAGCCCAGCATGGACTACCGGGTCTCGATGGGCGTGTACGGACTGTCGCTGAGCACCCTGGCCGCCTACACCCCGGGCCTTCCGCTCGGCTTCGACGAGCTGGTGCTCGACCTGCTCAAGGCCGAGACCCCGCCGCACGCCTACGCGTTCGACGGCTACTGGCTCGACATCGGCCGCCCGGACGACTACGACCGGGCGAACGCCGAGTTCACCTCGCACCGCTCCCTGCTGCTCAAGGGGGCCTGAGCCGCCCATGCGCATTCTCGTACTGGGCCACAGCGGCTACCTGGGCGGTCATGTCGCCCGGGAGCTGCGCGCCCTGCCCGGCGTGCGGTTCTTCGGCGGGGGACGCGGTCCGTCCGCGGACCTCGACGTGGACCTCGCCACCGTCGGCCCCGGCCCGCTGACCGAGCGGCTCTTCTCGTTCGCCCCCGACGCCGTCGTCAACTGCGCGGGGGCGGTCGGCCCGCAGTCCATGGCGCTTGCCGAGGTCAACGTCCGGGGTCCGGCCGTGCTGTGCGCGGCCCTGCGGGAGGCCGCGCCGACCGCCCGGCTCGTCCACTTCGGCTCGGCCGCGGAGTACGGGCCGAGCGGGATCGGCGAACGCGTCACCGAGCAGTCCGCGGCCCGCCCGAGCACCTTGTACGGCGCCACCAAGCTGGCGGGCACCCTGGCCGTCACCTCCTCGGGTCTGGACGCCGTGGTCCTGCGGATCACCAACCCGGTCGGACCCGGCGCGCCCGCCGCCGGGCTGCCGGGCCGGCTCGCGCGCCAGCTGCGCGATCTGGAGCCCGGGGCGACGGTGCGGCTCGGCGACCTCTCGGCGCACCGGGACTTCGTGGACGTCCGCGACGTCGCCCACGCCGCGGTCCTCGCGGCGACCGGCGGCACCCCGCTGCCCCCCGTGCTCAACATCGGCAGCGGACAGGCCGTCCCGGTCAGGGAGTTGGTGCACGAACTGGTCCGCGCCGCCGGTTTCAAGGGCCGGATCGAGGAGGACGCCGAGGGTTCGGCCCGCTCGGCGGACGTGCCCTGGCAGTGCTCCGACCCGGCCGCGGCACGCACCACCCTCGGCTGGTCGCCCCGGCACGCCCTCGCCGATTCCGTCTCCGCGCTGTGGGCGGCCGTGCGCGCCGAGCCGCGTCGGGAGCCGGTGCACTGATGCTGCTCGTTCCGCTCTACGTCCACCCCGCCGAGGACCCGGCCGCCTGGCAGCGGCTCGCCGAGGAGGCGGCCGGCCTCTACGGGGTGGTGCTCAACACGGCGGACGGGCCCGGGTCCGCCCCGGACCCGGCGTTCCTCGAGCCGGTCGCCGCGCTGCGATCGGCCGGGGTGCGGGTGCTCGGCTACGTCGACCTGGACTACGGCGCGCGGCCGTCCGCCGCCGTGGTGCGCGACGTGGAGAGACACCGCGCGTGGTACGGGGCGGACGGCCTCTTCCTGGACCGGGCGCCCGCCGACCGCAGCGGCCTGCCGTTCGTGCGGCGGGCCGCCCGGGCCGCGCGGCAGGCGGGCGCGACCACCGTGGTGCTCAACCCGGGCGTCCATCCCGCGCCCGGCTATCTGCGGATCGCCGACCTGATCGTCACCTTCGAAGGCCACTGGACGACGTACGTGTCCGCCTTCACCCGGCCCGGCTGGGCCGACCGCCAGCCGCCGGAGCGCCTGTGCCACCTGGTGTACGGCGTGCCCGGGGCGCTCCTCGCGCTCGCCCTGCGCACGGCGGGGGAACGCGGCGCGGGCGTGTGCTGCGTGGTAGAGCGCGAGTTACCCAATCCGTGGGCGGAGCTGCCGCCCGTGCTTCCCGGAAAGACGCCATGAACCGCACCCTGGCCCGCAATCGGACGGCGCTGCTGTGCACCGCCACCGCCCTGCTGCTGCTCGCCTCCGCCTGTTCCTCCGACACCTCGGACGACGACGCGGACGGCCCGGACACCCCGCGGCCCACGACCACCCCCGCCCCCTCCCACTCCTCCCCCGGCACGCCGTCGCCCAGCCGGTCCGCGCCCCCCTCGCCCAGTGGTTCGGCCCCGGCGAAGGTGTGGCAGCCGAAGCCGGGCACCGCCTGGCAGTGGCAGCTCAACGGCCGGGTGGAGAACGGGCCCGACGTGCCGGTGTACGACATCGACGGCTTCGAGAACACCGCGGCCGACGTCGCCAAGCTGCACGGCCAGGGCCGCAAGGCGATCTGCTACGTCAACGCGGGCGCGTGGGAGAACTTCCGGCCCGACAAGGACGCCTTCCCGCGCGCGGTGCAGGGCGAGAACAACGGCTGGGAGGGCGAGCGCTGGCTCGACATCCGGCGCGTCGACGTGCTGCGGCCGCTGATGGAGCGCCGGTTCGACATGTGCAAGGAGAAGGGCTTCGACGCGGTCGAGCCGGATCTCATGGACGGCTACCTCAACAAGACAGGCTTCCCGCTCAAGGCCGCCGACCAGCTGGCGTACAACCGCATGCTCTCCGAGATCGCGCACGCGCGGGGGCTGGCGGTGGGGCTCAAGAACGATCTCCAGCAAATTCCCGACCTGGTGGGGTCCTTCGAATTCGCGGTCAACGAGCAGTGCGCCCAGTACGACGAGTGCGCGCTGCTCACGCCGTTCGTGAAGGCGGACAAGGCGGTGTTCCACGTCGAGTACGAGCTGCCCACCAAGGACTTCTGCGCCGAGTCCGACAAGCTCGGCCTCTCCTCCATGCGCAAGAACCTCAAGCTGGACGTCTGGCGCCAGCCCTGCTGAGCGGGTCGCGTCAGCCGAGGAGGACGGCGATCAGGGAGAGGGACGCCATCGACAGGAGGGTCGAGAGCAGCACGGTGTCCCTGGGGAGCGCGGTGTCGAGCCGGTACTCGGAGGCGAAGATGAAGGCGTTCTGCGCGGTGGGCAGTCCGGCGCAGAGCACCACCGCGAACAGGTCGTGCCCGTCGAGCCCGAAGGCCCACCGGCCCAGCGCGTAGGCGAGCAGCGGCTGCCCCGCGGTCTTCAGGGCGACAAGCAGGGCGCGCTCGGCCCGCGCCCCCGGGTCGGCCGCCGCCCGCGCGGTGAGCGACATGCCGAGGGCGAACAGGGCCGCGGGGACGGCGCCGCCGCCGAGGATGGTGAGCGGGGAGGTCACCTCGGCGGGCAGCCGCAGGCCGAGCGCGGCGACGGCCACCCCGGCCGCCGAGGCTCCGACCACCGGGTTGCGTACGGGGAGTTGGAGCATGCGCAGCCATCGCCTGGCCGCGTCCCGGCGCACGTCGAGCTCTATGAGCACCAGGATCAGGGGCGTGATGAACAGCATCTGGAAGAGGGCGGCGGCCACGATGAAGGACGTGTCGTGCAGGACGTGCACGGCGACGGGGATGCCGAGGTTCGCCGAGTTCACATAGGAGGCGGCCATCGCGCCGATCGCCTGCTCGGCCTTCTTGCGCCGGAAGAGCCGCCGGCTCGCGATCAGCCCGGCGGCGAAGACGGCGAGCAGGCTGAGCGCGAACACCGCGACACCCGGCTGCGCGAGCTCGCCGGGCCGGGACTTCGCCATCGTCAGGAACAGCAGCGAGGGCATGGCGAAGGTGAACGCGAAGCGACCGAGGACCTGTTGGGCCTGGTCGCCGAGGAGGTTGAACCGCCCGGCGGCCCAGCCGAACGCGGTGATGGTCCAGATGGGCAGGAAGCCGGAGAGAACCGAATGCACCGGCCAAGGATGCCCGACCGGTGTCCGCCGGGCGCCGCCGGGGTCGCGCTGAGCGAACGCCTCCCCGTGGGCGGCCGCGCTCAGAAGGGGTGGTCCGCCGGTTCGCGGCGCACGGTGGTCCAGCGCAGTTCGGTGAAGGCCTCCAGGTTGGCCGAGCCGCCGAACCGGGCGCCGGTACCGGACGCCGCGATCCCGCCGAAGGGCGCGACCGCCTCGTCGTTGACCGTCTGGTCGTTGATGTGCGCGATCCCGGTCGGGACGCGTTCCGCGAGCTCCAGGCCGAGCGCGGTGTCCCGGGTGACGATGCCGAGCGAGAGCCCGTAGGGACCCGCGGCGGCCAGGGCGGCGGCCTCGTCGAGGGTGGTGAAGGAGCGGACGGGCGCCACCGGGCCGAAGACCTCTTCGGCGTAGGCGGGCGTGTGGTCGTCCACGTCGGCGAGCACGGTGGGGCGGTGGAAGAGGTCCCGGTGCGTGCCGCCCGCCGCGAGCCGCGCGCCGCCGCCGGTACTGGCCGCCACCAGGGCCTGGATCTTGGCGAGTTGGTGGCGGTCGATGACCGGGCCGAGGTGGACCTGTTCGCGGTACGGGTCGCCGACGGCGAGCGCGTCGGCCCGGTCGGCGAGCCGCTCGACGTACTCCTCGTACAGCGAGGCGTGCACGAGGTGGCGGCCGGTGGTCATGCAGATCTGGCCCTGGTGGAAGAAGGAGCCCCAGGTCGCCTGGGCGACCGCGCCCTCGATGTCCGCGTCAGCGAGCACGACGAGGGCGGAGTTGCCGCCCAACTCCAGGTGTGCGCGCTTGAGGTGGCGTCCGGCGGCCTCGCCGACGCGGCGCCCGGCGGCGGTCGATCCGGTGAAGGAGATGACGGGTGTCAGCGGGTGGGCGACGAGGGCCTGACCGGTCTCGGCACCGCCGGGCAGGATGTGCAGCAGCCCCTCGGGCAGCCCGGCCTCCGCGAACACGGCCGCGAGGGCGAGGCCGCCGCAGACGGCGGTGCGCGGGTCGGGCTTGAGCAGGACCGCGTTGCCCAGGGCCAGTGCGGGCGCCACCGAGCGGATGGAGAGGATGAGCGGGGCGTTGAACGGGGCGATCACCGCGGTCACGCCGACCGGGACCCGGCGGGTGTAGGAGAGCCGGGGCTGTTCGCTCGGCAGCACCTCGCCGAGCGGCCGGGAGGCCAGGGCGGCGGCCTCGTAGCACTCCTGCGCGGCGACGTGCAGCTCGAAGTCCGCCTTGCCCGCGACCGACCCGGACTCGCGGATCAGCCATTCGCGCAGCTCGTCGGCGTGGTGGGTGAAGAGATCGCCCGCCCGGCGCAGGACCGCCGCGCGTGCGAAGTGCGGGGTGCGCGCCCAGGCGGCCTGCGCCGCGGCGGCGGCTTTGGCGGCCGCGTCGACGTCCTCGCCCGTGGCGAGGAAGACGGCGCCGAGCGCCTCGCCCGTGGCGGGTTCGACGACCTCGTACTCACCCCCGGCGAGCGGTGCGGGCTGCCACGTCTTGGGGTCGAGCAGGGTCATGGAGGATCTCCCGTCACACGGTCGGGCGAGGTGAAGTTCCTTACGGGGCACGGCAGTTGGGCGCAGGCAACAGACCGATCGGGGCGCCGCGCGGGCCCATCGTAAGATGCTTCACCGCTCAACGAAACCTTGGGGGGTCTGGCGGCGCCGTCCACTCGGCGGGGCACCGGGGCCGCACCGCGCATGCCCCGAGGCTTCAACTCCCGTACACCGTCGTGGGGTCAGCGTTCCAGGACGAGGGCCAGGCCCTGGCCCACGCCGATGCAGAGGGCGGCCAGGCCCGTGCCGGAGCCGGCGGCGGCCAGCTGGTGGGCGACGGCTCCGGCGAGCCGGGCTCCGGAGGCGCCGAGCGGGTGGCCGATGGCGATGGCGCCGCCGCGCGGGTTGACCACGGCGGGGTCGAGGCCGGGCCAGGCGGCGAGGCAGCCGAGCGACTGCGCGGCGAACGCCTCGTTCAGTTCGAAGGTGGTGAGGTCGCCGAAGTCCTTGCCCGCCTTGGCGAGCGCCTTGCGGACGGCCTCGACGGGGCCGAGCCCGAAGAGCTGGGGCTCGATGCCGGTCACGGCGGAGCTGCGGACGCAGGCGAGCGGCTCGCGCCCGGTGGCGCGCAGTCCTTCCTCGTCGACGAGGAGCAGGGCCGCGGCGCCGTCGTTGAGCGGGGACGCATTACCCGCGGTCACCGAACCGTCCTTGCGGAAGGCGGGCTTGAGCCGGGCGAGCGCCTGGGGCGTCGAGGACTCCCGGATGCATTCGTCACGGGCCAGATCGACGCCTTCGTAGGGGACGACCTCGCCGTCGTAGAGGCCCTTGGCCCAGGCCTCGGCGGCCTTGCGGTGGCTGTCGAGGGCGAAGGCGTCCTGCTGTTCGCGGGTGATGCCGTGCCGCTCGGCGATGAGTTCGGCGCCCTCGCCGAGGGCGACCGTCCACTCGGCGGGCATCTTGGGGTTGGTCATGCGCCAGCCGAGGGTGGTCGAGTACATCTGCTGGTGGCCCGCGGGGAAGGCCCGTTCGGGCTTCTGCACCACCCAGGGGGCGCGGGACATCGACTCGACGCCTCCCGCGACGGCGATCGAGGCGTCCCCGACGGCGATGGCGCGGGCCGCCTGGATCACGGCTTCCAGACCGGAGCCGCAGAGGCGGTTGACGGTGACGCCGGGCACCGAGACGGGCAGCCCCGCGAGCAGCACGGCCATGCGGGCCACGTCGCGGTTGTCCTCGCCCGCGCCGTTGGCGTCGCCGAAGTACACGTCGTCGATCCGGGCCGGGTCGAGCTCCGGGGTGCGGTCCACCAGCGACCTGACCACGTGCGCGGCGAGGTCGTCGGGCCGCACCGCGGCGAGCGCGCCCCCGAACTTGCCGATGGGGGTGCGGACGGCGTCGACGATGTACACGTCGCGGATGCTCATCGGGTCTCTCCCACGGATCGCTTCACCGCTCGGCGGCCACCACGGCAGCCTGTTCGCCCAGTGAAGTGATGTTCATGAATGGCTGCGCCCGAGTCTCTGCCCACCGCCGCCCGCTGTCAACGGGCCCCGGCCGAAACATGATCACGGCCGCTCCGGGACCTCCCTGACCACCACGCTCAGCCCGAGGTCGAGCTCGGCTCCGTCGACCAGGAGCGCCTCGACGGCGCGCGTGGCGCAGTCGATCTCGGCCACGATGCCGTGCCCGGCGTAGCGCGGGTAACCCGAGACCCCCGCCTCCCCGGTCGCCTCGACGACGGCGGACCGCACGGCGCTGTCCGCGACCGAGGCGTTCCCCCGGTCCTCGACGTGTTCGGGAACGAGCAGGATCTCGAAACGCCGGGGGTGCCGGCTCGGGCGCTGCGGTTGGTTGCTCATGCTCCGACGCTAGACACCCGGGGCTCCGGACGCACGTCCTTCCGCCCCATGAACCTGCCAAGCCTCACCCGGCACAGAGACACCACCGGGAGAGCCGCCGCCACCGGAGCCGCCGCTCAGCTCGACTCACGCGGCAGGGCCCGGGCGCCCATCAGGTCGTGGCGCTCCGGGGTGCCGTCCGGGTCGCGCACCACGCGGTCCACCAGCTCGGCCAGGTGGCGCCCGGTCACCATCTCCACGTGGACGGTGCTGAGGCGCGGCCGCAGCAGCCTGCCGAGCAGAAGGTCGTCGGCGCCGATCACGGCGGCCTCGCCCGGGACATCGATGTCAGCGTCCTGGAGCGCGCGCATCAGGAGCATCGCGTACTCGTCGTTGTAGGCGAACACCGCGTCGAGCCCCAACGCGCGCCACCGGCCCGCGAGTTCGGCCGCGGATTCCTCCGTGTACGCCATGGACACCGGCTCGATCACCGCGTCGGTGCCGTGCACGGCCTTGCGGGCGCCCGCCAGGCGCGGCTTGGAGAAGAGTTCGAGGCCCGGCTCGTCCGGCATCAGCACGCCGATCCTGCGGCGGCCCCGCTCGCGGAGGTGGGCGACCGCGCTCTCGCCGATCTCGCGCTGGTCCATCACGAGCGCGTGGGCGCCCTCCACGCGCTGCGGGCCCAGCGTGATGACCGCCCGGGCCCCGGAGCGCTTGAGGAGCCGGACCCCCTGCGCGGTGAGTTCGATCTCGCCCAGCGTGAGCACGGCGACCGGCCGCAGCTCGGCCCACGCGCGGGCCGCCTCGTCGGCGCCGAGCCCGAGGCTGCCGTACTGGACGACCGTGTAGTCGAGCCGGCGCAACTCCCACTGGAGCTCGTTGAAGAACCGGTTGTAGAGCGGGCCGACCGGGATGTGGGCCGTCGGCAGCAGCACGATCCGGGTGTGGCCTGCGCGCAGGCTGCGGGCCGCGGCGTGCGGCACGTACCCCAGCTCCTCGGCCGCGGCCCGGACCCGGACCCGGGTGGGCTCGCTGATCCGCACGGCCGAGGTGTTGTTGAGCACGTAGCTCACGGTCGCCCGGGAGACCCCGGCCAGGCGGGCCACATCGGCGCTGGTCGGGACGGGACGGTCGGCAGGCTGCTCGGGTGTCTGGCTCATCGCGATCGGCATCTTTCCAGACGCCTCCTGCCCGGGGTCTAGCGGATGGCCTGAATTCGATGCTACACAGTGCTTACACGAGCAATTGACACGTGTAAGCATGACAGGCAGGTGACCTCGACCCTTGCGGCCACCGGTGTCACGCGGCTCGCGTTCCTGTCGGGACCCGTCAATTCCGGCCGGTCAGGACGCCGTCCCGGGCCGGCTCGTGATCCCCGTCCGCCTCTTCCCACTCCTCGGAGGGCAGCGTGGCCCTTTCCTCCCCCGGCACCGGCATCCCGGCGGTCCTCCCCGCCCCCGCTCCCCGGCCCGCGCGCGGGCTGCTGCCGCTGCTCCTGCTCGGCAACACCGCTCTGTACGCCCTCTACATCGGCGTGCCCGGCGTGCTGCTCGCGCTCCAGATCGAGCACCTCGACGCGGCGCACAAGGTCGCCGACCTCGGTCTCGTCTCGGGTGTCTCCGCGATCTTCGCGACCGTGTTCAATCCGGTGGCGGGCGCGCTCTCCGACCGCTCGGGGCGCCGCAATCCCTGGATACTCGGCGGCGGGCTGCTCGCCCTGCCCGTGATGTTCCTCCTCGGCACGGTCCACACGATCCTGCTGGTCACCATCGTGTGGTGCCTGGGTCAGGCGGTGCTCAACGTCTACCAGGCCGCCCTCACCTCCGTCGTCCCCGACCGGGTGCCGCTCGCCGCACGCGGCAGGGCGTCGGCCGCCGTGGGGCTCGGGCTGCCGTTCGGCTCGACGATCGGCGCGCTGCTCGGCGCCGCCTTCTCGGACCACTACCGCACCGGCTACCTCGTCCTCGGCGCGCTGGTGGCGGCCGCCGCGGTGATCTTCACGGCGGGCGCGCACGAGGAGCGGCGGCCCGCGAGAGCGCCGCTGCCGCTCGCCCGGCAGGTCGCCGCGTTCACGGGGGCGCTGCGCGACCACGACTTCCGCTGGGCGTTCATCGGCCGCGCGCTGTTGGTCCTCGGCTACTTCGCGGTGGCTGGATATCAGCTCTACATCCTCCAGGACCACACCCGACTGCCCGCCGGACTCGCCCCCGAGCGGGCGGTGGCGATCCTCATGCCGGTCAACGCGCTCGCCATGGTCGTCTCGACCGTGCTCGGTGGCTGGCTCTCGGACCGGCACGACCGCCGCAAGCTGTTCGTCGGGGCCTCGGCCGCTCTCTCCGCGGCGGCTCTGGTCATCCCGGCGCTCTCGCCGAGTTGGCCCGCGATGATCGCCTTCTCGGTCGTCAACGGCCTCGGCTTCGGCTGCTACATGGCGGTCGACACCGCGCTGGTCACCCTGGTCCTGCCGAAGGCCGAGGACGCCGCCCGCGACCTGGGCGTACTCAACGTCGCCAACGCGGGCCCCCAGATCGTCGCCCCCTTCGCGGCCTCGCTGATCGTCTCGGTCAGCGGCGGCTACACCGCGCTGTTCCTGGCCGGAGCCGCGCTCTCGGTCCTGGGCGCGCTCGCCGTGCGCCCGATCAGGTCCGTGCGCTGAGACGTACGGATCCCGGGCCCGCGCCCACCTGACGGGCGCGAGGGCCGGGGCCCGTATCCGCACGGGTCGCCGGGGCGGGCGCGTACCTGACGGCCGCGCCGGTCCGGGACCCGTGTTTGTACGGTTCCGGGGCGGGCCCGCACCTGACCGCGCCGCCCGCCCCGGTCCGTACCCCAACCGCCCGACAGCACCACCCTACCGAAAGGCATCACCGTGCAGCTCAACACCCGTACCTGGGGAGAGGGCGACCGTGTCGCGCTCCTGATCCACGGGATCATGGCCGACCACCGCACCTGGCGGAAGGTCGGCCCCGCGCTCGCCGAGCGGGGCTACCGCGTCATCGCGGTGGACCTGCGCGGCCACGGCGCGAGCGGGCGCGGCGAGTACACCGCCGAGCTCTTCGCCGACGACCTCGTCGAAAACCTCCCCGCCGAGGCCGAGTTGGCCATCGGGCACTCCCTCGGCGGGCTCTCGCTCTCGCTCGCCGTCGAGCGGCTGCGGCCGGCCCGCGTGGTGTACTCGGACCCCGCCTGGAACGTCAACACCCAGGAATCGGGGGTCAGTCCGGAGCTCTTCGCCCAGTTCAAGTCGGTGAGCCGCCAGATGATCGCGGATCTCAACCCGCGCTGGGAGGCCGAGGACGTCGACATCGAGGTGGAGACGCTGAGGCTCTGGGACGAGAACTCCGCGATAGGTCTCGCGCCGGTGTTCGGCACGGACCGGGTTCCGGCGAAGGCCGTCGTGCCCTCGCTCGTCCAGTTCGCCGACGCGAGCTTCCTGTTCGACGCGGCCGAGGTGGCCCGCCTCGAAGCGCGCGGTTTCGAGGTCCGTACGGTCAAGGACGCGGGACACACCATCCACCGCGACGACTTCGAGGGATTCATGGCCTCCCTGGACGGCTGGATCTGACGATCCATCAAACGACCCGGGCGGCAGGCCACCCTCGTGCCCCCTGCCGCCCGGGGTGAGGTCCTCCCTCGGCCAGGTCGCCGGCGCCGGACAGGTCGGTGACGGCGGTGGTCGGCTACGCTCCCCCGATGAGCGAGGACATGGTGGGGCTGCTCGGGCGGGTGACCGGAACGGTCGGGCCCGGGCTCGTGGGCGAGGTCATCGTCAGGATCCGGGGCGGGGCCGAGCACTTCCTGGCGCACCCGGCCGCCGGCACGCAGCGGCTGGAGACCGGGACGGTCGTCACGGTGGTGGAATACCTGCCTCCGCGCACCGTGTACGTCATGGCCGCGTACGACAACTGAGCATCCCCACGCTCAGGTTGACCAGCGCTTTCACCGGTGCGTATCAAGATTGCGACAAGGATCCGTCAGCGTCTTCACGCCACCTCGGGCCAGGAGCAAACTCCCCCCGTCAGTGCCGAACGGCACTGCGTGAAGGGGGCGTATGCCGATGGTCATCGGCGTCGCGGCGGGACTCGTTCTCGCCGCCATCATCTTTCTGGTCGGCCTGTTCAAGCTCATGTGGCGGGTGGCCGAACCGAACGAAGCACTCGTCATCTCCGGTTCCAAGCACAGGACCGAGGGGCTCGGCGAGGGCATGGGGTTCCGGATCGTCACGGGCCGGGGAACCCTCGTACTGCCGGGTGTGCAGGCGGTCCGGAAGCTGTCGCTCGATCTCAACGAGACGGAGCTCTCGGTGGACTGCGTGACGCAGCAGGGCATTCCGCTGCGGGTGCGCGGCGTGGTCATCTTCAAGGTGGGCGACGACTTCGTGTCGATCGCCAACGCGGCCCGTCGCTTCCTCGACCAGCAGAAGATGATGTCGGACCGTGTGCACAACGTCTTCGCGGGTCATCTCCGGTCCATCGTGGGCGGGTTGACGGTCGAGGACATGATCCGGGACCGGGAGAAGCTCACCGGGCAGACCCGGGCCGCGTGCGGCACGGAGATGGAGAAGCTCGGTCTGATCGTCGACTCGTTGCAGATCCACGAGATCGAGGACCCGACCGGTTACATCAAGAACCTGGCGATGCCGCACGCGGCCGCGGTGCAGCGGGACGCGCGGATCGCGCAGGCAGAGGCGAACCTGCGGGCCACCGAGGCCGAACAGGCAGCGTTCGCGCGGATGTCGGAGGCGACCCGGGACAGCGAGATCCTCCAGGCGGGCTACCAGGCCGAGCGCGACAAGGCCGCGGCCAGCTCCCGCCAGGCGGGCCCGCTCGCGGACGCCGCCGCCCGCCAGGAGGTCGTGGTCCAGGAGACCCGGGTGGCCGAGCTGGAGGCCCACCGGCGCGAGCAGCAGCTCCAGGCGGACGTGCGCAAGCCCGCCGACGCCCAGGCCTACGAGAAGCGGACGCTGGCCGAGGCCGAGCGTGACGCCCGCATCTCGGCCGCCCAGGCCAAGGCGAAGGAGACCGAGCTCGCGGCGGCCGCCGAGGCGACCCGGGTGAAGGCGGCCGCGGCCGCCGAGGCCCAGGCCACCGAGGCGCGCGGGATCGCGGCCGCCAAGGCGACCCGCGCGACGGGTGAGGCCGAGGCGGCGGCGACGCAGGCCAGGGGTCTCGCCCAGGCCGAGTCGGCGAAGGCGCAAGGCCTCGCCGAGGCGGAGGCCATCAAGGCCCGCGCGGCGGCGCTCGCGGAGAACCAGGAGGCCGTGGTCGCCCAGCAACTCGCCGAGAACTGGCCGCAGATCGTGCAGGCGGGCGCGTCCGCGTTCGGCAACGTGGAGCACATGGTGCTGCTCAACGGCGCCGAGGGCATGTCGGAGATGTTCGCGAAGGCCCTCACGATGGGTGGCACGGGCCTCGGCCTGGCCCGCCAGCTGCTGGCGTCGATGAACCAGAACGGCGAGTCCCCCAACGGGCATTCCCCGGTGACGGGTTCGCCGCTGTCGACCTCGATACCGATCACCGAGGAGGCGCGGCGCGGGGACAAGTGAGCTCCGCGATAGGCGAGTTGGCCCCCGCCCGGGCATCCGGGCGGGGGCCGTCGCGTACGGGGGGTGCGGCTCAGACGGGGAGCGTCTCCACGGGCGGCCCGTCCGCGTACTCCTCGGTGATCTCGCGCGGCCCGAACGGCCACACCTTCTCGAAGCGCGCCCACAGCAGGAAGGCGACGCAGCCGAGCGCCACCCAGGCCAGGGACCATTCGATGGGGTGACGGCCGGGCGAGTTCTTGTCGGCGTAGCCGTAGATGGTGAGCCAGCCGACCAGGGCGATCAGGCTGGGCAGCGGGTAGAGCCACATCCGGTACGGGCGCCGCAGCCCGGGCTGTCGTGCGCGCAGCACCGTCACGGCGAGGATCTGCGCGAGCGCCTGCACGATGACCATCACGGTGGTGAGCAGCTGGATGAGGGTGGTGAGATCGGTGTGCCGACCGATCATGAAGCCGACGGCGGTGACGACACCCATGGTGACCAGGCCCAGCATCGGGAAGCGGTGCCTGGGGTGCAGCTTGGCGTACGGGCGGAAGAACACCTTGTCGCGGGCGGCGTCGTAGGGGACCCGGGAGCCGCCGAGCAGTCCGGTGAAGACCGAGGCGAACGCGGTGACCAGGATGAGGACCGTGACGACGTCGGCGGCGCCCTTGCCCCAGGCCTTCTCCAGGACCGCGGAGGCCACCGAACTCGACGCGATGTCGTTCGGGTCCTGCATCCGGTTCCAGTCGATGACGCCGAGGGTGCCGATCTGGAGCAGCAGGTAGATCACCATGATGCCGAGGACCGAGTAGATGATGGAGCGCGGCAGGGTGCGCCCGGGGTCCTTGATCTCGGCCCCCATGTAGGCGGTGGTGTTGTAGCCGAGGTAGTCGTAGATGCCGATGGTGAGGCCCGCGGCGAATCCGATCCAGAAGTGACTGCCCGTCAGATCGAAGGCGCCGGACGGATAGCTGAAGGCCAGGTGCGGGCTGAAGTCGGTGGCGGCGGCGACGATCACCAGGGCAACCGAGGCGATCATCACGGCCCACATCACGGCGGCGAGCCGGGCGATGTTCTCGATGCCGCGCCAGAGCAGCAGGACCACGAGGACGATGACCCCGAGCCCGATCAGGTCACCGGCCGTCCGCCCGAGGTGCGGGGCGAGGTAGCCGAGGTACTGCACGAAGCCGACCACGCCGGTGGACATGGCCAGCGGTATGAACAGCATGGCCGTCCACACGAAGAGGAACGGCATGAGGCGGCCGGTGCGGTACTGGAAGGCCTGGCGCAGGTAGACGTAACTGCCGCCGGATCCGGGCAGCGAGGCGCCGAGTTCGGCCCAGATCAGACCGTCGGCCAGCGCGAGTATCGCGCCGGCGACGAAGCCTATGACGGCCTGCGGGCCGCCGAAGGCGGCGACCATCAGCGGGATGGTCACGAAGGGGCCGATCCCGCACATCTGGCTCATGTTGATGGCGGTGGCCTGGAAGAGTCCGATCCTGCGGACGAAGCCGCCGGCCGGCGGAGGGGTTCCGGACACTGGGGTCCTCCCTGGGCTGATGACGAGAAGAGGGAGCTACTGCCGATTCGCCAGTGCGGGGATTCTCCCGGCGTTGGGCGTGCTTAAGTTAAGTACCTTTACTTTCACCGTCAAGGGGTCGTCAGTGAGCAGCTCGGACCGATGCGTGAGAATGATGCGATGACCAGCAGCGACGAGGGTGGCGACCTGCCCTGGACCCCGCAGCGGCAGCGCAGTTCGAACGAGCGGCTGCTGCTCGACCGGCTGCGCGCCGAGGGCCCCGCGTCCCGGGCCCAGCTCGCGCGCGACACCGGTCTGTCCAAGCCCACCGTGTCCAGCGCGCTCGCCTCGCTCGAACTGGCGGGCCTGGTCCGCGAGGCGGGCACCATGATCCCCGAACGCGGCCGGGCCGCCGTGCTCTACGCGCCTGATCCCACCGCCGGCTACGCCCTGGGCATCGACATCGGACGGGCCTGGCTGCGGATCGCCCTCGCCGACCTCGACGGCACGGTCGTGGCCCGCTCCGACGTCCGCAACCACGCCCGCACCTCGGCAACCCTGGCCGAGCTGGTCGTCACCAGCGCGCACCGGCTCGTGGACGACTCGGGCGTGGACGCGGACAAGGTCGCCCAGGCGGTGGTCGGGACGCCCGGCGTGTACGACGCCGGCAAACGGCGCGTCCGCTACGCGCAGCACCTTCCCGGCTGGGGCCGGCCGGGGCTCTTCGACCAGATGACGGAACGGCTCGGCATCCCGCTGGCGGTGCAGAACGACGCCAACCTGGCGGCACTCGGCGAGTACACCTTCGGCGTCGGCGCGGGCAGCAGGCTCTTCGTGTACGTCATGATCGGCACCGGTCTCGGCATGGGCGTGGTCAGCGAGGGCCAGCTCTTCACCGGGGCGCACGGGGGTGCCGGGGAGATCGGCTTCCTGCCGTGGCCCGGCCACCAGAAGCCGGACACGCTGGAGGACGCGGTCTCCGGGGACGCGGTGGTCGCGGCCGCGCGCTCGCTCGGCATGGCGGGTCCGCTCACCGCGAAGGACGTCTTCGACGCGGCCCGGGCCGGAACCACCCCCGCCGTCAAGGCGGTTCAGCTGGAGGGCGAGCGGATCGCGCACACCGTCGCGGTGGTCGCCGCCGTGCTCGACCCCGATCTCGTGGTGCTCGGCGGAGGCGTCGGACACAGCGCGGACCTGCTGCTCCGCCCGGTGCACGAGACGCTGCGGACGCTCACCCCGCTGCGGCCGAAGGTGGCGCCGAGCTCGCTGGGCGAGGACGCGGTGCTGCTCGGCGCGGTGGCGACGGCCCTCGGCACGGCTCGGGACGTGGCCTTCGAGCGGCGCTCGGCGCACTGATGAGGCCCCGTCACCACAGCGGCGGCCCGCTGATTGACATGCCCCACTCACGCCTCTAGCTTGCAGGTACGGGTTAGTAAGGTTTCTTTACTTGCTTGGCTCCGTATGGAGCCGCTCCCCGGACCCGAGCTGTTCCCGGCGTGACCCGATGGCGGCTCGCACTGTTCTCCAGCCGAGTCGCCCTAGCGATGCGCGGATGTTCCGACCAGCCCTCTGGGAGACGACCGTGTTCCACCGCCCCGCCCCCGCGCGCCGAAGGACCGCCGCCGTCGCGGTACTCGGCCTGCTCCTCACCCTCACCGCCGGCACCTCGTCGGCGGCCCCCGGCGCGCCTGTCGCCCGCGGCCCGGTCACGCCGGTCGCCTCGGCGCCGGGCAGCGCGACCGCCCTCACCGGCTACGCGATCCGGTCGACGGTCGAGGTCACCGACTCCCCCGCCGCCGTGTCGAGCCCCGGCTACCCCGCCACCGGCTGGACCCCGGCGGGGCCCCGCTCCACGGTGCTCGCCGCGCTGCTGGCGTCCGGCGCGTACGCCGACCCCTTCTACTCGACCAACCAGGAGAAGATCCCCAAGGCGGACTTCACCGTCCCCTGGTGGTACCGGTCGGACTTCACCGTCGCCGACACCTCCTCCCGCACCTACCTCGACTTCAGCGGAGTGATCTCGGCCGCCGACGTGTACGTCAACGGCACCCAGGTCGCCGACAAGAGCGCGGTCGCGGGCGCGTACACCCGACACGAGCTGGACGTCACGGAGTTGGTGCGCCGCGGCACGAACACGGTCGCCTTCCGGATCCAGCCCAACAATCCGAAGAAGAACCTGACGACGGGCTGGATCGACTGGCTGCAGCCCCCGCCCGACCAGAACATGGGCATCGTCCGCGACGTGCTGGTCAGGCGGGGCGGACCCGTCGCTCTGCGCGACGCGCATGTGGTGACCGCGCTCGCGGTGCCTTCGCTCGCTTCGGCGGAGCTCACCGTGAAGGCGCAGGCCCGCAACGACTCGTCGGCCCCGGCCACCGCGACCGTGTCCGGCACGATCGGACAGGTGGCCTTCAGCCAGAGCGTCACCCTCGCGCCGCACGAGACGAAGCCGGTCACCTTCGCCCCGTCCGCCTATCCCCAACTACGCCTGACCGCACCGCGGGTGTGGTGGCCGGCGGGCATGGGCGGGCAGCCGCTGTACGAGCTGAACCTGACGGCGTCGGTCGCGTCCAGCACCTCCGACACCGCCCACGAGTCGTTCGGCGTCCGGGACGTGAAGGCCCCGCTGAACACTGACGGAGCCCGCCAGTACTCGATCAACGGCCGCCCGCTGCTGATCAAGGGCGGCGGCTGGTCCCCCGACGAGTATCTGCGCTGGGACCACACGTACGTGGAGGACCGGCTCGCCTACGCACGCGACCTCGGGCTCAACACCATCCGCCTGGAAGGGCACATCGAGCCGGACGAGTTCTTCGATGTGGCCGACCGCCTCGGCATCCTCACCATGCCGGGCTGGGAGTGCTGCGACAAGTGGGAGGGCCAGGTCAACGGCGGCGAGCCGGGCGACAAGTGGACTCCCGCCGACTACCCGGTGGCGAAGGCGTCCATGGCCGCCGAAGCCGCTCGTCTGCGCGACCATCCGAGCGTGATCTCGTTCCTGATCGGCAGCGACTTCGCCCCCGACGCGACGATCGAGAAGACCTACGCGGACGCGCTGGAGGCGGCCGACTGGCCCGCCCCGGTGGTGGCGGCGGCGTCGGACAACTCGGCCCCGATCAGCGGGAGTTCGGGCATGAAGATGACGGGTCCCTACGACTGGGTCCCGCCGAACTACTGGTACAACAAGCAGGAGGGCGGAGCCACCGGCTTCAACTCCGAGACCAGCGCGGGCCCCGACATCCCCACGCTCGACACCCTGCGCCGCATGATGTCACCGGCGGAGCTCGACACCCTGTGGAAGTCCCCGTCGGCGAAGCAGTACCACCGCTCCCCCTCCTCGACCTTCGCCACGCTCAAGCTGTACGACGACGCCCTGGCCGGCCGCTACGGCACCCCGACCGGCCTCGACGACTACGTACGCAAGGCACAGCTCGCGCAGTACGAGAACGTGCGGGCCCAGTACGAGGCGTACGGCCGCAACGCCAGGGACGCGGCCAAGCCGGCGACCGGCGTCGTCTACTGGATGTTCAACAGCGGATGGACCTCGCTGCACTGGCAGTTGACGGACCGCTACCTCGATCAGGGCGGCGCCTACTTCGGCGCGAAGAAGGCGAACGAGCCGCTGCACATCCAGTACTCCTACGACAACCGCGCGGTGTCGGTCGTGAACAGCCGCCCCGCCGCGGCCTCCGGGCTCACCGCGCGGGTGACACTCTTCAACACGGACGGCACCGAGAAGTACGACCGGACGGTGAGCGGGCTCGGCGTCGCGGGCGACGGCGCGAGCACCACCGCGCTGACGGTCCCCGCGTCGGTGAGCGGCCTGTCGACCACGTATCTGGCCCGGCTGCTCCTCACCGACGGCTCCGGCAAGGAGGTGAGCCGGAACGTGTACTGGCTCTCCACCCAGCCGGACGTCCTCGACTACGCGAACACCGACTGGTACTACACCCCGACCACGGCGTACGCCGACCTGAGGGGGCTCGCCTCGATGCCGAAGGCGGCGGTGTCCGCGACCGGGACGACCACGACCGGCACGGACGGCACGTCGACGACGACGGTGACGGTACGGAACACGGGCCCGGGGGCGGTACCGGCGCTCCTCACCGATGTGCACCTGGTCGACCGGACCGACGCACCCGTCCTGCCGGTGCACTGGTCGGACAACCAGGTGAGCCTGTGGCCCGGCGAGTCGACGACTCTGACGGCGACGTACCGCACGGCGGACCTGCACGGTTCGGCGCCCCGGCTGCGGATCTCGGGGTGGAACACGGCGACGGCCACCGTGCCGACCAGCTGAGCGGAGGCCATCGCCTGCCAGGGAGGCGATGGCTCCCTTCGGATTGACATGCAGCCGAGAGGCTGCCCACCATGGAGAGGTAGCCATCTGGCTGCATGACAGGAAGTGATGGGTCATGGACACGGTGTTCAGGGCGTTGGCGGACCCGAGTCGGCGCCGGCTGCTGGACCGGCTGCGGGACCGCGACGGCCAGACCCTGCGGGAGTTGTGCGCGGGGCTGGACATGGCCCGCCAGTCGGTGAGCAAGCACCTCGCGGTGCTGGAGGGTGCCGGACTGGTGACGCCCGTGCGGCAGGGGCGGAAGAAGCTGCACTACCTCAACGCCGTGCCGATCAACGCGATCGCCGAGCGGTGGATCAGCCGGTTCGACCGCGGCCGGGTCAACGCCCTCGCGGACCTGAAGAGAGCATTGGAGCAGACCCCCATGGACAGCAAGACGTTCGTGTACACGACGTACATCCGCACCACCCCCGACTGGCTGTGGCAGGCCCTGACCGAGCCCGCGTTCACCGAGCGGTACTGGGGCGTGAGCCTGGAGAGCGAGTGGGCCAAGGGCGCGCCACTGGTGTGGAAACAGGGCGGTGCGACGATGTCGGACCCGGAACAGGTCGTCCTGGTCTGCGACCCGTACCGCCAACTCGCCTACACCTGGCACTCGTTCACCGAGGACTGGGCCAAGGGCGTGGGCATCGCCGAGGACGTGCGTGCCGAGCTCGCGGTCGAGCGCCGGTCGAGCGTCACGTTCGACCTCGAACCGCACGGCGACCAGGTCAAGCTGACGGTCACTCACGACTTCGACCCGGCGGGTGTCCTGCACGGCATGTGCAGCCAGGGCTGGCCCCCGATCCTGTCCAGCCTCAAGACCCTGCTCGAGACGGGCGAGCCCCTCGCCTCGCAGTGATGCCGCGCCGCCCCCGAGGGGGCCCGGGTCAGTGACGGAGTCGCGTGTTGAGGCGGGCGGCCTGGCGGGTCAGGTAGTCGCGTTCGGCGAGGTTGGGCGCCTTGTGCGAGGCCTCGGCGTACAGACGGGCCGCCGTGGTCAGGTCACCGGCGCGTTCGTGGAGGTAGGCGGCGACCGCGGTGTGGCGGGGCAGGGTGTCGTCCAGGGTCGCGAGTTCGGCGAGGCCCGCGCGGGGGCCGTCGGCCTCGCCGAGGGCGACGGCGCGGTTGAGCCGGACGACCGGGCTGTCGGTGAGGCGCGCGAGCTCGTCGTACCACTCGACGATCTGCACCCAGTCGGTCTCCTCGGCCCTGGGCGCGTCCGCGTGGAGGGCCGCGATGGCGGCCTGGGCCTGGAACTCGCCGAGTTGGTCGCGGGCGAGCGCCGCCTGGAGGATGTCGACCCCCTCGGCGATCAGCGCGGTGTCCCACCGGGCGCGGTCCTGCTCGGCCAGCGGCACCAGAGCGCCGTCCGGCGCGGTCCGCGAGGCGCGGCGGGCGTGGTGCAGCAGCATGAGGGCGAGCAGTCCCGCGACCTCGGGGTGGTCGATGGCGGCCGCGAGCTGCCGGGTGAGCCGGATGGCCTCGGCGGCGAGGTCGATGTCGCCGGAGTAGCCCTCGTTGAAGACCAGATAGAGGACGCGCAGCACGGTCGCGACGTCCCCCGCCTGATCGAGACGTACGCCGGAGACGGTGCGCTTGGCCCGGCTGATGCGCTGCGCCATGGTCGCTTCGGGCACCAGATAGGCCTGGGCGATCTGACGAGTGGTCAGGCCGCCCACCGCGCGCAGGGTGAGCGCGACGGCGGACGACGGTGTCAGGGCGGGATGGGCGCACAGGAAGTAGAGCTGGAGCGTGTCGTCCACCGCGGACGCCGGCCCGGGCGCGGGTTCCTCGTCGAGGAGGTCCTCACGCCTGCGCCGGGCGGTGTCCGCGCGGGTCGCGTCGAGGAACTTGCGCCAGGCCACGGTGACGAGCCAGCCCTTCGCGTCCCGCGGCGGGTCGGTGGGCCACCCGCGGACGGCCTCGACCAGGGCGTCCTGGACGGCGTCCTCGGCCGCCGCGAAGTCGGCTCCGCGGCGGACGAGGACGGCGAGCACGCCCGGGGTGAGGCTGCGCAGCAGGGCCTCGTTCATCGGCTGAGTCACTCCGTGATGGTGGGCGGGGCCGCCATGAGCGGGCGCAGCTCCAGCCACTCGTGGAGCGGCCTTCCGCCCGCGCCGGGGGCGGCCGACAGTTCCCCGGCCAGCTCCAGGGCACGGTCGTACGTGTCGACGTCGATCACCATCCAGCCCGCGATGAGGTCCTTGGTCTCGGCGAAGGGCCCGTCGGTGACCGGCGGCCGCCCCTCACCGTCGTAGCGCACCCAGGTGCCCTCGGGGGCGAGGCCCTGGGCGTCGACGAACTCGCCGGTCTTCTCCAGCCGGTCCGCGAAGTCCTGCATGTACTTCACGTGGGTCGAGATCTCCTCGGGCGTCCACTCGCTCATGGGCACGTCATTGGCACAGGCCGGAGCGCCTCGGTAGTGCTTGAGCAGCAGGTACTTGGCCATGATGTCTCTCCTCGGTGCGGTCCTGGTGCGGCCCATTGTGGCCGCCTGCACCCCTGGGACGGAGCCGGAGACGCGATTTCGACACGGGCGCGGAACTTTTTTCCGGCTTCTCCCTCGGCGAGCCGAAAACGACGAGCGCGCCGACGACCTCAACCCATCTGACCAGCACAATTCCATTTCGCGCAATGATTGCTTGCCAAAGTTTCTCTTGCGGCAATACACGGTGGCTCCGCAGGATGAGGGTGTTCCGAACCCGCACCATCCAGGGAAGTTTTCATGATCGTCATTACCGCACCCACCGGGAACATCGGCAGCCGCCTGCTCTCCCTCCTCCTCGCATCCGCTCCGGCCGAAGAGCGCCTGCGCGTGATCGTGCGCGATCCCGCACGGCTCCCCGCCGGCGTACGCGATCGCGTCGAGGTGGTCACCGGCTCCCACGGCGACCCGCGGGTCGTCGACCGTGCCTTCGAGGGCGCGGACGCCGTCTTCTGGCTCGTCCCCCCGGACTCGTCGCTGACCCCGGAGGCGGGCTACAGCGGCTTCACCCGACCCGCCGTGCAAGCACTCGCGTCGCACGGCGTCGGCCACGTCGTCGGTGTCTCCGCCCTCGGCCGCGGCACCCCGGTCGCCGACCGGGCCGGACTCGTGACCGCCTCCCTCGCCATGGACGACCTCATCGCCTCCAGCGGCGTTGCCTACCGCGCGTTGGCGAACGCGTCGTTCTTCGAGAACCTCCTGGAGGAGGCCGACTCCATCCGACAGAAGGGCGTCTTCACCGACACCGTCGACGCGCACCGCAAGGCTCCCCTGGTGGCCGTCGCCGACATCGCCGCGACTGCTGCGGCGCTGCTCCTGGACCGCACCTGGACCGGCGTCGACAGCGTCCCCGTCCTCGGACCCCAGGACCTCTCCCCCACCGACCTGGCCCGCATCATGACCGAGCGGCTCGGACTGCCCGTCCGCTACGAGCGCGAGTCCTACGCCGACCTGCACACCGCCCTCACCGGCTACGGCCTGAACGCAGCGTTCGTCCAGGGCGTCGTGGACATGAAGCGGGCGAAGGACGAGGGCCTGGACGCGGGGGTGCCCCGCACCGCCGACTCCTCCTCCCTCACGTCCTTCGAGCAGTGGTGTGACCAGGTGCTCAAGCCTGCCGTGCTCGCCTGACGCAGCGTCAGACCGTGATCCGGGCAGCCTCCCGGACCCGGGAGCGGCACTCCGACCGGCACCGAAGCCGGACGTACAGCACGGGCTACAAGGCGGACCTCCACACCGACGCCCTACTGACCGGCACCACACGACCGGGCGCCCCTCCTCACCTTTCCACCTCCCCACCTTCATGAAAGGCACCCTCATGCCTGTTGAGACAACCAAGACACCGGTCACGGCGTTCATGCTCGTCAAGACCACGCCGGAATGGCTCGCCCTGACCGTCGAGGAGCGGATCGAGGCCTTCACCACGCAGGTCCTGCCCGCGATCAAGTCCAGGACGACCGGCGTCCGGTCCCGCTTCTACGACACGGAGTTCTACTCGGCGCGTGTCACCGATGTCTGGGTCTGGGAGGCGGACGACCATGGCGCCTATCAGCTCCTGATCGACGCACTGCGCGAAACCCCTTTCTGGGACCGCTACTTCGAGGTGGTCGATCTCCTCGTCGGCACAGAGAACGGCTACGCGCGCACTTACGGCGTCGAGCCCGTCGCCACCATCAGCACCTGAGCTCCGGCCTCTGCGGGCGCGCGCCGCCCAGCCGAGCGGGGTGGGAGGGGCGTGCCGATGGAACGGGCCCACCGCGTCGGGGGGCGGCGCTGGGCGGGGCTCAGAGGGCCTTGCGCAGGAGCACGCACATCGTCTCGTGGCGACGGACGGTCCCGTCGGGATCCTCGACCTCCCACGAGTCCGGCTCACGGCCGTAGGGGACATAGCCCAGGCGCTGGTACAGCGCTTGAGCCCGGGGGTTGTCGTCCTCGACGGCGAGTTCGGCCCGGTGCAGACCACGCCGCCGGATCCGCTGCTCGACGGCGCCGACCAGCAGTGTTCCGAGACCACGGGACTGAAGGGCCGGGAGCACGGCGAGCTGCCACAGGACTCCGGCTCCTCGGGACACCTGGTAGTCGACGCCGCCGATCGCCACCGGCAGGTCCACGGGCGTGCATACGGCCAGGTAGTCGACCTCTCCCGCCGCGGCACGCGCGAGCTCGCGCCCCACTTGCCGCAGATGGGTGGGCGAGCCGGACCAGGTGCACGAGGGCAGGTCCTCGGGCCGGAGATCGCGTACGTGGACGGGCAGGCTGACAACGGCGCGGGGGTGGTCCTCTTGCGTGGTCACGCTGTGCAGCATGCCGAGCGCGGTGAGGGCACGACAACGAATTTTCCCTGCCGTGGAGTCGTGTTTTCCCTGCCATGGAGTGGTGCGCCGCACAGAACGGCCGGAGTCGGTCGGAGGCGGCGCACCCTCCGTACGTACGCTGCCGAGCCGTGGATCATGCCCGGTACCGATGCCGCACCCGGTTTCGTAGGCTGGCGGCATGCGCATGCGCCCCACCCTGAGCTGGACGCCCCCCGAGGACCTACGCCCCGGCACCAAGAATCCGGCGCCGGTCGCCGAAGCGTTGCGGGCCGGCGGGGTGCTGGTGCTCAGCGGGGCGGGCATCTCCACGGAGTCGGGCATCCCCGACTACCGGGGCGAGGGCGGGAGCCTCAGTCGGCACACCCCCATGACCTACCAGGAGTTCACCGCCGACGCCCCGGCCCGGCGCCGGTACTGGGCGCGCAGCCACCTGGGCTGGCGTACGTTCGGCCGCGCGCGCCCCAACGCGGGGCACCGGGCGGTGGCGGCGTTCGAGCGGCACGGTCTGCTCGCGGGTGTGATCACCCAGAACGTCGACGGGCTGCACCAGGCGGCGGGCAGCGAGGGCGTGGTGGAACTCCACGGAAGCCTCCACCGGGTCGTCTGCCTTTCCTGCGGCGCCCTCAGCGAGCGCCGCGAACTCGCGCGACGGCTCGAAGAGGCGAACCCGGGCTTCGAACCGGTGGCCGCCGGACTCAACCCGGACGGCGACGCCGACCTCACCGACGAACAGGCGAAGGACTTCCGCGTCGCGCCCTGCACGCGCTGCGGCGGCATCCTCAAGCCCGACGTGGTCTTCTTCGGTGAGGCCGTTCCGCCGCAGCGGGTCGCACACTGCCGGGAACTGGTCGCCGAGGCGACCTCCCTGCTGGTCCTGGGCTCCTCGCTGACCGTGATGTCCGGACTCCGCTTCGTCCGAGAGGCGGCCCGGGCCGACAAGCCCGTACTGATCGTCAACCAGACCCCGACCCGAGGCGACGAACACGCCACCACCCGAGTCGCCCTCCCCCTGGGCGCGGCCCTCACCACGGTGGCTGAGGGGCTCCACATCCCGGTGGAGGAGTGACCCAGGGGGGAGGTCTTTTGCAACGGGAGCAGGACGAGTCCCGGGCCACTCGCCGACGGCAGACCCCTGACCCGCGGGGGAATGAATCTCCTCGCCTGCCGCTCGCCCCCAGCCCGGAAGCGCTGCGCGGCCCGGCCACAACGCCTCCGACCTGGATGGCGGGACTCAGGAAGGCCGGTCGCTCCTGGGCCGCCGTACGAGGAAGACCGCGCCGGCCCCGGCGGCGACAGCCGCAGCGCCCGCGATGGCAAATGCCGGAAGGGCGGTTGAGGAGCCCGTCTCGGCGAGGTTCCCCTGAGGGTTGAGCTGGGTGCCACCGGTCGGCTTCGTCGTGGGGGTTGGAATCGGCTTGCTGCCGCCTTCCTTCGGCTTTGCCTCGTTGCCCTGGCCCGGTTCCGCGCTGCCTGCTGCGAGGATCTCGAACTCGGCATTCTTGTGGCCGCCAGTGACCGCGCACTTACCCGCGTCGTCGCTGAAGTCGCCGGTGCTGAAGGCGAAACCGCGACCCGCGGGGGCGTTCTTGGCCACGGTCAGGCGCAGGTCGAACGAGAAGGATTCGCCTGGCTTGATGCCCCTCCACCCCAGATATCCGCCGTCGGTGACGAAATCGCCCTCAGGGATGCCCTTCCATGCGCCGGTCTCGGGGTCCTTGAGTTCCACGGCGACGTACTTGAGGTCGGCGCGGCCCTTGGAGTCGAGAACTCCGGTGATGAAGCTGAAGTCCACCCGCTTGTATGCGGTTTTCCCGTGATTGGAGACGTTCACCTTGAGAGCGTGGGCGCCACCCCCCGCGACGATCTTGGCCGGAATGCCGGAGAGAGTGGTCTGGAGGTTCTCGTCGGTCTTCCTGTCCGGTTCGTCACCCGTGCACGTGGTTCGGGTTGGAGCCGCGGACGGCTTCGTTCCGGTAGCAGGGACGGCCTTGCTACCGGAAGGCGAGGGCTTGTCCGCGGCGTGGGGTGCCAGTGGCGACTCCTGCGATGACGCTGCCGATGGCGAGGCGGACGGGGCCTCGACGGCGAAGGCGCCTGGCGCGCACAGAAGCATCGCCGGGGCCATTGCGGACGTCACGGCAGTGGCAGCGATGGCTAAACGGAGTTTCATTACGACCTCAGGGAATCTGGCGTACTGCGGTGTCCGCCATACGGAGTTGGTGGGCGCGTGCACAACCTGGGCTGGAGGTTACGTACGGATGACCCGTGGTGCAGGGGATTGGTTGTAGGGCCTCACACGCCCCTCTGGTGACGTGCGTCACGTCACCGCACCGTCGGAGGGGATGCCCAACGCCATGGGCGGCTCAACAGGCGGGCATCATCGGACTCTTGGAATCTCAGAGGCTGCTGCTAACCTCCCGGTACTTCGCATGGGGGGCCGTGCCTGGGGGGCGAAGCCGGAGGGCTTCTTCACTTACGCTGCCTCGCCATGCCTTCATCTGCGAGTCGCGGTACGCGTGACGATGCCGAAGAGGCATGTGCTGCGCAGCTTCCTGGGAACGGCGCTCGCGCCCACGCCGGCACTCGGGGTGGTGGGGCCCTGCATCCTGGTGGCTCCGCCGGCCTTCGCCGCGACGGCCGAGGCGCAGCCGCCGGCGGGCGGCCACCGGGCTGAGCGACGGGTCGGCAACGGAGAGCGTGGTCGACGTCAAGACCGCCAAGGACGGGGCCGCGGTGGCTCTTTGGTACCGCACGGCGAAGGACAGATCGAGCCGGTCCCTCCTGGTCACGGTCCGTCCCGCGGGCAAGTCGGCCTGGGGAGCACCGCAGACCCTGTTCACCTCGCCCTCCGAGGTGGGTGCGCGGATCGACGGCTCTCTGCTGGCGGCTCCGGACGGATCGGTCACCCTCGGCTGGGCGGAAGAGACGTCCGGGGCGCCGAGTTGCGTACGGCAGTGCTGGCTCCACGCGCGGCGGTCGGCGCCCGCCGGGAGATCGTCGACACCGCATACCGGGCCGGGCACGCCGTCGGCAACAAGATGCTCACCGGGGCGGTGCGCTCGCTGTTCGGCAACGACGTCAGCGACATGCTCAGCGGCTACCGCGTCTTCTCGCGCCGCTACTTCAAGTCCTTCCCCGCCCTGTCGCGGGAGTTCGAGACCGAGACCGAGATGACGGTGCACGCCCTGAGCCTGCGGCTGCCCACCGCCGAGATGGAGGTCGACTTCAAGGACCGCCCGGCCGGCAGCGTCAGCAAGCTGCGCACCTACCGCGACGGCTGGCGCATCCTCAAGCTCATCCTCGGCCTCGCCCGCCGCCAGCGCCCCGCGCTGTTCCACTCCATCATTGCGGGTCTTCTGGCCGTCATATCCCTGGCACTGGGCGCACCGGTCCTCGCCGAGTTCGTGGAGAGCGGCACCGTGCCGCGCCTCCCTACCGCACTGCTGGCCGCCACCATCATGACCATCGCCGTGCTGGTACTTCTGGTCGGGTACATCCTGGAATCATTCATGCACATGCGCCAGGAGCAGGCCCGCCTCGCCCACCTCCGCTACCAGGCCCCCACCCATGGCGAGGGCCTCATCCCGGACGCGCTCCCCGACAACCCCGGCGCCTCTGGAGCAGAGCTCGTCACTGCATGAGGTGGACGGACTGCATGGCACCACCCGCCCTCCCCCACCCGGTGTCGGAGGGCTGCGGTAGGTTCTCCCTCCGCAGTGGACGGCGGTGTGCCGTGGTGCGTTGAGGGGGATTTGATGCGGGTGGGTTCGATACGCCGGGTGGGGATCGCGGTGTCGGTGGTGGCCGTGGTCATGGGGGGCGGGGGTTGTGGTGGCGGCGGCAAGGTCGCTTCGTCCGCCGCGCCTTCGCAGGCTGCCGCTCGGCCCGACGCCTCTTCGGGGGGTGCAGTGGAGGCCTTGCAGGCGTCGTGGAAGAAGACGGCCACCGCTCACTCGGCACGGGTCGAGCTGTCCATGACCTCCGGTGCGGAGGAGGTGGCCGGTTCGGGGCAGCTGACCTGGGACAGCGCCACCTCGGGGGAGGTCACCCTGAAGTTCACCCGCGGCGTCACGGCCCAGCAGATGGGAAAGCTGGGCATCGGCGCGATCCAGGCCCGGTATCTCCCGGACGGGTTCGCCATGAACATGGGCCCGCAGTTCGCCGCGCACATGGGCGGCAAGCACTGGATCTGGTACGGCTACGCGGCCCTGGCCAAGCAGAGCCCGTACGGCGCGTTCATGTCGGACCAGATGCAGACCTCCACGCCCGAGAAGTCCGTGCAGGCCCTGCTGGCCTCCCCCGATGTGCACCGGGTGGGCGAGGAGACCGTGCGCGGCGTGGCGGCCACGCACTACAGCGGCACCGTCGACATCGCCAAGTTGGCGGCCGGGACGAACCACTTGGACCGGAAGACCCTGGACGGCCTCAAGGCCCAGCTCGAGAAGAGCGGCGTCACGACCGAGTCCATCGACCTCTGGGTCGGCAAGGACGGGTTGCCCGTCAAGAAGACCGAGCACACCCGCACCGCGCGAGGCGAGAGGACGGGCACCGCGTACTTCTTCGGCTACGGCCTGCCCGTCGACGTGAAGGCCCCGGCCGCCTCGGACACGGTCGACTTCGCCTCCCTCAAGAAGCAGGCTCCCGCTCAGACCTGAGCCGCGCCAAGGCCGCCGGGGGCGGGCCTCTCACGGCCCGCCCCCGCCGTTCCCCTCACGGCCCGATCAGGCCGTCAGGAGGAGACGAGATCGGCCCACTGCCCGGCGAGGTCGGGGCCGGGCTGGGGGATGGGGCCGAAGTCGTCGAGCTGGCCGATGTCGAGGTCCTCGACGGCGCCCTTGACCGCGGTCTCCCGTACCGCATGGCCGTCGCTGGGCAGCTCGTACTGCACCGTGACGGCCATCGGGACCTCCGTGCCCGCGACGACCTCGTGCGGTACGGGCATGTACTGGCACGGTTCCCTTTCCAGTTCGGCCAGTTGGCGGGCCCAGTACTGGGCGTCCCGGAGTTCGCCGCGGCGCAGGTGCAGCAAATAGAGGCACAGGGCGCTGGTGGCGTTGCCCGCCCCCGCGGCGAACTGCCACCAGAACTGGGCGCCTTCCTCCCTGTCGGCCAGGACCAGCAGGCAGGCGAAGGCCAGCGCGCCCCCCGGATCGCGGACGGTGTCGAAGCGGGCGATGCGCTGGGCCGCGTCCTCGGCGTGGATGATGCTCTGGCTGAGGGTACGAAGGTCGCGGGCGGCGCGTTCGTGCAGAGCCGTCGGCCCGCATCCGGCGCGGGCCTGGCCCCCGCCCGGCCCGGCCACCAGCCGCAGCCAGCGGAACTCCCCCAGCTCCAGGGTGATCCGGCGCCGGGACTCCTCCAGTTCGTCGCTGGTGTACTCGCCTTCGAAGACCCGTGCCCGGGCCAGGACGTCCTCGATGCCGCGCGGTGCGCGCATCTGTCCATCACTCCTCATCGTCGCTGTCCTCGTCGACGTCAAGACCGAGCTCGGCGGCGAGCCGGCGCTTGGCCGTGCGGCGGGTGGAACGGACCGTCGCCTCGCGGATGCCCATGACCAGAGCGGTGGTCCTGGTGTCGAAGCCCAGGGCGAACCGCAGGACGATGACATCGAACTGCCGCTCCGGCAGCCGCGCCATCGCACCGAACAGGCCCATGGTTTCCTCCAGTTCCGTGATCTGCTCACGGAACCGCGCGCGGAAGCTGTCCAGAATCGGATCGGTGGCCGCACGGACCGCGCGGGCGAAGGCCATGGTCTCCGCCGCGGCCGGATCGCGGCCCTTGATCGCCAGCTCGGCCCAGACCCGCTCCTTCAGCAGCGCCCAGGCGTAGGAGCCGACGTTGGCCTGTTCGGTGACCGTGCCCCAGACGACGGCGAGGTAGATGAACGTCCCGTCCACCAGGTCGCGAGCGGCCTCGTCGTCTCCCAGCTGAATGCGGGCGTATTCGAGGTAGGGCGGGTGGTACTGGCGGTGGAAGGCCCAGAACGCGGGAGGCATGGTGTCGCTCGGCTCGCGCGTCGCGTGCTCGGCGGGATCGCTGGGCGGCTCGGTCATCGGCCCCCCTCGTCGAGGGAGGTCGTGTCGGGGCGGCCTGCAGGCGCCTGCCGTTCGATCAGAGTTGCTGCTCCGACGCGGACGCCTGCTCCGAGCAGACGCCGTAGCAGCGACCGCGCGTCCGGCGCGTACGCACGCACCGCGGCCGCCGAGGCCAGCAGAAAGCCGGCAACGTCGTAGTTCACGATGATCCGAAATCCTTTGCAGTCGATCAGCACGGAGCTGTAGTGCCATCCCCGCAGAACCAGCTGTGCCTGGAGCGCCGTTGCTCCTGAGAACAGATAAGCGGGTGGGGCCCACGAAACGTGCAGAGCGCCTGACCACCAGTTTGTAACGGAAGGTAACTTTCCGCTTACCGCAAAGGTGCGTACGCGTTCGCACCGCCCGAACACCCGCACACAGCACCCCGGCAGGGCCCCCGCCGCCGTCGACGACCTGCGCGGCCCCTGAGAAAGAGGAACGGTCAACTACCGTTTGCGCAAAGGGGGTTCGCACCACCCTCGACAGTCCGTGTGATGCACGTCACCCATGCTCGGCTCGGCGGGCGCCGCCCTCGTGGACGCGCCCGCGCGTACGGAACCGCATCGCCGCCCTACAGCCAGCTCGCGCGCACACCGGCGGCCGCATCCGAGCCCTCGGCCCCCGGCGCGCGGCCGAGCTCCCCGGACCACACGCGCTCCAGCAGCCGTCGGACGGTGTCCACGATCTCGGGCGCCGCGTCGCGCAGAGCGCGCACGTCCGCTGCCGGGATCTCGGCCGCGGGGATGCTCGATTCCTTCAACAGGGTTGGTACATCCGCCAGTTGGCGCGCCAGCCAGGCGAGCGGGTCCCTGGACAGCTCCTCGACGAAGACCCGCGGGCCGGGGTCCCAGCCGCTGAAGCCCGGGTGGTGGTGGGCCCGGTCCAGGGCGTTCGGGGCGGCGTTCACGTCCTGGAGCAGATCCACTCGCCACAGCGGGCGGCCGATGGAGACGGGCCGCGCGGCGTAGATGGATCCGGTCAACTCGCCGCTCTCGAAGATCCGCAGCTCAAGACGCACCCCGTGCTCGGGAGTCGCCTGTCCCGGCAGCGGGTCCGGGTCGACGAAGTAGAGGTCGCCGACCACCACGCCCACCCGCTCGAAGCCAAACGCGTACAACACGACAACCTCCTGGGGGCTCAGCGGAAGGTGCGGTCGCTTTTACGGTGCAGAGCCTACGGAAATCGGGCCTTCGGCTGAACCATCGCGAACTGGCCAGCTCCTCAGGGGAGTTCGACGGTCATCGGCGACGGAGGCGAGATACCGGTCGTCCTTGCGCGGGTCGCGGTTCAGCCCGTGGCGACGTGGCCTCCGAGGTGGACGACACGGCCGTAGCAGCCCTCGGGTTGCCGAGCCAGGAGCGGTGGGACCTGCCGCGTCACCTCAACCACCGCCTCGGAACGGGTGGTTGTGTCGTGGGCCTCCTTGTCGGCCCAGAGCTGGGTCAGCCACACCGTGTCGGGTTCGTCGAGAGCGGCGTTGACGGTGTACGCGAGCAGGCCGCCGCCGTCGCCCGCGGCGCGGAATCCGCCGAGCAGCAGGGCGATCAGGTCGTCACGGCGACCGGGCAGTGCGGTCATTCGCCCATACACGCTGAACATGCTGTCACTGGACACGCGCGTTCACCCTTCGCTTGATCCATCGGCCTTCGAGCACCGCCTTCCCGCACCGGAGGGAGGCGAGGACTACGGTCCCACCCGATGATCCGCGTCTCAAGCTCCGGCTTCCACGGGAAGAACTCGCCTCCGAGCCCGCGGCGTGCCGCGCGAACAGGTACGTGCCCGTCGGGCGGAGTTGGCGCCCGGCACCCGATGCCGCCGGACGGCGGGCGCGATCCCCAGGATGCGAGCCCGAACGGGGCTCGACGCGAACCCACACCCTCGGTCGGCCGCGCGCGAGAGGTCCGCTCCTCATGCCGTCAGCGTGCCGTCCGGGACCTCCCGGACGGAGACCTTTCCCCGCGGAGGGGGCCATGAGGACGATCGCGTCGGCGGCACGACTGGACGCAGGGCGGGGCCGAGCGGACCCCGCGCCGCTCCGGGGTGGCGCCCATCGTCGCTTTCCTGCCATTTTTCAGACCCGCCCGAGCACCGGCCAGAGAGCCGGGTCCTCGAAGCCGAGCGCCCAGATGCCGGTGTTGCGGATGCCGTAGCGGCGCAGGACCGGCAGGTCGGCGGTGACGCCGGTCGCGTCCTGGTACCAGACCTCGCGGACGTCGTCGTCCTCCGCGTACGAGAAGTGGGGTGTCTGGGAATCCGCGTCGAGGTGGTAGGGGATGCCTTTCGCGGCGCGCAGCGCCTCGGCCTCGCGCCAGGTGACGTGGCGGGTCCTGCCGCCGGGCACCCAGTCCCAGCCGTAGGCGGGCAGCCCCATCTCCAGCTTGTCGGCGGGGACGAGGGCGGTGGCCCGGCTGAGGATGTCGTCGTACCACTGCGGGCTGGCCAGTGGGCCGGGACTGCCGCCCTGCCAGTGGAGGTCGTACCCCATGATGCGGACCCGGTCGGCGGCCCGGCCGAGCGCGGCGTAGTCCCAGATCCGGCCGGTGGTCGCGGTCTGCGGGGACACGGTGAGCACGCACTGCTTGCCCAGGGCGTGCAGCCGTCCGCACAGTTCCCCGGCGAAGGTGGCGTAGGCGGCGCGCACCGTGGGGTAGTCGGCGTCGCCGGTCGGAGCGATGGACTCGTAGTCGATGTCGATCCCGTCGTACGAGCGGCTGCGTACGACGGAGAGCAGGGTCTCGACGTGGGTGGTGCGCAGCGCGGGGTCCGTGAGGATCGCGGCGAGGCCGCCCGACTTCATCGTCTCCATGACGGTCGGCACGACCTTGATGCCCGCCTGGTGCAGGCCGTCGATGATGCGGGTCTCGCCCGCGCCCGGGTGGCCGTCGACGCGGTCGGCCGCGATCGCCTGGTACCAGAACGGGCTGACGGTGTGGAGTTGGGCGGCGTGCCGCAGCGCGTCGGCGTATCCGCCGTCCTGGTCCCAGTACGGGAGCCAGCCGGACACCGTGCGCGGCGGCGGCTCGTCGGCCGATGCCCGGACCGGTACGAGGACGGCGAACAGCGCGGCGACGGCGCACAGCAGGGCGAGGCGCGGGCGTGCGCCGGAGCGAAGGGCCATGGACCCGAGCCTGCGGGCCGCCCGGCCCACCCGCTCAGCGGATTGGGCCGTACAGGCCCTACGGTGTCCGGATGACTGCGTACCTCGACGACCACACCGATCGTCCCCCGCTGCCCGGCCAGAGCGGCCCGACCGCCACCACCGAGGCCGATCCGCACGACGTGGGGGCGGTCCGCATGGACTACGCGCCGGACCGCGACGGCGATCCCGACCCCGGTGAAATCGTCTGGACCTGGGTGCCGTTCGAGGAGAACGACGGGCGCGGCAAGGACCGGCCGGTGCTCGTGGTGGCCCGGGAGGCGAGCGGCACGCTCCTCGCGGTGCAGCTGTCCAGCAAGCGGCACGACCACGATCGCGAATGGGTGCCGATCGGTGTCGGCCCCTGGGACCGGGAGGGACGCGAGTCCTGGGTCGACCTCGACCGGGTGCTGCGGCTGCACGAGCGGGGCATGCGACGCGAGGCCTGCGCCCTGGACCTGCCCCGGTTCGCCCTGGTCGCGGACCGGCTGCGCGAGCGGTACGGCTGGCGCTGAGCCGTCGCCGACGGGCAACGCTCCACCGTCAGCCGCGCAGCCGGAGACCGCCGCGGGGCTACCGCGGGAACGCCGCCTGGAAGGCGCGCAGGGTGCCCTGTTCGCGGGTGCGGTCCAGGACCGCGAAGACCACCTCGTCGAAGTGGCCCGCGAACCGGCCCTGCCCCGTGAGGTGGCCGCGGAAGGCCGCGGCCACCCGCGCCGGGTCGTTGCGGAACACGCCGCAGCCCCAGGCCCCGAGGACCAGGCGCCGGTAGCCGTGCAGGACCGCCGTCTCCAGGACGCGCCCGGCGCGGGCGTCGAGCGCGGGCCCGACGCGGTGCGCCGCTTCGGGCGTGCGGCTCGCGATCACCCCGGCGTTCGGGGCGGGCGAGGTGAGGAAGCCCACCAGGCAGGGCGTGTCCAGGAGGCGGCCGCGGTCGTCGCGGAAGACCGGGACCCCGGGCGAGTGGATGACCCGGTCGGTGTAGAAGACGTCCCGGTCCGCGCGGTGCCGGGCGTAGAAGTCCGGGGCGCGCAGCAGCGTCGCGTACAGCGCGGAGGCGCGGCAGAGCGCCTCCTCCTGGGCCTGGGCGCCGTTGAGGAAGCCGCCGCCGGGGTTGCGGGCGGAGGCGAAGGTGAGGACGGCGACCCGCTCCGCCGCCTCCCCCACCATTCGCCGGGCCGCGTCCAGGCTGCTCTCCCCGGTGACCTCGACGCGGGTCGCGCGGTCCCGGTCCGGGGTGACGGCGAGGGGCTCCGGGCCGTGCAGGGTGGTGCCCGCGAGGGCGGCGGCCAGCGGTGCGGCGATCGACACGGCGCGGTCGTTCTCGCTTGTGTAGCGGCCGGTGTCGGTGATCTCCACCGTGTGGCGGGCGATGCCGCGCAGACGTGCACTCATGACGGGCATCGTGAACGTCCGCGGAAGATTGTCGCAATCGAATATCCGTCCGGGTGGGCGGTCTTGTGCGAAGCCGCGGCGGAGACTTAGGTAGGACGGCATGTGTATCCGTCCCCCGGGAAGGCGAGCATCCGTCCATGACCGCACGTGAGTTGACCGAAGCAGAGGCCGAGGACCTGCTTCGATGTATCTGCTTCAAGACGGGCCCGCCACGCACCGTCGGCGTGGAGCTGGAATGGCTCGTCCACGATCTGCACCACCCCCGGCTTCCCGTCCGGCACGAACGTCTGGAAGCCGCCTACGCCGCCTTACGCACCCTGCCGCTGCGGTCGCCGCTCACCGTCGAACCCGGCGGCCAGCTTGAGCTCAGCTCGCTGCCCGCCGCATCCCTCATGGAGTGCGTCTCCACCGTCTCCGCCGATCTGACGGCGGTCCGTGCCGCCCTCGGGGAGCGCGGCCTCGCCCTCGTCGGCCTCGGTCAGGACCCCTGGCATCCGCCGCGCCGCATGCTGCGCCAGGCGCGGTACGACGCCATGGAGGCCCACCTCGACCGGACCGGCCCGGCCGGCCGGGCCATGATGTGCTCCTCGGCCTCCGTGCAGGTCTGCCTCGACGCCGGGTACGAGGAGCCCGGCCCGCTCGGCTTCGGAAGACGCTGGCTGATGGCGCACCTGCTGGGCGCCGTCCTGGTCGCCGCGTTCGCCAACTCGCCCGCGCTGGAAGGAAGAGCGACCGGCTGGCGGTCGACGCGGCAGGCCAACTGGAGCGCCATCGACCCGGTGTGCGCGCTGGCCCCGCCGCTCGACGTCCCGCCGCGCACCGCCTGGGCCGCGCACGTCCTGGACGCCCCGGTCATGTGCGTACGGGCCGACGAGGGGCCCTGGTCGGCGCCGCCGGGACTCACCTTCCGCCAGTGGCTGCGCACCGGGGCGCCGCGGCCGCCGACCCGCACCGACCTCGACTACCACCTGACCACCCTGTTCCCGCCCGTGCGGCCGCGCGGGCACCTGGAGCTGCGCATGATCGACGCGCAGCCCGGGGACGACGGGTGGACCGTGCCGCTCGCCGTGACCAGCGCGCTCTTCGACGACCCGGAGGCCGCCGAGATCGCCTACCGGACCGTCAAGCCCCTCGCCGAGCGCGCCGGTTCGTCGCCCGCCCCGCGCAACCCGCTCTGGCGTGCGGCGGCCCACGACGGGCTCGCCGACCCCGAGCTGCGCGAGGCGGCCGCGGTGTGCTTCGCGGCGGCGCTCGACGCGCTCCCCCGGCTCGGCGCCGCCCCGGAGCTCCGGAACAGGGTCGCCGCCTTCACCGACCGCTATGTCGTACGGGGCCGATGTCCGGCCGACGACACCCCCTCACTCGCCACACCGAAGGACATCCGCACATGACCGACCCGGAGCTGCTCAGGGCCCGCGCCCTGACAGCGCTCACCGCTGCGCGCGCCCGCACCGGCGTGCTGACCTCCAGCGTCGACGACCACGAACTGACCGCCCAGCACTCGCCGTTGATGTCCCCGCTCGTGTGGGACCTCGCTCACATCGGCAACCAGGAGGAGCAGTGGCTGCTGCGGGCGGTCGCCGGGCAGGACGCGATCCGGCCCGAGATCGACTCGCTCTACGACGCCTTCGAGCACCCCCGCGCCACGCGCCCCACCCTTCCGCTGCTCGCCCCCGCCGAGGCGCGCCGGTACGCCGCCGACGTGCGAGGCCGGGCCCTCGACGTCCTGGAGCGCACCCCGTTGCGCGGCGGCCCGCTGACCGACGCCGCGTTCGCCTTCGGCATGATCGCCCAGCACGAACAGCAGCACGACGAGACGATGCTGATCACCCATCAGCTGCGCAGCGGGCCCGCCGCGCTCACCGCGCCCGAGCCGCCGCCCGGCGGCACGGACCGGCTGCCGGCCGAAGTCCTCGTCCCCAGCGGTCCGTTCACCATGGGCACCTCCACCGAGCCGTGGGCGCTGGACAACGAACGCCCCGCCCACCACCGCATCGTGCCCGCGTTCCACCTGGACACGACGCCGGTGACGTGCGGGGCCTACCTCCGCTTCATCGAGGACGGCGGATACCGCGAGGAGCGCTGGTGGGAGCCCGCGGGCTGGGCCATGGTCCGCGAGCACGACCTGACCGCGCCGCTGTTCTGGCGGCGCGAGGGCGACCAGTGGCTGCGCCGGCGATTCGGCGTGACCGAGCCCGTACTGGCCGACGAGCCGGTCCTGCACGTCAGTTGGTACGAGGCCGACGCATATGCCCGCTGGGCCGGGCGGCGGCTGCCGACCGAGGCCGAATGGGAGAAGGCGGCCCGGCACGACCCGGTCTCGGGCCGCTCGCGCCGCTACCCCTGGGGGGACGCCGAGCCCACCCCGGCCCACGCCAACCTCGGCCAGCGACACCTGCGGCCGGCGCCCGCCGGAGCCTACGAGGCGGGCCAGTCGCCGCTGGGCGTGCGCCAGTTGATCGGTGACGTGTGGGAGTGGACGTCGAGCGACTTCCTGCCCTACCCGGGCTTCGTGGCCTTCCCCTACCGGGAGTACTCGGAGGTCTTCTTCGGGCCGGGCCACAAGGTGCTGCGCGGCGGCGCCTTCTCGGTGGACGAGGTGGCCTGCCGGGGCACCTTCCGCAACTGGGACCTGCCGGTACGCCGCCAGATCTTCGCGGGCTTCCGCACGGCACGGGACGCGCACTGATGTGCCGTCATATCGCCTACTGCGGGCCCGCGTTGCCCCTCGGACAGCTCCTCGTGCAGCCGCCGCACGGGCTGTACCGGCAGTCCTGGGCGCCGCGCCGGCAGCGCCACGGCACGGTCAACGCCGACGGGTTCGGCGTCGGCTGGTACGCGGACGGCGATCCCGTGCCCGCCCGCTACCGGCGCGCCGGGCCGATCTGGGCCGACCCCACCTTCACGGACCTGGCCCGGGTGGTGCGCACCGGAACGCTGCTGGCGGCGGTCAGGGACGCCACCGAGGCGGGCGCGGACGGAGAGGCGGCGGCCGCGCCGTTCGCCGCCGGGCGCTGGCTGTTCAGCCACAACGGCGCCGTGCGGGGCTGGCCGCGCAGCGCGGCACCGCTCGCCGCCGCGCTGCCCGCCGAGGCCCTGCTCGGCCTGGCGGCGCGCTGCGACGCGGCGTTCGTCTGGGCGCTGGTCCTGCACCGGCTGACCAGCGGCGACGAGGCGGGCCAGGCGATGGCCGACACGGTCACCGAACTCGCCGCCGCGGCCCCCGGTTCCCGCCTCAACCTGCTGCTCACCGACGGCGACACGATCACCGCGACCGCCTGGGGCGACACCCTCTGGTACCTGCACGCGCCCGGCCGCTCCACCGTCGTGGCCTCCGAGCCGTACGACGACGATCCCTACTGGCGCGAGGTGCCCGACCGCACCCTGCTCGCCGCCAACCACACCGACGTCCTGCTCACCCCCCTCAAGGAGCCCCAGTAGTGCGCCCGTTCCAGCTGACCCGCACCCTGCCCGAGGACGCCACCGGGGCCGCACTGCGCGCCGATGTGCTGCACGGGCTCACCCGCTCCCCCAAGACGCTGCCGCCCAAGTGGTTCTACGACGCGCGCGGCAGCGAGCTGTTCGAGGAGATCACCCGGCTTCCCGACTACTACCCGACCCGGGCCGAGCGGGAGATCCTCACCGACCGTGCCGCCGAGATAGCCGCCGCGACCGGCGCGCACACCCTGGTCGAACTCGGCTCCGGATCCTCCGAGAAGACCCGGCTGCTCCTGGACGCGCTGCCCGCGCCCCTCACCTACCTTCCGGTCGACGTCAGCGAGAGCGCGCTGGCCGGGGCGGCCGAGGGGCTGCTCGCCGACCGCCCGGACCTGCGGGTCCACGCGCTGATCGCGGACTTCACCCAGGTCCTCGAACTGCCCGAGGCGCCGGGCCCGCGGCTCGTGGCGTTCCTCGGCGGCACGATCGGCAATCTGCTGCCCGCCGAGCGCGCCGAATTCCTCGCCTCCGTGCGGAAGTTGATGGCACCGGGCGACTCGCTCCTGATCGGGACCGACCTCGTGAAGGAGGAGGAGGTCCTGGTCCGCGCCTACGACGATCCGACGGGGGTGACCGCCGCCTTCAACAAGAACGTGCTCAGCGTCATCGACCGCGAGCTGGGCGGGGACTTCGATCCGGACGACTTCAGCCACGTCGCGCTGTGGAACCGCGAGGAGGAGTGGATCGAGATGCGGCTGCGGGCCCGCCGCGACGTGACCGTCAAGATCCCCGAACTGGACCTGGCGGTCGCCTTCACGGCGGGCGAGGAGATGCGCACCGAGGTGTCGGCGAAGTTCCGCGAGGAGGGCGTGCGGGCCGAGCTGGGCGCGGCCGGGTTCGTACCGGCCCACTGGTGGACGGACGCCGCCGGACGCTTCGCGCTCTCCCTGGCGACAGCGGGCTGAGCGGCCGGTCCGGCCCGCGGCAGCCCCGCCGCGGGCCGGACCGACGCGGGCGGTCAGTGACCGCCGGGGACGGCGTCCAGGACGAAGACGGGGATCTCCCGGTCCGTCTTCTTCTGGTAGTCCGCGTAGTTGGGGAAGGCGGCGACGGCCCGCTCCCACCACTGCGCCTTCTCCTCGCCGGTCACCTCGCGGGCGACCATGTCCTGGCGGACCGTGCCGTCCTGGAGCTCGACCCTGGGGTCGGCCACCACGTTGTAGTACCAGACGGGGTTCTTGGGCGCCCCGCCCAGCGAGGCGACCACCGCGTACCGGCCCTCGTGCTCGACCCGCATCAGGGGCGACTTGCGCAGCTTGCCGCTCTTGGCGCCGCGCGTCGTCAGCAGGATCACGGCCATCCCGTGCATCGTCATGCCCTCGGTGCCGCCGGATCGCTCGATCAGTTCGACCTGCTCACGTACCCACTGGGTGGGGCTCGGCTCGTACTCGCCGTCGAGAGGCATGCTGGGTCCTTTCGTCAGTGAACCTGCGGACCGGTGCTTCGGCCGTCCCCGGCACAACACCGTTGACCGCACCCATCTTCCCCGCGGCGCCCGGATTCCGCGCAGCACGGCGCCGTACGGACGGGACGGGCCGGATCGGAACGTACGGGGCAGAACGGCCGGATCCGGACGCTTGTTCGCGCCGGGCGCGGGCAGCCCGACCCGAGTGCGCTGCCGCGCTCCGGACGATCTCCCGCCGCATCCCACCGAGGACGTGCCACCATGGCGACCCCATCCGCCCCCCGGACCACCCCCGAGGAACCGAAGTCCGCTCCGCTCCGCGCCCGTTCGGCCTGGGCGGGCGTGCTCATCGGCGTCGGCGTCGCCGCCTTCGTCGACGAGACGGTCTTCCACCAGCTGCTGCACTGGCACCACTTCTACGACCGCTCGACGCCGGACATCGGCCTGGTGTCCGACGGGCTCTTCCACGCCTTCGGCTGGTTCGCCGTCGTCATCGGCCTGTTCATGGTCGCCGAGCTGCGCCGTCGGGCGGCTCTGGCGGGGCGCGCGCTGGCCGGTGGCATCCTGACGGGCACCGGGGCGTTCCAGCTGTACGACGGCACGGTCCAGCACAAGCTGATGGGGCTGCACCAGATCAGGTACCACGTGGACCTCACCCCGTACGACCTGACGTGGAACGTCCTCGCCGTGCTGTTCCTCGTCGCCGGGGCCCTGCTGCTGCGGGCCGCCCGTGACGCCAACCACCGCTGATGGCCAGTCAGTTGATGGCGCATCAGCACGGTGTTCAGCCCGGCGGGGCGGCGCTCGTGGCGGCCGGGCTCGCGCTCGGCGCCGGGGTGGCCCATCTGCTCGCGGCGGCCCGGCTGCGGCGGCGCGGCGACCGGTGGCCGCCCGCGCGAGACCTCTGCTTCGGGTCGGGCGCGGCCCTCCTCGTGGTGGTGGCCCTGGCGACGCCGCCCGGCGGCCCGTTCACCGGCCACATGGCCCAGCACCTGGCCACGGGCATGGCAGCGCCCCTGCTGCTGGCCCTGGCCCGCCCGGTCACCCTCACCCTGCGCGCCCTGCCGCCGGGCGGCCGGCGCCGGCTCCTGGGCGTCCTGCGCTCACGGCCGGCCCGGGTGCTCGCGCACCCCGGGGTGGCCGCCGTGCTCGACGTGGGCGGGCTGTGGCTGCTGTACCGCACCCCGCTGTTCGCCGCCGCACACGAACGGGCCTGGCTCGCGGCCCTGGTCCACGTCCACGTCTTCGCGGCGGGACTGCTGTTCTCGGTCGCTCTCTGCTCCCTCGATCCGCTGCCGCGCCGCCACGGCGTCGTCCCGCGGTCGGCCGCGCTGGTCGGCGCGGGCGGCGCGCACGCCGTCCTCGCCAAGACCCTGTACGTGACGGGTCCGCCCGGCACCGGATTCGCGCCGGGCGACCTCTCGGCCGCCGCCGAGCTCATGTACTACGGCGGCGACCTCGTCGAGATCGCCCTCGCGGTCGCGGTCGGGCTCCAGTGGTACGCGGCCGGTGGCCGCCGCCGTGCGCGCGAAGAGCGCCGCCGGGCAGGGGCGGGGAGCCCGCCCACCTCAGCCTCGTACGGTCAGTGAGGCCGTGTGGGCACGGACCTCCTCCGGGCTGAGGTAGGCGTCGGTGTACTCGAAGTCCTTGAGCGTGGCGGGCTTTTGGGCCTGGAAGCCGGTGCGCACGAAGTCGTCGCCCGCGATCGCGTTCAGCATCCAGTTGGTCAGCACCCGGGTCTTGGCGACGTTGGTGCGCAGCGCCGACCAGTGGTAGCCGCGCGCGACCGCCTGGGCGGGCATGCCGCGCAGTTCGATGCCCAGCGGCTTGGAGACGGCGTCGCGACCGCCGAGGTCGACGACAAGACCGAGGTCCTTGTGGACATAGGGCCGAAGCGGCTCGTTGCGCAGCGCGGCGACGATGTTGTCGGCGAGCTTGGGGCCCTGGCGCATGGCGTGCTGCGCGGTGGGCGGGCAGAAGGCGCCCTCGCCCTTCGCGAGGTCGGGGACGGCCGCGGCGTCGCCGAGCGCGTACACCCCGTCCAGGCCCGGCACGGTCATCTCCGGGGTGACCAGGAGCCGGCCGCGTTCCGTCTCGGCGTCCAGGGTGCCCACCAGCGGGCTCGCGGCGACGCCCGCCGTCCAGATCAGGGTGCGGCAGGGCAGGACCCGGCCGTCGGTGAACGTGACCTTGTCCGCGCCGGCCTCCGCGACGGAGACGCCGAGCGACACCTCGATGCCGCGCTTCTGGAGGATCTCCAGGGCGGCCTTGCCGAGCCTGTCGCCGAGTTCGGGCATGAGCTTGGGCGCGATGTCGATGAGGTGCCACTTGATCTGCCGGGGGTCCAGGCGCGGATACTTCTTGACCGCGTGCTGGGTGATCCGCTGGAGGCAGGCCGCGGTCTCGGTGCCCGCGTAGCCGCCGCCCACGACGACGAAGCGGAGCCGGGAGGCCCGCTCGTCCTCGTCCTCGCTGGCGTCGGCCAGGTCGAGCTGGGAGATCACGTGGTCGCGGATGTACGCGGCTTCCGCGAGGGTCTTCATGCCGCGGGCGTGGTCGAGCAGCCCGGGGATGTCGAAGGTGCGGGTCACACTGCCGGGAGCGAGAACGATGTGGTCGTACGGCTGGTCGAGTGTCTCGCCGGTGATCTTGCGGATGACGCAGATCTTGGCTTTGGGGTCCACGCCGATGGCGCCGCCGGGAATGATGCGGGTGCGGTGCTTGGCGCTGCGGCGCAGCGAGACGGCCACCGACTGCGGGGTCAGGACCCCGGCCGCGACCTGCGGGAGCAGGGGCAGATACAGCTGGTACGAGAACGGGGTGACCAGGGAGATCTCCGCTTCTCCCGGTTGGAGGCGGCGTTCCAGGCGTCGCACGCATTCAACCCCTGCGAAGCCGGCGCCTACGACGAGAATCCTCGGTCGTGCCACGGTGTGCGTCCTTTCCCTGGGACCTGAGAACGGGGGACGAGAACTGGGCCGTCCACTGCCCGAGTGCCCCTGACCGGCGTTCGTCAACACCTCCATACTGATCAACGGAGCGCGCCGGCACCACCGTGTGCGCGCCTCGGTGACCTGAAACGGAGCCGCCCTCCCCGGTTTCGGGGAGGGCGGCGCTGTAGGGGGGACGGCGTCAGGCGACGGTGCCGCTCGCCTTGATGACGACGTCCGAGCCCAGGGCGCCGCTGCGGCTGCCGAGCGCCTCGATCTGCTGGACGAGGTCCTGGCCCTCGACGACCTCGCCGAAGACGACGTGCTTGCCGTCCAGCCAGTCGGTGACGACGGTCGTCACGAAGAACTGGGAGCCGTTGGTGTTGGGGCCGCGGTTGGCCATCGACAGCAGGAACGGCCGGTCGTGCTTGAGCTGGAAGTTCTCGTCGGCGAAGGTGGCGCCGAAGATGCTCTTGCCGCCGGTGCCGTTGCCGTGCGTGAAGTCACCGCCCTGGAGCATGAACTGCGGGATGACGCGGTGGAAGGCGGAACCGGCGTAGCCGTAGCCGTTCTGGCCGGTGGCGAGCTCGCGGAAGTTGCGGGCCGTCTCGGGGACGACGTCGTCGAAGAGCCGGAAGACGATGCGGCCGGCGTCCTTGCCGTCAATGGTGATGTCGAAGTAAACGTTCTGCATGGACCCCATCCTGACATCAGCTGTCCCGTGACCCAATCCCGGCTCACCCTCTCAGCCCCGCCGGGCGGCGAAACGGCCCCCGCTCACGGGAACAGCAGGGTGGTGAGCCGGTCGGAGGCGGTCTTGGCGGCCTTCTTCGGGTCGGCTCCGTTCAGGACGGCCGTCATGTACGGCTTGATGGGGTTGTCGGCCTCGACGGCGGCCCACTGGGGCGAGTTGGGGGTGGCCCGCCCCTGCGCCGCGCCCCTGGCCATCGCGGCGGTGCCCGCCTGGCCCTCCACCGCGCGGGCCAGCGTGGACTTGTTGGGTACGTAGTTCATCGTCGTGGCCAGGTCGGTCTGCCACTTCTCGCCGGCCAGTGCCGCGACGACCTGGACGGCCTCGGCCCGGTGGGCGGTCTTGCGCGGGATGATCAGGTCCGAGCCGCCGGTGAAGACCGCGCCGGGCTTGGCGTCGGTGGGCCCCGGAATCGGGAAGTAGCCCAGCTTGTCGGCGAGGCGCGGGTTGGCCTTCTGGATGGCCTTGGCGGCGCCCGGTACCGCGATCATCTGGGCGACCTTTCCCTTGGCGAAGACGTCGGCCTGGGGCGGGGTCGCCTCGTCGGCGTTCCTGGGGCCCCGGCCGAGCGCCTGGAGCTGCTTGTAGAACTCCATGCCGCGCAGCGCGGCCGGGGTGTCGAGCGTGCCCTTCCAGTCGCCGGTGTCCTGCTGGGCGAGCTCCCCGCCCTCGTCCCAGACGAAGCCCGCCAGCGTGTACCAGTCCTGCCCGGCGAGGTAGATGCCCTGCGTGGAGCCCGAGTTGAGCTTCGCCGTGTCGGCGAGCCACTCCGCGCGGTTCTTGGGCGGCTTGGTGATCCCGGCGGCCGCGAAGAGGTCCTTGTCGTAGAGCACCACGCGGTTGGCGGCGTACCACGGGATGCCGTACTGCATGCCGTCCACGTTGCCGGGCTGGGCGAGCCCGGGCAGCCAGTCGCCGCTGCCCCAGTCGCGCAGCGACTCCAGCGTCATGTCGAGGAGGCCGCCGCTGGTCGCGTACTGGGGCACCTGGGTGTTGCCGACCTCGATGACGTCCGGCGCGTCGCCGCCCTTGAGGGCGGTCGTGATCTTCTGGCCTATTCCGGTCCACTCCTGGATCCGGACGTCGAGTTCGACGCCCTTGTGCTCCTGCTCGAAGCCGCGCTTGAAGCGCTGCACGAAGTCGTCGGAGGCACTGTCCTTCATCAGCCAGACGGTGACCTTGGTGGTGTCGTCCCCGAAGCCGGGCAGCGCGCCGCAACCGCTCAGGGCGCAGACCGAGACCAGCGCTACGGAGCAGGCGAGAGTACGGCGGATCATCACGAAAGGTCACCTTCTGCGTGTGGGCAAGCAGTCATGACCCGACGTGGGGGCAAGCGCGACGTGGCTTGTTCGGGTGTGGCTCGTGAGTTTGGTATGGACCAATGGGGCGGTCAAGTCCCGGAGGGTCCGAACTTTTCCGGCCACCCCGAAAGCGGCGGGGGCGGCCGTTTGGCCGCGTCCGGGTTACCCGGGGAAACCCACTCGCCACCACCCGGGGCAGGGCGGCCCGGGCCCGCTGTCTCGCGGAGTCGGGCCGGGTGGGGCACGGTGGAGTAACGCGACGAGAGGAGAGCACCCTCATGTCCCACCACACCTACCGCGTCAGCGAGATCGTCGGCACCTCGCACGAGGGCGTGGACCAGGCCATCCGCAACGGGGTGGCCCGCGCGTCACAGACCCTGAGGAACCTGGACTGGTTCGAGGTGACGCAGGTCCGCGGCCACATCGAGAACGGCGTGATCGAGCACTACCAGGTCGGCCTCAAGGTCGGTTTCCGGCTGGACGACGACGCGGAAGTCTGACCCTGGACCTCAGCTTCAGGGCCGACGGGGTCCGGCCCCGGCGCGCTGCCGAGGACCGGCGGCGTCCGCACGGGCCGGTGGGCCCGGCTCCGGTACGCCACGTCCGGCCCGCCGGGGGGGGCGCCGCCCTCAGGTGCGGCCCTCCCGTTCCTGGGCGTCCTTCAGGGCCTCGCTCGCACCGGTCCACCGGGCGCGTACCACACGGAAACCGGCCTGCTCGGCGGCGTCGCACACGAGCGCGTCGTCGTCGACCAGCATCCGGATCTCGCGGCCCCGGCCGAGCCCGCGCAGGATCTGCAGCTTGGTGACGCGGGCGGGCCGCCGGTCGTCGTTGCGCCGCATGTGCAGCGCGCCGGCCGGAAGTCCCTGGGCGGCGAGCCAGTCCACGGTGTCCGCGCGGCACCGCTCGGGCCGCCCGGTGAGGTAGACGACCTCGCACTCCTCGGCGGCCTCCAGGCACAGCGCCACGCCCTCGGCGAGGGGCGGATCGGCGGGGGCGGCGGCGAAGAACGCGTCCCAGTCGCGCGGCTTGCGGTCCAGGAAGCGCTGGCGGTGGGAGCTGTCGGCGAGGGTGCCGTCCAGGTCGAAGACGGCCAGCGGCCGGGTGTTGTCGATCACGCTGCCAGGCTAGAACCGCGCGGTGCGCCGGCGTCGGGCGGGTCACGGGAATCCTGGCGCGGCCCGTGCGTTGGACCAGGTGTGACCTCAGTGATCGCGAAGACCCGCTTCTCCGTACTCGACCGCTCGCGCATCCGCGCCGGGCACGACGAACAGCAGTCCCTGCGGGACACCGTGGCGCTGGCCCGGGAGGTCGAGCGGCTCGGGTACCACCGCTTCTGGGTCTCCGAGCACCACTCCGTGCCCGGCGTCGCCGGCTCCGCGCCCACGGTCCTCGCCGCGGCGGTTGCCTCGGCCACCTCCACGATCCGCGTCGGCACCGGCGGGGTCATGCTGCCCAATCACCAACCGCTGGTCGTGGCCGAGCAGTTCGGGGTGCTGGAGTCGCTCTTCCCGGGGCGGATCGACATGGGGCTCGGCCGTTCGGTGGGGTTCACCGACGGCATCCGCAAGGCGCTGGGCCACGGCAAGCAGGACGCCGAAGACTTCGGGGCGCGCCTCGCCGAGCTGCTCGGCTACTTCGACGGCACCCAGACCGCGCACCCCCAGGTCCACGCCCACCCCGCCGAGGGCCTCTCCCTCCCCGCCTTCGTGCTGGCCACCGGACAGGGCGCCCGGGTGGCGGCGGAGGCCGGGCTCGCGCTGGTCATCGCGAACGTGCGCGGCGAGGACGCGATGCTGCGGGCCATCGACGTCTACCGCGACACCTTCCGGCCCTCCGCGCTCTTCGACCGGCCGTACGTCGTCGTGTCCGGCGCGGTCGCCGTCGCCGACACCACCGAGGCCGCCCGCCGGATCCTGCTTCCCGAGGCCTGGTCGATGGCGTACTCCCGCACCCACGGCGCGTTCCCGCCGCTGTCCCCCGTCGACGACGTCCTGTCGCGCGCCATGACCGACGGCGAGCGGACCCTGTTCCTGGACGCCCTGCGCGGCCAGATCCACGGCACCGAGGACGAGGTCGCCGACGCGCTGGAGAAGCTGCTGGCACACAGCGGCGCCGACGAGTTCCTGGTCACGACGAGCACGTACGACCGCACGGCGCTGCTGGACTCCTACCGGCGGATCGCCGGTCTCGCGGGCCTGGCCACCGCTCCGGCGGGCTGACGGGGCCCTCGTGCGAGAGGCCGCGGGCCGGACCGAAGATCGCGGACCAGCCGGAAGGCGCCCGTAGAATTTTGGTATGCAAAGCCCCTCTGACCCGTTCGTCCGTGTCCGCGGAGCCCGTGAGCACAATCTGCGCGGCGTGGACGTCGACATCCCGCGCGACTGTCTCGCGGTGTTCACCGGCGTCTCCGGGTCGGGAAAGTCCTCGCTCGCGTTCGGCACCATCTACGCCGAGGCACAGCGGCGCTACTTCGAATCGGTGGCGCCGTACGCCCGCCGGCTGATCCACCAGGTGGGCGCGCCCGCGGTCGGCGACATCTCGGGGCTGCCGCCCGCCGTCTCCCTGGAGCAGCGCCGCTCGGCGCCCTCGTCGCGCTCCTCGGTCGGCACGGTGACCACGCTCTCCAACTCGCTGCGGATGCTGTTCTCGCGCGCGGGCGACTACCCGGCGGGCGCCGAACGCCTCGACTCGGACGCCTTCTCGCCCAACACGGCCGCCGGTGCCTGCCCCGGGTGCCAGGGGCTCGGCCTGGTCCACCGCACCAGCGAGGAACTGCTCGTCCCCGATCCCTCGCTGTCCATCCGCGAGGGCGCGATCGCCGCCTGGCCGGGTGCCTGGCAGGGCAAGAACCTCCGCGACGTGCTCGACACACTGGGCTACGACGTGGACCGGCCCTGGGCCGAACTCGACCAGAAGGACCGGGACTGGATCCTGTTCACCGACGAGCAGCCGGTGGTCACGGTGCACCCGGTGCGCGAGGCGGGCCGCATCCAACGCCCTTACCAGGGAACGTACTTCAGCGCTCGGCGCTATGTGATGAAAACGTTCGCGGAGAGCAAGAGCCAGACCCTGCGGACCAAGGCGGAGCGCTTCCTGACCGCGGCCGCCTGCCCCGTCTGCGACGGCCGCCGCCTGCGGGCCGAGGCGCTCGCCGTCACGTTCGCGGGCCGCACGATCGCCGAACTCGTCGCCCTGCCCCTCACGGCCCTCGCCTCGCTGCTCGCCGGGGCCGACGGCGGCCCGACGGCCCGGACCCTCACCGCCGACCTGCTCTCGCGCATCGAACCCGTGCGGGAGCTGGGCCTCGGCTATCTGAGCCTGGACCGGACCGCGCCCACCCTCTCGGCGGGTGAGTTGCAGCGGTTGCGGCTCGCCACCCAGCTGCGCTCCGGGCTGTTCGGGGTCGTGTACGTCCTGGACGAGCCGTCGGCGGGCCTGCACCCCGCCGACACCGAGGCGCTGCTCACGGTGCTTGACCGGCTGAAGGCCGCGGGCAATTCGGTGTTCGTGGTCGAGCACCACCTCGACGTGGTGCGGCACGCGGACTGGCTCGTCGACGTGGGCCCACTGGCCGGTGTGCACGGCGGCCGGGTGCTGCACTGCGGGCCGCCGGCCGAGCTCGCCGGTGTCGAGGAGTCGGCCACGCGGCGCTTCCTCTTCGACCGCTCCCCCGCGCCGCGCCGCGCGGTCCGCGAACCGCGCGGGTGGCTGGAGCTGACCGGCGTCACCCGGCACAACCTGCGCGGCGTGGACGCGGCGTTCCCGCTCGGCGTGTTCACGGCGGTGACCGGCGTCTCGGGCTCCGGCAAGTCCACCCTCGTCGACGAGCTGACCGACCAACTGCCCGGTGTGGGGCGGGTGGTGAGGGTGGATCAGAAGCCGATCGGCCGCACACCGCGCTCCAATCTGGCGACGTACACGGGCCTCTTCGACGTCGTACGCGCGCTCTTCGCCGCGACCGAGGAGGCGAAGGCGCGCGGCTACAAGGCGGGCCGGTTCTCCTTCAACGTGGCGGGCGGCCGGTGCGAGACCTGCCAGGGCGAGGGCTTCGTCTCGGTGGAGCTGCTCTTCCTGCCGAGCACGTACGCGCCCTGTCCGGACTGCCGCGGCGCGCGCTACAACCCCGAGACGCTCGAAGTCACCCACCGGGGGCGCACCATCGCCGAGGTGCTCGACCTCACCGTGGAGGCCGCGGCCGAGGTCTTCGCGGACCACCCGTCGGCCGCCCGCAGCCTGGGCACCCTGCTCGACGTCGGCCTCGGCTATCTGCGCCTGGGCCAGCCCGCCACCGAGCTGTCGGGCGGCGAGGCCCAACGCATCAAGCTGGCCACGGAGTTGCAGCGGGTGCGCCGCGATCACACGCTGTACGTCCTGGACGAGCCGACGACGGGTCTGCACCCGGCCGATGTGGAGATCCTCCTGCGGCAGTTGCACGGCCTGGTGGACGCGGGGCACTCGGTGGTCGTCGTCGAGCACGACATGACGGTGGTCGCGGGCGCCGACTGGATGCTCGACCTCGGCCCCGGCGGGGGCGACGAGGGCGGCCGCGTCGTGGCCGCGGGCCCGCCGGACGAGGTCGCCGACGCCGGAGCGGGCCGCACGGCCCCGTACCTGGCGAAGGCGCTGGCCGGGATCTGACCGGCCGGATACAGCACAACTCGCCATCACCGCAGGTCGGTTGAGGGGGCGGGCAAACAGCGGGGAATGAAGTGGCCTAGACCCTTGACCGGGTGTTGGTCCAGACCAATCATGGGGCGTCCGCACCCTTCTCTCACCCCGTCGGAGAGCCCCGATGAGACGTCCGAGATCCGTCCGCGCCCTGCTCGCCACGCTCAGTACCGTCGCCGCGTCCGCCGGCCTGGTCATCGGGGCCGGTGGCGCCGCGCACGCCGCCACCCCGCTCCCCGCCCACGTCTTCGCCCCGTACTTCGAGGCGTACTCCTCCGACAGCCCGGCCGACCTGGCGCAGAAGTCGGGTGCGAAGTACCTCACCATGGCGTTCGTGCAGGCCGACGCGAAGGGCTCGTGCACCCCGTACTGGAACGGCTCCACCTCGCAGCCGATCTCGTCCTCCGTCTTCGGCGCCGACATCTCCACCATCCGCTCGCGCGGCGGCGACGTCATCCCGTCCTTCGGCGGGTACGCGGCCGACAACGGCGGCACCGAGCTGGCCGACAGCTGCACCAGCGTGGACTCGATCGCGGCCGCGTACGAGAAGGTCATCACCACCTACGACCTCTCCCGGCTCGACATGGACATCGAGGACAACTCGCTGACCAACAAGGCGGGCATCGACCGCCGCAACCAGGCGATCAAGAAGGTCCAGGACTGGGCGGCCGCCAACGGGCGCTCCGTGCAGTTCTCCTACACCCTGCCCACCACCACGGGCGGGCTCGCCGACAGCGGTCTCGCGGTGCTGCGCAGCGCGGTGCAGTACGGCGCGAAGGTCGACGTCGTCAACATCATGACCTTCGACTACTACGACGGCGCCACGCACAACATGGCGAACGACACCCAGACCGCGGCCACCGGCCTCTACAACCAGCTCGCCTCCCTGTACCCCGGCAAGTCCTCCAGCCAGCTGTGGGGCATGGTCGGCGTCACCGAGATGCCCGGCATCGACGACTACGGCGCCGCCGAGACCTTCACCACCGCCGACGCCACCGCCGTCTACAACTGGGCCACCGCCAAGGGCATCAACACCCTGTCCTTCTGGGCGCTCCAGCGGGACAACGGCGGCTGCCCCGGCACCGGCGGCAAGGACACCTGCTCCGGCATCGCCCAGGACCCGTGGTACTTCAGCCACACCTTCGAGCCGTTCACCGGGGGCGGCGGCCCCGTCCAGGACGACTTCTCGGTGGCGGTCACGCCCGGTTCGGCCTCCGTGGCACCCGGCGGCTCCACCACCGCCACCGTGAGCACGGCCGTGACCTCCGGCAACGCCAAGACGCTCGCGCTCACGGCCAGTGGCGCCCCGGCCGGAGTGACGGCGACCCTCAGCCCGACGTCCGTCACCGCGGGCGCCTCGGCCCAGCTCACCCTCAGCGCGTCCGCCTCCGCCGCGCCCGGAACGTACCCGATCACCGTCACCGGCACGGCGGGCACGCTCGCCCACTCGACGACCTTCACGCTCACCGTGTCGGGCTCCGGCGGCAACCCCGGCGCGCTGGTCAACGGCGGCTTCGAGAGCGGCTCGCTCGCCCCGTGGACCTGTGACAGCGGCGCCGCCGTGGTGTCGAGCCCGGTGCACGGCGGCTCGTACGCGCTCAAGACCGCGCCCACCTCCTCGCAGACGGGCGAGTGCGCCCAGACGCTCACCCTCGCCCCCAACACCCAGTACACGCTGAGCGGTTGGGTGCAGGGCAGCTACGCCTACCTCGGCGTGCGGGGTGGTGCGACGGGCAGCACCTGGACCAGCTCCAGCGGCTGGTCCAAGCTGACCGTGCCGTTCACCACGGGCGCCTCCGGCACCGTGACCGTGTATCTGCACGGCTGGTACGGCCAGGGCTCGGTCTACGGGGACGACCTCTCGGTCAGCTAGGCGCCTTGGTCGCCCTCCCGTGGGAGAGCGACGGTCATGAGACGGCCGGGCGTGGCCGGGGGCAGGGGCCCGCGGCGCGTCCGGCTCGGCCGACGGCGCCGTCCGTGACGCGCCCGCGGGAGGCCCCGTTTCGCAGCACGGCGTACGACGGGTCAGGCGACGGCGCCGAGGATCGGCGCCCAGGTGGCACCGGTGAGTGCGGCCACCGCCTGCTGCTCGGAGAGCGGAGGGGCGGGCCGGGTCGGCTTCGGGGTGTCGGCCCCGGTGCCGCCCCCGGTGCTGTTCCACTGCACCATCTGGAGCTGCGCTCCGGTCGACTTCGAGGTCACCGTCACCGTCCAGCGGTGGGCGGACGCGCCGCCGCCCGCGTGCTGGGCCGCGTTCCGCTCCGACATCACCACGGCTCCGCCGGGGAGCGCGGCGCTGGGCGGCAGTTCGCTCAGCGCACAGGTGTCACCCTCGGCCCGCTGGGGCGTCCGGTCGCAGCTCAGTCCGCCGCCGTCCTGGAGCGGCAGCTTGAGCCGCACGGCCGAGACGCCGACCATCGCGGCGCCGTGCCCGTCGTCGACGACCAGTTCGCCGTTGGCGACGTAACCGCCGGACGGGTCCGAGGGGTTGTTGCTCTGCCCTGTGGCCTGGCTGAACCGGCCGCCGGGGAACGTTCTCTCCAGGGCCTGGACCATCTGGGTGCCGGTGATCTCGGAGCGGGGCGTCGCCAGGGCCACCGTCTCGATGTCGGAACCCGTGGAGTGGAGCCCGGCGAGCGCGCCGGGGAGCGCCAGGGCGGCCGCCGCGACCACGGCGCAGACGCCGACCCCGGCGGCGAGGGCGGCGTTGCGCCGGCGCCGGCGGCTTCTTCCGCGCTCGACGGCGCCGCTCAGGAGGTCGGTGAGATCGGGGGCGAGGGACTCGGTCGTACGGTCCAGGGCATGGGCGAGGTCTGCTTCGAACGGCATGCTGGGGTCGCCTTTCGGACGCTGATGGGGGTGGTGGGGCGGTGCGTGGCCCGCGTGCACGGATGCTCAGTGCGGGACCAGGTCGGCCAGGCTGTCGCCGAGCAGCGCACGCACGCGCTCGAGCGCCCGGGTGCCCTGGGAGCGGACCGCGCTCCTGCTCAGCCTGAGCATCTGGGCGGTCTCCTCGATGCTGCGGTCCTCCCAGTAGCGCAGCAGGAGCACCGCCCGGTCGCGGGGCGGCAGTTGGCCGAGCGCGTCCAGCAGGGTGAGGCGCAGCGCGGTGTCGGGGCCGGGCGCCGCGCGGTCGGGTATGGCTCCGACGGGGCGCTCTCCCGTGCTCCGCCGGCGCCGCAGGCTGAGGAAGGTGCGGACCAGGACGGTCTGGGCGTAGGCGGCGGGGCTCGCCGCCTTGGCCACCCGCTTCCAGTGCACGTAGACCCGGCTGAGGGTCTCCTGGACCAGGTCCTCGGCGAGATGCGTGTCGCCCGCGGCGAGCACGTACGCCGAGCGGTAGAGCGCCTTCGCCCTCGCGGCCAGGAACTCCAGATACTCATCCTCCTGTGCTGATCTCACGCGGTCCCCGCCTGTTCTGTCGTTCTGTGATCGCGGTGCATACCCCTCTTGACTACGCGGGGGGCAAAAATGTCGCGGGCGGGACACCTTCTTTTTCTGCCGTCGCCGGACCCGGACCGGTCGGCACTCCCGGGCTCCCGTGGGGGTTGCTTGATGCGGGGGTTCGGCCGGCCACCGGGGACCACCGCCGGGCCTTCTCCGTCCCGGCGTGGACGCCCGCAGGAGCGGGCCCCCATCGCAGCTCCCACCGGGGGTCCTCGATGCCCGGCGCCCTTGCTGACGATCTGTAGCACGAGGGCCCGCGTCGACAACCTGAAACTTCGTCAACTTACTGGCCCGGAGCCTTCTTTCCGCCCTCGCGCACCCGCCCTACCCTCAAGTCACCTCCGTTCCTCCTCGCATCCCCCACCGTCGAATCCGTTCGAAACCGAGGAGCCCCCCATGGCGACACGCAGCTCCCGCACGCTCGCTCTGCTCGCCCCTGCCGCGGCGACGGCCCTGGTACTCGGCCACGCGGCCGGGGCGAGCGCCCTGCCCGCGGCCGGGTCGACCACCGTGACACCGGCCGGTCACTCGTTCGCGGCCCAGCTCACCGGGCAGGCCACCTTCCAGGCCGGGTCCACCACCATGACCTGTACGGTCTCGGCGTCCCTGCCCACCACGGGCGCCAACAACCAGATACCGGCCGCGCCCGGCAACCACAACGACGCGGGCCCGGTCTCGGTGCCCATCAACCCGCCCACGTTCAGCGGCTGTTCGACCAGCATCTTCGGAGTGGGCGTCACCGCCGACACCAATGACACCAACGGCGCGTGGTCCCTCTCAGCCCAGAACGACACGGCCGTCACGGCCGGACTGACCATGCCCCAGGGCGGCTTCGTCCTGAGGACGAGCGGACTTGCCACCTGCACCATCACCGCCTCGCCGACCGGCCCCACCACCGTCTCCGGTACCTGGGCCAACGGAGCGCCGTCCACGCTGGCCATCTCGGGCGCACCCGTGCCCGCCACGGTGACCGGCGGGTTCCTGTGCCCCACGGGCGACCAGAGCGCCACCTTCTCGGCCACCTACAGCGTCACCGACACGACCGACTCCGCCCAGCAGATCACCGTGACCGGCTGACGGACAGGGCCGGTTGAGCACGTGTGCGCGCCCCCGGATCACCGGGGGCGCGCACACCTGGCGGGGGCCGGCGTCAGCGGCCCACCTTCTTCGCCCTCCGCGTGGCCCGCAGCCACTCCTTGTTCATGGCCGCGATCGACGGGAGCGGGATGCCCTTGGGGCAGGCCGTCGCGCACTCGCCGGTCAGGGTGCAGCCGCCGAAGCCCTCGTCGTCCATCTGCCCGACCATGTCGAGGACCCGCGTCTCACGCTCGGGCGCGCCCTGCGGCAGCACGTTCAGGTGGTTGATCTTCGCCGAGGTGAACAGCATCGCCGAGCCGTTGGGGCAGGCGGCCACGCACGCACCGCAGCCGATGCACTCGGCGTGCTCGAAGGCGAAGTCCGCGTCGGGCTTGGGCACGGGCGTGGCGTGGGCCTCGGGGGCGGCGCCGGTCGGCACGCTGATGTAGCCGCCCGCCTGGATGATCCGGTCGAAGGCCGAGCGGTCCACCACGAGATCCTTCACCACCGGGAACGCCGAGGCGCGCCAGGGCTCGACGTCGATGGTGTCGCCGTCGCTGAACGAGCGCATGTGGAGCTGGCAGGTGGTGGTCCGCTCGGGGCCGTGCGCATCGCCGTTGATGACGAGCGAACAGGCGCCGCAGATGCCCTCGCGGCAGTCGTGGTCGAAGGCGACCGGCTCCTCGCCCCTGAGGATGAGCTCCTCGTTGAGCGTGTCGAGCATTTCGAGGAAGGACATGTCCGTCGAGATGTTGTCGACGTCGTACGTGGCCATGGCGCCGGGCGAGTCGGCGTTCTTCTGGCGCCAGACGCGCAGGGTGAGCTTCATGCGTAGCTCCGCTGAGTGGGGTGGACGTACTCGAAGACGAGGGGTTCCTTGTGCAGGACGGGGGCCTCGCCGGTGGCGGCGAACTCCCAGGCGGCGGCGTAGGAGAACTCCTCGTCGCGGCGTTCGGCCTCGCCTTCCGGGGTCTGGGACTCCTCGCGGAAGTGGCCGCCGCAGGATTCGGCGCGGTGCAGCGCGTCGAGGCACATGAGCTCGGCGAGCTCCAGGTAGTCGACGACGCGGTTGGCCTTCTCCAGGGACTGGTTGAACTCCTCGCCGCTGCCCGGCACCTTGATGCGCCGCCAGAACTCCTCGCGGATCTGCGGAATCCGGTCGAGGGCCTTGCGCAGGCCCTCCTCGGTGCGGGCCATCCCGCAGTACTCCCACATGAGTTCGCCGATCTCCCGGTGGAAGGAGTCGGGGGTGCGGTCGCCGTCGACCGCAAGCAGGAGGTTGATGCGGTCCTCGGTCTCGGCGACCGCATCGGCGACCGCCGGGTGGGCGGCGGTGACCGGCTCCTGGTGCGGGTTGCGGGCCAGGTAGTCGTTGATGGTCGAGGGGAGCACGAAGTAGCCGTCGGCGAGACCCTGCATCAGCGCGGAGGCACCGAGGCGGTTGGCGCCGTGGTCGGAGAAGTTGGCCTCGCCGATCGCGAAGAGGCCGGGCACCGTGGTCTGGAGGTCGTAGTCGACCCAGAGCCCGCCCATCGTGTAATGCACGGCCGGGTAGATCCGCATCGGGGTCTCGTACGGGTCCTCGGCGGTGATCCGCGCGTACATGTCGAAGAGGTTGCCGTACTTGGCCTCCACGGCCGCCCGGCCCATCCGTGCGATGGCGTCGGCGAAGTCGAGGTACACGCCCTGCCCGCCGGGCCCCACCCCGCGCCCTTCGTCGCACACGTTCTTGGCGGCGCGCGAGGCGATGTCGCGCGGGACCAGATTGCCGAAGGAGGGGTAGATCCGCTCCAGGTAGTAGTCGCGCTCGTCCTCGGGGATCTCGGCCGCGGGGCGGGTGTCGCCCTTGGCCTTCGGCACCCAGATGCGTCCGTCGTTGCGCAGCGACTCGCTCATCAGGGTGAGCTTGGACTGGTGGTCCCCGGTGCGCGGGATGCAGGTGGGGTGGATCTGCGTGAAGCACGGGTTGGCGAAGTACGCGCCGCGCCGGTGCGCCCGCCAGATGGCGGTGGCGTTGGAGTTCATGGCGTTGGTCGACAGGTAGAAGACGTTGCCGTAACCGCCGCTCGCGAGGACCACCGCGTCCGCGAAGTACGTGTCGATCCTGCCGGTGACGAGGTCGCGGGCCACGATGCCGCGGGCCCTGCCGTCCACCACGATCAGGTCGAGCATCTCGGTGCGGGCGTGCAACTCGACGTTGCCCGCCGCGATCTGGCGGGACAGCGCCTGGTAGGCGCCGAGCAGCAGCTGCTGGCCCGTCTGGCCGCGGGCGTAGAACGTGCGCGAGACCTGGACGCCGCCGAAGGAGCGGGTGTCGAGCAGCCCGCCGTACTCACGGGCGAACGGCACGCCCTGCGCCACGCACTGGTCGATGATCTCGACGGAGATCTGGGCGAGCCGGTGGACGTTGGACTCGCGGGCGCGGAAGTCGCCGCCCTTGACGGTGTCGTAGAAGAGCCGGTGGATGGAGTCGCCGTCGTTGCGGTAGTTCTTCGCCGCGTTGATGCCGCCCTGGGCGGCGATGGAGTGGGCGCGGCGCGGGGAGTCCTGGAAGCAGAACTGGACGACGTGGTAGCCCTGTTCGGCGAGCGTGGCCCCGGCCGATCCGCCCGCGAGGCCCGTGCCGACCACGATGACGGTGTGCTTGCGGCGGTTGGCCGGGTTGACCAGCTTGGCCTCGAAGCGGCGGGTGTCCCAGCGTTCGGCGATCGGCCCCTGCGGAGCACGGCCGTCGGCGACCGGCTCCCCCAGCGTGTAGTCGGTGTACGAGGTCATGTCAGCTCACCACTTTGGTCATGACGGCGACGGGTACGGAGACGAATCCGGCGAAGAGCAGCACGGCGAGGACGTTGGCGAGCGTCTTGAGCACCCGGTCGCGGGTGGCGTTGCCCACGCCGAGGGTCTGGGCGGCGCTCCAGAAGCCGTGCCGGACGTGCAGGGCGAGCGCGGCCACGGCCACGATGTAGATGGCGTTCCCGTACCAGGTGGAGAAGGTGTCCACCACGTTCTGGTAGGGGTGGCCCGGCCGGAAGCCGGAGTGCACGGTGCCGGTCGTGAGGTCCAGGATGTGCCAGACGATGAACAGGGCGAGGATGATGCCGCCCCAGCGCATCGTGCGGGTCGCATAGCTGGCGCGGGCCCGCTTGTGCACGTACTTGCTCGGCCGGGCCCTGAGGTCGCGGCGGCTGAGCTGGTACGCGGAGACCGCGTGGCCCACCACGGCGGCCACGAGGACGACGCGGATGAGCCACAGCGCCCACTCGTAGTGCAGGAAGGGCTCGCCGATGGTGCGCAGCCAGTGCGCGTAGGCGTCGAACTGGCCGGCCCCGAAGAAGATCTTCAGGTTGCCCATCATGTGCGCGACCAGGTAGAGCAGCATGATCAGACCACTCACGGCCATGACCGTCTTCTTGCCGACGGTCGAGTCCCAGAGTGTGCGCGTCATGGACGGTCGTTTGTCCGTCCGCGTTGCCAGAGCCATGTCATAGACGCTAGAGGCGAAGGGCCCGAGAGGTCCAAGACATGATCGGGCTCATCTCCATAGAGATGGCCTATCGTAGGGGTATGCAGTTCCAGCAGCTCCTCTACTTCGTGGCGGTCGCCGAGACCCGGCACTTCACCCGGGCCGCCGAGCGTGTCCACGTCTCGCAGCCCTCGCTCTCCCAGCAGATCAAGGCGCTGGAGAACGAGCTCGGCGCCGAGCTCTTCAGCCGCGCCCGGGGCAACATCGCGCTCACCGACGCGGGCGAGGCCCTGCATCCGCTGGCCCGGCGCATCCTGGCCGACGCGGACACCGCGCGCATCGAGGTCCAGGAGCTCGCCCAGCTGCGGCGCGGCCGGGTGCGCCTGGGCGCCACCCCGAGCCTGTGCACGGGGCTCCTGCCGGACGTGCTGCGTGCCTTCCACGACCGCCACCGGGGCATCCAGCTCCTCATCGAGGAGGGCGGCTCGCACGATCTCGTACGCGAACTGGCGCGCGGCGCGCTGGACTTGGCGCTCATCGTGCTGCCGCTGCCGGCCGGGTCCCCCGCCCTCACCACGATCGAGCTGCTCCAGGAGGACCTGGTGGTGGTGTCGTCGGCCACAGAGGAGGCACCCGGCTCCGGCTCCTCGGTCCGCGTCGCCGATCTGCGGGACGCGCCCCTGGTGATGTTCCGGCACGGCTACGACCTGCGGGAGCTGACCGTGGCCGCGTGCCGCGCCGAGGGGTTCGAGCCCGCGTTCACGGTGGAGGGCGGCGAGATGGACGCGGTGCTCGGCTTCGTGCGGGCCGGGCTCGGGGTGGCCGTGGTGCCGAGCATGGTGGCGGCGCGCTCCAGGGACCTGCGGGTGACCCCGCTGGCGCGCCCGGGGCTGCGCCGCACCATCGCCATGGCGCACCGCAGCGACGTGGACCCGCCGCGCGCGGCACGGGAGTTGCAGCGGGTCCTGCTCGGCATCGGGGCCGGGCAGCGTACCGCCGTCTGATCCGGCCCCGCCCGGGCCGGATCAGACGGCGACGGCGCGGGTGCCGAAGGGCGCCCACGGGAGCCAGCCTCCACTGGGCCGTTCCTGGACGCGGGTGCGCACCCGGCCGTCGGCGGTGACCGCGAAGAGGTGCAGGCGGCCGGTGGCGTCGGCCGCGGCCGACGGGGTGGCGGCCAGTGCGACGCCGGGCTCGGTGAAGTCCTCGCCCGGGTCCCAGGACCCGCCCGGGGAGAGCTGCCAGCGGTGGGTGAGCCGTTCGCCGCCGGGCGCGAGCGTGAAGCCCTCCAGGCGGCCGTCGGCTCCCGGCACCAGCAGCGGAGCCGCGGTCGACCAGCCGAACAGCGGCTGCCAGTCGGCCCATCCGCCGCTCGGCACCGACTGCCGCCGGTGGAAGGCGGCGACCCCGGAAGGGGCCATCGCCGCGACGGTGAGCCGGCCGCTCCCGTCCCGGGCCACCCGCGGGGCCGCGCCGGCCGCGGTGCCGAAGCGGTCCCACGCCGACCAGGCCCCGCCCGGCGTCTGCTGCCAGCGGTGCAGGAGCGCCGTGCCGCCGCGCGTCAGGACGAACACCTCGAGCCGGCCGTCCGCGTTGACCCCGACGACCGGCGGCGCCCCCGCCGCCCCGCCGAACCCCGCGTCCCACGCCTCCCAGGCGAGCGCGCCGGGCGACTGCTGACGACGGCGGGCGACCAGGGTGCCGCCGGGGCTCAGGGCGAATACCTCAAGCCGGCCGTCGGCGTTGCGGGCGACGGCGGGCGCGGCCCCGGCCGGGCCGCCGAACACCTCCCAGTCGTACCAGCCGCCGTCCGGCCGCTGCACCCGGTGGTGCAGGTGGGCGCCACCGGGGGCGAGCGAGAAGACCTCGAGACGGCCGTCGGTGTCGCGGCCGAGGGTGGGGACCGCACCGGCCGGTCCCCCGAACGGCTCCCAGGGCGCCCAGGTGTCGCCGTCCGCGTCGAGCTGGACGCGGACCAGCATCGAGCGGTCGGCGGCGTCGAGGGCGAACACGGTCAGGCGGCCCTGGACGTCCAGGGCCGCCACGGCACGGTCCGGGCTCTGCCACACCGGCGGAGTGTCCTGCCAGCGCAGCGGCGCGAGGGAGAGCCCGTGCCGGAACCAGCCCGCCGCACTCGCGTACCAGTCCTGCCCGTCGACGACCGCCTCGACGGCGTGGCCCGGGACGTGGCCCGCGTACCCGTCGAGCGTGAAGCGGAAGGGGTCGCGCGAGGCGAGCACATCGGTGCCCTCATAACCGCCGCGCGGCCCGATGAACAGGTAGTACCAGCCGTCCCGTTCGACGACGTACGGCGACTCGGTGACCGAGACGCCCATGGCGGCGGTGCTGTCGTCGGCGAACGCGGTGCCGGGCGCGCTCCAGTGCAGCAGGTCGGCGGAGCGGCGCCAGCACACGAGGTGGTGCCCGTCGGCGCCGAGCTCCGTGTAGTACATGACCCACTCGGCGCCGATCCGCACGACCATCGGGTCACGCGCCGCGGTGCCCCTGAACAGCGGGCCGGACGGCACCCGGGTCCAGGTGAACAGGTCGGTGGAGGTCGCCAGGTTGATCGCGGCCCCGTCGCCGCCGCCCGCCGCGTAGAACATGAAGAACGTGCCGTCGGCCTCGATCACGTGCGGCGCCCACAGGTGCTGCTCGCCGTAGTAGGCGGGGTCGACGGTCAGGGCGTCGGCGTGGGGGGTCCACGGGCCGTGCGGATCGGTGGCGGAGGCGTGCGCGAAGGCGGTCTCCGCCCCGCTGTCCGGGGCCTCGCCGGGAGCGGCGCTGTCGCCGACGATGCTGAACAGGTGCCAGCGCGCGTCCGCGCGCACCAGGGTGTGGTCGTTGAAGTAGCGGCGCCGGCCCGAGGTGGACGGGTCGTGGACGGGGGTGAAGGGGCCCGCGTCCACCCAGAGGTGGGGCGGGACGTCGGTGGGGGTGGCCGCGGCCGCGGCACGGGCCGGGAGCGGGAGCACGAGTGCTCCCGCTCCGGCCGCCCGCAGCAGGCCTCGCCTGCTGATCGGCTGCATGACTCTTCTCTGGACGGAACCGGCCGGGGTCAGTTGACGGGAGGACCGGAGGTGGTGTTGAGCCAGGCCCATTCGGACCAGGTCGAGAAGCCCGTCTGCCACCTGTGGTGGACACCCGTCTGACTGGTGCCGAAGACCTCGATGCGGCCGTCGGCGTTGGTCGCGGCGGTGACCTCGGACCCGCCGGCCCCGAAGGTCTCCCACTTGCCGTACGGAGCGTTCACACCGGTCTGCCACAGGTGCTGCGCCACCGTGCCGTTGATCGCGAACACCTCCACCCGGCCGTCGGGCGAACGCTCACTCGCGAGTTGTGAGTCGGCGGGGCCTCCGGTGGGCTCCCATCCGGACCAACTGGTCGCGTTCGTCTGGTACTTGTGGAAGACGCCGGACGACCCGGAGGCGAAGACCTCAAGACGACCGTCCTGGTTGTGATCCACCGTCAGGCCGTGGCCCCCGCCGCCGAAGTCCTCCCACGCGGACCAGCCCCCGTTGACAACCGTCTGGTACTGGTGCTGGAACACGTCACCGTTCAGCGCGAACACCTCAAGACGGCCGTCGGACGACTTCTCCATCTCGATCTGGCTGTTCGCCGGACCACCGCCCGCCGACTCCCACTGCGACCAACCGCCGTTCGCCGCCGACTGATAGCGGTGGAAGACCCCGGCAGGGCCCGAGGCGAAGACCTCCATGCGGCCGTCACCGTTCGCACCCACCGCGATGTCCCGGCCGCCGCCACCGAAGTCCTCCCAGCCCGACCAGCCACCCGAAGGCGACAGCTGGTACCGGTGCTGGAACACCGACCCATTGATCGCGAACACCTCAAGACGCCCGTCCGCGTTGGGACTGATCGCCAGCTCCGCACCGCCGGGGCCGCCCAGTGGCTCCCACTCCGACCAGCCGCCGTTCACCCCCACCTGCCACGCGTGATGGACGCCGTCGGCGCCGGCCGCGAAGACTTCGAGACGACCGTCCGCCGACCGCGCCGACACCACCCGTCCCGACTCGGACGGGAACACCAGCGGTTTGGGCCCGGGCTCGTGGTGCCCGAGCCGGTCCACCGCGGCCCGCGCCTCGTCCATGTGCCGCAGGTGCGCGCCCACGTTGTAGGTCGACCACGGCTGCCAGTTGGTGCCGCCGGAGGAGATGGTGAAGGCACCGTTCGCGTTGCACTGCGGGTCGAACGCGCAGTTGTCGTCGATCTCGGGATGCCAGTAGTTGTTGATCTGCCACAGACCGCGGTCCGTGGAGGGCGGGGTGTTGTTCTGGACGTTGGTCGCCGTGGGGTTGCAGCTGGACTCGGCGAGGGCGACGGCGACGGCCGTCACCAGACTGTCGCCCCGGAAGCCCGCGTTGTAGCCGACCTGGGCGCACAGATCGCTGGGCGCGGCGGACGCCGGAGAGGCGGACGCCAGGATGCCTGCCGCGAGCAGCAGGGAGGCGAGCGCCGCCAGGATGACGCGATGGGTCGCTCTGTGAGCGCGTTGCACCGTTCTCACCTGCTGTCTCCTCGGTTCACAGGGGGGCCGGACGGGATGTTGGGCCGGGCCCGTTCGGGCCAGGCCCAAAAGCCGGTCCGGCACTCGTGGTCGACGCCCGCCCGACTGGTGCCGCCGGGCGGCTCGTGCGGTGTCCCGGCGTCGTGGGCGGGTTGGCGCGCGGTCAACGTGACCTCCTGGGAAGCGCGGTGACGGCTCGTGCGACCGTCGGGCGAGGCGCTTCGGAAGGTAGCGAGGCGCGCGGGCGCGGAGTACCCGGAACCTTACGGACTGACAGGGCTGGGGCGGGTGAGCTACGGCGGCCGCGTCAACTCCCGGCGCAGCCGCATCGATTCGTCGCGTGGGCATCCAGGCAGCCTGGGGTGACGGCCCGAAAGCCCCGCCCGCCGCCGTTCTCACGGCGTCGGACGGGGCTTTCGCAGGCATGGCGCGGTTGTCCTGGCCCGGCGTCGTCCGGGCGCGGCAGCGCGGCTCGCTCTCTCCCTACACCGCGTCCACGAGGGCCAGCGTGTGGATCCGGTCCGGGGCGCCGGGGCGGGCGTAGTACCAGCCCTGGGCCGTGTCGCAGCCCAGTTCCTTCAGCTGCTCGGCCTGGGCGCCCGTCTCCACGCCCTCGACCGTGACCGCGAGGGACAGGCTGTGCGCGAGCGACACGATCCCCTCGACGATCTTGATGTCCACGGGGTCGGCGGGCAGCTGCTGCATGGACTGGGTGAAGGACCGGTCCAGCTTGAGCACGCTCACCGGGAGCCTGCGGAGGTTGGCGAGGTTGGAGTAGCCCGTGCCGAAGTCGTCGAGGGCTATGTCGACGCCCATCTCGGCGAGCTGGCGCAGCGGCTTGAGGAGGTCGTCGTCGGCGCCGATCAGCGCGGACTCGGTGACCTCCAGGCAGAGCGCGCCCGGGGCGAGCCCGGTGCGCTCCAGCATCTCGACGGTGTCGGCGACCAGACCCGGGTGGTGCAGCTGGGTCGGCGACAGGTTCACGTTGATGCGCAGCGGCCCGCCGTCGGTGGCGCCGGGGTGGGCCTCCTGCCAGGCGCGTGCCTGGCGTACCGACTCCTGCATCACCCAGCGGCCCAGCGGCACGATGAGGCCGGTGTGCTCGGCGAGCGGGATGAACCGGTCGGGCCCGAGCACCCCGTGCTGCGGGTGCGACCAGCGGACCAGGGCCTCGGCACCGTGCACGCTGCCGTCACCGAGGTGCACGAGCGGCTGGTACTCGATGAAGAACTCGCCCCGCTCCAGGGCGGCGGGCAGCGCGTTGGTGAGCCCGTGCCGGGTGATCGCCCGGGCGTCGGCCTCGGCGTCGGCGAACTCGAAGCGGTTGCCGCCCGCCGACTTGGCCCGGTACATCGTGATGTCGGCGCTGCGCAGCACCTCGGCGGGGCTGCGCTCGCCCGCCGGGCCCTCGACGACGCCGATCGAGCCGCGCACGGTCAGCTCGCGGCCCTCGATGCGGATCGGGGTGGCGAGGGTGCTCAGGATGCGGGAGGCGAGCTCGTCCGCCTCGAACTCGGTGTCCGGTCCGGTGGTGAGCGCTACGAACTCGTCGCCGCCGAGCCGGGCCACCATCTCGCCCGGTCCGGTGGCGCAGCTCTGCAGCCGGTCGGCGACCTCCACCAGGAGCCGGTCGCCCGCCGAGTGGCCCAGGCTGTCGTTGACCGCCTTGAAGCCGTCGAGGTCCAGGTAGCAGAGCCCGAAGCGCTTGCCGTCGCCCGGTGCGAGCGCCTTCTCCAGGCGCTCGAAGAACAGGGTCCGGTTGGGCAGCCCGGTGAGCGCGTCGTGGGTGGCCTCGTAGCGCAGCCGCAGGTTGAGCAGCCGGCGTTCGGTGGTGTCCTCCATCAGCGCGAGCTGGTACTGCGGCCTGCCCTCGGCGTCGCGCAGGAGCGAGACGGTGAGGTTGGTCCACAGGACGGTGCCGTCGCCGCGGTAGTAGGGCTTCTCGACCCGGTAGTGGTCGCGCTCGCCGCGGACGAGCTCCTCGTACAGCCGCCAGACCTGCGGGGCGTCCTCGGGATGCACCCACTCGCTGACGTTGCGGCTGCGGATCTGGCCCTCTATGCCGCCGAACATCCGGGTGAGGGTCTCGTTGACCTCCAGGACCCGGCCTTCGAGGTCGGCGATGCCGATGCCGACGGCGGCGCCCTCGAAGACCGCGCGGAACCGGGTCTCGGTGGCGTGCAGCGCGTCCAGGGCCGCGCTGCGCGCCGACATGGCGGAGCGGGCGATGGCCTCCTGCTCGGAGCGGGTGCGTTCGCGCAGGGCGGTCGCGAAACCGGCCGCGAGCGCGTGCTGGAGCCGGGCGCAGCGGGCCCGCGCCTCGTCGGCGGGCAGCTCGTCGACCGCGCCGCAGTACAGGACGAGGTAGGACTCGACCACGCCGAGGGTGCGGCTGAGGGCGTCCGGGTCGGTGCAGTGCACGGCGACCAGGGCGGCGCCGACGTCGTGCGCGGGCGACGGGTCGAAGTGGCGTCCGTGCAGGGCGTCGATGAGACGGCGGGCGAGGGGCACGAGGTGCTGCTCGAACTCGGGACGGGTCAGCGAGGTCGCCGTCACCGGGAAGATGGCCCGGCTCCAGATCGTCGCGAAGCGTCTGAGCCGGTCCTCGGGGCTGTCCGGCGCGAGGTCCGGAGCGGGCGCCTGGGGCGGGTTGCTCACGCTGTGCGCCCCACACCGGCGAAGCCGGAGAAGGCGTACGGATCCTCCTGGTCGGCGTCGTTCTCCGGCCGCCACAGCGGCATGGAGACCAGTCCGGGGTCGACCAGGGTGAATCCCTCGAAGAACCCGGCGATCTCCTCGCGGGAGCGCATGACCAGCGGGTTCCTGATGTTGCGGTAGACGCCCACGGTGCCTCCTGCCTCTTCCTCGCTGAGCGGGATGCCTTCGTAGGAGGCGTGGGTGAGGACGAGGAGGCTGCCCGGGGCGAGGGCGTCGCGCAGCTCGGCGACCGCCCGGTACGGATCGTCCTGGTCCTCGACGAAGTGCAGCACCGCGATGAGCAGGAGCGCCACCGGGCGGGACAGGTCGAGGAGTTGGGCGGCCTCGGGCGCGCCCAGGATGTCCTGCGGCTTGCGCAGGTCGGCCGCGGCTATCCCGGCGCGGGCGTCGCCCTCCAGGACGGCGCGGCTGTGCGCGACGGCGACCGGGTCGTGGTCGACGTACAGGACGCGGGCCTCGGGGCTCGCCGCCTGGGCGACCTCGTGCACGTTTCCGAACGTCGGAATCCCGGATCCGATGTCCAGGAATTGCGTGATGCCCTCGGAGACGGCGAATCGCACGGCGCGGCGCATGAACGCCCGGTTCGCCTGCATGATCTTGGGAAGCCCCGGCATGAACCGCATGGCCTCGCGGGCCGCTTCCCGGTCGACCTCGAAATTGTGCGAACCGCCCAGGTAGTAGTCGTAGATGCGGGACACGCTCGGCACCGAGATGTCGATGCCCTGAGGGGCCCAGGCGGGACGCTCCATCAATGTCTCCAACAAGTCGCCGCAGGACGGCCATGACCATGACCATTGTTTGCGCCTGAGGCTACTGATCGTCCGCCGGGAGAGCGAGTAAAAACGGAAAATGCTCGTCCGTTATTGGTCACACGCCAAGGCATGTGCGCCGGATCGTACGGGCCCGAGCGGGAGCGCGCGCCATCGTATCGGTGGCTGGACACGCGCGTCGGCCCGTCGCCGCGCGGGGGGTCGCGGTGACGGGCCGACGGGGTGGGGCCCTGGGCTACTTGGGTGCGCCGATGAGCTTCCCCTCGGGGGACACGGCGTACCAGGTGCCGCCCACGCCCTGGCCGTTGCTGTCGCCGGGCTTGGTGTCGCCGGAGAACGTGTAGACCGGCCAGCAGGTGATGGACTGCTGCTTCACGCCGTCGGGCCGGTCGAAGGTCACGAAGCCCTTGAGGGCGATGCCCTGGGTGTTGGCCTTGTCGACCGGCGCCACCACCGGCCACTTCTGGAGGCAGGCGCCGGTGCAGGCGGACTTCATGGGCCAGGCCGAGTCCTTCTTGAACCGGTAGACGGTCATGCCGCGGGCGTCCACGATCACGTCGCCGAGCTTGGCGTCCTTGCGGACCGACAGGCCCGGCATGGCCGGCGCGGGGGCGGAGGCGGCCGAGGCCTTCTTGCCGTCGGGGGCGGCCGCGTGCCAAGTGCCGCCCACGTTCTGCCCGTTGGTGTCGCCCGGGTTGGTGTCCTTGGCGTAGCGGTACATCGGCCAGCCGCCGATGGTGAGCTGCTTGGTGCCGTCGGCGCGGGTGACCGAGCCGAGCGCCGACTGTTCGGTGCCCGCGGCCGCCATGGCGCCGTCGGCGGGCACCGCGGGCCACGCCTTCGCGCAGTCGCCCTCGCAGGTCGACCTGGGCGGACTCGCGGTGTCCTTGTCGAAGCGGTAGAGCGTGAACCCGGCGCTGTCGGTGACGACCTTGCCGAGGTCCTTGCTGTCGCTCACCGCCAGTTGCCCGGCCTGCTTGGCGGACGCCTGGGCGCCGCCCGCCTGACCGTAGCCGCCGCTCGACCCGTAGCCGCTGTCGGCGGGCTGGGCGCTGCCGGCGTTGCCGACCGGCTGCCCGTTGCCGCCCGCGTACGCGCTGCCCTCGTCCTGACCGCAGCCCGTCGCGGTCAGTGCCAGTACCGCTGCCGCCGCTGCCGCGAGCGCCGCGCTGCGCCAGGTACCCATGTCAACTCCTGTTGTCCGTAAGGTGGTTGAGGCGCCGGATGCGCCGGTGATGGCCCTATGTACGGGCGGGGAGCGGTGGTTCGTTCAACGCGAGCCGGGGAATTTTCCCGAACGGCCCCGAACAGCTGGTCAACGCGTCGAACGCAAACCCCACGGGAACTCCTTCGTTCAGGCGAATCGGTTCGACGCCCTCCGCGGCGGCGGCCCGCACACTCGATGATCACTCCGTGCAAGGACGACACCTAGCCGGGCGACTGCTCGCCGCCGCGGCCTTCACCGTGCTGCTGGCCGTACCGGCGCCCGCCCGGGCCGACGCCTGTGCGTACGCCTCCGTCTCCCAGGGCAGTACCGGCTCGCTCTGGGCGGTCGCGGGCACGGGGCACGTCCGGTGCCCCTGGCCGCCCCGGCCGAGCCCCACGCCCCCGCCCACCCGGATGCCACCGCCCCCGCCGCCGACCGTGCCGGCGCCTCCTCCCCCGCCGCCGTCGCGTCCCGCGCCGCCGCCCATGCCGCCACCCCGACCGGCGCCGCCCCGCCCGGCTCCGCCGCCCTCGCCGCCGCTCCCGCCACCGCCGGGGCAGCGGCCCGCCACTCCGCCCGCGCCCGCCGTGCCCCCCGCGCCCCCCGCCGTGCCGCCGGCGCCCGGGGTTCCCGCGCGTCCCGGGCCTCCGGCCGCCCGGCCGATGACCCTGCACGCCTACCGGATGCCGCCGCGCATGAAGCCCGCGCCGCAGCTCTCGCCCGTCACCCTCACCCTGCTCATCACCGCGCCCGCCGTACTCGGCGCGGCGCTGCTGCGCTCCCGCTCGGGCTCCCGTTCCCGCTGAGCCCCGCTCCCCTGAGAGGTCCCGTTGTCCGACTGGTTCGTCCTGCTCATCGCGATGGCCGCCGCATGCGCCGTCGTCCTCACCATCACCTTGTTCAGCAACCGCCGGATCGCCCCCGACGACGATCCCTCGGGGACCCCGGACGTCATCGAGTACATGACGATGATGATCGGCGTGGTGTACGCCATCGTGCTCGGCCTCGCCATCGCGGGCGTCTGGGAGGGCCGCGGGGCCGCCCAGGCGGACGTCCAGCAGGAGGCGCAGGCCCTGCACGAGATCTCCCAGCGCGTCCAGGTGTACCCGGCGGAGGTCCGCGACCGCACCCGGTCCGACGTCGAGGCGTACGCCTCCTACGTGGTGCACACCGAGTGGAGCCACATGGCCAAGCACGGCGACCTCACCGACGAGAGCGCCCAGAAACTGGAGAAGATCCGCCGCGACGTGACGGACTACCACCCGGCGAACGACTTCGAGCAGCAGGCCTACCAGCCGCTGATCGACCAGGTGGGCGCCGTCGACGCCGCCCGGACCGCCCGCGGGCAGGGAGCGGGCGCCACCATGCCCGGGGTGGTCTGGTTCGGGCTGATCATCGGCGCCCTGGTCACGGTCGGCCTGATCTTCACGTTGCAGATCAGGCGCACCTGGCGGGAGTTGCTGCTCGCCGGGCTCTTCAGCGCCCTCATCGCCTTCCTGCTCTTCCTGATCTGGGACTTCGACGCCCCCTTCGGCCGGGGCATCTCCGCGACGGCGGGCCCATTCCTGGACCTGTTCCCCAGCATCGGCTGACGCCCTCCCGGCCCCGCGCGCCGCATCCCCAGGCCCCGCCGTCCGCACCGGCGGGGCCTTCGCTCGTCCGGGCGGGGGACCACGATGCCCCATTCGCCGGACACCGATCGCGACACGCCGAGTCACCTCCTAGCGTTTCGGGCATCGAGGTGCATCTCCCCCCATATGTGGAATCGGTTCCGCAGCTGCCCCTCGGGGACCGGAGGATTGACCATGGGCGCGATACGCATCGCCTCCACCGCGCTGCTCGGCGCTGCCGCCCTCTCGCTCGCCGCGCCCGCTGCGACGGCGGCCGAGGCCGGCGCCAACGGAAGCAACATCACGTCGTTCGGTTTCAGCGTGACTCCCTCGGTGATCGCGCCCGGCGGTCAGGTCACGCTGAACGTTACGGGCTGCGACCGCGATGCCACGGCGTCCTCCGGTGTCTTCGACACCGTCACGATCCCCCGCGACAGCTCCCGGAACGCCACCGTCGACCTGGACGCCAAACGCGGCGCCTCCTACACCGTGACGTTCGCCTGCGGCGGCGAGCGGGGCACCTCGCAGCTGACCATCACCGGCGGTGTGCCGACCACCAGTTCCACCGTGCGCCCCACCGTCCGCCCCACCGTCCCACCGACCACCGCCCCGCTCGGCGTCCGCGGCGGCCTCGGCGGCAGCGTGAGCGACGGTCTGGACCCGATCGAGCTCGCGGCGGGCGCAGTGCTCGTCGCGGTGGCCGGCGGCGGCACGATCTACTTCCTGTGGCGGCGCCGGGCCGACGGCCGGCACTGAGCACCCCGTGGGACGGGACGCGGGGCTCCGACCGCGCTGATCACCCTGCGCGAGCGCAGGGCTTCGCGCGGGGGCCGGGACGTGGCCGTGGCGCCCGCACCCGTCGCCCCCGAGTCCTGGCCGGGACTCGGGGGCGAGAGGCCGATGGGGTCGTTCCGGGAGGTTCGTCCGGTCAGACCCGCACGCTCTGGCGCCGGCGGCGGGCGACGAACAGCGCACCGCCGATCGCGGCCGTACCGGCGAGGGCGCCGCCGACCGTCATCTCGGTGTCGCTCGGGCCCGCGGCGCCGCCGAGGCCGCCGTCGGCGCCCAGGCCCTCGAGGACCCGGAAGCTGCGCGTCGCCACGCGGTCGTTGTCGTTGCACTTGACCGCCAGGCTGTACTCGCCCGGCGTCGCGTGGTCGTGGATCCGCGCGGTCGCGAAGTTGATGTCGCCCGACGACAGGTGGACCTCGTCGAAGGCGTTCGAGCTGACTCTGCCGCCGCTGCGGCAGCCCCGGGCGGTGATGCTCAGGGTGGCGCCTTGGTGGACCCGGGAGGGGTCGACGTCGACGCTGGTCGGCCCGCCGCCGGACGGCGGACCCCCCGCGAGGGCGGCCGGCGCGGCGAATCCGACCGCGGCGCCGACGGCCAGCGCCACCGATAGAGCGCGTGAAGCACGCATCGTTGAACCTCCATGGGAGGACGCCCCGGAGCCGTGCCCCGGGATGATCGACGAGTACGCCTCCCACACGAACCCTCACCGCCACTCATACAAGCCGCATTTCGGTACTCATCCACCCTGGTGAACCGCGGGCCTCCGGCGCGGCCCGAAATCTGACGGACCCGCAGGTCACAGACCGTCAGATCTTTTCCGCCGCGGCGGTACCCGGATGGCCCAGGCCCGCTGGACCCGGCACCCGTTCGCCGCTCTGCGATCGCCCGGCGGGCGCGCCGACCGTACGGTGCTCGAAGGCGCGCTGAGGGTGGACGGCGAAGGAGTTGACGAAGAGACATGGCGCACGAAGAGAGCGGCATGGGGCGGCGCAGGCGCTCCCCGTGGGGGGCCCTGGCCCTGGTGATGCTGACCGGCGTCGCGCTGATGCGCAACGGCGCGGACGCGACGATGGGGCCGCCGCAGCCCGCCGCGGCGGCGGCGCCGGCCAGCACCTCGCAGGCCGGGGCCGCGCCGTCGCCCGCCGCCGAGGTCGAGCCGCTGCCCTTCGCCCCGGCCTCCCGGGTGCGGATCGAATCGATCAACGTGAACGCGCCGATCATGGACGTCGGCACCGATGCCCAGGGCTGGGTGCAGGCGCCGCCGCCCCAGGACCCGAACCTGGCCGGCTGGTACCAGAACGGCGTGGCCCCGGGCATGCGCGGCACGGCGGTGGTCGTGGGCCACGTGGACAACATGAAGGGGCCGGCCGTCTTCTACGGGCTCGGCTCGCTCCAGAAGGGCAACCACATCGAGGTGGACCGCTTCGACGGCCGCACCGCGGTGTTCGAGGTGTACGGCGTCGAGGTCTTCGACAAGGCCACCTTCCCGGGTGCCCGGGTGTACGGCGACACCGGGCACCCGGAACTCCGGGTGATCACGTGCGGCGGAGGCTTCTCCAGGGGCCGCGGCTACGACGGGAACGTGGTGGCCTTCGCGCGCCTCGTGTCCGTCAAGTAGGACCGGGGCGGCCGCGCGGCCGCCAAAAGAAGCGCCCCGGGGTTCATCTGCGCCGGGGCGGCACCTTCAACTGGTAGCCCTCGGCTAGGAGTTGGGGCAGATAGGTGCGCAGGGCCGCGACGCTCTGCGAGCGGTCGCCGCCCGCGTCGTGCGAGAGCACCACGACGCCGGGCGCGGCCCCGTCCAGGACCCGGCGGATGATGGTCGGGGTGCCGGGCGTCGTCCAGTCGAGGGTGTCGACGGTCCAGGCGAGCGGCTCCATGCCCATCTCGGCCTGGATCTCGAAGACATTGCGGTTCCACGCCCCGTACGGCGCCCGGAACCACTGCGGCGCCTCGCCGATGGTCTGCTCGATGACCTCGCTGGTGCGGCCGATCTCCGAGCGGATCATGGCGGGGGCCGTCTTGTTGAGCTGCGGGTGGGTCCAGGTGTGGTTGCCGACGACGTGCCCGTCGTCCTGCATCTCGCGCAGCAGGTCCCGGTTGTCGGTGGCCATCTCGCCGCACAGGAAGAACACGGCGCGTACGTCGTGCTCGCGCAGGGTCTTCAGGATGCCCGGGGTGTAGCGCGGGTCGGGCCCGTCGTCGAAGGTGAGCACCATGGAGCGCTCCCCCAGCTCCGGCATGCTCAGGAACGGTCTGGTCCGTACCGGGGGCAGCGCGGTGTGATAGCGCGGCGGGGTGTAGGCGGTCATGGGTTCCAGCCGGTACGCGCTGGGCCTCAGCGGCGGCGCGGCGGCGCGGGGTCCGGCGGCCGGTGCCGCCCGGGGCGCGGTCGCCGGGGCGACACTGTCCTCGGTGGTGAGCATGCGTACCGCGGCGGCGGCGCCGAGGCAGGCGGTGACGCGCAGCAGCGTCCGCCGACTGGGGACCATCTGATCCCTTTTCATGACATGCGGCTTTTGTTCGTCATGGCGGAAGATTAGGACCCCGGATCGCCACGAGGCCGACGAAACGTCAGCACCCGCGCGACACGAGCACGAATGGAGCCACCCGGCGGAACCGGTCCGAGCGCCCTCAGCCGCGGCGGACCAGCGGGAAGGGCAGGGTCTCGCGGATGGTGAGGCCGGTGAGGAACATGACGAGCCGGTCCACGCCGATGCCGAGGCCGCCGGTGGGCGGCATCGCGTATTCGAGCGCGTCGAGGAAGTCCTCGTCGATCTCCATCGCCTCCGGATCGCCGCCCGCCGCGAGCAGCGACTGCGCGGTGAGCCTGCGGCGCTGCTCGATGGGGTCGGTCAACTCCGAGTAGGCGGTGCCCAGTTCGGTGCCGAACGCGACGAGGTCCCAGCGTTCGGCGAGCCGCGCGTCGGTGCGGTGCTGGCGGGTCAGCGGGGAGACCTCGGTCGGGAAGTCCTTGTAGAAGGTGGGCAGCGTCGTCCGCTCCTCGACGAGCCGCTCGTACATTTCGAGGACCACGTCGCCCCGCGTGTTGTCCGGGGTGTGCGGCACCCCGGCGCGGTCGCAGAGGCGGCGCAGCCGCTGCTCGTCGGTGTCGGCGCCGATCTCCTCGCCGAGCGCCTCCGACACCGCTCCGTACAGCGTCTTGACCGGCCAGGGCCCGGAGATGTCGTGCTCCACGACCCTGCCGTCCGGCCCGGCCTTGCGGGCGACGGGGGCGCCGAAGGCGGCGGTGGCCGCGCTCTGGATCAGTTCGCGGGTGAGGTCGAGCATCACGTCGTAGTCGGCGTACGCCTGGTAGGCCTCCAGCATCGTGAACTCGGGGTTGTGCTTGTAGGAGACGCCCTCGTTGCGGAAGGTGCGGCCCATCTCGAAGACCTTCTCCACGCCGCCGACGCAGAGCCGTTTCAGATACAGCTCGGGGGCGATGCGCAGATACAGGTCGAGGTCGTAGGCGTTGATGTGGGTGGTGAAGGGGCGGGCGTTGGCGCCGCCGTGGATCTGCTGGAGCATCGGCGTCTCGACCTCCAGATAGCCCCGGTCCAGGAGGCCCTGGCGCAGCGCCTGGACGGCGGTGGAGCGGGCCCGGACGACGTCGCGGGCCTCGGGGCTCGCCACCAGGTCGAGGTAGCGCCGTCGGACCCGGGCCTCGGGGTCGGCGAGTCCGCGCCGCTTGTCGGGCAGCGGGCGCAGGCACTTGGCGGTCATCTGCCACGCGGTGGCGAAGAGCGAGAACTCCCCCTTGTCGCTGGTGCCGGTCGTGCCGGTGGCACTGACGTGGTCGCCGAGGTCGACGTCGCGGGCGAACCGGTCGAGGACGGCCTCGCCCGCGTTCTCGCGCGTGAGGGCCAGTTGCAGGTCTCCGGACCAGTCGCGCAGGACGGCGAAGACGACGCCGCCGAAGTCGCGCACGGCCATGACGCGGCCGGCCACCGTGGCCCCCGCCCCCTCGCCCGCCGCCCTGAGCTGCGCCAGGGTGTGCGTGCGGGCCGGGATGACGACGGGGTAGGGCTCGGTGCCGTCCGCGCGCAGCCGGTCCAGTTTCCGGTGGCGGACCCTTACCTGCTCCGGGAGTTGACGCTCCGTCGCCTCGGTGGCGCCGGGTCCGCTGAGGCCGAGGGCCTCGATGGAGGGCAGCCCGGCGGTCGTGACGGGCTTGGTCACGCCCTTCGGGGACCGGCCCTTGCCCCAGAGCTTGCGCAGGCTGGGTACGGAGACGAAGCCCTCGGCGATGCCGGACGCGAGGCCGACCCGGGCCAGCGAGCCGGCGTCGCCGTAGCAGAGGAAGCGGGGGTACCACTGCGGCTGGTACTTCACGTTGGAGCGGTAGAGGGCTTCCAGCTGCCACCACTTGGAGAAGAAGAGCAGCAGTTTGCGCCACAGCCGCAGCACCGGGCCCGCGCCGATGCGGGCGCCCTCCTCGAAGGCCGAACGGAACACCGCGAAGTTGAGGGAGATCCGGCGCACCCCCAACTTCGGCGCGGTGGCGCACAGTTCGGCCACCATGAACTCCATCACGCCGTTGGGCGCGCTGCGGTCGCGCCGCATCAGGTCGAGCGAGATGCCGTCCGGGCCCCAGGGCACGAAGGACAGCAGCGCGATCAGCTTGCCGTCGGCGTCGAAGGCCTCCACCAGCAGGCAGTCGCCGTCGGCCGGGTCGCCGAGCCGGTCGAGCGCCATCGAGAAGCCGCGCTCGGTCTCGGTGTCGCGCCAGGCGTCGGCCCGGTCGATGATCTGCTGCATCTCCTCGTCGGTCAGCGCCGAGTGGCGCCGGATCCGGGTGGTGGCCCCGGTGCGCGCGACCCGGCGGACGGCCTGGCGGGTGACGCGCATGTCGCGCCCGTCGAGGTCGAACCTGGCGACGTGCAGGATCGCCTCGTCGCCGAGCTGGATGGCGCCGAGGCCGTGCCGCGCGTACACGGTGGCGCCCTCTTCGGAGGCGCCCATCACGGCGGGCGCCCAGGCGTACTGGCGCGCGATGTCGAGCCAGGCGTCGATGGCCGGGCCCCACGCCCCGCTGTCGCCCACGGGGTCGCCGCTGGCGAGCGCCACGCCCGCCTCGACGCGGTAGGTGACGGCGGCCTTGCCGTTCGGCGAGAAGACCACCGCCTTGTCGCGGCGGGTGGCGAAGTAGCCCAGCGAGTCCTGGTGGCCGTACGCCCCGAGCAGGGCCCGGATGCGCGGCTCCTCGTCGCCGTGCAGGGCTGCCTCCATGCGCTGCGAGCGGAACAGCGTGGAGGCGGCGGTCAGCAGGGCGACCGCGCCGAAGAGGCCGAGGAAGAAGTAGAGGGGCTTGGGCGGCCGCCCGTCGAACTGGCCGTTGGAGACCAGCCCGCCGAAGACCCGGTTGGTGGCCCACAGCAGGCGCTGGCCGCGCGGCAGGGTGTCCGGGAACAGCTCGACGAGCCCCCAGCCGACCAGGACGCCCGCCGCGAGCCCGAGGCAGAGCACCCCGACCGCGCGGCGGAAGGCGCCCCGGCGCGTCTGAGCGTAGAACTGCTTGCGGGCCAGGATCAGCACCACCAACGAGGCGCCGCAGAACACCCCGTTGGGGATCCACGCCCACTCGGCGACGACGATCAGCAGCACGTCGAGGAGGAACAGCAGCCCCAGGTAGACGACGACCAGCCACCAGGCGACCTTCTTGCGGGCGCCGATCGCGGCCGCGAGCAGCAGCAGGAAGACGGCGTACGCGAGGTTGGCGCTGACCGGCACCGTGACCCGGTCGAGGAACCAGGAGACCGGGTAGAGCAGCCTGCGCAGCGGCGGGACGAGCGCGATGACGCCGCAGAACAGCCCGAGCACGCCGAAGAACATCGCGAACGCTTCGGGCGCCCGCCCGAGGAAGCCGGTCCGGGACGGTATCGGAGCCGTCTCGCTGACAGTCATGCTCAGCACTCTAGGGAGGCGGGCGCCGGGCCGCCTGTCGGAGGCGGCACCCGGCCGGTTAGCCTTCGAACGTGACAGAGCAGCAGCCCCAGTCCCACCCTGAGTCCCAGCGATTCGAACGCGGTACCGACGGTCCGAAGGTGATCGTCGCCGGCGTCGACGGCTCGGACTCCTCGCTCCGGGCCGCGGCGTACGCCAGCGGTCTGGCCCGGCGGCAGAACGCCCTGCTCGCCCTCGTGTACGTCCAGCCCGTGATGCCGGCCGGCGCCGCGCTCGGCGCGCCCGTCGCCGACACCACCGGGGAGATCGCCGAGGGCCTGGTCGCGGAGATCAGAGCGGCCGCCGAGCGGGTCCGGGGGATCTGGGACGTCCGCTGGGAGTTCCACACCTTCCGCGGCGACCCCTACTCCGGACTGGTGACCGCGGCCGACGAGCTCACGGCGGACGCGGTCGTGGTGGGCGCGTCGGAGTCCGCGGGCCACCGGATCGTGGGCTCGGTGGCCGTGCGGCTGGTGAAGGCGGGCCGCTGGCCGGTCACCGTGGTGCCGTAGCCCCCGGCCCGCTCCGGCCGCGGGCCGCGCGGCCCGGGCGCCGTCCCGCTCAGCGCGACATCGTCAGCCCGTCCTTCGCGGCGCCCCGGCCGAGGACCGCCTCACGAATGTGGTCCTGGGCCTCGGTGTAGTCCTCGCGGCCGGGCGACTTCGCGAGCGCCTCGGGCAGGCTCAGCACGCGGCCGCGCTCCACGTCGATCCACTGCGGGACGAACTCGGCCTTGCTGACCTCCCACCGCGCCCCGGCCCTGACCGGCGGAGCGAAGGTGAAGCGGGCGATGGAGCTCATGTTGCCCCGGTCGTCGCGCGCGCCCGTCTCGTTGAACATCTCGCCCGCGATCTGGTCGCCCTCGCCGTAGACGATCCAGGTCCCGTTGACCTTCTCGTACGCCTGCGGGATGTGCGCGTGGGTGCCGAGGATCAGGTCGATGTCGGGGCGGCCGTTCGTCTTCGAGGCGGTGAGCGCCTTGCCGAGGGTGAGCTGCTGCTCGTCGGGCTCGGTCTGCCACTCGGTGCCCCAGTGGAGGCTGACGACCACGATGTCGGCACCCGCGGCGCGGGCCGCCCGGGCATCCGCGATGATCTTCTTCTGGTCGATGAGGTGGACCGCCCAGGGCTGCCCGTCCGGCATCGGGTAGCCGTTGGTGTCGTAGGTGTAGGCGAGCTGGGCGACCCTGGCACCGCCCGCCGTCAGCAGCGCGGGCGACGCCGACTCCTTCGCGGTGCGGCCGGACCCGGTGTGCCGCAGGCCCGCCTTGTCGAAGGCCGTCAGGGTGTGGGCGATCCCGTCGGCGCCGTCGTCCAGGGTGTGGTTGGAGGCGGTGGAGCAGGAGTCGTACCCGGCGTCCTTGAGCGCGGCGGCCACCTGCGGCGGCGAGGTGAAGGCGGGGTAGCCGGTGAAGGGCCCCTCGTCGCCGCCGTACACCGTCTCCATGTGACAGATCGCCAGATCGGCCCGGGAGATGATCGGCTTGACGCCTGCGAGCATCGGCCGGAAGTCGTAACCGACGCCCCCGGCATCGGAGTTGGCGCGCTCGATGGTCGAGTCGTGCGGGAGCACGTCACCGGTGGCGACCAGGGTGAAGGGGTGCTGGGCGGCGCCGGCTCCGGAGGCCGGGGAGCGCCGGGTGTCCTGGTGGTGCGGCGGCTGGGCGCCGGGAGTAGGCCCGCTGCCGCATCCCGCGGTGGCCGCGAGCAGGAGGGCCGCGACGGCCGCCGTCCTTCGTCGTGTGCGCTGGGTCGGCTGGTGCATCGGGCTCCGTTGATCGAGTGCCGGTGTCTGTCCGAAATCCACCGTCCAAGAACCGGTCAGTCAAGACGAAAAGCCGCTTATCTCCATCAAAATCGCTGAAACGGACGCAGTCGAGCCGCCCCGACCGGCGTCGGCGCCGGTCGGGGCGCGCTCGGCGCACCATTCACCGCTCGGTTCGACCGCTCGTCGCACCGAGCGGTGCGGCGCCTGTCCCCGCCCGCCCGGATGCGCTCGGATACGGCTGCGAGCAAGGCGATCCGGGGAAAGGGCGTGCAGCGTGACGACGGCGGGCGCGGACATCCGGCGGTACGCCCGGGAGCGGGATCTGGCCGAGCTGCAACGCGCGCACGGGCCGGCCCTGCTGCACTTCCTGCTCGGGCTGACCTACGGCGACCGCCAGCGCGCCGAGGACCTCGTGCAGGAGACCCTGGTGCGGGCCTGGCAGCACCCCGAGGCCTTCGAGGCGCCGTACTGCTCGATGCGGCCCTGGCTGTTCACCGTCGCGCGGCGCCTCGCCATCGACGCCCGCCGCAGCCGCCTCGCCCGCCCCGCCGAGGTCGGCGACGAGGCCCTGCTCGCCACCGCGGAATCCGGCGACCACACCGAGCGCTGCGCCGTCGCGCTCGACGTCCGCACGGCCGTGAGGTCGCTCACACCCGAACACCGGGCGGTCCTTGTGCAGTTGTACTTCCGCGGCCTGAGCGTTGCGGAAGCGGCCGATGTGCTCGGCGTTCCTCCTGGGACCGTCAAGTCCCGTTCGTACTACGCCCTGCGTGCGCTGGCCCGGGTGCTGCCCGGCTATTCTGCGTCAGGCCCCGAAGGACCCTCCTCGGTGGGCGCCAGGTCCGCCTCGCGGAGCAGGGCGAGCAGCGAGGGCGCGTCGGCGACCTCCAGGTAGGCGGTACGGCACGGCGCGCACCGGCGCAGGTGCGCGGCGACGGTGCGGTCCTCGTCCGGCGCGAGGGCGCCGAGTACGTACGCGCCCAGGAGCTGCCGCACATGCATGAGCACCTCGTGTCTTGTGACGGATCCTGCCCTTCTGGCCACGGCGGGCACGCGCCCCCGGTTCAATGCTCCCTGGAGCTCCCCGGGAGCGCCGGGACGGTCGATGAAAGAGGCGAGACAGGATGCGTCCGGAGGGAAGTAGCGGGACCAGTGGTGGCGAGCTGGTGGTACCGATGGCATGGATGTACGCGGAGTACATCGCGGATGAATTACTGCGTACCGGCGATCTGATGCCGCCGACGACGCTGGAGTTCCGGGCCGGGCGCAATGCCCTCGCCCTGACGATCTTCCTGTCCGACGGGGCGGTCGGCGGGGCCCGGGTGGTGGCCCGGCTCGACGAGTGGAGCTCGCTCACCGCGGCCGGGCGGCCGTGGCGGCGCTGGGTCTGCTCGCGGCTGCGCCGACTGGCCGATCAGGACGCGGGCCCCGACGTGGAGATGGCGCGGGCCGCGTGGCGGTGGCTGGAGGAGACCGAGCTGCTCGCGGCGGATCTGGACGCGGTGGTGCCGGGCGGCATCGACCTGCGCGAGGACCAGGAGGACGAACCCCGGGTGTGGACGCCGGCCTGGGAACTCGGCCTGCCGCTCGGGCACTTGGCGATCCACCTCTTCTGACTTTACGTCAGCTGTGGACACAGGCCCGGTACTTGGGGATGCGCGCCGTCACCTTCATGCCCGCCCCGAGGCCCGTCTCGATGACCAGGCCGTACGCGTCGCCGTACACCTGCCGCAGCCGTTCGTCGACGTTGAGCAGGCCGATGCCGCCCGAGGGGCCGCCGTCGCCGCGCAGGATGCGGCGCAGGCGCTCGGGGTCCATGCCCGCGCCGTCGTCCTCGATGACGACCTCGGCCTCGCTGCCCGCGTCCAGGGCGCTGATGGTGATGCGCCCCGCGGTGACGGCGCCCTCGATGCCGTGCTTGACGGCGTTCTCGACGAGCGGCTGGAGGCACAGGAACGGCAGGGCGACCGGCAGGACCTCGGGGGCGACCTGGAGGGTGACGGAGAGCCGGTCGCCGAAGCGTGCCCGCACCAGCGCCAGGTACTGGTCGATGGAGTGGAGTTCGTCGGCGAGCGTGGTGAAGTCGCCGTGCCTGCGGAACGAGTAACGCGTGAAGTCGGCGAACTCCAGCAGGAGTTCGCGGGCGCGCTCCGGGTCGGTCCGCACGAAGGAGGCGATGGCGGCCAGGGAGTTGAAGATGAAGTGCGGGGAGATCTGGGCGCGCAGGGCCTTGATCTCGGCCTCGATCAACCGGGTGCGGGAGCGGTCGAGTTCGGCGAGTTCCAGCTGGACCGAGACCCAGCGCCCGACCTCCCCCGCCGCGCGCGCGAGGACGGCGGACTCGCGGGGCGCGTAGGCGACCAGCGCGCCGAGCACCCGGTGGTCCACGGTGAGCGGTACGGCCACCGCCCAGCGCAGCGGACAGTCCAGGTCGTCGCAGGACAGCGCGAAAGCCTTGTCGCGGCCGGTGTCGAGCAACCCCCGCAGCAGGTCCATCACTTGGGCGCCGTGGTGCTGCTCCCCCGCGCCGTCCCAGGTCAGGATCGCCTCACGGTCGGTGAGGCAGAGCGCGTCGGTGCCGAGCAGCGAGCGCAGCCCGCGGGCCGCGCGGCGGGCGGCCTCGGCGGTGAGCCCGGCGCGCAGCGGGGGCGCGGCGAGCGACGCGGTGTGCAGCGTCTCGAAGGTGGCGTGCTCGACGGGCGTGCCGACGTCGCTGGTGCCTTTGCGGCGCGCGGCGCGCCGGCCGAGCAGGTACCCGGCGGCCGCGAGCAGCGGGCCGAGGAAGAGCAGGGCGGCCAGGGTCATCGGCGGGCGCCTCCCTCGCGGGCCAGGGCCTCGGGCAGGTGGAAGCGGGTCATCGCGGCGTTGGTGCCGGGCGGGATCCGGCCCGGCGTCGCGAGCGAGACCCCGATCATGGCGAGGAAGCCGACCGGGACCGACCAGAGGGCGGGCCAGGCGAGCAGCGCGTGCGCGAGGCCGGGCGGCACCGCCCCGAGGACGGTGGCGCCGACGGCGAGCAGCGCCGAGCCGCCCCCGAGCAGCAGCCCGGCGGCCGCGCCCGGCGGGGTCAGCCCCCGCCACCAGATGCCGAGGACCAGCAGCGGGCAGAAGGAGGAGGCCGACACCGCGAACGCCATCCCCACCGCGTCGGCCACCGGCACCCCGCTCACAAGCAGCGCGCCGAGCAGCGGTACGGCGATGGCAAGCGGGGTGGCGAGGCGGAAGTGGCGCACTCCGCGCGAGGGCAGCACGTCCTGGGTGAGGACGCCCGCCACCGCCATGGTGAGCCCGGAGGCGGTGGACAGGAACGCGGCGAACGCGCCGCCCGCGACCAGCGCGCCCAGCAGGTCGCCCCCGGCGCCGCCGACCAGCCGCTCCGGGAGCAGCAGCACGGCCGCGTCCGCGTCGCCGGTGAGGGCGAGTTCGGGGGCGTACAGGCGGCCCAGTGCGCCGTAGACGGGCGGCAAGAGATAGAACGCGCCGATCAGGGCGAGGACGACGACGGTGGCGCGGCGGGCCTCGCGGCCGCCCGGGCTGGTGTAGAAGCGCACGACGACGTGGGGCAGGCCCATGGTGCCGAGGAAGGTCGCCACGATGAGCCCGTAGGTGGCGTACAGCGGGTGTTCGGTGCGGGCGGTGCTGCCGGGGACGCGGGTCCCGGCGGCGAGGGCGAGCCGGGTGCCCGCCTCGACGCGATGCTCGCCCGCCGGGAGCGTCAGCTCGTCGCCGTCGTGGCGGCGGCCGTCGAGGATGCCGGTGGCGCGGACGGGCAGCGGCTCGGTCAGGCGCAGGGTCAGGGTGTCGGCGAAGCGGACGCTCTGCTGGTGGCGCAGCGCGGCCGGTTCGTCGTAGACGGGGCGCGGCGCCCCGTCGCCCCGCCAGGCCAGGACCAGGAAGAAGACGGGTATGAGCAGCGCGGTCAGCTTGAGCCAGTACTGGAAGGCCTGCACGAAGGTGATGGAGCGCATGCCGCCGGCGGCGACCGCGAGGACCACGACGGCCGCGACGAGCACCGGCCCGAGCCAGCCCGGGGCCCCGGTGAGGATCTTCAACGTCAGCCCGGCGCCCTGGAGTTGGGGCACCAGATAGAGCCAGCCCGCGCCGACCACGAACACGCTGACCAGCCGGCGCACGGCCCGCGATTCGAGCCTGCCCTCGGCGAAGTCGGGCAGGGTGTAGGCGCCCGAGCGGCGCAGCGGGGCCGCGACGAACAGCAGCAGCACGAGGTAGCCCGCGGTGTAGCCGACCGGATACCAGAGCATGTCGGGGCCCTGGACCAGGACGAGTCCCGCGATGCCTAGGAAGGAGGCGGCGGAGAGGTATTCGCCGCTGATGGCCGCCGCGTTGAGGCCGGGGCCGACCGTGCGCGAGGCGACGTAGAAGTCGGAGGTCGTGCGCGAGATGCGCAGGCCGAACCCGCCGACGAGGACGGTGGCGAGCACGACGGCGGTCACCGCCACCACGGCGTACGTCTGGCTCACAGGGCGCGGCGGCCTTCCGGGGGGCGGTCGGCCACCAGGCGGGCGAAGTCGCGCTCGTTGCGCTCGGCGGTGCGCACGTACCACCAGGCGATGAGGCCGAGCGGCGGGTAGAGGGCGAAGCCGAGCACGCACCAGGTGACGGCGTCGTCGTCCAGGGCGCGGAAGGCCAGCGGCAGGGTGGCCACGGTCAGGGCGAGGACGGCGAACCCGCTGAGCGCCGCCCGGAGTTGGCCGCGCATCAGGGAGCGCACGTAGGCGCCGCCGAGCGCGGTCTGCTCGTCGATCTCGGACTGGGCGCGGTGGCGCGGCAGCGGGCGGACCCTCCTCGGCTCCCCCGTGACCGTCTCCCGCCGCGCGGCCTGCTCTGCGGACATGGCGCGGAGTGTACGCAGCACATCCCGGCTCGGGGAAGGCCAGGTCAGCGGCTGGTGCGCCGCAGCAGGCGGTCCCGTACCGTGCGGGCGTGGCGTCGGCTCACGGGGAGTTCGGCGTCGCCGACCCGCACGCTCATGCTGCCCGCGTCGAGGCGGAGTTCGTCGATCCGGTCCAGCGCGACGAGGTGGCTGCGGTGGATCCGCACGAACCCGCGGGCGCGCCAGCGCTCCTCCAGGGTGGACAGCGGGATGCGGACCAGGTGGCTGCCGCGGGCGGTGTGCAGCCGGGCGTAGTCGCCCTGGGCCTCGGCGTACGCGATGTCGCCGACGGGCAGGAAGCGGGTGACGCCGCCCAGTTCGACGGGTATCTGGTCGGGTTCCTGGACGCTCGCGGCGCGGCCGCCGACGAGCTCGGCGACCCGGCGGACCGCCTCGGCGAGCCGCTCCCCGCGGACGGGCTTGAGGACGTAGTCGACGGCCTTCAGGTCGAAGGCCTGGACGGCGAAGCCCTCGTGGGCGGTGACGAAGACGATCAGCGGCGGCCGGGCGAACCCGGCGAGCAGCCGCGCGATGTCGAGTCCGGTGAGCCCGGCCATGTGGATGTCGAGGAACACCACGTCGACGCCCCGCTCATGGTCCTCGCCCGCTTCGAGGGCGGCGCCGATGAGCCGCAGCGCCTCGGTGGCGCCGGTGGCGCCGGTGGCCGAGCGGACCCGCGGGTCGGAGCGCAGCAGGTAGAGGAGTTCTTCGAGGGCGGGGGCCTCGTCGTCGACCGCCAGTACGCGCAGCATGGGGCCGGAGTTTAGGCGCGCGGTGGCGGTGTGTCTTGAGTGCTCGGGCCGGATTCTGCGTACCTGACGGCATGAGTTCGCCGCAGATCCACGAGGACGCCGGGGCCTATGCCCTCGGCGTGCTCGATGCCGCCGACGCCTTCCGCTACGAGGAGCACCTCACCGGGTGCGCCCCGTGCAGAGGGCTGTTGGCCGGATTCGGGAGCGTCACGGCGCTGCTCGCCGCGTATGCCGCGGGCGGTGCGGTGCCGCCCGGTCCCGTCCCGCCCGAGGTGCCGCACCGGATGCTGGGCGCGGTGGCTCGGCGGCGGCGGCACGGCCGCACGCTGCGGATCGCGCTGGTGGCCGCGTCCGGCGTGCTGGTGGTGGGCGGGATCGGTGTCGTCGTGGAGCCCACGGCGGCGCCGCGATGGCGGGTGGCCTCGCACGCGCCCGGCGTGACGGCGACGCTGGTGACCGCGCCCATGGAGTGGGGCACGGACGTGGAACTCGGCCTGGCGGGCGCGGCGCCCGTCTCGTGCACCCTGGTCGCGGTGGGCCGGGACGGCACGGAGCAGACGGTGGCGTCCTGGGTGGACCGGGGCGGGCGGCCGGTGCGGATGCGGGGCGCGGCGGCGCTGGCGCAGGACGCCATCGCCCGGTTCGAGGTGCGGGCCGCCGACGGAACCCGGCTCGCCACCCTCACCCCCGCCCGGCCCGCTACTTGAGCAGCTTGGACAGGCGCCGGTCGGCGAGGACCTTGCCACCCGTCTGGCAGGTGGCGCAGTACTGGAGGGAGGAGTCGGCGAACGAGACCTCGCGGACGGTGTCGCCGCAGACCGGGCAGGGCTGCCCGGTGCGCCCGTGCACCCGGAGCCCGCTCTTCTTCTCGGCCTTCAGCCGGCCCGCCGCGAGGCCGCGCGAACGCTCGACCGCTTCGGTGAGGGTGCCGCGCATCGCCTCGTACAGGGCGGTGATCTCGTCGTCGGTGAGGTGGGCGACGGGCTTGAACGGGGACATGCGCGCCACGTGCAGGATCTCGTCGCTGTAGGCGTTCCCGATGCCCGCGATGAGGGACTGTTCACGCAGCGCGCCCTTGAGTTGGCGCCGCTCGCCCGCGAGCAGGGCGGCCAGGTCGTCGCGGCCGAAGCCCGGGGCGAGCGGGTCGGGGCCGAGCCGGGCGATGCCGGGGACTTCGGACGGGTCGTGGACGAGGTGGGCGGCGAGGCTCTTGCGGGTGCCCGCCTCGGTGAGGTCGAAGCCCGCGCCGCCCGCCAGCGCCACGCGCAGCGCGAGCGGGCCCTTGCCGGGTTTCGGCGGCGTCTCGGGCAGCGTGTCGTACCAGCGCAGCCAGCCCGCGCGGGCGAGGTGGACGCACAGGTGCAGCCCGTCGGCGTCGATGTCGAGGAACTTGCCGTGCCGGGCGACACCGGTGACGGTGCGCCCGGCCAGGGCGGTCCAGGGCGGGTCGTACGTCTTCAGGACGCTGATCGCGACGGGCAGGGCACCCGCGATCTCCTGTCCGACCAGGTGGTCGGAGAGGAAGTCCCGCAGGGCCTCGACTTCGGGCAGTTCCGGCATACGTACCAGGGTGCCCCGCCCGGGCGGGCTCAGCGAGCCGCGCTCGCCTTCAGGAGTTCCGCCAGGTCCTGCCCGAAGCACGCGGCGAGCCGGTCCAGGTCGGGGACGGCCTTGCCGTCGGCCACCAGACCGATGTGCACGCGCCCGCCGTAGGGGGACAGGGCGATCGCCAGGGACTGGCCCCGGGCGAGCGGCGCCATCGGGTAGATCGCGCGCAGCGGGCAGCCGCCGAGCGAGAGCTGGGAGCGGGGCAGCGGCACGCTGGTGACGAGCAGATCGAAGAGGAGGCGGGCCGCGTTCCCGGCCAGCGGTGCCCCGAACCGGTGGGCCAGCGGCGGCAGTTGATCGGCGAGCAGGGCGACGGCTCCGGCGCCGCGCCCCGGCCCCGCCGCCTTGTTGCGGTCCATGGCGGTACGCACCAGGGCGAGCCGGGTCAGCGGGTCGGGCTCGGCGACCGGGAGGCCGAGCAGATAGGCCGAGAGCTTGTTGCCGGAGCCGGGCGGGGCGCCCGGGCGGCGCCGCGAGACGGGGACCAGGGCGCGCGGCTGGAGGCCGGGCAGGGCCGAGTCCCGCTCCAGGAGCCAGCGGCGCAGGCCGCCCGCGACGACGGCGAGGAGCACGTCGTTGGCGGTGCCCCCCTCGGCCCTGCGCACCCGCTGGACGTCGTCGAGGTCGAGGACGGCGGTGGCCAGGCGGCGCGTACCGCTGGAGTCGGCGGCCAGGGCGGATCCGGCGCCGAGTTCCAGTCGGCTGGCACGCATCACGGAGGCACCGATGCCGACGGCCCGGGTGAGCTCGTGGACCCGGTCGCGGGCGAATCCGGCGACCTGGCGCGGTCCCGGCAGCCAGGAGCGGGGCGGGACGGGGCGGCGGCGCCTCGTGCTCGGCCCGGCGAGCTGGTCGAGGATGCCCGCGCCGATGGCGACCGCGCGCATTCCGTCGGCGAGCGCGTGGTGCAGCTTCACCAGGACGGCGAACGCCCGGTCGTCCTCGCTCGTCAGGACGTACATCCGCCAGGGCGGCAGGCCCCGCTCCAGGGGCCGTTCCATCAACTCCCCCGCCGCCCGGGCGGCTTCGGCGTGGAAGTCCCCGTCGGGCAGGCGCACCCGGCGGACGTGGCGGCGGACGTCGAAGTCCTTGTCGGCGACCCAGGCCGCGCCGCCGACGGGCAGCCACACACCGCGTACGCACATCCGCAGCCGGGGGATGGCCGCGGCGCGCCGCGCGAGGAGTTCGAGGATCTGGCCGCCGTCGGTGCCGGGGAGCGGTTCGAAGTGTGCGAGCGCACCCAGGTGCATGGGGTGCTCCGCCGATTCGAGGTGCCAGAACGCCAGATCAAGAGGTGCCAGCAGCTCACTGCTCAAGGGGGTCCTCGTGTCAGTCGGAGGCCGGCCGGGCGGCGACGGCGCCGCCCGGCAGAGTGAGCAGTCAAACCCGCACGGACGGTTACGGTCAAGTAATGAGCTGTTACGTATAGTTACCGTCAAGTATTGATCAGATCTCGATCAAGCGTCGTTTTCCGGCCCGTCATCGGCCGACGGACCACCACCTGGGGCGGCGGTCGCGGTCAGCGCGCCCCGCGTTCGGGGACGACGAACTCGCACCACACGCACTTTCCGCCGCCGCGCGACTCCACGCCCCACACGTCCGCGAGCCGGTCCACCAGCATCAGACCGCGCCCCGACACCCCGGAGGAGCCGGCCTCCCGGCGGCGCGGCAGGGCGCTGGAGCGGTCCTCCACCTCGATGCGCAGCCGGCGTTCGGGCCCCGAGAGCACCCGGATGGTGACGATCGCCCCGCCGTCGGTGTGCATCAGCGCGTTGGTGATCAGCTCGTCGGCCGCGAGCTCGATCTCGTCCGACCGCTCGCGCGCGCCCCAGGCCCGGACCGCCGCACGGATCATGTGCCGCGAGGAGCTGAGCGCCTCCGGGTCGTTCTGCGCGACGTGCTGGCGCAGCCGCCCGCCGCCCTGCGGCACCTCCATGGCGCGCCGGCGCAGGAGCAGCAGCGCCACGTCGTCGTCGCCGCCCCGCTCGTCGACCACGTCGCAGAGCCGGTCGGCCAGCGCTTCGAGGTCCTCGGGCCCCGATCGAACCAGGGACGCGAGGAGCTCCATGCCGTCGTCCAGGTCGGCGCCGGGCTGTTCCACCAGGCCGTCGGTGTAGAGCAACAGGGTCTGGAGGGGATCCAGTTCGACCGTCGACACCGGGTATTCGAGCCGCCCGAACTCGGCGGAGAGGCCGAGCGGCAGGCCTCCCTCGACGGGCAGTCTGCGGCAGCTGCCGTCGGGGAGCCGCACCAGCGGGTCGACGTGCCCGGCGCGCACGACCTGCACGACGCCGGTGCTCAGGTCGGCCTCCGCGTACGTGCAGGTGGCGAACCGGTCGGTGTCGAGCTCGTGCAGGAACACCGAGGCCCGCGCCATCACGGTGGCCGGTGTGTGGCCCTCGGCGGCGTACGCGCGCAGCACGATGCGCAGTTGCCCCATCACCGCGGCGGCGTGCGTGTCGTGCCCCTGTACGTCGCCGATGGCCACCCCGACGCGGCCACCGGGCAGCGGGATCACGTCGTACCAGTCGCCGCCGATGTCCCGGCCGAACCGTGCCGAGCGGTAGCGGACGGCGAGCTGGGCGCCGGGCACCTCGGGGATGCGGCGCGGCAGCATCGCCTGCTGGAGCCCCTCGGCGAGGTCGTGCTCCTGCTCGTACAGCATGGCGCGCTGGAGCGACTGGGCGATCGAACTGCCCAGCGCCACAAGGAGGTTGCGCTCGTCGCTGGTGAAGCCCCACTTGTCGCTGTAGAGCAGGCCGATCGCGCCGATGGGGCGGGCCTGGGCGATCAGCGGCAGATAGGCGGCGGAGGTGATGCCGAGGCCGCTGATGTTCGGCCACAGGACCGGATAGGACTCGGCGAAGTCCTCCGGGGACTCGATGAAGCGGGGTGCGAGCGTCCGGACGACCTCGCTCATCGGGTACTGCTCGTCGACCCGGGTCCACCGGGTGCCGGGCACGAAGCTGCCCTCGGGGCCCTCGGCGATCAGATGGATGCGGCCCGCTTCCAGCAGGCCCATCACCAGGCTGGTGGCGCCGAGGTACTCGGGCCCCCGCGAGTCCTTCATGACGTCGATGACGTCCTTGACCGTCCTGGCGTGCGCGAGGGCGGCGGTGGTCGCCTCCACGACGCTGGTCGTGCGGCGGCGCTCGTCGTCGAGGCCGACCCGGGCGGTGGACTCGGCGAGCTCCTGGGTGGCGTCCCGGACGATGCCGATGATGCGCAGCGGACGGCCGGTCTCGTCGCGGCGTACAAAGCCCTGGGTGTGCGTCCAGCGCAGCAGGCCGTCACGGCGGCGGATGCGGAAGTAGACGCCGTAGTTGACGCTGCCGTTCTTCAGCGCCTGCGAGACGAGCGCGTCGAGCCTGAGGGCCTCGGCGGGCGGCACCCGGGCGGCCAGCGACTCCGGCCGGTTGTCGTACTCCTCGGGCCGCAGGTCGAACACGTCGAGCGCGGGCTCGTCCATGTGCATCAGACCGGTGCCCAGGTCCCAGTCGAAACTGCCCATCCGCAGGCCTCGGCCGTACGAGTGGAGGAAGCGGCACTCCGCACCGCCGGCCGGCTCGCCGCAATGGCACAGCTCGGCCGCCCCTCCGCCCCCTGCACCCGCGTCCATGGGGCCACGCTAGGCGCAGCCCGCAGCACGCGCATCAGGGAGGCGGCGGACGTCCGGCCCGGAGCGGCTCAGTGGCCCGGGGAGGCCTTGCGCAGCGCGGTGATGCAGGTGCCGATGGCCGCCTGGAGCTCTTCGAGGCGCTGGACCATGTCGTCCTCGTAGATGTCGTCGGCGTCGTCGAGCGTGAGCTCCTCGAAGACCTTCGTCGCCTTCTGCAGGCTGCTGTAGAACTTCGTGCGGCGTTCCTGCACGCGCAGCTCGGGGTCGGCCTCGACGGCCTGGACGACCAGGCCCTTGACGGTGTCGTACGCCTCGGACGCCCACTCGCCGGCCTCTTCGGCGTCGTCGAGCTCGTCGAGCAGCGAGAGGTGTCGCTCGGCCTCCGCGCGCAGCTCGGCGGGGGCGTCGACGGTCTGGCCCGCGGGCGTGCGGATCTGGCCGTTCTCGACGATCTGGCGGACGTAGCCGATGCGGTCGGCCGCCCGGGTCTCGGTGGCCACCGCCTTCTTCAGCCCGTCGGTGCGGGCGATGTCGCGGGCCAGCTCGGTCTGGAGCGCAGGGTCGTCCTTGAGCCGGTCCAGGAGGGCGGAACGGGCCGCCTGGGCGGTGCCGGGGTCGGCGAGGATGGCGGCACGCAGCGCGGTGGGGTTCTCGGCGACCTCCAGGGCCTTGGTCGGCCGGATGCCCTCGGCCTCGGCGGCGGCCGTGATGGCGGTGCCGCGTTCGGAGGTCGCGCTGGAGCGGGAGGCGTAGTAGGTGAGCCACACGTCGGCGTCGGGCAGGTCGACGTCCTCGCCCGGGACGAGCGCCTCGAAGAGCGGGACCAGACCGTCGTCGGAGGCCTTGTCCCACGCCTTGTAGTAACGCATGACGCGCTCGGCCGAGCAGCCCGCGAGCTCGGCGAACTCCTTCGCGGAGACCTTCGGCGTCTCACCCGCCGCCTGTCCGCCGGGGCGTACGCTGCGCGCCACCTTCAGGGCGAACGCCCAGCCGCCGGTCCGGGCGTAGGCCCCGAACTCGCGGGCGTCGCGCGCCACGCTGTCGTGCACGTCGGCGGCGGGGGTGGGGTTCGGCAGGTCGATCGCGACGGTCACGGAGAGCTCTCCTGGCTGCGGGAGGAACGGATGGGGGCACGGAACGAAGAACGCAGCCTATATGCACCTCTTGGTCCGTCTTTCCGTCCCTCCCCCGTGTCGGACCCCGCGGTCAGCGGCGCACCCTGCCGATGACCGCGGGGTGCCGCGTCTCAGACGTTCTCCGACTCCGGCGACGGGCCGAACACATCGGACTCCGAACCGCTCGGCAGGCTCGTCGGCGGCGACGCGGGCGTGCTGGGCACGCTCGTGTCGGGCGGCGTCGACGGCGAGGGAGTCGATGGCCCCGGAACCGGCACGGACGGCGTCGCCGTCACCGTCGTGGTGGCCGTCGGGCAGCCGCTCGGGGCGGGCGAGCCCGTCGGCGGGGCCGATGGCGCGGACTCCGGCGGCGTCGCGGTCGGCGTCTCGGTGACCGTCACGGTCGGCGTGGGGGTGGGGCACGCAGAGCTCGGCGGGGGCGAGCTGATGGGCGGCGAGGTGCTCGGGCTCGCCGGAGGGGTGGTGGGCGGCTCGGTGACCAGCGGCTTGTCCGGGTCGATGTGGATGTCGGGGCGCTCCCGGTCGTGCCGGCCGTCGTCCCCGCTCTTCCGCTCGATCCAGGTGTTGTTGGTGATGTTGACGATGATGAAGTTGTTGACGACCACCGTGGTGGGCCGTACCTCGACGACGCGGTCGCCCCGGAAGCCCGGCCAGGGCTTGCCCTTGTCGTTCCAGCCGCCCTGGTGGGTGTTGGGCGGCTTCAGCGGGTTCCCGCAGGCGCACCGCACCCGCGGCGCCCCGTGATCGTCGATCAGGACCGCGGTGCCCGCCTGGAGCACCGACTGGAAACTGGTCGCCGCGCCGTTTCTGAAACCGTGGTTGGTGACCCGGGTGTCCGCGCGCAGCACGACGGGCGTGAGCCCGCGCAGGAAGCCGGCCACGGAGCCCGGGTCGATTCCGGCCGCGTCGGCGAAGGCCCGGTTCTTGGCCCGGTCGCCGCCGAGGAAGCGGATCTGCTTCTCCACGTCGCAGCTGGCCACCGACTGCGTACCGCCGTACAGGCCCGGTGTGGAGCCCGACACGGTACGCGCCGACCGGAAGCCCGGCGTGGGGGTGTCGCTGCCGGGGGGCGTGGCCGGGGTGGGCGTCGCCGTGGACCGGGCCGTGGACCCGGTGAACGGGTCCGGTCCCGCGGCCGCGATCGGCTGGAGGTTGAGGTCCTGCTGGCTGTCGGCACCGTTGGCGCCGCCGCCGCATCCGGCGGCGAAGGCGCCGACGGACAGCACGGCGGCGGCAGCGGCGATTCTGCGCAGGGTCGAGGGCACGTGGATCTCCCACCTGTACGCCCCGAGTTGCCCCTCATTGTGTGCCGCAGGCCCACGCCGCACGCAAACGGACGGGGTCCGCCCGAGTCACACCGGCTCCCGCCGACCTCCTCGGACGCCTTGCCGCCCGATGGGCCGCCCGTCATGCTGTGGGCATGCCTGGCCAGCGGAGACGAAGACGAGAGCGGGAGCGGCAGCTGGAGCGCGCCACCCGGGCGTACTCCCCGGAGGCGGGCCACTGGGAGCCGGTGTTCTCCACCCATGACGCCGCGGAGCTGCGCGCCCATGTCCAACGGCTACGCCTGGAGGGCGAGGTGACCGATCCCGCCATGATGCGCGTGGACATCGCGTGCGGGCGCCTGCGCACCCCCACCGGCTACCAGCTCAGCCTGTTCGTTCCCGACGACACTGACTGATCGTCAATCCGCCCGCACGTCAGACCAGTTCGGGCCGCTGCCACTCCTGGCCGAGGACGTGGTGGTCGAGGAAGTTGAGCAGGGTCGCGTACCACAGGCGGGCGTTGTTCGGGGCGAGGATCCAGTGGCTCTCGTCGGGGAAGTACAGGAACTTCGTGGGCACTTCGCAGCGCTGGAGTTCCTGGAACAGCGCGATGCCCTGGCCGACGGGCACCCGGTAGTCCTTCGCGCCGTGGACCACCAGGAGGGGCGTGCGGATGCGGTCGACGGCGAGGGACGGCGAGTTCTCGTCGTAGCGTTCCGGCCGGGTCAGCGGATCGCCGAAGATGCGCCGGAAGTAGGCCGAGGCGTCCGTGTCCGACTGGAAGGACCGCAGGTCCCAGATCGAGGCGTGCGAGACGATCGCCTTGAACCGGTCCGTCAGCGTGGCGATGCGGTTGGCCATGTAGCCGCCGTACGAGGCGCCCGCGAGGCCGGTGCGGGTGGCGTCGATGTCGGGGCGGGCCTCGGCGGCGTCGGTCATGGCCATCAGGTCCCGGTAGGGCCGGCCGCCCCACTGGCCCCAGCCGCGCTCGTGCATCCGCGGGCCGTAGCCGGCCGAGAGCGCCGGGTCGGGCAGCAGGACCGCGTAGCCGCGCGCCGCGAAGGGCCACGGGTTCCAGCGCCAGGTCCAGGCGTTCCAGGAGGTCTCGGGGCCGCCGTGCGGGAAGACCAGCAGCGGCGCGGGCCGCTCGGCACAGGCGCCTTCGGGCAGGACGAGCCAGGAGCGCAGCGGAAAGCCGTCGTCGCCCGTCGCGTGCACTTCGGTCAGTGTGCCCGGCAGTCGGCCCACGCCGCCGGGCGCCACCAGCGCGACGGGCTCCTGGTCGGCCCGGGAGGCGTCGAGGCGGACGGGGGCCGCCGGGCGGTCGACGCCGCTGCGCAGCGCGTACAGGGTGCGCCCGTCCGGCGCGACGCGGAGCGAGGTGTACGTGCCGGAGGCGGTGAGCCGGGTGACGGTGCCGTCGGGGTCGAGCCGGAAGACGGGTGAGTGGCCGAGTTCGTCGGCGGCGAAGAAGACGGTCGCGTCGCCGGGGTGGGGCGAGACCACCGCGCCGATGGGCCAGTTCCCGAAGCCGGGCACGAGTTCGCGCTCGGCCCCGCTCGCCAGGTCGATGCGCACGAGGGTGTAGGCGTAGGGCGTCTCGTACGTCTCGATCCACTGGCGGGTGCAGATCAGGCCGGTGCCGTCGGAGGTGAACCGCGGGGTGGAGTACTGGTGTCCGTCCCGGTCGACCACGCGCAGCCGGTCGCCGGTCGCGGCGTCCGCGATCACGACGACGGTGCGGTTGCGGTCCGGCACCGGGCCGTGGACGAAGCGGGTGTGGGCGACGCGGGTGCCGTCCGGCGAGAGCGCGGTCTCGTCCTCGCTGACGTATCCCTGGCCGCCCGCGTCGACGGGTGAGCCGTGCTCGTCGTGGCAGCGGCGGACGAAGGTGTGCGGCTCGTCCGGGCCGAGGTCGCGGTCCCAGAAGCGGGTGAGCCCGGACTCGTACAGGATCGCGCCGACCTTGGCGTCGGCCCGGTCCTTGCGCAGCTTGCCGTGGGCCTCGGCGTCGGCCGCGCCGGGCAGCAGTCCCGCCGTGTAGGCGAGGGTGGCGGTGTCGCGGGCGAGCGTGAACCCGGCTATGCCGCCGGGGTGGCGGGCCACGAGCGCGGCCTCGCCGTGCTCGGGCAGCGCCCACACGGCGGCGCCCTCATCGGCGTCCGTGGCCGTGCCGGGGTCGCCGTCCTCGCGCCGGGAGAGGAAGTACAGCGTTCCGTCCGACGCGAACGCGGGCGCGGACTCCCCCGAACGGGAACGGGTCAGCCGGCGCGGCTCGCGCACCCCGGCGGGATCGATGTCCCACAGGGCGCTGACGTATCCGTGCCCCTCGGCGTTGAGGCTCTGCACGGCGGCCACCAGCCGCTTCCCGTCGGGTGAGAGCGCGAGGCCGTTGACGCGCGGGATCGCGAGGAAGGCGGACAGGTCGTGGAAGGCGGTCGTGCCACCGGGTGTCTCGGACATCCGGTCATCCTGCCCCGCCCGGCCCCGCGACGACAGGGCGCCGGGAAGCCGTACGAGAGCCTGACGCACCGTCACATCCCGGGCGGCACCCGTGTCCGGGCTCGGCCGCGCGAACCGGCGGTGGCACACGGTCCGTGCCCCCGGCGGGCGGGGGCACGGACCGGTGGTGCGGCGCGCGTCAGTCGACGCCGGGCAGGATGTGCGGCTCCGCGAGGTCCTCTTCGTACCCCGCGAGGCGGATCGGGGCCGAGCGGGCCCAGACCTCGATGTTGCGGAGCTTCTCGGGCCGCCCGGTCCGCTCGCCGCCGCGTTCGGGCGTCCGACGTTCGCGCTCTGTCATCTCTGGTGTCACCGCGCACTCCTCTGTGTCGCGTAACCCTGGGCGTCCCGGCACGCGTCGGTCTCCGACCCGGTCGTCCGCCCACAGGGCAGGGTTGGGGCAGTTCTGACGCGGTGGCGCCGGCACTCTGTCCGCATCACGGCCACAGGTTGTGGGAGGGATCCGGAACGGGCCTCGAGGGTTGGTGGACCCGCTGTGGCTACCGTTCGCACCAGAGTAACCAAATGAGCGCGGTCGCGCTCGATAGGGCCACTTCCTTTGCGTCAACTTTCCTTCGCCGGGCGTTCAGCCCGGTGTTCATCCCGCCATGATCTGCTGACCCTGTCGGCTGCCGCTCGCGGGGAGGAGACCACATGGAGCTGTCGAGCAGACCCGTTCCGGACCGTCCCGTGCGCTCGGTGGAGGAGCTGATGGAGCTGCTGCACGCCTGCCGGGGCGCCTGGGACACCCCGGACCGCAGCGGTGATCCGGTCGATCTGCACGACCACGCCCTCCAGACCGCCCACCTGCTGCGACGGTCCCATCCGGCCGACAAGGAACTCCAGTTGGCGGGGCTCGTCCACGATCTGGGGCACCTGCTCCATCCCGGTGACGACGCCGGGCACGCGGACACCGCGGCCCGGGCGGTGCGGCCGCTGCTCGGCGCCCGGGTGGCCCGCCTCGTGGAGCTGCACGTCCCCGCGAAGCGCTATCTGGCGGCGGTCGAGCCGGACCGTACGCTCTCGCCGCAGAGCGCGCTGACCCTGCGGGCGCAGGGCGGGGTGATGGGGCCCGAGGAGGCGGCGGCCTTCGCACGGGATCCGTGGGCCGAGGACGCGGTGATCCTGCGCCAGGCCGACGACGCGGGCAAGACCGTGGGGCTCGACGCGGGCGTCATGGAGGACTGGCGGCCGGTCCTGGAGCTGGTCGCGCGGTACGCCAAGCAGCCGTCGGGCGGCCCTTGTTGAGGGGGCGGTACGCCTGTTGACGGCGGAGGGCGGCACGCACGCGTGCCGCCCTCCCGGCCGTCGGCGACCCGAGGGTCTACCAGTTGGCGGGCGCGTAGTCCTTGAGGAAGACGCTGTGCAGATCCTCGCCCAGCTCGCCGCGGACGATCGGGTCGTAGACGCGGGCGGCGCCGTCGACGAGGTCGAGCGGGGCGTGGAAGCCCTCCTCGGCGAGCCGCAGCTTGTCGTGGTGCGGCCGCTCGTCGGTGATCCAGCCGGTGTCGACCGAGGTCATGAGGATCTTGTCGGTCTGGAACATCTCCTGGCCGCTGGTGCGGGTGACCATGTTCATGGCGGCCTTGGCGGCGTTGGTGTTGGGGTGTCCCGCGCCCTTGTAGCCGCGGCTGAAGACGCCCTCCATCGCGGAGACGTTCACCACGTACGCGCGGCCGTTCGGCGCCTTGCGGGCGGCCTCGGCCATCACCGGGCGCAGCCTGCTGATCAGGATGAACGGCGCGGTGTAGTTGCACAGCTGGGTTTCGAGGAGCTCGACCGGCGAGATCTGGTCGATGGACTGCACCCAGGTGTTGGTGTCGACGACGTCCGGGAGCAGGCCGCCCGCGTCGAGCGCGGTGCCGTCCTGGTACTTGGCGACGCTGGCGTTGCCCGCGACCAGGGCGAGGTCGGCGACCCGCTGAGCGTCGAGGCCCGAGGTGCCGACGGGGAGCGCGGCCAGGCCGTCGACCGCGCCGGAGTTGAAGGCTCCGATGACGTGGTGGGCGGGCAGCTCACCGGCGGGCAGCGGCGCGCTCTCGCCGTCGACCAGGGCCGCGTAGGCGGAGGGCAGCCGGCGCACGGTCTGCGTGGCGTTGTTGATCAGGATGTCCAGCGGGCCCTGCTCGGCCGTCTGCTCGGCCAGGGCGACCACCTGCGCGGGGTCGCGGAGGTCGATGCCGACGACTTCGAGGCGGTGCATCCAGTCCGCGGAGTCCTCCATCGCCTTGAAGCGGCGGATCGCGTCCTTGGGGAAGCGGGTGGTCACGGTGGTGTGCGCGCCGTCGCGCAGCAGTCGCAGCGCGATGTACATGCCGATCTTGGCGCGGCCGCCGGTGAGCAGGGCGCGCTTGCCGGTGAGGTCGGTGCGGGCGTCGCGGCGGGCCCGGTTCTTGGCCGCGCACTCCTGGCACAGCTGGTGGTAGAACGCGTCCACCTCGACGTACCGGGTCTTGCAGATGTAGCAGGACCGGGGGCGCCGGAGTATGCCCGCGATCTCGCCGGTGACCGACGAGCTGGGCAGCAGGCCCTCGGTCTCGTCATCGATGCGCTCGGCGGAGCCGGTGGCGGTCGCCTCGGTGACGGCCCGGTCGTGGGCGGTCTTGGCGGCGCGGCGCTCCTGGCGGCGGCGCTGCTTCACGGTCCGGTAGACACCGGCGGTGGCCCGGCGCACCGCGATGGCGTCGGGGTGGTCGACGTCGATCTGGTCGAGTTCCGCCAGCACGCTCAGGCAGAGCGCGAGCCGCTCGGGGTCGATGCCGGGGCCGAAGTCCTGGTCGGCCCGCTCGTCGACACCCAGGCCCTGCTCCCGGTCCTGGAAGTCCTCTGTCACCGTCATCGCCGTCGCGTTCCTCGATCAGTCGTGAAAATCAAGTATCCAAAAGCGCCATGGTACGGAGCGATACCGGTCCCCACCAAACCGCCCGCCCCGGGGAAGCGGGGGCGGGCGGTGGACGGGGGGCCAGGGGCGGGTCAGCGCACCACGGGCGGCGCGGCCGACGGCGCGGTGCCCCAGGGGGAAGGGGCGGACCCGACGGTGAACGCCAGGTTCCGGCCCGCCCGGAGATCGGCCCCGGTGAGGTAGGTGCGGTCCTGGGCGCGACCGTCCAGCCGCGCGCCCTGGATGTAGCGGGTGCTGCCGGACGTGCCCGGGGCCGTCACCGTGAATCGCCCGCGCGGGTAGGAGTGGCGGTCGAGCGAGGGGTCGACGCGGTCGAAGACGGGCGTGGACAGGCCCCAGGTGTCCGTGCCGGGCTGGATTGGGAGGGTGGAGCGCCTCCTTGGACAGCGTGGACAGCGTTGTCAGGCCGCGATCTTTCATTGGCCTCGTGCGTGTACACGTCAAGGGTCGGGCAGGGGGTCGAGGTCGGCGGCGGGCCCACGGGTCGGGGCCCGGCCGGAGTTCCGGCCGGGCCCCGACTCCCTTGCCGCTCCTGCCCCTACGCCTCCTCCGGTGCGACGCGGGACAGCACCTCCGCGCGCAGCCCGGCCGGGTCGGCGCCCAGCGCCGCGAGGACTTCAAGACCCCGGCCTCCGTCACCTGCCGACAGCAGGCCGAGCAGCATGTGCTCCGTGCCGAAGCGTTCGTGCCCGAGGGCCTTGGCCTCGCGGAGCGTGGCCTCCAGGACCTGCTTCGCGCGCGGCGTGTACGCGGGCCGCGGGTACTGGAAGGCTCCCGGCCCGAACGCGCTGTCGGCCTGCCGCTTGATCTCCTCCACGTCGATGCCGATCGAGGCCAGCGCGTCCTTCGCGGGCTGGCCGCCACTGCTCGGCACCCCGGCCGCTTCCAGGATCCGTACGGTCTCCGCGCGGACCCGGTCCACCGCGACGCCGCGCGCGGTCAGCGCGTCGTGGGCCGTGCTGTCCTCGGTTCCCGCGAGCCCCAGCAGGATGTGCTCGGTGCCGATGAAGTCGTGGCCCAGGGCGAGCGCTTCGTCCTGTGACGCCACGATCGCCTGCTTGGCACGCTCGGTGAAAAACTCGAACACCTTCAGTCCTCCTTGCCCGTGGCTTTGCGCCTGCTCGCATGCTTCTCGTGCACCGACTGCCTGCTGACCTGCAGCGAGGTCGCGATGCTCTGCCAGGACCAGCCCTGCTCGCGGGCGTTGTCGACGTGGACGCGCTCCAGTTCCTCCAGGAGGCGGCGCAGTGCGACGACGGCCGCCAGTCCGACGGCGGGGTCCTTGTTGGTGACCTGTCCGGCCAGCGAGGCCGGTGTGTCCTCAGCTCCCATGCATGTCAGGTTGCCCTGACAGCTGGGGCGCTGTCAAGGAATCCTGACAAGGGTGGAGGGAGAAGTAGTCGCCGCGCGGTTCAGAGCGCTGACGGCCGCGGCGGGTGCTCGAAGACGCAGTCACCGCAGAGCCCGCCGCCGGGGCAGCGGTAGTAGAGGCAGCAGCTGCGCCTGCGGAACGCCGGGCCGGGCAGCAGGGTGCCGGTGCCCGCGAGGCCGGGGTGCGCGAACAGGTCGGCGCCCAGGGCCAGGGCCCGCTCCGCCGCCTCGGGGCGGCCCGACTTCCTTGCCCAGCCGTGGAGTTCACGCACCGCGCCGGCCAGGGCCGAGGCGGCGTTGCCGCGCAGCAGTCCGGCCGACACGGGGGTGTCGCGCCGGATCGCCTCGGCGAGCGGGACGAGGTGGGCGTCCAGGACGGCGGCCAGGAGGTGGTCGGCGGTGGCTTGCCGGGGCGTGCCGCCGGGTGCGAGGAGCAGGTCGTCGGGCGAGGTGCGGCCGCCATCCCAGTGCAGCCGCTCCGGAGCGAGATCCGCCACCGCGCCGTGCAGCACGGCCGGGCCGAGCGCGATCGACCAGAGCCGGGCGGCGAGCCCCAGATGCGCGATGGACGCGGCGGCCCGGCGCTCGGGGGCGCGCAGGCGCGCGGTGACCGTGTCGATGCGGGCGGTCAGGGGCTCCGTCCTTCCCGCGTACAGCGAGGCCAGCGGGACGTACGAGGCACCGCCGCGCCCGACGCGGAGCGCGAAGAAGCCCCCGACCGATGAGACCTCCGCCAGTTCCTCCGGACTCAACCCGCACTCCCCTGCCCTTGTGTCTTCGTAGGTCACATCCCGTCGCACGGCCCCACCCCTGGGCGGGCCCGAGTGTCAGTGCGTGCCACTCTGACACGGACTGGTCGGTAGCCGGTTCCGGCCCGGCGGCCAGGGGCGCACGACCCTCACCGGCCGACCGCGCCCCGGCTACGGAAGGTGATACTCCGATTCCCTTGACGCCCTTTTTGAGCTGCGGTTTTACTGAAAGTCCGATATCTGGGACGACTTTGGTCGTACGTCCCTACTCCTCCTGGAGTACGTGGCAATCGGTGCTCAGGGACGACGACACGGGGTCCGCAACGAGACATCGTGGAGCCATGAGCGCCCTTGTCCTGGCCGTGCTGCTGTCGTTGGTCTCCGCCGTCGCGTACGCGGCGGCGGCGATCGTTCAGGAGCGCGTCGCCGCGTCCACGCCGAGCAGTGCGTACGCCCCCGTGCGCCGTCCGGCGTGGTGGGGCTCGGTGAGCCTCAACGGCCTCGGCGCGGCGCTGCACGTGGCGGCCCTGGCCTGCGGTCCGCTCACGCTGGTGCAGCCGATGGGCGCGCTCACCATCGTGTTCGCGCTGCCGATGGCGGCGGTGTTCGTCCGCCGCCGGGCCGGGGCGGCCGCCTGGCGCGGAGCCGTCATGGCGACCGCGGGCCTGGCGGGCCTGCTCGTGCTGACCGACGGGGCGGACGCGGACGCCCTCGCCATGGGTTCGCGGCTCGTGCTCGCCGCGGCCGGATTCGGCGCGGTGACCGCGCTGTTCGTGGCGTCCCGTGCGCTGCACCGGGCGGCCACCCGCAGCGTCCTGCTCGCCGCGGCGGCGGGCGGTGCCTTCGGCCTGGCGTCGGTGTTCACCAAGTCCGTGGCCGAGGACTGGCAGTCGGGCCTCGCGCTCGGCGAGGTGCCGATCCTCTGCGCGACAGCCGGGTTCGCCGTGTCCGGGCTGCTGCTCTCGCAGGCCTCCTACCGCGGAGCGGGCCTCGCGGCGCCGCTGGCGACGGTCACCGTCGTCAATCCGGTGGTCGCCGCGGCCATCGGGCTGACCCTGTTCGGCGAGTCCTTCCGGTACGGGTCCGCGGGCACCGCGATCGCGCTCGGCTGCGGCGTCGTGGCGGCGGGCGGCCTGATCCTGCTCACCACGGAACGGCTGGGCGCGACACGCCAAGACCAGCCGGTCCTGACCGCCGCCCGGCGCCAGGGGGACAGCCCGGATCAGACCGCGACGCCGCCCGCTCTCAGGTAGGCCAGGGGATCCACGTCGGATCCGTAGGCCGGTCCGGTCCGTATCTCGAAGTGCAGATGCGGCCCCGTCGCGTTGCCGGTGGCGCCCGAACGGCCGATCCGCTGGCCGGTGTTGACCTTCTGGCCCGCCTTCACGTTGAGCGCCGAGAGATGGGCGTACTGGCTGTACCTGCCGTCGGGGTGCCGGATCACCACCTGGTATCCGTACGCTCCGCCCCAGCCCGCCTCCACGACGGTGCCCGTGGTGACCGCCTTCACCGCGGTGCCGGTGGGCACGGGGAAGTCGACGCCGGTGTGGTAGCCGCTCGCCCAGGACGAGCCGGCCCGGTGGTACGGGGTGCTGGGGTGGGCATCGACCGGGGCGGTGAACCCGGCGGACCTCGTGACGACCTTCGCCGCGGGCGGCTTGGCGGCCGGGGGCTTCGGCGCGCTCTTCGGCGGCGCCGTGGGTCTCGCCGGAGCGGCGCCGGGCAGTGTCAGCCGCTGCCCGGGCCGGATGAGATCCGGGTTCGCGCCGACGACCGTGCGGTTGTCGGCGTACAGCTTCGGCCAGCCGCCCTGGACGCGCTCGTGCTCGGCGATCGTGGACAGCGAGTCGCCGTGCACGACGGTGTACGACTGCCGGGGGCCCGGCACCTTGGTGGGGCTCGGCGGCTCGGCCTTCTTCGTGGCGGGGGCCGGGGACTTCGGCGCCGCGTGCGCGGCCTGCGGCTTGATCTCGGTCCGGCGCTCGGACGTGGTGGTCAGCTGCGGCGCGGTGCCGCCCCGGGTGAGTCCCGCCTCGCCCGAGCAGACCGGCCAGGCGCCGGGGCCCTGCCCCTTGAGCACCTTCTCGGCGATCGCGATCTGCTGGTCGCGGGTGGCCAGGTCCGCGCGCGCCGCGTAGTGGCGGCCGCCGTACGCCTCCCAGGTGGACTGGCTGAACTGGAGGCCGCCGTAATAGCCGTTGCCGGTGTTGATGTGCCAGTTGTTGGTCGACTCGCAGGCCGCGACCTTGTTCCACACGTCGACGGACGCGGCGTCCGCGGTGCTCGCGCCGATCAGCGGGAGGGCGATGCCCGCCCCGCCGGCCGTGACCGTCAGGGACGCCCGGTTGATCCGGCTCGGCTGATACCGGCGGTGCCGGCCGCGTAAGGCCATGAGTCCCCCTCGAAGGCTCCAAGAGCCGCCAAAGTAGGGGCTGCGAACTGCTCATGACAAGGGGTCGGACAAGCGGAGGACGAGCCTCAGCGGGGCCGGGACCTTCGTCGGCCGTGTCGGGCACCAGGACCGTGCCGGATGACGTGCGGCGTTCCGTAGGGTGGGCGTCAACCGCGCGCCGCAAGGGCCGCTCGTGGCGCCGCGAACCCCGAGGATCCAGGAGCACACGCATGAGTGGAACAGCCCAGATCGGCGTCACCGGACTCGCGGTCATGGGCCGCAACCTCGCCCGCAACTTCGCGCGCAACGGTTTCACGGTCGCCGTCCACAACCGGACGGCCGCCAGGACCCGCGCCCTGGTCGAGGAGTTCGGCACCGAGGGCAGCTTCGTCGCGGCCGAGTCGCCCGAGGATTTCGTGGCCGCCCTGGAGCGCCCGCGCCGCCTCGTCATCATGGTGAAGGCGGGTGAGCCGACGGACGCGGTGATCAAGGAGTTCGCCCCGCTCCTGGAGCAGGGCGACGTCATCATCGACGGTGGCAACGCCCACTTCGAGGACACCCGCAGGCGCGAGCGCGAGCTGCGCGAGCGCGGCATCCACTTCGTGGGCGTCGGCATCTCGGGCGGCGAGGAGGGCGCCTTGCACGGACCGAGCATCATGCCGGGCGGCTCGGCCGAGTCGTACGCGTCGCTCGGCCCCCTCCTGGAGCGGATCGCCGCCAAGGCACCGGACGGCGCCCCGTGCGTCACCCACGTCGGCCCGGACGCCGCAGGCCACTTCGTGAAGATGGTGCACAACGGCATCGAGTACGCCGACATGCAGCTCATCGCGGAGGCGTACCACCTGCTGCGTGCGGTCGCGGGCTACTCCCCTGCCAAGATCGCCGAGACGTTCCGGGGCTGGAACACCGGCCGTCTCGACTCCTATCTGATCGAGATCACCGCCGAGGTGCTCGCGCATGTCGACGAGTCGACCGGCAAGCCGTTCGTCGACGTGGTCCAGGACCAGGCCGAGCAGAAGGGCACCGGGCGCTGGACGGTGCAGATCGCGCTCGACCTCGGGGTCCCCGTGTCGGGCATCGCCGAGGCCGTGTTCGCCCGTTCCCTGTCCGGCCACGCCGAACTGCGCGAGGCCGCCCGCTCCCTGACCGGTCCGGCCGCCACACCGCTGGGCGAGGACGAGGCCGCGGCCTTCGCCGCGCAGGTCGAGCAGGCGCTGTACGCGTCGAAGATCGTGTCGTACACGCAGGGCTTCCACCAGATCCAGGCGGGCAGCGAGGCCTACGACTGGGACGTCGACCCGGGCGCGGTGGCCGCGATCTGGCGGGCGGGCTGCATCATCCGGGCCGCGTTCCTCGACCGGATCCGCGGCGCCTTCGACGCACAGCCCGACCTGCCGAGCCTGCTCTCGGACAAGCGGTTCGGCGACGAGATCGGGGCGGCGCAGGACGACTGGCGCGCGGTCGTCGTGGCGGCGACCCGCCAGGGCGTGCCGGTCCCCGGGTTCTCGGCGGCGCTCGCGTACTACGACGCGCTGCGCGCCGAACGCCTCCCGGCGGCGCTCACCCAGGGCCAGCGTGACTTCTTCGGCGCGCACACCTACCGGCGCACGGACCGGGAGGGCTCGTTCCACACGCTGTGGGGCGGCGACCGCTCCGAGGTGAGCGCGGGCTGACCCGCGGGGCGCGGTCGGCCGGTTGGCTCGGGGCGCCCCTGGTGGGTCCGGCGGGCCGCCCGCGGTCAGCCCGCCGGCTTGGGCTCCGGCGGGCCCGGTACGGGGTCCGGGCCGGGCGGCTGCGGCACGGGATCCGGGAGGTCCGGGTCGGGGCCCGGCTGCGGCGGCCTCGGATCGGGCCCCGGGCTCGGCGGCTCGGGGTCGGGACCGGGGCCAGGTCCGGGCCCCGGCGGGGTGGGATCGGGACCCGGGCCAGGTCCGGGCAGCGGCCCCGGTTCGGGGTCGGGCAGCGGTGTGGGCCAGGGCGGGCTGGGGTCGGGATGCGGGACGGTCATGGCGAGCCTCCTCGGGGTCTGCGTCCAGCTTCACTCGCGCGCCTTCCCGGCGCCCGCTGGTTCAACCCGTCCGGGTCGCGCCGCCCCGCCCGGATCGGCCCGCGCCGCCGTCCACCACGGCCGCCGCCGCCCGCAGTCCGGCGCGGGGGCTGGAGAGCACCGGGACGCCGATCGACGTCCGCGCGGCGGCGGGGGCCATCGAGGCCTGCGCCAGCACGACGACGTCCACGTCCGTCAGCGCGTCCACCGTCGCGGCGACGGCCGCCAGGTACGCCTCCGTGTCGCCCGATTCGAAGTGCGGCCAGGCGCCCTCGGCCACGACCGTGCGCACGGCCAGGGGCCGCCCGGCCTCTTCGCGGATCAGCTCGACCGTGGGTCCAAGGGTGGACTCGACCGCCGCGACCACGGCGATCCGGGGGCCGTGGGCCACCGCTTCCGCGGCCATCGGCCGGTCCACCCTGAGTACCGGCACGCCGAGCGCGGCCGAGGCCGCTTCGGCGACGCCGCCGATCGTGGAGCAGGTGCACAGGACGGCGTCCGCACCCCGGGCCACCGCTTCCGCGAGGACCGCCGTGACGGCTCCGGCCACGGCCTGGGGCCCCGACTCCCGCGCCCGGCCGAGGAGTTGCTCGTCAACCAGGTGGCGCAGTTCGAGGCCCGGGGCCTCCTGGTCCCGCAGGGCGTCGAAGACCGGAACGTGGACCGGCGAGGTGTGCAGCAGCGCGAGCAGGGTCACCAGAGCTCCGGGTCCGCGGCGACCCGGGCGCGGGCGGCCTCGACCAGTGCGGCCGGGGCGGCGGGCGCCTCGTCCGGGTGGCGTTCGGCCCACTGCGCGGCGTACGGGCAGAGCGGGACGACCGGCACTCCCTCGCGCGCCGCCATGGCGTAGAACTCCCGTACCAGAGCGCCCGCGATGCCCCGGCGCTCGTGGGCGCGCTCCACGACGGTGTGCACCGCCGCCAGTGCGGCCTGCTGACCGTCGAGCGTGAAGTAGACGATGCGACCGCCCGGTTCACCGCCCTCGAACGCCGTGAGCAGCCCCTGGGAACGGTCGTCGCGGATCTCTGCCATGGTGCGGGGCCCTCTTCGGTGGTGGCCGGTTCAGCTCTGGACGGGAATCCTGGCGTGCGGGCTGCGCCGCTGGTCGCTGCCGGGGACGGGCGCCGAGGCGTCGCTGCCGAGCTCGACGATCCGGTTGGCCGCGTCCACGTGCACCACGCTCGGCTTCAGGGCGCGCGCCTCGGCGTCGTCGACCTGGGCGTAGCTGATGAGGATCACCAGGTCGCCGGGGTGCACGAGGTGGGCGGCGGCGCCGTTGATGCCGATGACCCCGGACCCCCGCTCGCCCTCGATGACGTACGTCTCCAGGCGGTTGCCGTTGTCGATGTCGACGATGTGGACCAGCTCGCCGGGGAGCAGGTCGGCCGCCTCCATCAGCTCGGCGTCCACGGTGACCGAACCCACGTAGTGGAGGTCGGCCTGGGTCACGGTCGCTCGGTGGATCTTGGACTTGAACATGGTGCGCTGCATCGAGGTACTCCTGGATCTAGGCTCCCTGCCTGCATTCACGCAGGTCAAGTGCGGTTTCCATAGTTTACGGCGCAGGCGCGCGTCCGGCCAGGGACCCGAGACCTCCCGGGACCCCCGTCGACCACGCGCCGACTCCTACGACTCGGTGTCGGACCGGATCGCGAGGACCGGTCCGGCCCTCTTCGCTCCCCACCGTGACGCCGGTGCCAGCGTACGCAACGTGCGTCGCGGCATCGCCGTGATCACCGTCACTGCGGTGCCTTCTCCGCCAACTCGCGGTCAGGGAAACACCGGACACGACGGCCGGACCCCCGAGGGTGGTGCACATGCGCGATCACGAGCGGGGCCCACGGCACGGTCCCCGCGTCGGGAGCCGGTGGCTTCGACGTGGCCCGCAGTGTCGTGGCCGAATCCCGTCGCGACCGCGCGTTGTACAAAAGAGGTATGGGAAGACAGGCAGTCGTCGCGCTGTATGTGTTCGCGCTGGTGGCCGTCGTGGTCGGCGTGGACGTCCTCTTCTTCAGGCACCATCCGTGGGAGCGGCTGATGGTGAACGTCGGGATCGTCCCGGTGTTCGCGGCGTTCTTTCTGAGGTTCCTGAAACGTTCGTGACCGCCGATGCCGCAAACGGCTCGTCCGACGGCGGGCGAGCGGGCCGGGCCTGCTCCGAAGACGCGGGGCATCGGCCCGTCGGGGCCGAGCGCGGGCCGCGGGACGCCGGTGCGGGGCGCCTCAGTCGAACGTCTCGACCTCCGACTCGGCCTGGTCCTTGGCCCGGCGTCCGACCACGGCGGCCGCCGCCACGGCGCTGCCTAGGAAGGCGAGGGCCACGGTCCAGGGCTGGTCGAGTACGTGGTCCGTGGCGTGGTCGAGGGAGTAGCGCCCGGCGCCGGCGAGGCCGATCGCCGCCGCGGTGAAGCCGAGGAAGGCCGGGTACTCGAAGCCGCCGCCCTGGGCGAAGAAGCCGGCCGGCGCGTGGACGGAGACCGCGCCGGCCATGGCCCCGGCCGCGGCCGCTCCGGCGGCCGGGGTGGCCAGGCCGATGGTGAGCAGGGCGCCGCCGCCCATCTCGCCGAGCCCGGCGGCGATCGCACTCTGCTTGCCGGGCTTGAAGCCCATGTGTTCCATGGCGACGGCGGTGCCTTCTAGCCCGCCGCCGCCGAAACAGCCGAAGAGCTTCTGGGCGCCGTGCGCCATCAGTACCGCTCCGGTGCCGGCGCGCAGCACGAGCAGGCCGAGGTCGCGTCGGCTGAGGCAGGTCATGGCTACTCCCGGAGCGTGGGGGCGATGGGCTCGGGATCCACTCTCCGGGGCGGACGGCTCCGACCCGCAGCGTTGCTGGGCCGTACGGGTCACGGAGCCCGGCGGAGCCCCATTCGGGGAGGGTCTCCTCCCGCAGGCGGGCAGGTGCACGCTCCGCCCCCTCGCGGGGATGCCCGATCCGTCACGCCCGGTCGTAGCGGCCGGGGCCCGCCACCCTCAGCGGCCCGCCTCTCCCTGGGCTATCTCGATGCCTCCGTGCAGATCGGCCGCGGCCTCGATCGCCGAGGCGGCCGAGGCACACAGGCAGCCCAGGAGAACGGCCGCTATCAGGCGGGCGCCGCGTGAGCGGGGCAGCCGGGCCGCGGGGCGGCGGTCGAGCAGGGCCGCGACCCTGCGCGGTACCGGACCGGCAGCGGCGGCGAGCACGGCGCGCGGGCGGGCCGGGCCGGGCGCGGCGGCGCGGGCGGCGAGCGCTGCCCGGCCGATCGCGCGGGCGGCGAGCTTGCGGTCGCCCACCGCTCCCGCGGCGTACTCGTCGGCGGACCGCTCCAGCGCGAAGGCGAGCGGCGCGCGCAGCGAGCGCAGGGACGGGTGGCAGTGCGCGGCGAGTTCGGCGGCGGCGAGGAACAGGTGGTGGCGGCCGACGAGGTGGGCCCGCTCGTGGGCGAACAGGGCCTCCCGCTCGGCGGGGGCGAGGGCGCGCAGCATGCCGGTGGTGACGACGATGCGTCCCGGTCGGCCGGGCAGTGCGTACGCGTCCGGATGGGGGTCGCGCAGGACGGCGAGCTCGCCGCCGTCGGGCCTCAACCGGCCGCGGGCGGCGCGCAGTTCGGCGAGGTGGCGGCGGGCGGTGCGGACCAGGGCGGCCCCCGACACCGCGACCAGTACGGCCGCGACGGCCGCGGCGGGTATGGCGAGCCAGGCCGGGAGCGCCTCCAGCGGGGCAGTGAGGTTCTCCAGCGAGGCGAAGAAGGGCAGCCGGAGCGCACCGGCCAGCGCGATCAGGCCCAGCGCCGCGGTGGAGCACGCGGCCAGACCGGTGGCCGCGGTGGCGAGCAGCCAGGCGGCGGGCCGGGGCGGCAGCGCGTCGGCGAGCCTGCGCGCCGCGGGCACCGCCAGAAACGGCACCAGGAGCGGGATCCACACCGAGAAGATCATCGCCCGTCGCCCCCCGAGTCCTCCAGGAGGGAGCGCAGGAGCTGCTCGTCCTCGTCGCTGAGCTGGGAGACGAACCGGGCGAGGACGGTGGAGCGGTCCTCCTCCTTCGCCAGCTCGGTGTGCATGCGGCGGGCGGTCAGGCCCGGCGCGTCCTCCGTAGGGGTATATGCGTAGCCGCGCCCGGCGCGCTGGCGGGTGACCGCGCCCTTGTCGTGCAGGCGGGTCAGGATCGTGGTCACGGTGGTGCGGGCCAGTCGGCCGCCGAGCTCGGCCTGGACCTCGCCGGGGGTCAGCGGTGCTCCGGCGGCCCAGAGCGCGGCGAGGACACCGGCTTCCAGTTCACCCGCGGGGCGTCGCGCGTCCCCGTGCCCGACGTCTCCCGTGGCTGTCATGGAACACTCCTCCCGCTTCATTCGTCTACAGTGCTGTAGACCGTCTACATCACTGTAGTCAGCCGGGCCGCGCGCATCCGCAGGACGAGCGGCCCGACCACCATTATGGGAGGGCCCACTGACATGGCTGTCGCACCCCTGTTCGCAGCCGCGGCCCCACAGGCCGTGAACGTCCTCGACGCGGGCTCGCTGCTGTCCGCGTTCGGCGCCCTGGGCATCGCCGTGGTGCTCTTCGCGGAGACCGGTCTGCTCGTGGGCTTCCTCCTGCCGGGCGATTCGCTGCTCTTCACCGCGGGCCTGCTGTGCGTGCCCGGCGGCAACGGGCCCGTGTCGCTCTCGCTGCCCCAGGTCCTCGTCTGCTCGGTGGCCGGCGCGCTGCTCGGCGCCCAGGTGGGGTACTGGATCGGCCGTCGCGGCGGCCGGGCCCTGCTGGCCCGCAGCAAGTCCCGCAAACTGCACGAGGGCGCGGCCCGCGCCGAGGAACTGCTCGCCAAGTACGGGCATGCGAAGGCGATCGTCCTCGCGCGCTTCGTGCCCATCGTCCGCACCGTGCTCAACCCCCTGGCGGGCGCCCTCGGCGTGCCGGCCCGGGTGTTCGCCCTGTGGCAGGTCGTCGGCGGGCTCGTGTGGACCTGCGCGCTGGTGCTCGGCGGCTACGCGCTCGGCTCGTCCGTGCCCAACATCGACCGCTATCTGCTGCCGCTCGTCGCGTTGGTCGTGGCCGTCTCGCTCACCCCGGTCGCCCTGGAGATCCTGCGCGCCCGCCGCGCCCGTACGGCCTCCGAGGACGTCCGCTGATGCACGTCGACGACGGCCTCTACACCTGGGTCACCGACCTGGCGCACCGCGCGCCCGGCCCGCTGGACACGCTGATCTCCGTCTGGTCGGACTACGGGCTCGGGCTGTTCGCGGTGCTGATGGTGCTGGCCTGGTGGCGGGCCCGCCCGCTCGGCATCGCCCGCACCACGACGGCCCTTGCGGCGCCGCTCGTCGTGGTCGCCGCGTACGTGGTGAACGACGTCCTCAAGATGATCGTCCACGAGCAGCGCCCGTGTCAGACCCTGCACACCCTGACCGTCGAGGCCTGCCCGCCGCTCGGCGACTGGTCGTTCCCCAGCAATCACGCGGCGATCGCCGCCGCGGCCGCCGTCGCGGTCCTCCTCACCGACCGGGCGCTCGGCGCGGTCGCGGTCCCCGCCGCGCTCCTGATGGGCGCCTCCCGGGTCTGGATCGGCGCGCACTACCCGCACGACGTGGTGATCGGCCTGCTGGTGGGCGCGGCCGTGGCGGTCGTCCTCGTGCCCGCGGCGCGCAGGGCCGCGCCCTTCGTGGAACGGCTCGGTGACACCCGGCTGCGGCCGCTGGTGACCGCTCGATGACTTCGGCCCGGCGCACGGGCACGGCGGCCTGCGTGCTGCTTCTGCTCCTCGGGCTGCTCACGGTGTTCGTCGCCGCGCGGCACGGGGCGCCGCTGCCCGGCGACCGGGCCCTGCACCGCTGGCCCCTCGATCACCGCCCGCCGGTCGCCGTGGCCTGCGCCCGGGCGGTCACGGCGACCGGCACCGGCGTCCCGCCCTACGTCCTGGCCGTGGTCGCGGGCCTGATCGCGGGCCGCACCGCCCGGGAGCGCTGGTTCGCGGCGGGCGGAGCGCTCGCGGTCCTCCTCGTCGGCCAGGCGCTGCGATACGGCCTGATGACGCTGGTGGCCCGCCCGCGCCCGGCCGTCGTCGACTGGGCGACCACGGCGTCCGGCCACTCCTTCCCCTCCGGGCACTCCGCCACGAGCGCCCTCACCGCCGGGCTCCTCGTCTGGGCGGTACTGACCCGCGCCCGCCTCTCCAGCGCCCGCTTCACGGTCGCGCTGCTGCTGCTCTGGGCCGCCGCGGTCGGGCTCTCCCGCGTCTACCTCGGGGTCCACTGGGCGAGCGACGTGCTGGGCGGCTGGCTGTTCGCGGCCCTCTGGCTCTGTCTCGCGCTCCTCGCGACGCGACCTCTCGTACGCGCCGTGCGGGCACCCGGCCCCGGGCCCACGCCGCAGGACTGAAGCGGTCGGCGCCTCCCGGCGAGCTCCCAACGCCGTCGATGTACGCGCCACTTGACCGTGGTGCGCGAACTCGCGCCGGGCGGGCCCGCGTTCACGGGGTGCTCGGCGGCCCGCCCCGCGCATTCCGCGGCAGCGGTCGGCGCCGGCCGAGTCCCGCTGTGCGGATCAGGCGGCCTTGAAGTAGGCGTTCCAGCCGCCCGGGGGCGCCTGACCCACTTCCAGGGCGCGCAGCCGGTCGAGGACCTTGGGATCCTGCACGTCGAGCCAGTCCACGAACTGGCGGAACGACACCAGACGTACGTCCCGCTTGCCCGCCATCCCCTTCAGCGCCTCCTCGACGGCGTCCATGTAGATGCCGCCGTTCCACTCCTCGAAGTGGTTGCCGATGTAGAAGGGCGCGCGGTTGGTCTCGTACGCGCGCTTGAAGCCCGCCAGGTAGGCGGCGGTGGCCTGGGAGCGCCAGCCGGGATAGCGCGAGGGCATGCCCTTGGTGCTGTTCTTCGACTGGTTGGCGAGGATGTTGTAGTCCATCGACAGGACCTCGAAGGAGTGCCCGGGGAACGGGATGCCCTGCAGGGGAAGGTCCCAGACCCCGTGGCGCTTCTCCGGCCACATCTGACGGCCGCCCGGCGAGGAGGCGTCGTAGCGCCAGCCCCGCTCCTTCGCGGTGGGCAGCAGGTGCTCCTGGCCGAGCAGGCAGGGCGTGCGGCCGCCGACGAGCTCCCTGCGGTAGTCGAACGGCAGCGGGTCCTCGTCCTTCCAGCCGGTGTTGGTGCGCCATTCGGTGACGAAGGAGACGGCCTGGTCGATCTCGCTGTGCCACTGGGAGGGGGTCCAGTTGGCCACCGATCCCGAGCCGCCGCAGAAGTGCCCGTTGAAATGGGTGCCGATCTCGTGGCCCTCCGACCAGGCCTGGCGGGTGTACTTCAGCGTCTCCTTGAGGTGGGCGTCGGAGAGGTAGCCGATGTCGGAGGCGCCGACGGGATTGTTCGGCGGGCGGTACAGGCCCTTCTTCGACTCGGGGAGCAGGTACAGGCCGGAGAGGAAGAACGTCATCCCCGCACCGTGGTTCCTGGCCACTTCGAGGAAGCGCGGGAAGAGCCCGTTGCCGACCTCGCCCGCACCGTCCCAGGAGAAGATCACGAACTGCGGCGGGGTCTCGCCCGGTTCGAGCGGAACGGGCTTCTCGGGCTGGTTCGGCTGCTTGCCGGTGTCCGCGGTCGAACCGTCACCAATCAGCCTGGCCTGCGGTTTTCCCGGTTTCACCGGGCCCTGTCCGGCCACCGGCCGACTCGGTCCGCCCGTGCCGTCACCCCCTGCCGAGCCGCACCCGGCGAGCCCAGCCGCGGCGACCGCTCCAAGTCCCGCTCCCAGCAATCCCCTTCGACTGATGTCCCGCATACCTGCTCCCGTCACTCATCGCACGGACCCCTGATGTGTAGACCGGAGAGTCATGAAATAACCCGATATCCCCCAACATTGAGCCGCCCGCCCTGCCACAACGGCCCCTTGGTCACCAGGCGTAATCGACGGTCAACCCTCCGTCGAAGAACCGCCCAAAGTTGGCTTGAACGACACCATGTCCACGACCGCCCCCTACCCACTCCAACTCACGCCGGACCAGCCACCCTTCCCGCCGTTCACGTCATCTTGACGATAAGCAGCCGGGCCCCTATCGTCCTACTGACGAAAAGGAAGGGGTCTCCTCATGGCCGACATCACCAGGCGCTTCGGGCGGCGTCATCTGCGCTCCGCGCCCACCTCGTACGTCCGGCACCACCGGAACGGCCGCCCGGCCCACGACGGCGTGGGGTTGAGCTTCTGGTTCCGGCCGCTCAGCGCCGCCCTGTCCGAAGTGCCGGTCAACGACCGGGAACTGGCCATGGCCTTCCACGCCCGCACCGCCGACTTCCAGGACGTCACCGTGCAGGCCACCGTGACGTACCGGATCAGCGAGCCGGGCACCGCGGCCGACCGGCTCGACTTCTCCATCGACCCCGACACCGGGATCTGGCGCGGCGACCCGCTGGAGCAGCTCTCGACGCTGCTGACGGAGACGGCCCAGCAGCACGCCCTCGACGTGCTCGCGCGCACCGCGCTCTCCGCCGCCCTGGCCGACGGAGTCGCGGCCGTACGGGAGCGCGTCGCGGCCGGGCTCGCGGCCGAACCCCGGCTGCCCGCGATCGGCATCGAGGTGGTGGCGGTACGGGTCGTCGCGATCCGCCCCGAGCCGGAGGTGGAGCGCGCGCTGCGGACTCCGGCACGCGAACGGATCCAGCAGGAGGCGGACCGGGCGACCTACGAACGGCGGGCGGTGGCCGTCGAGCGGGAGCGCACCATCGCCGAGAACGAACTCGCCAGCCGCATCGAACTGGCCCGGCGCGAGGAGCAGTTGGTCGAGCAGCACGGCACCAACGCCCGCCGCGAGGCGGAGGAGGCGGCCGCGGCCGACGCGGTCCGCACCGAGGCGGAGGCAGCCCGCACCGTGCGCCTCGCCCAGGCCGAGGCGGAGGCCGCCCGCGCCGCGGGCGAGGCACGGGCCGGGGCGCAGGCGGCCTGGCTGAGGGCGCACGACGACACCGACGCGGCCACCCTGCACGCGCTGGCCGCGACCCGGCTGGCCGAGAACCTCCCCAGGATCGACAGCCTCACCCTCTCCCCCGACGTGCTCACCGCGCTGCTGGACCGGCTCGGCCGCGGGGAACGGCCGTGAGCCTCGCCCCGCGCGCGGTGCTGGTCCACCGCACCTCGGAGTACGAGGAGTTGCTGGCCCGGCACGGCACGCACGGTCAGGCCGACTTCTTCCTGTCCTCGCGGGGCCGCTCGATCCGCGAGGTGGCCGAGCGGCACCGCCGGGCGCTGCGGGCGCTGGCCGACGTGGCGGCGGCCGTGCCCTCGCAGTGGCGCCAGGCCCGGGTCGAGCGCGCCGACCTCGACCGCTTCCTGTTCGCCGCGGAGGACGTGATCGTGGTGGTCGGCCAGGACGGACTGGTGGCCAACGCCGCCAAGTACCTGTCGGGGCAGCCCGTCATCGGCATCGACCCGGAGCCGGGCCGCAACGCGGGCGTGCTGGTACGCCACCGGGCGTCCGCCGCGGCATCACTGCTGCCCGCTGCCGTCTCGCACGGCTGCGGGGTCGAGGAGCTCACCATGGTGGAGGCGCGCACCGACGACCGCCAGCGCCTGCTCGCGCTCAACGAGATCTACCTCGGCGCGCCGGGCCACCAGACGGCCCGCTACCGCATCGGCCCCGACGACCCGGCCGCCACCGGTGAGGCCCAGGCCTCCTCGGGCGTCCTGGTGGGCACGGGCACGGGCGCCACGGGCTGGCTGCGCTCGCTGTGGGAGCAGCGCGCGGCGGCCCCGGCGCTGCCGGCCCCGGCGCTGCCGGCCCCGGCCGACGCCCGGCTGGTGTGGTTCGTGCGCGAGGCGTGGCCCTCCCCCGTGACCGGCACCTCGCTGGTGGACGGGGAGTTGGGCCGTGCGCAGCGGCTGCGGGTCACCGTCGAGTCCGATCGCCTGGTCGCGTTCGGGGACGGCATGGAGGGCGACGCGCTGGAGCTGACCTGGGGTCAGTCCGTGAGCCTCGGCGTCGCGGACACGGCCCTGCGACTGGTGGGTTGAGCGACGCCGGGCCGCGCGTCAGCGGGCCGTGACGGCCGATTGTCAGTGGCGTACGGCATCGTGAACGGTGAGCCCGTACTGCCGAGGGAAGGCTGCCGATGACCGCCACCGCCGTGATGACGTCCCATGAACGCTCCGCCGCCCAGGCGTATCTGCGCCTGCTGAGCACCGTGCGCGCGGCCCTCGACTCGCCCTCGGACCGCCCGCAGGGCCCGCTCGCCCTGGAAGGCGTCATCGCCGAGGCGGACGAGGCGCTGGCGCGAGCGGGCCTCGCGGGAAACGAGGCCGCGCTGTTCGCGCTCGTCGGCAGTCTGCACACGGGCGGGGCGCCGGGCCGCGAGGAGCCCCGCCCGTGAGGGGAGCGGTCGCGGGCCGCCGGGTCAGCGCTTGCGGCCGACGCCGCCGTACATCGCCACCTCGTCCGGGAGCGTGTCGCCCGCCTCCGGGCGCCAGCGCGAGCACGACACCACACCCGGTTCGAGCAGGTCGAGCCCCTCGAAGAACGCGGCCACCCGCTCCGGGGTGCGCTGGGTCAGCTTCGGCGTCCCGTGCTCGTTCCAGAACGCCACCGCGGCGTCGACATCGGGCATGGCCGGGCTGGTGATGGTGTGCGAGAGCACGAGGTGGCTGCCCGGCGCGAGCTCCTTCATCAGGTCCCGGACGAGCCCGCGGGCCTCGGCCTCGTCCGGGATGAAGATGACGACGCCGAGCAGCATGAGGGCCACCGGCTTGCTCAGGTCGAGCGTCTTGGCCGCGTGTTCCAGGATGGTCGCGGTGTCGCGCAGGTCGGCGTCGAGGTAGTCGGTCCGGCCCTCGGGGGTGCTGGTCAGCAGGGCGCGGGCGTGGGCGAGGACCAGCGGGTCGTTGTCGACGTACACGATCCGGGCGTCGGGCGCGAGACGCTGGGCCACCTCGTGGGTGTTGTCGGCGGTCGGCAGCCCGGTGCCGACGTCGAGGAACTGGCGCACCCCCCGGTCGGCCACCAGGTGGCGCACGGCCCGCCCGAGGAAGAGCCGGTCGGCCAGCGCGTAGTCTCCGATGCCCGGGTGCAGCGAGCGGATCTGGTCGCCGACCTCGCGGTCGACGGGGTAGTTGTCCTTGCCGCCGAGCCAGTAGTTCCAGATCCGGGCGGTGTGCGGCTGTGCGGTGTTGATGCGGTCGCGCACATGGTCGGGCGTCGACGAGGGGGCGGGATTCTCGGTCACGGGTGTGTCTCCTGGAGGTACGGCGCTGCGTCAACGGCCAATCTAGGCATTCGCGTTGCGACCTGTCACAGAGAACGTGCCGCGACGCACCCCCGTCCCGGGAGGCCACCGCCCGACGATGCCCCGGACGCCCCATGTCCCTTGCCGCGCAAGCCGGTTGAGGGACTGGTAGGAAACCTTCCTGTCCTATACGATCGCGCCCGGCGGCTTGGCGCGGTGCCCGAACTCCCCCGTGGGCATGACGCGCTCAGCGAGAGCTCTGATCCGGCCGCCGCGACGTTGCCCCCTGCCCGGTCCCAAGGGCGGGGGTGCGGCGCCGCGCGCACCGGTGTCCAGCTCTCGCCACCCCCCAGGCAGGGAGTCCAGGTATGCGCCTGACCGCCTCCGCTCCGCCCTTCTTGGCACCGCGCCGCCCCACCGTGGGGCTCGCGCTCGTCGCCGTCCTCGTCCTCGTCGCCGGTCTGCTGCTCACCTGGCCGGACCGGGCGGGGGCCGCCGCCGATCCCCTCATCTCCCGCGACCGGCCCGCCACCGCCTCCTCGTCCGAGAGCTCCGCCCTCGGCCCGCGGAACGCGGTCGACGCCTCCGCCACCACCCGCTGGGCGAGCGCCGAGGGCACGGATCCGCAGTGGATCCAGGTCGACCTCGGCGCCACCGCCGACGTCACCCGCACCGTGCTCACCTGGGAAGCGGCATACGCCAAGGCCTACCGCGTCGAGATATCCGCCGACGGCGCCACCTGGACCCCGCTCGCCACCGAGACCGCCGGAAACGGCGGCACCGACGACTGGCCGGGCCTGTCCGGCAAGGGACGCTACGTACGGGTGTACGGCACGGCCCGCGGCACCTCCTACGGCTACTCGCTGTACAGCTTCGAGGTGTACGGCAGCCTTTCCGGCACCACCCCGCCGACCGGGGCCTTCACCGTGGTCGCCGCCGGTGACATCGCCGCCCGGTGCACCGCGGCCGACCGCGACTGCGCCCACCCCAAGACCGCTGCTCTGGCCCAGAAGATCGACCCGCGGTTCTATCTGACGATGGGCGACAACCAGTACGACGACGCCCGCCTGGCGGACTTCCGCACGTACTACGACAAGACCTGGGGCGTCTTCAAGGCGAAGACGCACCCCGTGCCCGGCAACCACGAGACGTACGACCCGGCGGGCACCCTGTCCGGCTACCGGGACTACTTCGGCTCCCTCGCCTATCCGCAGGGCAAGAGCTACTACAGCTACGACGAGGGCAACTGGCACTTCATCGCCCTGGACTCCAACTCCTTCGACCAGGCCGCGCAGATCGACTGGCTCAAGGCGGACCTCGCCCGCAACAACAAGGGCTGCGTCGCCGCCTACTGGCACCACCCGCTGTACTCCTCCGGCGGCCACGGCAACGACCCGGTCAGCAAGCCCGTGTGGAAGATCCTGTACGGCGCGGGCGCCGACCTCGTCCTCAACGGCCACGACCACCACTACGAGCGGTTCGCCCCGCAGAACCCGGACGGGAAGGCGACCGCCGACGGCATCGTGGAGATCGTCGGCGGCATGGGCGGCGCGGAGCCGTACCCCATCGAACAGGTCCAGCCCAACAGCCAGAAGCGGATCAGCGGCCAGTACGGCGTGCTGAAGCTCGACCTCAACGACAAGGGATTCTCCTGGAGTTACGTCGGCGTCGACGGCCAGGTCAAGGATTCCGCGCCGAACTACACCTGCCACTGATGTACCTGGCGACCACCGGTCGCCGGGACGCGCCGCCTGCGTCCGCCGCCGGCGGACCCGGGCGGCGCGTCCCCGCCACCGTTCTCGCACTCGGGGCGGTCAGCCTCGTCACCGACGTCTCCTCGGAGATGGTCACGGCCGTGCTGCCGCTCTACCTGGTCGTGGGCCTCGGCCTCTCGCCCCTCCAATTCGGCTTCCTGGACGGCCTGTTCAACGGCGCGGCCGCCGTCGTACGCCTCCTGGGCGGGCACGCCGCCGACCGCGGCGGACGGCACAAACGCGTCGCCGGGCTCGGCTACGCCCTCTCCGCCTGCTCCCGCCTCGGACTGCTCCTCGCGGGCGGCGCCACCGGTCAGATCGCGGCGGCGCTCGCCGTGGACCGCGTGGGCAAGGGCATCCGCACCGCGCCCCGCGACGCGCTCATCGCCCTGAGCAGCCCGCCGCACCTGCTCGGCCGGGCCTTCGGCGTGCACCGCGCGATGGACACCACGGGCGCGCTGCTCGGCCCGCTCGCCGCGTTCGCCCTGCTGTGGGCGACGGCGGACGCCTACGACGCGGTGTTCGTGGTCAGCTTCTGCACGGGCCTGCTCGGCGTCCTCCTGCTCGTCCTGTACGTCCCGGCCGACGCCGCCGTGACCCGCCCCCGAACCGGGCGTGGGCACAAGGCCTTTGCCGCCCTGCGCGCCGCGCCCTTCCGCCGCGTCCTGTACGCCGCGGCCCTGCTCGGCGCCGCGACCGTCGGGGACTCCTTCGTCTATCTGCTTCTTCAGCGCGGCCTCGGCATCCCGGCCGGCTGGTTCCCGCTGCTTCCGCTCGGCTCCGCGGCGGCGTACCTGCTGCTCGCGATCCCCGCGGGCCGCGTCGCCGACCGCGTCGGGCGCGCATGGCCGTTCCTGTACGGCCATGCCGCACTGCTCGGCGTGTACGCGCTGCTGCTCGTCCCGGCCGGCGGGCCCGCCCCGGCTCTGGTGCTGCCCGTGCTGATCCTCCTCGGCGTCTTCTACGCGGCGACCGACGGCGTCCTCATGGCGCTGGCCGCCCCCACGCTCCCCGAGGGCGGCCGGGCCGGCGGTCTCGCCCTGCTCCAGACCGCCCAGGCGCTGACCCGGCTCCTGGGCACGGCGGGCTTCGGCGCCGCCTGGACGGTGTGGGGACCGCGCCCCGCGCTGTGGGTGGCGGCCGGCGCCCTGTGCCTGTCCCTGACGGCCGGCTGGGCGCTGCTGCCGGGCACCTCGACGCTCCCCGATCCAGAAGGGCCCACCGCATGAAACCCCGCGCGAAACTCGCCGTCGTGGTCGTCGCCGTTCTGCTGCTCGCCACGGGGTCGCTGGGCTACGTCCTGCACGCGGCGCACCGGGGACCCCAACCGGCCGCCGCGGACGGCTCGTTCACCCTGGAAGGGCCGGGCCTCTACTTCCGCGACACCGCCACCGGACGCATCGCCCGTCGGCCCCTCGGCGCACCGGGGGGTGCCCGCACGGGCGGCGGCCCGGAGTGCGAACGGTTCTACGCCGCCGGGGACACCGCCGTGTGCCTGCGCCGGGAGCCCGGGGTGCCGCCGCACGCGTACGCCCTGATCCTGGACCGGCGGTTGCGCGAGGTGCGCCGGATCGCGGTGCCCGGCATCCCCAGCCGGGCCCGGGTGTCGGCCTCGGGGCGGATGCTCTCGTGGACCGTGTTCGCGGTCGGCGACTCGTACGCCACCACCGCCTTCTCCACGCGTACCTCGATCCTGGACCTGCGGTCCGGCTACCTGATCAAGTCGATGGAGGAGATCCCCCTCACGCTCGGCGGAGCGCGCTACCACGCGCCCGACGTCAACTACTGGGGCGTGACGTTCGCCCGGGACGACAACCGTTTCTACGCGACCGTCTCGACCGAGGGACGCACCTATCTCGTGGAGGGCGACATGGCGGCCTGGTCGGCCAAGACCCTGCGGGAGAACGCGGAATGCCCCTCGCTCTCCCCCGACAACACCCGCGTCGCCTTCAAGAAGAGGGTCTCGGACGGCCCCGGCGCACCCTGGCGGCTGTACGTCCTCGACCTCGTGACGCTGCGCGAACGCCCCCTCGCCGAGCGGCGGAGCGTCGACGACCAGGCGGCCTGGCTCGACGACGGCACGATCGCCTACGCGCTGCCCGGCGGCCAGGGGCGCGCGAGCGACGTGTGGAGTGTCCCGGCCGACGGCAGCGGCCCTTCCCGGCTGACCGCCGAGGGCGCCTCGTCACCCGTCGCGGTGCGCTGAGCTACGTTCCGAGGTGCACCGGGATGTCCTGCCAGCCGAGCGCGATGAAGGACGGCACCTGACTCAACTCCTCGGGTTTGACCGTCAGTTGTATCCCGGGGAAGCGGTCGAAGAGGGCCGGGAGGGCGGTGAGGGCCTCCATCCGCGCCAGCGGCGCGCCGATGCAGCGGTGCACGCCGACGCCGAAGGCGAGGTGGTCGTCGGCGCCGCGGGCCGCGTCGAAGGCGTCCGCCCGGGCACCGTAGCGCGCCGGGTCGAGACCCGCGGCCGCGTAGCTGGTGACGATCGCGTCGCCCGCCGGGATGGTCACGCCGTCGACCGTGACGTCGCTGACCGCGAACCGCAGCGGCAGGTTGGCGATCGAGGGGTGCACCCGGAGCGTCTCGTCGACGGCGGCGCCCCAGGTCGTGGCCCCCGAGCGGACGGCCGCGAGCTGGCCGGGATCGCTCAGGAGCGCGACGACGGCATTGCCGATGAGGTTGACGGTGGTCTCGAACCCGGCGCCGATGACCAGGAGCAGCGTGTGGACCAGTTCGTCGGCGCTGAGCCGGTCGCCGTCCTCGTTGCGCACCTTGATCAGCTCGGTCGTCATGTCGTCGCCGGGTCGCTCGGTCTTGTACGCGACGAGGGCCGGGAGGACGGTGGCGATCTGCTCCTGCACGAAGGCGGCGTGCCGGGGGCTGGGGTCGGAGGTGTCCATGATGGCGGCGATCAGCCGGCCGGTCGCCGACGTCAAGTGGTCGGGAACACCGCAGAGTTCGCAGATGAGCCGCATCGGGAGCGGGTGGGCGTACCCCGCCTTGAGGTCGACGGGACCACCGGAGGCGGCGGCTTCGGCGAGCCCGTCGAGGAGTTCGGCGGTGATGGCCTCGACCCGGCTCCGCATCGCCTCGGTGCGCCGGGCGGTGAAGCTGGGGGCGACGAGCCTGCGCAGCCGGGTGTGGTCGGGCCCGTAGCTGGAGAGCATGTTGATCACACCGACCCAGCCCAGGATCCAGCCCCAGTCGGGGTGCTGGTCCAGCTCGGGCCACAGCGCCCAGTGCCGGCGCGGGTCCTTGCTGATGCGGTGGTCGAGGATCAGTGTCCTGAGGGTGTCGTAGCGGGTGGGCGCCCAGGCGGGGATGCCGCCGGGCAAGGTGATCGCGACGATCGGGCCGAGAGCGCGCAGGCGGGCGCTCTCGGCGGCTATGTCCGACCCGAAGGGGTCGAGGGGCACGCGGCTGGGCAGGGTGGTCATCGTCTGGCTCTCCTGACTGCGTAAGGGGTCAACCAGTCTGGCCCACACGGCTGTTGACCGGCTCGGCGCCCTTGCCCGGTGGCGCGCCTCCGGGTCGCCCGGACTTACTGAGCGGCTCAACCGGTATCGCCCACATGGCTGTTGACCGACTCGACATCCCCGCCCGATGGGCGCCTCCAGGGCATCCGGGCTGCGGAGGGGTCAACCGGTGTGGCCCACCCGGCTGTTGACCGGCTCGGCACCATCGCCCGATGGACGCCCCCGGGGCGCCCGGACACCGCGTGCTCACACTCCTTCCAGCGCGTCGGCGACCTGTGCGAGGAAGGCCGCGTGGGCGCGGGCGCTGCACGGGGACTCCGGGTTCCAGGGCACGACGCGGGCCGCGCCCTCCAGGGCCCGCCATGACGCGTCGGACCGCAGGGCTTCGAGCGGGGCGGCGTTGGACCGGACGTCCACGAGGACCATGGCGGGGCGCAGTCCGGCCGCGGTCGCCCACCCCGTCGTGCGCCAGCTGGCGCCCGCCCCCTCCCCCGGTTCGATCAGATCCGCGCCGTGCTCCGCGAGGTCCCGCAGCTGCGGCCAGGCCTGGGGGCGCGCCAGGTGGACCTCGTCCGGGCCCGCCGGGGAGAGCGCGAGGACGCGCGTCCGCGGTGCGCGCGCGGACGCCGCACGCAGGCGGTCCTCGGCCGCGGTCAGGGCCGTCCCGTCCTCGGGCGGGGCCCCCAACGACCGTGCCAGATCGGCGAACCGGAGCCGTACGCGCGCGAGCGTGCGGGCCTGACCCACGTCGAGCACCGCGACCGGGACCCGCTCCTCCAGGTGCTTGGCCGTCTCGGGATCGAGGCCGTACACCTGGCCGCCGCCGTAGCTGACGGCGACGACGAGGTCCGGACCGGGGGCGAGCAGCGCCTCCACGCCGAGGTCGCCTCCCGCTCCCAGATAGCCGACCTCGTCCGGCTCCAGCGCGCCCGACTTGGCCGGGTCGGGGTCCGCGCCGTCGTGAAAGGACCCGAACACCGCCACCGGCCGGACCCCCAGGTCCTCCAGGGTGGCCCCGGCCTGGATGTAGGCCACCACGCGGGACGGGGGCGCGGCCGCCGTCGACACCTGTCCGCGGTCGTCCGAGAATCGCCAGGCCGTCTGCTCCATGACGCCTTCCGCCCCCTATGCGCTCGCGCTGTCGGCTCGTGCGAAGCCGTACCCACGCTTGACTGCCCAACGCGCCGCGGCGCCAAGCCGGTTCCCGCTCCGTGCCGCCAACTGCCCTCAACCTCAGCTCACTTGGGGAGAGCGGCGCCAGTACGGAGTGCGCCGTTTCCGCGGCGCCTTCGCGGAGGGGGGCCGACCGGCGCGCGGTCGGGCGCCGGGCCCCGCGATCCTCGGGCTGTACTGGGCGGACCCGCCCGAACGGGACGCGTCCCGCCCTACCCACGAGTACCGGGCGTTTCGAGCCGTCCGCCCGCTGTGCTGTGCGGAAAGGGGCGACGGGAGGCGCGGCGGCTTCTACTCTGCGAGCTCATGAACACGACACGCCTCGTAGGTCTCGGCCTCGCCGCGGTCCTGTCGTGCGTCGGCGCCCTGTTGTTCAGCGTGGACGTCCCGGCGAACGCCGACACGGCCGACCTCGCGTTCGCCACCGACACGGACGCGGTCGTCCCCGGCTCCACCGTGGACCTGACGATGACGCTCACCAACACCCAGGCGACCGGCATCCGGTTCGTCTACCAGTCGATCCAGCCGACCTGGGAGACCGCCCGGCAGGGCGACCTCAAGTACACCCTGGTGGCATGTGACGCGGCGGGTGACCCCTGCACGGACACGGCCAGGCTGGGCCTCGACTACGCGGTTCCGCTGGCCCCCGGCGCGAGCCGCACGGTGACGCTGACCTACCGCGTCGCCCCGGACTCCGCGTGCGGGCGGACCCTGAGCTTCTCCTCGTACCTCTACTACGAGTACGGCGGCGGCCTCCACTCGGCGAGCGACACCTACACGAGTCCGGAGATCCGGGTCGCGTGCCCGCCCCCGCACGGCTGAGCCGTGCCGTGGCATGGACGTGACCCCGGCATCCGCGCCGGGGCCACGACTCCTTCGCGCGCGCTACCGCGTGGCGCCGCGGAACCTGCGGTAGAGGATTCCGCCGCTCAGGAGCAGGGCGGCGGAGGCGGGTACGGCCAGGCCCATCCCGTCGGCGCCGGTGTGGGCCAGGGCGGCCGCCCGCGGCACGGGCAGCACAGGGGTCGCGGGGGCGGCCGGAGCCGGTGCGGGCGCCGGGTGCGAGGCGGGCGGCGTGGCGGGGTGGTGGCGGACCGGCGTGGACCCGTTGGTCGCGGTGTTGCCGACGGCCGGGTTCAGCACGCCGACGACACTGACCGAGTTCCCGGAGATGTTGACGGGGAGGTCGACGGGGAGCTGGAGGCCGTTGCCCGAGACCACACCGGGCGAATCCTTTCCGCGTCCGGTCGCGGTGGCTCCGCCGGTGTCGCCGTGCACGGGTCCGCCCTTGGCGCCGTGGTGCCCGCCCGGGCGGTTGGCGCAGGTGTTGCCCGCGCTGGGGTTGAGCAGCCCGAGCACGTCGACGGTGTTTCCGCACACGTTGACCGGGACGTTCACCGGAAGCTGCACGGCGTTGCCCGCCAGCACGCCCGGGGAGGAGTCAGCCTTGCCGTCGGCGCTGGAGTCCGCGTAGGCGTAGCCGGCCGCGACCAGCACACCGCCCGTGGCCACCGCCGTGACCAGGCCTTTCATGGCGACCCGTCTCATTGGTTTCCTGCCTTCCGGAGTTCGGCGCGGGCCACTCGCCCGCACCGCCATCAACGCGGGAGGGGCTGGAGGGGTTATGCCTAATACGCCTTTCACCCCATCGAGTGGCCTGATTATCGATTTGAGTCAGATCTGTCAGTTTCATGGGGGTAAGCACCCATATATACGTGCGCGACAAGGCGCCGCACACCTGGTCGAATGGGTCCCGGGGGCGGGCCCCGACCCGAGTGCGCCCCATGGCAAGATCGAGCGGAGGTCGGTGGGGAGTCCCTGGCCGGAGCGGGTCTGGGAGTTGATGGTGCGCGGGGACACGGAAGCCCGGGTGCGGGCGGCGCGGCCGGAACCGGCCGCCGTGGAAGTGCTGCGCCCCGTCGCCGCACCGGTGGCCCGGCCGGTCGGCCCAGCCGAACGCAGCCTCAAGCGCTTCGTACGTTTCCTCGGGCGCAACCTGCTCCGCGAGTTCCGCTCCATCGTGGTGCGGCCCGTGCGCGCGCTCGCGCGGCGCGGCCTGTCGGGCATCCTCGTCGCGATCGTCGCCTCGGCGGCGGTCCTCTCGCTGCACGCCGTCGACCAGTACCACACCGGGGCGACGCTGGTGCGGCTCACCTCGCACGTCCGGGGCGACATCCCGCTCCCGCTCGTGCTGCTCCGCACACCGCTCTCGCTGTTCGTCCCGGCCCGCGACCTGCCCGCCCTGCCCGGCATCCCCGTGCTGTTCATCGGGTTCGCGCTGGCCCAGCTGGTGCTCGGCCGCACCCGGACGCTGGTGGTCGCCTACGCCGTCTCGCTCGCGGGCACGCTCAGCGCCCGCGTCATGATCGCCGTGGGGCCCCGGTGGTGGGGGCTCCCGCCGGAGGCGGCCCATGTCATCGACACCGGGGCGTCCGCGGCGGTGGTCGGCCTGTTCGCGCACATCGCCACGGTCAAGCGGGCGCCCGTGCTGTTCCTGTTCGCCGTCACCCCGACCGTGATCCGCTCCTTCGAGAAACCGAATCTGGCGGGCCGGGAGCACATCGTCGCGATCACCTTCGCCGTGCTCCTGGGCCTCCTCGCGACCCGTGGGCCCGGAAAGGCACGGGCGGCCGCCGTCGAGCGCCCGGCCTGAGACGCCTCGGGGTCCCGGCCGACCTCACTCGTCCTGGTCGCCCTCCCGGTTGCAGGCCACCACTCCCGCGACGTCCGCGAACCGCGCGGTGAGGGCGCCCAGGTCGCCGCGACCGACCGCGGAGACCAGGACCTCCGCCGTGTCCCCGACGCCGCCCGCCCTGAGCATCTGCAGCCCCGCGACGGTGAACCCGGCACGCTCGCACTGCTCCATGACCTCCCGCACGAGCCCGGGCCGCTGTTCGTAGGTGATCCGGAAGGTCGTCGCCACGGACCGCATCGCGGGCAGCCGGTGGACGAGGGGACGCACCGCGTAGGCGACGACGAAGTACGCGGCCGTCGCCAGGACCGAGAGCAGCGGCAGCCCCGCGGCGGCGGCCGCGCCCACGGCCGCCGTCAGCCAGATCGTCGCCGCCGTGGTGAGTCCCTGGACCGACCCGCGGTGCACGAAGATGACCCCGGCCCCGATGAAGCCGACCCCCGACACGATCTGCGCCGTCACCCGGGACGGGTCGAGCTCGACCGTCCCGGCGCTCAGGACGTCGGTGAAGCCGTACTTGCTGACCAGGGTGAACAGGGCCGCCCCGACCCCGACCGTGGTGTAGGTCCGCAGCCCGGCGGCCTTCTGCCGGATCTCCCGCTCCAGGCCGATGGCCGCCGAGAGCAGGAACGCCAGGCCGAACTCGCCCGCCTGGAGCCAGCCCTGCCCGCTCGGCTCCAGCACTCCGGCCGCCCACGACTGCATCCCCTGCCCCTTCCCGCTCAGGCCACGCCAACCGCACGAACAGGCTCTCCCTACCCATAGAGCCACATTCCATGACGCCGCGCCCGTGCGGGTGCCCCCGGCCCGGGGCCGTCAGCGGCAGCGCAGCGCGGCGTACAGATCCAGCTTGTGCTCCAGGCGGGAGAGGTCGCGTCCGGTGAGGACCTCGATGCGCTGGACGCGGTAGTGGACCGTGTTGACGTGCAGGTGCAGGGCCTCGGCGGTGCGCGCCCAGGAGCCGTTGTGGGCGAGGAAGCACTCCAGGGTCTCGCGGAGCATCTGGGAGGAGGCGTTGCCGTCGTCGGCCAGAGGGCCGAGGACCCGGTCGTGGTAGGCGGCGCGGACGTCGGCGGGTATGCCCGCGAGCAGCCCCTCCAGAGTGGTCAGCTCCTCCACCGAGCCCAGCCCCGCTCCCCCGGGGACACGCGAACGCGCCGCGGCGAGGGCATAACGGCCGCCGGTCAGGCTGGAGTTGAGCCCGTCCGCGGTGGCGACCTGGGCGCCGACACCGCCGTGGAGCGGCACGTGCGGCGCGCAGCCGTGCGCCACGGACTACAACTCCCGTATCTCGTCGGGAAGTTCGGGCCCGGCCCGCACAACGGCCACGGCCTCTCCGTGCGGCAGCCGCCCCAGGGCGAACGGCCGGCCGGGCGTGTGGCGCAGCACCTCGGCGAGCGCGTCGGCCGCCGCCCCCTGGTCCGCCTCGGCGTCCGTGGCGGCGATGACGACGCGGTACGGGCCCTCGTGGGCCAGTCCGCAGGCCGCGAGCGCACCGCGCAGCGCGGCGGAATCGGCGCCCGGCGCGTCGATGAGGCGGACCAGTTCGCCGGCCCGCCTGCGGGTCTCGTCCCTCGTCCGGTCCCGGCCGTACCGGTGGTCGGCGAACACGTCCGCCGTCTCGTGCAGCAGGCGCGGTGGCACGGCCGTCGCGTCGACGAGGTGCAGGTGCCAGCCGTCGTAGGGCGAACTGTCGGTGTCGATCCGCAGGGTGAGGCCGTCGGGCGCGCGGCGCAGCAGCTCACGGGCCCGCCGCGCGGGGAGCGCGGGGGCCTTCGGGGTGCGGGCCACGGTGCGCCCCGTCGGGGTCAGTACGTAGCAGTCGGGCGCCCCGAGGTGGGCGAGCGCGCGGTCGAGCAGGACTTCGGGCTCCGCGCCCGCGCGGACGAGGTCGCTCAGTTCGCTGCGGACGTTCTCGGGCAGGGCGTAGCGGTGGGAGGTGGGGCGCCTGCTGAGGTCTCCCCACTGGCGCAGGTAGACGGCCTCGGTGATGGCACGGAAGTTGGTGCGCGAGGGGACGGCGAGCAGGGCGATGCCGTTCTCACGGCACGAGCGGGTCAGCTCGTCGGGCACGCCGCCGTGGGTCTCCTCGCCGGCCAGGAGCGCCGCCGCCCCGGCCGTGGCGAGCGCCGAGACGAAACGGCTGACCTTCTCGGTCCCGTTGCCGGGGCTCCACCACACCAGGCCGCTCAGGACGACCTCGCCCGGCCGCAGGAAGCGGGTGGGGTCCTCCAGGTCGGTGGCGGTCACGCCGGTGATCTCCCGGACGAGCTGCTGTTCCCCGCCCCAGAGCAGTTCCAGGTCGAGCGATTCGAGACGCAGGAGGTCTTCGACGTGCATGAGGGGCTCCTTGGTGCGGGTGCCGGGCCAGTGGACCGGTTCTCGCATTCACCAGGTGAACATGAGTTTCTGCATCGTAGATGCAAGGCGGTATGGCCGATACACCTCTTGTTTGATCCTCCAGGAAGGCCGCCTCGCGCTGGTGGTTTTCCGTGTGACGCACCAGTCACATCCGCCCCGGGCCGCATGGTTCACTCGTCCCGTGGGGCGCCGCGGTCGAGTGCGCGACCGCGCCGCGCGGTGAACTGCGCCCCGCGCGGCGGGGGTTCCTCGATGACCAGGCCTCCGGAGCGCCCCCGGAACGCCGAAAGGCCGCATCGGAAGATTTCCGATGCGGCCTTTGGGCCACGACTCCTTCGAGTCGGGACGACAGGATTTGAACCTGCGACCCCTTGACCCCCAGTCAAGTGCGCTACCAAGCTGCGCCACGTCCCGGTGCCCGTCTGACCTGGGGTTTCCCCCGGCCGTTCGTGCACGAGAACCATACCGCACTCCGGGACCGCGGCAGGAACGGGGGACAATCGCCGCATGGACAGTTCAGCGCACCGCGATCGTGACGACGAGGGGCGGGCCCGTAACGCCCGGCCCCGGGACGGGCTCGGCCGGCCGTTGCCCTACGGCGCCGAGGGGGTGGCCCGTCAGCCGGAGGGCGTGACGAGGTCGCCCGGGGAGACGGTGCGGGAGGCCCAGCGTCTGCTGGACGCGGGCATGCCGTTCCACGCGCACGAGGTGTTCGAGGACGCCTGGAAGGCGGGTCCGGCCCAGGAGGAGCCGCTGTGGCGGGGGTTGGCGCAGCTGGCGGTGGGCCTGACGCACGCCGCGCGCGGCAACGCGAAGGGCGGGGCCTCGCTCCTGGAGCGCGGCACCGGCTCGCTCGCCCGGTACGCGGCGCGCGACGGCGTGCCGACGTACGGGATCGACCTGGACGGCCTCGCCCGGTGGGCCCAGGAGCTGGCGGGCCGGCTGCCCGGCCCGGTGGACGCGGCGGCCGAGGCACCCCGGATCACCCGCTGAGCAGGACCACTTCGAGGGTGCGCGGGCCGTGGACGCCCTCCACCCGGTCGAGTTCGATGTCGCTGGTGGCCGAGGGGCCCGAGATCCAGGTCAGCGGGCGGCGCGGGTCGAGCCGCCGCATGGCCTGCGGGACGGAGGCGACGACCTGGTCCGGGACGCGTACGACGCAGATGTGGTGGTCGGGGACGAGGGTGACGCGGCGGCGCCCCTGGCCCGGCCCCCCGTCCAGGACGAGGGTGCCGGTCTCGGCGATGGCGAGCGCGCAGCCGGTGACGACGCTGTCGACGGCGTCGAGCTGGGCCGCCGTCGACCCGGCGGCGTCCTCGACCCGCTCGCAGGAGGCGGCCGCCGTCCACCGCGGCGGCAGCCCGTCGGGCACCAGCACGCTCCGGGCTCCCCGCGCGGCGAGCAGTTCGGCGACGAGGGCGCCCACCCCGGCCGCGTCCGTACGGTGCACGAGCGCGCGGTAGTCGGCGAGGTTCTCGTGCAGCAGGTCGAGGACGGCCGCCGGGTCGTCGGGGGTGTGGCTCGTCAGGTAGTCGCGCAGGACGGCGGGGGCCACCGGGGCGTCGCCGACGGCGGCCCGCACCCGGGCCAGGATCGCGTCGCGTGAGCTCATGAGCGGTTCTTCCTCCACCAGTCGCGGAAGGGTTCCTCGGGGAGTTCGGGCAGGTCACGGCTGTCGGTCCAGGCCGTGGCGCCCGGCGGCCGCTTCGGGTGCAGGGCGCGGGTGCGCGCCGCGGCCCGCTCCCCCGCCGCCATGATCCGCGGACGGTCCATGGCCCAACTGGCCGCCTTCATCGCCGCCTTCTCCAGACGGTGGCCCGGGCCGCCCTGGTCGGCGACCTTCTCGCGGAGGTGGACCAGGACCTCCGGGATGTCGATGGCGACGGGACAGACCTCGTAGCAGGCGCCGCACAACGAGGACGCGTACGGCAGCGACGCGTCGATCTCGCTCGTGGTGCCCCGGAGTTGGGGCGTGAGGATGGCGCCGATGGGGCCCGGGTAGACCGAGCCGTAGGCGTGGCCCCCCGCCCGTTCGTACACGGGGCACACGTTGAGACAGGCGGAGCAGCGGATGCAGCGCAGGGCCTGGCGGCCCACCTCGTCGGACAGCGCTGCGGTGCGGCCGTTGTCGAGGAGCACGAGGTGGAAGTCCCGCGGCCCGTCGCCTTCGACGGTGCCGGTCCACATGCTCGTGTACGGGTTCATCCGCTCGGCCGTCGAGGACCGCGGCAGCGTCTGGAGGAACACCTCCAGGTCCTGCCAGGTCGGGACCACCTTCTCGATGCCGACGACCGAGATCAGGGTGTCGGGAAGGGTCAGGCACATGCGGCCGTTGCCCTCGGACTCGAAGACGACCAGGGTGCCGGTCTCGGCGACCATGAAGTTGGCGCCCGAGATCCCGACCCTGGCCCGCAGGAACTTCTCGCGCAGGTGGAGCCGGGCCGCCTCGGCGAGGTCGGCGGGCGTGTCGGTGAGCCCGTCCGGGGCCGGCCTGCCCCAACTCCCCATCCGCTCCCGGAAGATGTCGCGGATCTCGCCCCGGTTGCGGTGGATCGCCGGGACGAGGATGTGCGAGGGCCGGTCGTCGCCGAGCTGGACGATGAGCTCCGCGAGGTCGGTCTCGTAGGCGTGGATGCCCTCGGCGGCGAGCGCCTCGTTGAGGCCGATCTCCTGGGTGGCCATCGACTTGACCTTGACGACCTCGCTCTCCCCGGTCGCCTTGACCAGAGCGGTGACGATCCGGTTGGCCTCGTCCGCGTCGGCGGCCCAGTGCACGGTGCCCCCGGCCGCGGTGACCGCCTCCTCCAGCCGGAGGAGGTGGCGGTCGAGGTGGCGGAGCGTGTGGTCCTTGATCCGTTTGCCCGCCTCGCGCAGCTGCTGCCAGTCGGCGAGTTCCGCGACCGCCTTGGCGCGCTTGTCCCGGATGGTGTGGGTGGCGTGGCGCAGGTTGCCGCGCAGCGTGGTGTCGTGGACGGCGTCGCGGGCCGCCTTCGGGAACGCGGGCATGCCGACGAAGGTGCCGCTCATACGTGGGGCTCCGCTTCCGTGCTGAGCAGGATCTCGGCGATGTGGAGGGCCCGCAGCGGGGCGTCCTGCCGGTGGAGGATGCCGCCGATGTGCATCAGGCACGAGTTGTCGGCGCCGCACAGCACGCCGGCTCCGGTGGAGAGGGCGTTGCGCACCTTGTCGGCGCCCATGGCCGCCGAGACGTCGGGGTTCTTGACCGCGAAGGTGCCGCCGAAGCCGCAGCACTCCTCGGCGCCGGGCAGCTCGCGCAGCTCCAGGCCCTTGACGGCCTCGAGGAGCCGTCGCGGCCGGTCGCCCAGGCCGAGCGAGCGCAGGCCGTGGCAGGAGGGGTGGTAGGTGACGGTGTGCGGGAACCAGGCGCCGACGTCGGTCACCCCCAGCACGTCGACGAGGAACTCGGTCAGCTCGTACATGCGGGGTGCCAGCGACGCGGCGGCCTCGCCGAGCTCGGCGCCCCGGCCTTCGGCGGCCGCCTTGCGGGCGATGCGCGGGTACTGCTCGCGGACCATCGCCGCGCAGGATCCCGAGGGGGTCACGATGTGGTCGTAGCCCTCGAAGACCCGTCCCATCCGGCGGACCAGGGGCTCGGTCTCGTGCCGGTAGCCGGTGTTGAACTGCGGCTGTCCGCAGCAGGTCTGCCCCGCCGGGAACGCGACCTCGACCCCCAGCCGTTCGAGCAGCTTCACCGTCGCGATGCCGGTGGCCGGGTACACCGCGTCGTTGACGCAGGTGACGAAGAGTGCGACTCGCATGGTCGGAGGATATGCCGCGAGCGGAGCCGACGGTAGGACCGGGATCAGCGGAGATTACCTCACCAATCGGGCGTTCGGCCGCGACCGGAGTGCCGATACATCGGACAACTGGCGTGTCTCTAAGCCGAGTTGAGGATCTCACCACACCAGGTGAAGCTCCTCCGGTGAGCGGTGGATCATCGTCGGGCGCATGACGACGGGTCTGTCCTCGGCCAGGCGCATCCCCGGCAGCCGCGCGGTCAGCAGTTCCAGGGTGATCCGGAGCTGCTCGCGGGCCAGCGACGATCCCGGACAGCCGTGCACCCCGTACCCGAAGGCCAGGTGGCGGGTCGGCGGGCGGGTGATGTCGAAGACGTCGGGCCGTTCGTGACGGCTGGGGTCGCGGTTGGCGGATCCGTACGCCACGAACACCACCGCGCCGGTGGGCAGTTCGGTGCCGGAGAGCACGACCGGGCGGGTCGTGATGCGTCGGAAGCCCTGGATCGGGCTGTCGTAGCGGGCGGCCTCCTCGACGGCGGCCGGGATCAACTCGGGCTTCTCGCAGAGCAGTTCCCACTGGGTGGGGTGGTGCATCAGGTGCAGCACCGTCGAGCCGATCAGGGCGCTGGTGGTGAGGTGCCCGGCGAGCAGGAAGTTCTGGAGATGGGCCACCATCTCGTGGCGCTCGTCCAGCGTGAGCTCGGTGGCGGGCGACTCGCCGCCGGGGGCGAGCGCGCTGATCAGCGTGGTGAACAGGTCGTCCCGCGGGTGGGCGTGGCGCTCCCGTACGTAGCGGTCCAGGAGGTGCTGCATCTCCACGACGTCGCGGGCCGCGGCGAGTTGGACCTCCTCCGGCAGCGGCCGGAACAGCAGTTGTTCGGCCTGGTGGCCGCCGTGCACGACGAGCGGGACGTCCGACGGGTCCAGGCCCACCAGGCGTCCGATCACCTGCCCGGGCAGCTTGAGGGCGAACTCGGCCATGAGGTCGGCCGAGCCGCGCTCGGCGAAGCCGTCGATCAGCGCCGAGGCCCGGTCCACGGCGTACGGCACGACCGCGGTGACGCGGGTGGGCGAGAGGCCGTGCACGATCGGGGCGCGCAGCCGCTGGTGCAGGGCTCCGTCGGAGCTCACCACGACCGGCCGGCCGCCGAAGCCCCGGCCCATCTCGGCGAGCACCGCGGGCCCCGGCAGGACGTCGGGGCGCAGGGAGTTGGCGGAGGAGAACGCCTCCGGGCGGCGCAGGACTTCGCGTACGTCCGCGTCCCGGGCCACCAGCCAGGCGTCGAGCTCCGGCACGAAGGTCAGGCCTTCGGCGTGCCGGGCCCGCGCATAGTGCGGATAGGGGTCGCGCTGCAGCGCGTCGAGCCGAGCGTGCTCATGCCTGTCCACAGGCCCATCGTCTACGACGTCCGGCCACATCGGAAGAGCGCCGGGCGGGCAGAACGTGGCGCTTTCGCCGCCGGGGCCGTGGACGGGCCCGGCGGCGGGGGCGTGCGCCTCAGGCGGTCCGGTCCAGCACTCCGATGAGGCGGGTGACGGTCGCCGCCATCGCCTGGCGGCCCACCGTCAGATAGGTGCGGGCGTCGACCGCCTCGGGGTGGGCGGCGAGGTAGGCGCGGATCGCGTCGGTCATGGCGATGTTGAGCGCGGTGCCGATGTTGACCTTGGCGATGCCTCCGGCCACCACGGCCGCCAGCGCGTCGTCCGGGACGCCGGAGGAGCCGTGCAGGACCAGCGGCACCCTCAGCGCGTCGTCCAGGCGGGCAAGGAGGGCGTGGTCCAGTTCGGCGGTGCGCGAGGTCATGGCGTGGGTGCTGCCGATGGCGACGGCGAGCGCGTCGACGCCGGACTCGGCGACGAACTGCCGCGCCTGGCCGGGGTCGGTGCGCGCGCCGGGCGCGTGGGCGTCCAGCGGGGCCTTGCCGTCCTTGCCGCCGACCTCGCCCAACTCGGCCTCGATCCACAGGCCTTGGGTGTGCGCCCAGTCGGCCGCGGCCCGCGTCGCGGCCAGGTTCTCCTCGTACGGCAGATGGGCGGCGTCGTACATGGCGGAGCTGAATCCGGCGTCGGCGGCCTGGCGCAGGAGTTCGTCCTGCTTGACGTGGTCGAGGTGGAGGGCGACGGGCACGGAGGCGGCTTCGGCGGCCGCCGCGGCGGCGCGGGCGAGCGGCAGGACCCGGCCGTAGCGGAACTTGACCGCGTTCTCGCTGACCTGGAGGACGACGGGCGACCTGGCGGCCTCGGCGCCGGCGATGACGGCCTCGGCGTGTTCGAGCGTGATGATGTTGAAGGCCGCGACGGCGCGGCGTTTGACGGCGGCCTCGGCGACGAGTGTGCCGGTCCGTGCGAGTGGCATCAGTGCTTCCCCTTCACCTGTGTCCCGTGGTTCGGTGTCACGCGCCGTTCCGCCTCAGGCGCCGTCGAGGATGACCGAGCGGGTGAGGTGGCGCGGCCGGTCCGGGTCGAGCCCCCGGGCGGCCGCGACGGCGACGGCCAGGCGCTGGGCGCGGACGAGTTCGGCGAGCGGTTCGAGGCGGCCCTCGATCCACCGGGCGCCGGTGGCGGCCACCTGCTCGGCGAGGCCCTCGGGGGCTTCGCCGAACATCCAGGTGGCGGTCGTGGTGGTGGAGATGCTGATGGGGCCGTGGCGGTACTCCATCGCCGGGTAGGCCTCGGTCCAGGACAGCGAAGCCTCGCGCATCTTGAGGGCGGCTTCCTGGGCGAGGCCGTTGGTCCAGCCCCGGCCGAGGAAGCTGAACTGGGTGGATTCCACGAGGCCTTCGGGCAGGGGCTCGGCGAGCGCGGTGCGGGCGTCGGTGACGGCCTGCTCGGTGTGCAGCCCGAGGTGGGCGCGCAGCAGGGTGAACGCGGTGGTGGCGAAGCGGGTCTGGACGACCGACTCCTCGTCCGCGAAGTCGAGCACCACGATGTCGTCGGCGGCCTCCATCACCGGGGTGGTGGGGTCGGCCGTGATCGCGGTCGTACGGGTGCGGCCGCGCACCTGGGCGAGCAGGTCGAGCACCTCGGTGGTGGTGCCGGAGCGGGTCAGCGCGACGACCCGGTCGTAGGCGCGGGAGGCGGGGAACTCGGAGGCGGCGAAGGCGTCGGTCTCGCCGAGGCCGGCGCTCTCGCGCAGGGCGGCGACGGCCTGCGCCATGAAGAAGGAGGTGCCGCAGCCGACCACGGCGACGCGTTCGCCGGGGGCGGGCAGGGCGTCCTTGTGCTGGAGGGCCAGGTCGGCCGCTCGCTTCCAGCATTCGGGCTGGCTGTTCAGTTCGTTCTCGACATGGCTCATGCCGGGCTCCCACCCTCTGGATCTGACGCGTCCGCCGCTCACAGCGCATGCTTGTTTCTGCAAAAGATAGCTAGATTTCGAGCACAATCAAGCATTCGGGCGTGCGCTAAGGTCATTACGGACGGTTACCGGTACGAAGAACGGAGGGCGCGGATGTCCCGTGACGCCCGCTGGCAGGCGCTCCTCGAACTGCTCGTGGAACAGGGCCGTCTCGACGTCGACGAGGCGGCGGCGGCGCTCGGGGTGTCGGCCGCGACGATCCGCCGGGACTTCGACCAGCTCGCCGAGCAGCAGATGCTGGTGCGCACCCGGGGCGGCGCGCTCGTGCACGGCGTCTCCTACGAGCTGCCCCTGCGCTACAAGACGGCGCGCCAGGCCTCGGAGAAGCAGCGCATCGCGAAGGCCGTGGCGGATCTGGTGGCCCCCGGTGAGGCGGTCGGCCTGACCGGCGGCACCACCACCACGGAGGTCGCCCGCGCCCTGGCCGTGCGGCCCGAACTGGCCACCGGATCACCGGCGTTGACGATCGTGACGAACGCGCTCAACATCGCGAACGAGCTCGCGGTGCGGCCGCAGTTCAAGATCGTGGTGACCGGCGGGGTGGCCCGCCCCCAGTCGTACGAGCTCACCGGGCCGCTCGCGGGCGGGGTGCTCAACCAGATCACCATGGACGTGGCGGTGCTGGGCGTCGGCGCGTTCGACGTGACGCACGGCGCTTCGGCGCACGACGAGGACGAGGCCGGGATCAACCGGCTGCTCTGCGAGCGGGCCGAGCGCGTGGTGGTGGCGGCGGACTCCACGAAGCTCGGCAAGCGGACGTTCGCGCGGATCTGCGCGACGGCCCAGGTGGGCACCCTGGTCACCGACACGGGCGTCTCACCGGAGACCGCCGCCCGCTTCACCGAGGCCGGGGTGACGGTCCTGGCGGTCTGAGCCGCCGGGCCATGCCTGGCCCTCAACGGGCCTGCGCCACTGGCGGGTTGAGGGGTCGGGTCAGCCGATCCGCAGCGCCGGGAAGATGACCGACTCCATCAGGCCGAGCAGCGTGTCCCCGCCCTGGAAGCGCTCCTCGAAGAGCCGCTCGACGCGCAGCATGCCCATGACCATGGGGGCGACGTAGCCGATGGCCGGGTTGTCCGCCGCCACCTCGCCGCGCTCGACCCCGCGCCTCAGCATCGCGTCGAGCGCGGCGATCTCGGGGTTCAGAACGGTCTCGCGCAGCGCCTCACGCAGGTCGGGGTGCTTGATGTAGGCCTGGCCGACGGCTTCCATCAGCGCGGTGTCGGGTCCTTCCCGGCGGCCGACCGCCCGGGCCGCCTCGCGCAGGTCCCCGGCGAGCGTGCCGGTGTCGATGCCGGAGAAGAAGGAGCAGCGGCTGCGTCCGAGCGCCGCCGTGACGAGCAGCGGCTTGTTCTTCCACTGGCGGTACAGGGTGGCCTTGCCGCACTTGGTCCGCGCGGCGACCCCCTCCATCGTCACGGAGTCGTAGCCGCCCTCTCTCAGCAGGTCCAACACGGCGGCGTACAGCTCCAGCTCACGCTCGGGGCTGATCTTGCTGCGGCGGGCAGCGGCCGTGGCGGCCTGCGTCGACATCGTTCCCTCCGAAGAAAACAAGCGGTGCTCCTGCACGTACGAGAGTAGGCTCCGCTCAATCGAGACGCAAACGTATCGAGACGTTTGCGTCTCGATGAGTTTCGATCTAGCCTTCCTACGTTTGCTTGTGTTTCTTCCACGTATCGATCCAGGTTCTAAGGGGCCGGAGAATGTTTGCCGGTATAACCACGGGGGCGCGTCGCCAGACCCGCCCCACCGGACCGGAGACGACCGCTTCCCGGCCGCCCCTGGTGCGCGAGCTGCTGCTCGTGACCGCGCTCTTCCTCGTCTACAAGTTCGGCCGACAGCTGGCGAACGGGCACGAGGCGAGCGCCTTCGACAACGCCGACCGCGTGTGGAGCTGGGAGCGCGCCCTGCACCTGCCCGGCGAGGGCTCGGTCCAGCACCTGCTGCTGCACGGCGACACCCTCGTCAAGGCCGCCAACACCTTCTACGCGACCGTGCACTTCCCGGCCACGGTGGCCTTCCTGGTCTACCTGTACCTGCGCCGCCCGGCCCACTACCTCTGGTCCCGCCGCGTTCTGGCCGGGCTCACGGCGGCGGCCCTGGTGCTGCACATCACGGTCCCGCTCGCCCCGCCCCGCATGCTCACCGCCGCGGGCCTCGTCGACACCGCCCAGGTCTACGGGCCCTCCGTGTACGCGGCGACACCGGACAACGACGCCATGGCGAACCAGTTCGCCGCGATGCCCTCGCTGCACTTCGGCTGGGCGCTGATGGTCGCCATCGGGCTGATCATGGCGACCCGCGGCCGCTGGCGCTGGCTGTGGCTGCTGCACCCGGCGCTCACCCTGTTCGTGGTCGTCGGCACCGCCAACCACTACTGGCTGGACGCGATCGTGGCCACCGCGGTGCTCGGCGCGGTGCTCTACTTCGTGCCCGCGCCCCAGCGGCCCACAAGGTTGCCTGCGGCATCCAAGCCGCTCCGGTCGGCGTCGCGGCCCGCGTCCGAGGCCGCTCTCGCGTCCCCGCAGGCGTCCGCTCCCACGCGCACCCCCGCGCCCGAGCTCTCCGAGGCCGTGCGATGAACGAATCCGCGCTGCTCGCCATCGTGCTCTCGCTCGCCTCGGCCGCGGGTTACGCGCTGGCCGCCGTCGGCCAGTCCCGGCTCGCCGCCCAGGGCGGCGGCGGGATCGGGCGGTTGCTCACCCGCCCGCTGTGGTGGTGGGCGGTCGGCCTGAACGCGGCCGGCGCGCTCATGCACGTGGCCGCGCTGCACTACGGCCCGCTGACCCTGGTCCAGCCGCTCGGCGCGCTCACCCTGGTCGCTGCCCTCCCGCTCTCCGCGTACTACGAGCGGCGCCGCGTCACCCGGCGCGAGTGGCGCGGCGCGGCCTGGACGCTGGCCGGACTCACCGGCCTGATCGCCGTCACCGGCCCCGCCGCCCCCGGCGACGCGCTCAGCCTGAGCGAGGCGCTCGCCATCGCCGCGGCCACCGCGCTGCTGCTCGCCTTCCTCGTACGGGCCGGAGCGCACTCCGCACGCGGCGGCGGCCTCGGCCACGCCACCGCGTCCGGCGTCGCCTCGGGCGTGGCGTCCGCGCTGACCCAGACGGTCACCGCCTCGCTGGCCCGCGAACTGCCCGGGGGCCCGCTCGCCTGGTGGCAGACCACCCTGCTCGCGGTGCTCGTCGCGACCTTCGCGGTCGGCGGCCTGCTGCTCTCGCAGGCGGCCTACCGCGGCGGCCTCGCCGCCCCGCTGGCCGTGGTGAACCTCGCCAACCCGGCGGCGGCCGCCGTCATCGGGGTCGCGCTGCTCGGCGAGAGCTTCCACGGCGGCCCGCTCGGCTGGCTGATCGCGGCCGCGTCGGGAGGCGTCGCGGCCCGCGGAGTGATCATGCTGACCGGCGCCACCCCCGCCGACCTCCCCGCCCCCCTGCCGACCGAACTCCCCGCCCCCGAGCCGGTGGTCCGGATCACCGTCTGAGGCCACCGCCTCGGAGACCGAGCGCGATCGCGTTCGAAGACGGCGAGGGGTGTGCCCGGGGGCACGGGAAGTCCGCCGCAGGGCCGCCGACGGGACCCCGCACACCCGAGTGCAGGACCGTCGGCCCCCTCATCGAAGGCCGGACCCCCGGCCCGGCCTCACGCGTTGACGTCCACGACCGTGCGGCCCCGGACCTGACCGGCGAGGATGCGCTCGGCGACGGCGGGCACCTCGTCCAGGCGCACCTGCGTGGTCATCTTCTCCAGCAGCGTCAGGTCCAGATCGCGGGCGAGCCGCTCGTAGGCCCGCACGCGCCGCTCCATCGGGGCCTGCACGGAGTCGATGCCCACCAGGGTCACGCCGCGCAGGATGAACGGCAGCACGGTGCCCGGCAGGTCGATCCCCTGGGCCAGGCCGCAGCTGGTGACCGTGCCGCCGTAGCGGGTGCTCGCGAGGGCGTTGACCAGGGTGTGGCTGCCGACCGAGTCGACCGCCGCGGCCCAGCGCTCCTTGCCGAGCGGGCGGCCGGGACCGGAGAGTTCGGCCCGGTCGATGATCTCGGCGGCGCCGAGTTCGCGCAGGTAGTCGCTCTCGGCGGGGCGTCCGGTCGAGGCGAGCACCCGGTGGCCGAGCCCGGCGAGGAGCGCCACGGCGACCGAGCCGACTCCGCCCGCGGCGCCGGTGACGAGGACGTCGCCGCTGTCCGGGGTGACGCCCGCGTCCTCCAGGGCGAGCACGCTGAGCATCGCGGTGTAGCCGGCGGTGCCGATCGCCGCCGCCTGCCGGGTGGTGAGGCCCTCGGGCAGCGGGACCAGCCAGTCGCCGCTGACCCGCGCCTTCTGAGCGAATCCGCCGTCGTGCTGCTCGCCGACGCCGTAGCCGTTGAGCACCACCTTGTCGCCGGGCGCGAACGAGGCGTGCCCGGACGACTCGACGGTGCCCGCGAGGTCGATGCCGGGCACCAGCGGATACGTGCGCACGATGCCCTTGCCGTGGGCGAGGGCGAGGCCGTCCTTGTAGTTGACGGTCGAGTAGTCCACGGCGACGGTCACATCGCCCTCGTGGAGCTCGCTCTCCTCCAGCGTGACGGTGTCGGCCCGGTGGCCCTGCTCGTCCTGGGTGACACGGATGGCGCGGAATGACATCGAATCGATCTCCTGGCGTTCGGGTGCCTGTTCAGCCGTGCGTCGATCTTGCCCCAGCCTTCTCCGCGGGCGCGCGGAGGGGCCGTACCGGACGGCTCACGGTACGGCCCCCGACCCGGTGGCGGGCGTCAGGTCACGCGATCTCGACGGAGAAGCCGTGGCCGGTCGACTGCGCCGGTGTCCTCACCTCCGTCACGCCGGTCGCGGGATCGACGTACCAGCCCGTGCGCGCGGCGGCCAGCTCCGCCGCGGAGCCGTAGCGGTGCAGCCGGTTCCCGCCGAGGGCGACGACGGTGGGAGCCGACGCGGAGTGAACGGTGAACCGGTAGGAGCGGGCGGACGGCTTGCCCTGGTACCTGCCCACACTGGGACCGACGTTGAGGACCGAGGCGCGCCCGGCCGAGGTGACCTGGACCCGCTGGGTGGCCGAGGCGCCCTGGGTGAACTGCCGGGTCACACCGTCGTCCTCGTACAGCGTGTAGGAGGACGTGCCGAGGCGGGGATAGACGTCGTAGTCCAGCTCGCCCTTGTCCCGGGTCTGCCAGGACGTCGTGTTCCGGGGCCACATCGGCACGATCGAGCCGCCCTTCACGAACAGCGGGAGCGTGTCGAGCGGGGCCGCGTAGTGGTCGATGGTCGTCGGACCCTGGTAGGTCCGGCCCGTCCAGTAGTCGGTCCAGGTGCCCTTGGGCAGGTAGATGCCGTCGCGGACGCTGGTGTCGCTGTAGACGGGGGCGACGAGGAAGTCCGGCCCGGCCAGGAACTCGTACTTGGCGTTCGCACCCAGGGTGTCGGGGTCGTCCGGGTACTCCAGGGAGAGCGGGCGGACCGCGCCGACGCCGGTCTTCGTGGCCTCCTTGGAGAGCCCGTACATGTACGGGATCAACCGCTCCTTGAGCTGGAGGTACTTGCGGTTGATGGAGGCGTACGGCTCGCCGTCCAGCCAGGGCTGCTGATCGGCGGCCTTGCCGGTGGTGAGGTCCTTGGCCCAGCCGTCCATCGTCATGATGGCGGGCAGGAACGCCTTCCACTGGAGGTCGCGGGTGTACATCTTGGGATCGTGGCCGAAGATGCTGCCGACGTCACCCGTGTTGTACGCGATGCCGGACAGCGTGGCCCCCGCGTAGGTGGGGATCTGCCAGCGCAGGTAGTCCCAGCTGAGCTTCTGGTCGCCGCTCCACAGGACGCCGCAGCGCTGTGCTCCGGCCCACGAGACGGGCAGCCACACGAAGCCGCGCGCGTCGCTGTTGTTCTCGATGCCCGCCTTCGCCTGGTCGCAGGCGTTCAGGGCGAAGCCGTAGCCGTTGCCGACCCAGGCCACGTCCAGCTTCGCCACCCGCTGGCCCGCCTTGACCTGGTCGGCGAGCTTGTCGAGGCCGTCCTGGGTCCACAGTCCCAGCTGGGCGTTGTGGGCCTGAAGGCCCTTGCCGGTCTCGGCGAGGTTCTCGTAGCCGCAGCCGTAGCCGTCGTTGACGAGCATCCAGCCGAGCGGCATCTGGTTCTGGGTGTAGCCGTCGGCGACCTTGAGCGCGTCCAGGGTGTGCCGCTCACCCCGGTTGGCGTTGTGCAGGTAGCAGTCGGAGTCGCCCGGTTCGAGCCCGTAGACGGGCGGCATGAACGGCTTGCCCACCAGCGAGGTGTACTTGCCGATGACCGACTTCACGTCGCCGGTGAAGTAGTAGGCGTCCAGGCGCCGTTCCTGCTGGCCGGTGCGCACCCGCGGCCCGAAGTCGTACACGCCGGGAGTGAAGGTGTTGCGGAACACCCCGTATCCGGCGGAGGAGATGTAGAAGGGCTGGGAGTTGTTCCAGCCGCCCTCGTTCCAGTTGGTGTTGTTGCCCACGTTCATGACCTGGCCGCGGTGCGAGAAGCTGCCGTTCTGCTCGCCGCCGCCGAAGAACTGCTCGTCGGCGCCGCGCGTCAGGCTCTGCCGCATGCCGCCGGAGGTCCAGCGCAGCGGGTCGGCCTCCGACCAGATCGCGCGCTTGTTGTCGCCCTTGTACAGGGCGAAGCGGAGCGGCTTCTTGTAGACGCGCAGGACGACGTCCTTGCCGCGGATCCCGTAATAGGCGCCCGCGTCGAAGGACTTGGTGTTCTTCTGCGGCTTGGGCTCGGTCTGGATCATGTGGCTGCCGGGCGGGTCGGTGAACGTGCCGTCCGGGGCGGCCCGCAGCCGCAGCGTGTCGTCGGCGAGGAAGTCCACCCGGGCCTTGAGCGCGCCGGCGGCGATGTCGTACGTCCCGTCCTTGCCGCCGAACGCGGTGAGGCCGCCCGCGTCGGTCGGCTCGGGCAGGTACGCGGTGCCCGTGAAGGAGTTGTGGTGCACGTCGTAGGGCACGACGACCACGTGGTACGTCCCCGACGCCTTCGGGATGACGGTCGCCTCGGGGTCGGCGGTGCCCGCGCTGGAGGCCACCTGCTTCCCGGCGTCGTCGTAGATGTACAGGTCGAAGTCGTCGGTGGGGGTGGCCCATTGGATGGAGACGGGCACACCGCCCTCCGGGTTGTCGTCCCACTCTCCGGCCGGTGGGTGCACCGTCAGGTCGAAGCGGGCGCACACCGCGCCCGCCGGGTCCTGCGCGGGCGGCGGGCACTTGTCGGGTGAGCCGACGGTGCCCTTCTCGTAGACCGGGCTCTGCCAGGTGAGGGACTTCGTGCCGCTGTCCAGGACGCCGCCGGGCGGGGCCGCGGCCTCGGCGTGGGCGGCCGGGACGGTCAGCACGGTGAGGCCGAGCGCGAGCGCCGAGAACACGGCGACGGCGGGCCTTCGGGGCGGATGGGAGCGATGCCAGGGGGTCCGCAAGGGTTCGTTCTCCGTTCGTACCGAGCAACAGCCGGGCGCGGCGTGCGCGTTCATGCTTGGAACAGTGGAGTTTCGAGCATCAAGATTCACCGTGAGGCGGGGACATGTCAACGCTTGAGGCAGGGGGAACCCGGACTTCCGCAGTGATGTCGATGCCGGGCGGGGCAAGTGGAGAGTGGCCGCCCCGCCCGACCCCCGGCGCGCGCACGCCACGCAGCCCCGCCACCTGTCGGCTGCGCCGGGCGGCGGGGCTGGGTTCACGTCTCAGGGCCGAACGCGCCTCCGGTCAGGAGCGCGCGTACGCCGTCACGGCAGGACGAACCAGTCCATGCCGAGCGCCGCGGCGAGACCCACGACGAGGAGCCAGGACCCCAGCCGGGTACGCCCGTTGCGGCTCAGCTCGATCACGACACCGCACAGGATCAGGGCCAGCCCGTACACCCCGACCACGAGGACGGAGGAGCGGGTCGCCAGGCGCACGACGAGGATCACCCCCATCGCCGCCATGAGCACGCCCGCGGCCACCATCCGGATGCGCCGCGCCTGCCGGGGAGCCATGCCCCGCCGCTCCCCCGCGTCGACGGGCTCCGCGGAGACGTCGGCGGCCTCGGCGGGCTCAGTGGGCTTGGCGGGTTCGGTCGCAGGCGCATCATCGGCGTGACTTGCGGGCGCGGTGGGCCCGGTGGGCGCGGTGGCAGGCGCATCATCAAGGTGGCCTGCGGGCTTGGTGGGCCCGGTGGGCTTGGTGGGCTTGGTGGGCCCGGCGGGAGCAGCCTCGGGGGAGTTCGCGCTCTCGGAAGTCGCGGGGGCAGACCCAGCGCCGGTGTCAGTCGCACCCTCGGCGCTCCCTGCGCCGGTGTCAGCCACGCCCTCGGCACGCCCGGCCGCACTCACGGTGCCTGCGTCGGCGGCGGACTCGGTGCCCCGGGGCCGTGAAAGCCCCTTCGCCGTGGGCGGGTTCGTGGCCTGCTTCGGTACCGCCCCTTCCGCCGCGTCGGCGGCCCCACGCGCTTCCGGTGCCGCGTCCACCGCTTGCTCTTGATCCGAGGTGCTCATGAGCCCGGATCGTAATCGCTCCCCCCGTTACGGTGTTCCCTCCCGGTCACGACCGCGCCACACCTCTGCGTGAGCCCCCTCACAGGCGCCCGCCGGACGATTGCGCGCGGACGCCCGTCACCTGCGACGCTCCCCCGTTTCCCGGATCACCGCGCGACAGCCGACGTTTCGGTGTCAACTCCCCTTTGACCGCTGGTACGTTGACCCGGATAGCAGGGCGAAATACTCTTTCTCCATGTTCTCTACGGGGGTAGAGCACTGCTCTTGGGAGCGATGGGCGAGAGATCGACGCCGAAGAACGTCGATCATTCCGCTGATCCGCGGCCCGGCCGATTCGCCGGGCACATCTGATCCACCCGCCGGGCCGCACGGCCCCGCAGCCGTGGATTCCTCTTTTTCTGCACGCAGCACGGGGGAAGCACGTTGAAAGTTCGCCTGCTCGGGCCCCTTGAATTGACCGATGGACACATCACGTTCAAGGTACCCGGTGAAAAGCTCAGGGCGCTCGTGGCGGCACTCGCCCTATCGCCCAACCGTCCCGTATCACGCAACGACCTCATCGACGAGCTGTGGGGAGAGGATCTCCCTCGCAATGCCGAGAACTCCCTTCAGGGCCATGTGGCCCGGCTCCGCCGCGTCATCGAATCCCGCACGGGCCACGACGGTCTGCGGGAACTCGTCCGCACGTCCAGCTTCGGCTACGCCTTGGCGCTCCCCGAGCGCGACGTGGATGCCACCCTGTTCGAGTCGCTGGTACGCGAGGCGACGTCGGTGGGCTCCGGTGACCCCGACCGGGTGGTGCGGCTGCTGACCGACGCGCTCTCGCTGTGGCGCGGGCCCGCCCTGCTCGACGCCGGGCAGGGGCTGATCAGCCGCATGGCGTACACCCGGCTCACCGAGATCCGGCTCACCGCGTACGAGCACCTCTTCGACGCCGAGCTCACCCGGGGGCTGCACCGCGAAGTCATCACGGAACTCCAGCAGTTGCACGCCCAGTACCCCTTGCGGGAGCGGTTCTGCGAACAGCTCATCACCGCGCTGTACCGCTCGGGACGCCAGGCAGAGGCGCTGGACGCCTACCACCGCACCCGCCAGCGGCTCTCGCACCATCTGGGTCTGGAGCCGGGCGAGGCGCTCCGCGCCAGGTTCCAGGGCATCCTGCGCCAGGAGCCCGTGCCTGCCGGTCGCTGAGCCGTGCGACGAGCACAACACCCGTCGCTTCACAGAGAGTTGGTGACCCGCAACAGCTGCCAGATGGCGCCTGCCCGGGCCCTCCCCTGGAAGGCCAGGTACTCGGGCAGGACCAGCTGTGGCGCCCATTTCTGTTTGTACGCCAGCTGGCTCGCGGCGGGGTACACCTTCTCGCCGTGGGCGGCGAGCTGTCGCAGGAACCAGGCCGTGGGCCGACTGGCCGACGGGGCCTCGTGCTCGGGCGCGAGGCCGGTGAACGGGGTGAAGCCGAGGTGCAGCCACGCGGCACCCTCCGCGCGGAAGGTCTCCACGGCGGTCAGGTTGATCGTCTCCAGGAGGCCCGGGACGGCCTGCGGCACGCGGCGGCTGAGGTCGTGCAGCAGCCCGGGGCGCCGGCCGAAGGCGGGCGAGTACGAGATGTAGGCGACCGGTTCGCCCCCGATCCGCCCGGTGAACAGCCTGCGGTGGGCCTGCCCCGGACCGCCCAGCTGGCCCACGAGGAACTCGATCTCCTTGACGTGCCGCCCCTTGCCCCGCAGCCACTGCCGGTCGATGGCCCGCACCGCGTCGACGACCTCCTCGTACGGCTCCTCGGACACGGTGAGTCCGCTGCGGCGCGCCCGCGAGACCTTGTTGCGCAGTTTCACGAAACGCGAGCCTGTGAGCCCGAATTCGGAAAGGCGCAGGGAGTACGAGGCGCCGACCTGGTTCACAGTGAATCCACAGCGCGCGTAGAGGGCGACGTCCTCGCTCTGCAACTGGACGGCCGCGACGGTGGCGCGGCGTGCCCGCGCGAAGTCGAGGAAATCACGCAGGAGTTCCTCTCGCACATGCTCCGGCGCGAAGACCCCGCCGAACTGCATCAGATACCGCCCGGCACTCCGATAGGCGATCACACCCGCCCTCCCGGGCACGGTGAAGTACTCGTTTCCCGCGTTCATCGCCAGAAACGCGCTGGGATGGTCCGCGTGGTCCCGCAGTTCCCTCAGCACGCTGTCCATGGCAAGGACATGACCGGTCATCGATGCTCCTCCCCTGGTCCCGCGAATCCTCGCACCGCGCCCCGTCGAATTCCCTGACGCGGCCGTCTCAGCGCCGTCTCAGGTGCGTCTCAGGCCGCCCTGGAAAATTTACTGCGAAACATTCAGGCAATTTCCGCCGCGCACCACGGGGCGGACGTAAACGGGGGCCTTGCGTGACCGGAATATCAGCGAAATCGCGTGCACTGCTCCATCCCGACGACGTGCTGCTCGCCCGGGGAGCGCGTTCCTACGGTTCGTACGTGGCGGGCCGGAGCGTGCCGGGTGAGGAGTGGGTGTACGTCGTGGATGCGGCGGCCCTGCTCGACGACGCGTTCAGCAGTCTCACGCTCAAGCGGAAGCTGGAGAAGGGCTGGACGCCGATCGGGCCGCTGCCCGAGTCCGTCGTCGCCCGCGTGGCCAAGGCCTCCGCCGCCACGGTCGAGGAAGCGCTCTCAGCCGCCTCGGGCGCCGCCGCCGAGTGGGGCGCGATGCCCTTGGACATACGCCTCGACGAGGTCTGCACCCGGCTGCGCGAGCGGATCGCCGAGCGCACCGACGAGATCATCGAGGTGCTCGTCCAGGAGGGGCATCCGCTGGCGCTCGCCCGCTGGGAGGTGTCCGGGATGCTCCAGTGCTGGAGCCCGGAGTCGATCGCCTTCTACCACTCCCAGATGATCCAGGAGTTCCGGCACGGGGTGCGCGAGATCTCCGTACGGCGCCGGCCCGACGGGGTGGTCTGCCTCAACCCGCCGCAGAACGCGCCGATGGCCAGCGCCCTGCTCGGCGTGTACGCGATCTTCGCGGGCAACGCCCTGGTGGTGCGGGCGCCGCGCAGTGGCCCGCTCGGCGTGATGTACGCGCTCCAGGAACTGGTCGCCCCCGTCCTCGACGAGGTCGGCGCGCCGCCCGGCACGCTCGGCGTGGTGTGCGGCGACCCGGGGCCGATGCTGAACACCTGGCTGGCCAGTGAGCACGTCGACGACATCATGTACTTCGGCGCCAGCGAGAGCGGTCTGCGGTTCCAGGAGCGGTGCATCGCCGCCGGAAAGAAGCCGATCCTCGAACTCGCCGGCAACGACATCGTGACGGTCTGGAAGGACGCCGATGTCGAACTCGCCGCCGAGGCGCTGACCGAGGGCTTCTACGGCTCGGGCCAGCTGTGCATGATCCCCAACCAGGTGGTCGCCCACCCCGAGGTCGCCGACGCCCTGGTGGCCGAACTGGCCCGCCAGGCGCAGCGGATCAGGCCCGGCCGCGCCGCCGACGAGGGGGTGCTGCTGACCCCGGTGCTGCGCAACGAGAAGTTCTTCGCGTGCCTCGACGACGCCCTGGCCCACGGCGCCGAACTGGTCTGCGGCGGCCACGCCATGCAGCTCGACGGGGCCCGCGACGCCAACGGCATCTTCCTGGAGCCGACGGTGGTCCGGGTGGACGGGCTCGCACAGGCACGGCGGGTGCAGGCGGTGCGGCACGAGACGCTCTTCCCGCTGCTCCCGGTCATCGTGGCCGAACCCGCCCCGGACGAGGCGCTGTTGGCGTCGTTCATCGACTTCGTGAACACCAACTGGTACGGCCTGCGCAACTCGCTGTGGGCCCGCGACCGCGCGGTCGTCGACCGGTTCGTGGCCCGGGTCACCGAGGGCGGCCTGCTCAAGGTCAACGACTCGCACATCGGCTTCCTGCCCTATCTGCCCTCGCACGGCGGCACCGGCCTGACCGGGGGCGTGTTCGGCGAGGCCAACTACCCGATGCTGCGCACCACGCATGTGCAGGGCGTGAGCGTGGCACCCGGCGGCATCCGGCCGCGCGACGCCGTGTTCGGCACCGACAGCAGTGCGGCCTGAGGAGGGCCCGATGCGTTCGACCCAACGAGCCGCCGAGGTCTGCGAGGCCTTCCTGCCCGGACTGCTCGGCAAGCTGGCCGACGTCCCGATGGCCGAACTGGAGGCGCCGGGCAGCCCGGCCATCGCACACTTCAAGGCGTGCGGCGGCCCGGCCCTGGTGATCCCGGAGGCGTACCAGGGGGCCGGTGCCACGCCGATGGAAGCGCTCTCCGTGGTGCGGGCCATCGCGGCGCTCTCGCCGTCGCTGGCCGTGGGCACCACCATGCACCACTTCTCGGTGGCCACCCTGTTCACGCTCGCCGACAGCATCCAGAGCACCGGCATGGAGTGGGCACTGCTCGAAGGCATCGCCGAGCAGCGACTCCTGGTCTCCTCCGGCTTCGCCGAGGGACGGCCGGGCCAGGGCATCCTGTCGCCGACGATGACCGCGACCAAGGCCGACGGCGGCTATCTCGTCAGCGGCTCCAAGAAGCCGTGCAGCCTGGCGCACTCCATGGACCTGCTCACCGCGTCCGTGGCCCTGCCCACCGACTCCGGCACCGAGATGGCGGTGCTCCTCGTGCCGCGCGCCACGCCGGGCCTCACCGTCCACCCGTTCTGGAAGAGCTGGGCCCTCGCGGGCGCCGAGAGCGAGGAGGTGCGCCTGACCGACGCGTTCGTCGACGAACAGCTCGTCGTGCGGCCCGAGTTGGGGGAAGCGGGCGAGCTGGACGAGCTCCAGACGGTCGGCTTCATCTGGTTCGAGCTGCTGATCTCGGCCTCGTACCTGGGCATGGCGGGCGCCCTGGTCGACCGGGCCCATGCCGGTGGCCGGGGCAGCATCTCCGACCGCGCCGAATTGTTCACGACGTACGAGAGCGCCGCACTGCTCCTGGAGGGCGTGGCGCGGATGCTCGGGGACCGCCGGCACGCGAACGAGGCGCTCGCCAAGACGCTGGTCGCCCGGTACGCGGCCCAGGACGCCCTCGGCCGGGCCGTGCGGCTCGCGGTCGAGATGCTCGGCGGCATGGCGTTCGCCGGCTCCTCCGACGTGGCCTATCTCGCGGCGGTCTCGCACGGGCTCTCCTTCCACCCGCCGTCCCGGGCGAGCTTCGCCGCGCCCTTCCTCGACCACGTCGACGGCCGCCCGCTGCGGCTGTCCTGAAGGAGGTGAACACCATGACGGTCACGACACCACCGGCCGGGGAACTGCCCGGCCGCGAAGCACTCGGGAACCTGTACCGGGCCCGGCTCAGCAAGGGCCGGGCGACGCTCGGCGAGATGTTCGGCGGGCACGTGGAGGTGGCCTCCGAGGGGGCCTGGGTCACCACGGCCGAGGGACGCAGGTTCCTCAACTGCGGTGGTTACGGCGTCTTCCTCACCGGCGCGAAACACCCCACGGTGCTGCGCCACGTGCGCGAACAGCTGGAGCACCACCCGGTGGCGACCCGCCTGTTCCTGGAGCCCCAGGCGGCACTCGCCGCCGAGGCCCTGGTGGCGGTGGCCCCGCCCGGCCTCGAGCGGGTGCACTTCGCGGGCTCGGGCGCCGAAGCGGTGGAGGCCGCGATCAAGGTGGCCCGCACCCGTGGCAGGACCCGGCTGATCTCGATGGCGGACGGCTACCACGGCAAGACGATGGGAGCGCTCAGCCTCACCGGCAAGGACGTCTTCCAGGACCCGTTCCGCCCGCTGCTGCCCCTGGCCACCCATGTGCCGTACGGCGATGCGGAGGCGCTGCGCAAGGAGCTCGCCGCGTGCCCGGGCGAGGCGTGTGTCTTCGTCGAACCGGTGCAGGGCGAGGCGGGCGTCGTCATTCCGCCGCCCGGCTATCTGGGCACGGTGGAGAGCCTGTGCCGGGAGTACGGCGCGCTGCTCGCCGTCGACGAGATCCAGACCGGTCTCGGACGGCTCGGCACCTGGTGGGGCTGCGGTCCCGAGGGCGTGCGCCCCGATCTGCTGCTCGTCGGCAAGGGCCTCAGCGGCGGCGTGGTGCCGGTGTCCGCGGTGCTCGCGACCCCGGAGGCCTTCGAGGCCTTCGACCGCGACCCGTATCTGCACACCTCGACGTTCTCCGGCGCTCCGCTCGCGATGGCCGCCGCGCGCGGAGCGATCGCGGCCCTGCGCGAGGACAACCTGGTCGGGCGGGCGCGGGTGCTGGGCGACGAGATCCTTCGGGTGGTGGGCCGCATCGTGCGCGGCCACTACGGGCCGGCCGTGCGGGAGGTGCGCGGGCGCGGGCTGCTGCTGGGCATCGAGTTCGCGGAACCGGGCCCGGCGGGCGAGCTGCTGATCGAGCTGATCCAGCACGGCGTCATCGCCAACCACTCCCTCAACTCCCATCTGGTCCTGCGGCTCACCCCGCCCGCGGTCCTGACCCGCGGCGACCTGGACTTCCTGTACGAGGCGGTGGACCGGGCCTGCCGGGCCCAGGCCGCTCGCTCCACACCGACCCGTGAAAGTGGCTGAGACACCCATGCGCAGTACGCAACTGACCGTCCGCGTCGAGGCGGTCTGCCCCGGCACGGCCTACCAACGCATCAAGGACTACGCCCGCTACCCCGAACTCGCCCCCGTCGTACGGTCCGTGACGGTCCATGAGGTCGGCGAGTCCGAGGAACGCAGCGACTGGGAGGTGTACTTCCGCAACGGCATTCTGCGCTGGACCGAGACCGACCGCTTCGACGAGGCTCGGCTGCGCATCGTCTTCCGCCAACTCGAAGGCGACTTCGCCGAGTTCGCCGGTACGTGGTCGGTGACCGAGGACGGCGAGGACTGCCTGGTGCACTTCGCCGCCGAGTTCGACTTCGGCATACCGAGCCTCGCGGGAATCCTCGACCCGGTCGCGGCCCGGGTGCTCAAGGAGACCATCGGCGTGGTCGTCACCAGCCTCTTCGCGCGGGCCCATGTGGTCGGCGACGAACCGGTGGCGCACGCGGTCGCCCGGGCCACCGCCGGCGCGCCCCCTCGGGACCTGCCGGGGGCGGCCGCCTGATGGACGCCCGGAACCTCTTCGAGACTCCGGTGACCTACCGGCTCGCCCGCCTGGAGTACGCGGTCGGGCTCGGCGTCGCCGCCGGGTTCTTCTTCGCCCACCTCGGCGAGGTGCGGTGGACGGTGGCGGCCGGCCTGTTCGTGTACATCGACCTGGTGGGCTACCTCCCCGGCGCGCTCGCCCACCGCCGCAGCCCGAACGGCCGTATCCCGCACGTGTATTACGTGCTGTACAACGTGATGCACAGCCTGGCCACGCAGACACTGGTGGCCCTGGCGTGGATGTGGCTGTTCGGCGCCGAGTGGGCGCTGCTCGCCCTGCCCCTCCACCTGTTCGGCGACCGCGCGATCTTCGGGAACTTCCTGAAGCCGTTCGGCGTGAGCTTCGAGCCCGTGGCACACCCCGCGTACCAGCGCTTCAGCGGCGAATACGCGGCCAGAACCGCGGACCGGGAGCGGCTCGCCCGACGGCTCGACGCGAGGTCGTCATGACGGCGCCGGGGGCCGTGTCCGCCCGCGCGGGCTGGCGTTTCGTTTCGGGGGTGTCGGTGCTGACGTGCGGGGTGGCGGAACGGGCGCACGGGGTCACGGTCAGCACGCTGTCCGTGGCCTCGGTCCGGCCCCCGATGGTCTCGGTGGCACTGCGCCGGGGCAGCCGGGGTCTGGGCGCCCTCATCGCCGCGGGCCGGTTCGTCGTCAACGGCCTCGCGGCCCAACAGGAGCCGCTGGCGCGGTACTTCGCCCGGCGCGACCGCGGTGAGGGGCCGGCCCTGTTCGGCCCCGAGGTCGCGGCGGCGTGGGAGCCGTACACGGCCGACGGCGTGCCGCTGCTCGCGGGCACGGTGGGGCGCCTGGAGTGCCGGATCGAGCGGAGCGTACCGGTCGGCGACCACGAACTGCTCATCGCCCGGGTGCTCGCCTCGTACTCGGGCAGCGGCACTCCCCTGCTCACCACCGACGGAGGCCGAACGCGATGTCCGACACCAGGAGTTGGCCCGATGACCGAGACCAGGAGCTGAGGCCCATGACCGAGACCAGGGCGGACGAGACCCCGACCGCGGCCGCTGAGAGCGCTCTCGCCGCGTTTCCCGCCGAGGCCGACTGGGAACGCGCCCCGTCCCTGGTGGACGGGGCGACGCGTCTGGAACTGAGCGCCGCGGACTGCAACCTGCGGTACTGGCTGCGTGCCGTCCCGCAGGGCACCCTGCGCGGCCAGGAGCTGGGGCACGCGGCCGACGTACGCCCGCTGGCGGTGACCAGTGAGCCGGGGCCGCTCAACGACGCGCTGACCCAGGAGCTGGCGTTCCGCTCGATCGCCGAGGAGAAGGCGACCCGCGCGATCTCCCAGCTGGTGGCCCTGGCGCCCGATGTCGACAGCATGGAGTTCTACGCCACCCAACTCCTGGACGAGGCACGGCATTCAATGGTCTTCCGGACCCATCTGACCTCGCTGGGGGTGGCCGAGCACGACCTGGGGCCAACCGTGGAGAGGCTGGCCGGACCGGACCGCGATGCCGTGCTCACCCCGCTGGAGGAGCTCGGACTGCGCGTGCTGCGCGACGAGGGCGACTTCATCGGGGGCGTGGTCGTCCTGACCATCCTGGTCGAGGGGGTGCTCGCGCCCGCGGCGGAGCTCAGCGAGCGCAAGTGGCGGATCTTCGACCCGGCGGCCGCCGACATCGAGCGGGGCGCCGCCATCGACGAGATCCGCCACCTCACGGTGGGCAGCTCGATCGCCCGCGAGCATCTCCTGAACCACCCGCAGGACACACCGCGCCTGCTCGAACTGATCGCCGCGGGACGCGAGTTGTGGGGCTCACTGCCCGCCACGGACATGATCGCCCGGCGTGAGTCGCTGTTCCAAGAGGGACTGCGCAAGCACGCGGAGCTGGTCGGCGACTACGAGATCTGGCCGGGCCGCCGCCTGGTGGACACCGATGTCGAGGAGCGGATGACGACCGCGCTCGGCTGGGCGGACGCCATGCAGCGCCGCCGTCTGGAGTACATGGGCCTCGCGGACGCCCTGTGAGCACCGACCGGTCGCTCCCGGCGCGTCTGGACGGCACCGGTGCGGAGGCCGCCGTACCGGAGGGGACGGCGGCCTCCGCCACACCGCGGGCGGACCGGCCTTCAGCGTGACCGCGCCTGCTCGGCCAGGGCCCGTACGACCGCCGCGGCGGCGAAGGCGTGCCCCCGGCCGTTGAGACGGCCGGGTTCTGAACTCCACAGGCGCGCACCGTCGATGCCCCTCTGCTGGGCCATCAGGTCGACGTGCAGAGCGCCATGCCGGAGCGCCACCACCGCTACGCGTTCCACGAGCAGGAGCTGCCGTGTGCGGATCCGGTCGCGCTGAGCCTGTGCCACCTGGCCGGAGCTCGACCAGTCGAAGGGGCTGACCACGACGGCGTCACGACAGGTGGCCCCCTTCAACGAGGCCAGGATCCGGCTGAGTTCCGACTCGACCACGTCCGGGTCGAAGATCCGGGCCCGTAGCTCTGGACCGCCGCAGGCGAGTACCGCGAGGTCCGCCTCGAAGGCCAGGGCCTGGGCCAGTTGCCGGGACCTCACTTCGGACAGAACGAGGTCGCGCCGGGCCCGCAGGGACAGACAGGCGAGTTCACCGCGCCCCGCCTGCCGAAGAGCACAGGCGACCCGATCGGGCCACGGCTCGACGCGGTGGTCACGGGCCCCGGCATGCGCCACCGGTCCCGCTTCGCAGCCACCGAACACCACGGCCCGCCGCCAGGGCAGCGCCGACAGCGGCCCCTCGGCCTCGCCCGGTCGCAGGCCGCGCGGACCGGGACGGCGTGGTTCATGGCCGTACGGGTCGCGGTCTTCCGGATCGAGGTCCGGCGCATCGCCGTCGCCCTCCGTGGCCGCTTCTCGCTCCTCGCTCACCTCGCGTACTGACTTGGCGAGTTGATCCGTGCCGCGTGCCCCGGCAGCTGCTCCTCGGCCCGCAGGCGGACGACCTCGCCCCAGGGGACCGAGCCGCTGAACAGCTCCTTTCCTGCTCCGTTCACGAGCCGCACCCGTACGTCGGCGGTCCGGCACCGGGCCGGTGTGCGCGCGAGGAGGCCGACGAGCTCGGCCGCGTTGCGGCGCACCAGCTCGACCAGGACGGCACGGTCGGCCGCCGCGACGAGCGCGTCGAGCGCCACGGGATCCGTGGCGGCCGCATTGTCCAGCACGGGCGACGCGGCCCCGTCGAGCACCTGCCGCGCGACAGTCGCCAAAAGACGGTCGCTGAGCGCGAGATGAGCGAGCGTTCGGTCGATCTCGCGCCCGTGCTCCTCGGCCTCGCAGGCCTCCCTGCTCTCACCGGCCCCTGCTGCCGCGCCGACATCAGCGCCGTGGTGGCTGTCGGCGTCGAGCCGGTAGGCCATCGCACGGAACAGCCCGTCGTACGCCGACTCCAGCCGCACGGTGTCCCACAGCGTCTCGGTGAACGGCGCCGAGGACTGTTCCCGCCCCACCCCCGACCCCTTTGGCCCGGGTCCGGAACGCGTGGCCGCTCCGGCCCCCGGCTCGGCACGCCCTCGCATCCCCGCCCCGGACTCCCCGCGCGCGCTCCCCTCACGGTCAGGTGGTGTCGGGGGCACGGCCCGAGCGCCAGGGCTCGGCACGGCCCCGGCCAGGTCCCCCAGCGCCAGCTCGACGAGGCGCTCCACGTCACGCGCGCCCAACTCCAGGAGGTTCTCGACGAGTTCGAGGACCTCCGGCTTTCCGCCGCAGCGCAGGAACTTGCGTCGGGCCAACTCCTGGTGGCCCGGGCCGTCCGTGCCGCCCGCCGCGCCGACGGCGCTGCGCCGCTCGGCGCACAGCTCGCGTCCGTCGCGCAGCCGCACGGTGACCCGGGCGCCCAGATCCTTCGTCGCCCAGCGGAAATCGGGCGCCGGGTCCAGCCAGGGCGGCGGCAACGCGTCGACGGCTTCCGGCCCCGCCGCCCCGGCCCACCCCGCGGCTCGCCGCCCGGCACGCCGCAGGGCCTGGCCCAGGGGCGCCGTGGCGAGCAGCGCGGCCCGGCTCAGCGCCGGGTCGTGTGCGGTGCGCACCTTCGCGGCGAGGGTCCAGCGCTCGGGCCGGTCGACCTCGGGCGGCGCCAGGTCGGCGGGTTCCAGGGCCCCGGTCAGCAGTGCGGTCGCCACGTTGTACGGGACGGAGAAGTTCAGGGCGGCGACGCTGGAGCGAGGACCCGCCGACGCGCCCTGGAAGACCCGGTCGAGACCACTGGTGAAGAGGGACCCCTCGACCACGACCTCGGCGACCTCATCGACCCCGCCGCTTTCCCCTACCCCCAACTGAGCCAGATCCGCGTGGAGTTCGGCCGCGCAGTCGATGGCGGCGCTGAGGTAGGCACTGCCGGGATGGACCTTGTACGAGAGCGTTTCCGTGTACCAGAGCGTGCCGAGACCAGCGACCGCTTCCTCCGGCAGGGGCAGCGCCGCGAACCGTCGCAGGAAGCCCTGCGGGTGTTCCAGGGCGTCGGCCGGGCCGTCGAGCCCGGCGTGGGCGCCGTCACACGCGCCGAGGCCGATGCGCACCGGGACGGCCGCTGTGTACAGCTTGGCGTCGGTGGTGAAGAAGCCGTGCGGCAGCGTCCAGGTGGGGGTGGTGAGGGCGAGGCCGAACGCGTTCACCCAGGTGTGCGTGAGAGCGCTCTCGGCGCGCAGCCGGCCCGCCACCGCACCGGCGAGGTGGGTGTGCCCGGCGGTCTGGCCCCGGAAGGGTCCCAGCGTGGCGGCGGCGGTGATGCGTGCCGCGCATTCGTTGGCCGCCAGGATCGCGGTCGCGAGCCGCCGCCCGTCGAGGCCGAGCGGTCGCGCGTACACGAGGGGGACGTTGACGCACGAGTGGGAAAGGTGCCCGGCGTAGGCGGTGTCGTCGAAGTCCAGGCAGATGGTGGCCATGGCCAGGGAGTGCGCGGCGCGCTCGGGGTCGTCCTGGAGAGCGCTCCCGTGCGCCTGGGTGATCCTGGCGCCCAGCGGGTGCCCGTACCCGGCGCGGGCGGCGGCCAGCTGGCTGAGCAGTTGGCTCCTGAGATGGGCGACGACCCGGTCCGGGGCGTCCGTGACGTCCAACGCGCTTGCCCACTGGGCCAGTTCGGTCAGGAGGGACGGCTCGGTCATGGGTGACTCCGGCCGATGGCGGCCTCGGCGGCCTCTTGGCGGGCCTGCGCGTCGGACGCGGGGGTGGCGCCGGCGCCTCGGCCGCGCAGGAGGACCAGGGCGCACAGGCCGCCGACGAGCGTGCCCGCCGCGGCTACCTCCGTCACCAGGTGCATGCCGTCGATGAACACGGGACCCACGGCGTCCAGGACGGGACGGCGGACCGAGGGCGGCAGCGTTCCGGCCTGGGACAGGTCGCCGCCGCTGAGCTGTTCGTAGGCGCGGGCGCGGACCTGCTGCGGGAGGGGAGCCGCTGAGAGCGCTCCCGGCAGCGCGTCCCGCAGATGGCGCAGGAGCAGCGCCCCGGCGAGTGCCACGCCGAACACCGCGCCCACCTGCCGGAAGGTGTTGGAGACGCCGGAGGCCGTACCCGCCTGCTCGGACGGCACGGAGCCGAGCAGCGCGACCGTGGCGGGCGCGCCGGTGAAGGAGACGCCAATGCCGAGGAGCGCCAGGGCCCACCAGTAGCCGCCGAAGCCGGTGTCCACGTCCAGCGCGGTCAGCCCGTACAGGCCCGCGGCGGACAGAACGGATCCGGCGACGATGGGCCAGCGCGAGCCTGCCCGGGCGGCGACGACGCTCGCCGCGAACGAGGCGATCATGATGGGTACGGTCAGGGCGAGGAAGCGGACGCCGGTCTCCACGCTGCTCAGCCCCTGAACGCTCTGCAGGACGAGGGTCAGCAGGAAGATGGCCGCGAACAGGCCGAAGAGACTGAGGAAGTTGACGGCTCCGGCGACCGCGACGACCGGGCTGCGGAAGAGCTTGAGCGGGAGCATCGGGTCGGGCTGGTGGAGCTCCCAGAACACGAAGGCCACCAGTGCCACCGCCGAGAGCGCGAACGACCCGACGATGACCGCGGAGGCCCAGCCCTGGCTGTTGGCCTCGATGAGCGCGTACGCGAGCGCGGCGATCGCCACGACGAACAGCGCCTGCCCGAGCAGGTCGGGGCGGCGGCTGCGCGGAGAGCGGTTCTCGGTGAGGAGCCGGGCGAGCACCAGCGCGGCGAGGACTCCGATGGGCACGTTGATCCAGAAGATGCTCTGCCAGCCGACGTGGTCGACGAGCAGCCCACCGGCCACGGGGCCGGCGGAGAGCGCGACCCCGCCGATGCCGGCCCAGATGCCGATGGCTTTGGCCCGGGCGGCCGGTTCGCTGTAGGCGGCGGAGACCAGGGCGAGCGAGACCGGGATCATGACGGAGCCGCAGACGCCCTGGAGGGCCCGGCCGACGAGCAGGACGCCGATGGAGCCCGAGAGCGCGCACATCACCGAGCTGAGAGTGAAGCCGACCAGACCGCCGAGGAACAGCTTCTTGCGGCCGAGGACGTCCCCGAGGGTGCCCGAGGTGAGCAGCAGGCAGGCGAACGCGAGCGCGTAGGCGTCCACGATCCACTGCAACTGGGTTATTCCGGCCGTGAGTTCGTGCTGGATGTCGGGCAGCGCCACGTTCACGATCGTGGCGTCCAGGTAGACCATGAACACGCCGAAGCAGAGGAAGGCGAGCAGCAGCCCCTTCCTGGGGGCGGCGGCCGTGCCGGAGCCGGTGGTCTCGCTCATGACGGATCCTCACACGAGGGGTCCGGGGACGGGCTGGCACTCGCAACATAATGACCGACGGTCAGTCAGTCAATGCGCGGTGACTGGCGGTCAGTCACCGTAGGGGTAGATTGGGCCAAGACCAACTCCCGTCGAATGGAGGCGAGTTCATGGCTGCCACCGGTGCCCCGAACCGTCCGCGCCGCAAGCGGGTGACCAGGAGCCCCGAGGACCGGCGCGCGGCCCTGCTCAGCGGCGCGGCCGAGGTCTTCCGCCAGAAGGGGTTCACCGAGGCCACCGTCGCCGAACTCGCCGAAGCCGGGGAGGTCGCGAAGGGCACGTTCTACCTGTACTTCGACTCCAAGGACCATCTGCTCGGCGCGATGTGGGAGGAGTACGTCGACCGGTTCCTGGTGACCACCCGGGCGCTCCTCGACGAGGGCGGAGCCTGGTGGCCGACGCTCGACCGGCTGGTGCGCGCCCTGGTGGCGCACGCCGTCGAGAACGCCGGGCTGCACCGGATCGTCTACCGCTCGGCCAACGCCAAGTCCCTTGAGCTCTGCCGGAGTTCGAACCAGCGGGTCATCGACCTGATGGCGGACTTCATCGGCCGTGGCGCGCTCGCGGGCGCCTTTTCGGCGGGCGACACGGCACTGGTCTGCCGCATGCTCTTCCACGGCGCGCACGGCCTCCTCGACGACCTGATCAGCGGCGCGGAGCCGATCGACGTCGAGGCGGTGACGGCCGCCGTCCTCGAACTGGCCCACCGCGGCCTGGGCGCACCCGAGCCGACCAGCTGACGGGGCCGCCCCCGCGCGCGGTCTCAGCGCCGTCTCAGCGAAATCTCAGCCCGTCCGCGCAGGATCGGAACGTACGCGAGAACCAGGCGTACGGGGAGAGGTACCCGCAGCGGCCCAACGGGGGTCCGGCACAGGTCCGGTCCGGGTGTGAAAGCCCTCGCAGGTTCGAATCCTGCCCTCTCCGCCACAGCCGAAGAGCCGCCTGTCGCGACGAGGTGTCCGCCGATGACTCCATCCCCCCAGTCCGTTCTGGTCGTGGCCAATCCGGCCGCGGGAACGTACACGCGGGAGATGTCGGAGGCAGTCGTCCGGCGGATCGCGGGGGTCGGCGCGGCGGTCGAGCTGGCTGTGACCGAGCGGCCGGGCCACGCCCACAAGCTCGCCTCTGCGGTGGGCGAGCGGGGCGGCCCGGCCCTCGTGGTGTCCGTCGGCGGCGACGGCACCGCCCACGACCTCATGACGGGCCTGTGCGAGAGCGCTCCCGCCGAGCGGCGGGTGCCGCTGCTCGTGCTGCCGTCCGGCACCGGCAACTCCTTCTACCGCGAGATCTGGTCCGACCGGCCCTGGCAGGACGCCCTGGAGAGCGCTCTCTCACGGCCGCGCGTACGCCGGATCGACCTGGCCCGCGTGGCCGAGACGAACGGTCTGGCGCTGCTGGGCGCCTCGTCCGGGCTCGCCGCCCAGACGCTGCTGACCGCGCGCACCGTCGCCGACACCGGAAGGGCCCGCTACGAGGCCGCCCTGGCTCGCGCCATCGAGGCGTTCCGCCCGTACCCGGGCCGGGTGAGCGTCGACGGCGAGGTCGTCCACGCGGGCCCGACGGTGGCGGTGGGCGTGGGGGGTGGTCGCCACCGCGCCGGCCGGTTCATGCTGCTGCCGCACTCCGTCCTGGACGACCACCTGCTCGACGTCTGCGTCGCGGGAACGGCGCTGCCCCTCCCCGAGCTCCTGCGGCTGTCCCGCGACGGCAGCCATGTCGGCGGCCCCGGAATCGTGTACGCGCGGGGCCGCCGCGTGGTGGTGGAGCGCACGGACGGGGAGCCGCTGCTCTTCGAGTACGACGGCGACCTGGTCGCCGGGGCCCGCGACCGCTACACCCTGGACGTGGACCCGCACGCCCTGCCGGTGATCGCCCCGTGACCTCCGGGGCGACGGCCCGGCTCAGGCAGGCCGCACCAGCCGGGTCTCGTACGCGAACACCACGGCCTGCACCCGGTCGCGCAGTTCCAGCTTGACCAGGATGCGGTTCAGATGGGTCTTCACCGTCGCCTCGGCCAGGTGCAGCGCCGCGGCGATCTCCGTGTTCGACAGTCCCCGGCCGACCTCCGTGAGCACCTCGCGCTCGCGGGTGGTGAGCCTGGCGAGCCGTTCGTCGTCGCCGCCACCGGTGCCGGTGGGGAGCTGGTGGGCGAAGTTCTCCAGGAGCAGGCGCGTGACGCGCGGGGCGACCACGGCGTCACCCGCGGCCACGGAGCGGATCGCGGCCAGCAGCTCCTCGGGGAGCGCGTTCTTGAGCAGGAATCCCGAGGCCCCGGCCCGCAGCCCGGCGAAGGCGTACTCGTCGAGGTCGAAGGTGGTCAGGATGAGGACCTTCGACTCGGGGGACTCGGCCACGATGCGCCGGGTCGCCTCGATGCCGTCGGTGCCGGGCATGCGGACGTCCATCAGCACGACGTCGGGGCGCAGTTGGTGGGCGAGCCGGGCGGCCTCCGCGCCGTCACCTGCCTCGCCGACCGGCTCCATGTCGGCCTGCGCGTCGAGCACCATGGTGAACGCCATGCGCAGCAGCGGCTCGTCGTCCACGAGAAGGACACGAATGGTCATCCGGTTACGTTTCGCTTCCGTTGAGGGCGAGCACGGCGCGCACCTGCCAGCCGCCGCCTGCCCGGGGCCCCGCCGTCAGCTCGCCGCCGTAGGCCGCGGCCCGCTCCCGCATGCCGTGCAGACCGTGCCCGGTCGTGGTGGCGGGGAGCTCGGTGGCGGGGCCGTCGTCCGTGACGTCGACGGTGATCTCCTGCGGGCCGCACGCGACGCGGACCGTGGCACGGGTGCCGGGCGGCGCGTGCTTGAGGGTGTTGGTGAGGGCTTCCTGGACCAGGCGGTAGGCGGTCAGTTGGGCTGCGGCCGGTGCGGCCGACGGGTCGCCGCTGACCTCCAGCAGGGTGGGCAGTCCGGCGGCACGCACCTGGTCGGCCAGCGGCTCCAGCTGCGCGATGGCCGGCATGGGGTGGCGCAGGGCGTCCGGCTCGTCGGCCCGCAGCACCCCGAGGAAGCGGCGCATGTCGGTGATCGCCTGCCGCCCGGTCGTGGAGACCTGGCGCATCGCGGCGGTGGCCCGCTCGGGGGCGCGGTCCTGCGCGAAGACCGCGCCGTCGGCGAGGGCCACCATCACCGACAGGTTGTGCGTGACGATGTCGTGCATCTCGCGCGCGATCCGGGAGCGCTCTCCCGCGACGGCCAGCTGGGCCTGCTGGTCCCGCTCGTGTTCCAGGCGCACCGCCCGCTCTTCGAGCAGGGCCATCGCGGCACGTCGCCCGCGCATGTTGATGCCGATGACCGAGGCGGCGACGACCATCGCGGACATCCCGATGAACACCTCGGCCACCCGGTCGTCGGGCGCCCAGCGGATCGCCGCCAGGAGCACCCCGCCCTCCAGTACGCCGATGGCGAGCCAGGTGCGTCGCCTGCTCGCGTGGGCCGCGACCGTGTACAGGGCGATGAGCAGAGCGATGTCCGCGGGCAGGCGCTGATCGGCGAACCACTGCGCCAGGGCGACCGCGGACATCGTCAGGAACACCGCGAACGGCGCCCGTCTGCGCCACACCAGCGGCAGCACCATCGGCGCGGTGAAGCCCACGACGAGCAGCACGTGGTCGTGCAGGGGCCGGCGCCCCATGGCCGAGAGGCCCGCGAAGACAGCGGCCGCGAAGAGCGCGTCCACCGCGAGCGGCGAGAGCCGGGTGAGGGCCCGCAGCCGCAGGCGCGCCCCGAGGGCGCGCCAGGAATCGGCCCGGCGCCGCACGGCCGCCACGGGCGCGTACGTCATGGCGCCGCCCGGCGGCGACCGGCGGCAGCGCCGCGGGGCGGCGTCGTCACACCCGTGCCGCCGCCGGATCCGGTCGCCGCCGGCCTCATCAGGCGTCCCGCCGCTTGAGCGCCGCTCCCGCCCCGGCCAGCGCGATCAGCGCGTACAGGCAGAAGAATGCGAACCCGGTCCATGGGGCCAGGGTATGCGGCTCCTGGTGGATGTGGAGGAGCCCCTGTCCCGCCGTGCTCGGCAGGTACGGGTTGATGTTCTGGAACCACGAGGAGGGCAGCGCCTCCGCGAGCACCGGCAGGACGAGCAGGACGCCGAACACGGTGGCGATGCCGCCCGCCGTGTTGCGGATCAGCGCGCCGAACGCCACCCCGAGCAGCCCCACGACCGTCAGGTACAGCCCGGCTCCCAGAACCGCCCGCAGGACGCCGGGGGCGCTCAGCGACGTACCGAGGTGGTGGCCCGACATCGCGGCCTGGCCGATGAGGAAGGCCACCAGCGAAGCGACCGTCGTTAGCACCCACGCCACCACGCCGTACACCAGCGCCTTGGCCCACAGCACGGGCAGCCGGCGGGGCACCGCGGACAGCGAGGCGCGGATCATGCCGGTCGCGTACTCGCCGCTGACCACGAGGACGCCGAGCACGCCGACGGCGAGCTGGGCGAGGTAGAAGCCGCGCAGGCTGACCAGGGTGGGATCGAAGTGGGCCTTCTCGTCTGCGGGCAGGTGCGCCCAGCGGTCGGCCGTGAAGTAGCTGAACAGCAGGCCGAGGCCGATCATCGCGAGGACGGCGGCGAGCAGCGTGAAGAGCGTGGAGCGCAGCGACCGCAGCTTGATCCACTCGGAGTGGATCACCCGGGCCTGGGTCACCTCGCCGCGCGCCGCGGCGGGGATGATGGATGCCGTCGTCATGCCGCACTTCCTTCGCTGCCCGCGGCGACCAACTCGGGCGCCGGGGCCTGGTACTCCACGGAGTCCCTGGTGAGTTCCATGAACGCCTCTTCGAGCGAGGCCTGCTGCGGGGTGAGCTCGGCCAGGGCGATGGCGTGGTCGGCCGCGATCCGCCCGATCCGGTCACTGCTGAGCCCGCTGACTTCGAGCACCCCGGGCTCCTGCGAGGCGACGGTGACGTCGGGGCCCGCGAGCAGGCCGCGCAGCTTCTCCGCCTCATCGGTGCGCACCCGCACCAGGTCGCCCGCGGCCTGCGCCGTGAACTCCGCGACCGAGGTGTCGGCGATCAGCCGGCCGCGGCCGATCACGATCAAGTGCTCGGCGGTGAGCGCCATTTCGGACATCAGGTGCGAGGACACCAGGACCGTGCGCCCTTCGGCGGCGAGCCCCTTGAGCAGATTGCGTATCCACAGGATGCCCTCGGGGTCGAGGCCGTTGACCGGCTCGTCGAGGATCACCGTGGCCGGATCGCCGAGCAGCGCGCTGGCGATGCCGAGCCGCTGGCCCATGCCCAGGGAGAAGCCGCCCACCCGCTTCTTCGCGACGGCACGCAGACCCACCAGGTCGATCACCTCGTCCACCCGGCGGGCCGAGATGCCCGTGGTGGCCGCGAGGGCCAGAAGGTGGTTGTAGGCGCTGCGCCCGGTGTGGATCGCCCGTGCCTCCAGCATCGCCCCGACCTCGTGCAGCGGAGCCCGGTGCTCGGCGTAGCGCCTGCCGTTCACGACCGCGTGGCCCGAGGTGGGCGCATCGAGGCCGAGGAGCATCCGCATCGTGGTGGATTTGCCCGCGCCGTTCGGTCCGAGGAACCCGGTGACGATGCCGGGGCGCACCGTGAAGCTGAGGTCCTCGACGGCGGTGCGCTCGCCGTAGCGTTTGGTGAGGGAGTGGGCTTCGATCATGGAAAGTCCTTGCGGGAAACGGCATCGGGGGGTCCGAAGCGGACGCTGTTCACGCTAGGTCCGCTTGCCCGGCCGCTACGACGCCCCAAGGACCGACATTGCACCGCCCTTCCTGCACCCCGGGATGGAACGCCCCTACACCCGGCGATGTACGAACCCGGGCGGCCGACGCGGGACCGGCCCGTTCGGTACCCGCCCGGTCATGGACCGCCGTCCGTCCGTGAGGAGGAGGGCGGTTGCGCTGGTTCGGACGACGGGGGCGACTCCTGCGAGGCCGAGGAGGGAGGCTGGGTGGCGGGCGAGGAGGGGGGCCGCGTGGCCGGCGTCGAGGGTGAGGAGGGCGGGGCGGACGGCGGGACGGGCGTGTGCGGGCACGGCCCCGCCGAGGACGAGCCGGAGGGGAGCGAGACACACGGCGTCGGGCCGGGGGGCGTCGAGGACGACTCACTGGACGACTCACTGGCGGAGGGCGAGCCGGAGGGGGACGAGGAGGTGTGGGGCACCGGCGGCTTCGTCGCCGTGTCGCTGGTGCCCGTGTCGCCCTTGTGCCGTTCGAACCAGGCACCGCTGTCCGGGTCGTACACGACGAACTTGTTCACCACCTGCGCGGCGGGCGCCACGACCACGACGTTCGACGGCCGGTACCCGGGCCACGCCTCTCCCGTCCGCTTCGGCGTGCCCTTCTGGGCCACGGGCGGCAGCAGCGGGTTGCCGCAGGCGCAGCGCACCCGCGGCACGCCGCGGTCGTCGACGAGGACCGCCGTACCGGCTTGCAGCACGGCCTGGTAGCTGGTCGCGGCGCCGTCACGGTAGCCGTGGTTGGTCACCCGCGTGTCCAACCGCAGCCGGACGGGCGTGAGCGCGCGCAGATAGCCCGGCACTCCGGACGGTTCGATGGCGAGGACGGAGGCGAACGCCTTGTTCTTGGCCGGGTCCTTCTGGAGCGCGGTGACCTGGCGCTCCACGTCGCAGCTGCCGACCTTCTGGGTGCCGCCGTAGAGGCCGGGGGCGGCGCCGTCGACACCGCGCGTCGCATTGGCCGGGGCCGACGAGCTCGGCAGCGCGACCGGGGAGGACGGCGTGGTCTCGCCGCGGGCCGTCGACTCGGTGAAGGGGGCGGGCCCCGACTTTCCCGCGGGCTGGAGGAGGACCTCGCCCCCGGCCTGCGGTGTGCTCTTGGAGGAGCCGCCGGGGCGCGTGAGGACGACCGCCAGCACGGCCGCGGCCACCACGACGGCGGAGATCGCCGCGACGCGGGGCGCGGACTTCCACCACGGACGGGACGGCCCGGGACTCGCGCCGGAGCCCGATCCCGGTCCACCGGGCCCGCCGCCGTGCCCACCGCCACCGGCCGGACCGCCCGGCGGGCCACCACTCGGCGGGCCCGACGCCCGCCCGGCTCCCGGCGGAGGCGTCGAGCCGGCGCGGGTCGCGCCCGCCTGGGTGTCGCCCGGCCCGGAGGGGCTCGGCTGCGAAGGGCCCGAGAGCGGGCCCGAAGGCGGTCCTGTGGGGCGTCCTGACGACGGCGGCTCGGCGCTCACGAACACTTCTTCCGTACGTAGGGTGATCTGGCCGGGGAGGGTCTGGCGCAGGACAGCCTGCGGGGTGCGTTTCGCCCTCTATGTGCCCATTGTGTTCATCGGCTCCCGGGAGCCCGCAAGCCGACGCGGTCGGCCCTCCCGACGGGCGGGCCGCTCCGCCGCTGCTTAGCGTGACAAGGTGAGCGAGCAGACACCCCCTCGGCAGACAGCGGCGCCACCCGTGGGGCAGCGGCGTCGGGCACCCCATGGCTGGCCCCACGCCCTGGTGGCCGTGCTCGCCTCCGTGGTGACCATGGCCGTCGTCGCGGGCCTCGGGCTCTGGGCCGCGGGCGCCGCCGACCTGCCCGACGGGGCGTTCCCGAGTGTCGTGGCGGCCGTCGTCGTGATGGCGGCGGGCGGTTCGGTGGGGCTCTCGGGTGACGCCGGGGTGATCGCCGACACGAACGCCGGGCTCTCCGTGCTCCCGCTCTCCGTCAGCCTCGCCGGGGCGCTGGCGATGGCCGCCGGATTCCTCCGCCCGCTGCGGCACCGGGCCGTCGCCGACGCGAAGGAACTCGGCGGCTGGGCCGCCCGGATCGCGGTGCTCTGGCTCCTGCTCCTCAGCGGCCTCGGCCTGCTGGCCCGGCACCGCTTCACGATCCCGCTCGGGAACAGCCCCGCCGGTGACGTCGGCGCTGCCCTGGACTCCTCGCCCGAGGTCGGCTTCGAAACCGACGTGCCGCTGACCCTCGTCTTCGGACTGCTGTGGCTCGCGGGCGTCCTCGCCGTGGTCCTGCTCGTCTCGCGCCGGGCGCCGCTCCCCGCGCGCCTGCTGCGCTTCCAGGAGTCGGTACGCCCCGCGGCCTTCGCGATGGTGGTCCTGCTGCTGTCGTACGTCGCCCTGGGGTTCGTCGCCGGCCTCGTCGTGGCGGTGACGCGCGGACATGCCGCCCAGACGTTCGCGGTCCTGCTGCTCGGGCTGCCCAACCTCGTCTGGCTCGCCTTCACCCTCGGCCTCGGCGCGTCCTGGGAGGGCCGGGTGGACGGACCGTTCGGGCTGCCCATGCCGCACGTCCTGAGCGAGGTGCTGCGCACGCCGGACGACTCCACGCTCACCCTGAAGACGCTCGCCGCCCATGACGGCCGGGCGTGGTGGCTGCTGGTCGTCGCGGCGGTCCTGGTGCTGGGCACCGCGTTCCTGACGGCGGCCCGGTCCCCGGTACGGATGCGGGCCTGGCAGCACGCGGTGCACATGGCGGTGGCGCTGACCCTCACGGTGCTCGCCGTCTGCCTCCTCGCCGGGATGTCCGCCCACTACGGCCTCTCGCTCCTCGGCATCGGGGATCTCGGCGGCGGTCTGTCCGGCCTGGTGGAGCTGCGGCCCCAGCTGTGGCGGGCCCTGGTCCTGGCCGTGGCCTGGGGGCTCGTCTCGGGGTTCCTCGGCGGGCTGTTCGCGCGGCCGGTCCACCGGCGCGGGAAGGTGGAGGCGGGCCCCGGCTGAGCCAGGCGCGGTCCGTCGCCGAGCCCCGGAGATCCGCCCCCGTCCGAATCGGGCGCGGTCAGCCCGCCGGGCCCCGGAAGACCGGCCGGGCCCAGCGCGGTGGCTCGGGGGGCGCGCCGGGACCGGCGGCCACTCCCACGACAGGGAGGTCGACCCGCGTCGGAGGATGGCGTGCCGCGGTGCCCGCGGTGACCGCGGCCCGCAGCGCGTCGGCGAACGCGAGGCAGGAGCCGTACCGGTCCTCCGGCGCCTTGGCCAGCGCCCGCGCGAGGACCGCGTCGAGGGCCGCGGCGACCCCGGGCCGCTTCCGCGTCAGGCGGGGCGGCTCGTCGTACTGGTGGGCCCACAGGAGGGCGATGTCGTCGTCGCGCTGGAACGGCGGACCGCCGGTCAGGGTCTCGTACACGACACAGGCGAGGCTGTAGACATCGCATCGGCCGTCCACCGGGCGGCCCGATATCTGCTCGGGGGCCACGTAGTCGAGGGTTCCGACGAACTGACCCACCGTCGTGAATCCGGTCAGCGAGAGCGACTTCTTCGTGAGCCCGAAGTCCGTGAGGTAGACGTGTTCCGGGTGGTCGCTGTCCGTGCCCTTGGCCACCAGGATGTTGCCGGGCTTGACGTCGCGGTGGACGAGGCCGTGGTCGTGCGCCGCGTCGAGCGCGGACGCGACCTGCGTGGCGATGCGGAGGGCGGCCCCGACGGAGAGCGGGCCCGCGTGGTCGAGCAGATGGCGCAGATCGCGCCCGGGGACGTACCGCATGGCGATGTAGAGCACCCCGTCCGTCTCCCCCGCCTCGAAGACCGGCACGATGTGCGGGTGCTCGATCGCGGCGGCCACGCGTGACTCGTGTGTGAAGCGCCGGCGGAAGGTGTCGTTGCGGGCGAGCTCGGGGGCGAGCAGCTTGAGGGCCACGGTCCGGTCGAGGCGCAGGTCCTTGGCGCGGTAGACGACGGCCATGCCGCCCCGGCCGATCTCGGCCTCGACCCGGTACCCCGCGATCCGCTGCCCGATCAGCTCGGACGCCCTCCCGGCGTGCGGGCTCCGGACGGGCTCCCCCGGTGCGCGGGCCATCAGCCGTCACCGGGCCGGAGCGGCCCATCGCCCGACTCCGGCGAAGGGACCCCCGACTCGACCACGCGCGTCGCCTCCGGCCCCGCCCCGACTGGTGCACCCTGGACCACCTCGGTCCCGGCCTCGGCTCCCGATCCGGCCGCCCCGCCTCCCACGACCGCCGTCACCCCCTCCCCGTCGCGCCCCTCGGCGCTCGGCCCCTCCGCCGTCGCGTACGTACTGAGCCGTGCCCCGTCGCAGTACACCCACCGCTCGTGTTCCGCGTCGTACAGCCACACCGATTCGCCGTCCACGACCACCCCCACCCGCAGTCCGCGCGTCCGGCGCCGGAAGGACTCCCCGTCGACGCTGCCGCCCGCCAGTTCCTCCGCCGCACGCCGGTATCCGGCGACGGCGTCCTCGGTCCTGGCCAGGAGCGGGCGCGGGTCGGCCGTCCGGGCCGGTGGCCCGCCCGAGCCCGGCGGATCCTGCGGCACCGCGACCAGGAGCCGGCTGTCGACCCACGCCGACCAGCCGTTGGCGCAGACGATGCGGCCCCAGTCGCCGAGCCGGTCGACCAGTTGCACGGGCAGCAGCGCGTCCAGCGGCACCGCCCGGCGGTCCGCGTCCGGCGCCTCCCAGGCGGGCAGCCCGTCCTGGGGGACGACGTGGGTGGGGCGGAAGTCCGCAGTGGTCATCGCCGGGTTCCTACTTCCGCATGACGGCCGGTTCATGGCGGCGCAGCAGTCTCGCGACCGCGATACCGAAGACGAGTGAGAGGGCGGCCAGCATGCCCATGTCGAGCAGCCACACCCCCGCGGAGTGCCGGAACAGCGGGTCGGCGGTCAGGGCCCCTGGCACGATCCTGCCGAGTCCGATGGTGCCCGCCATGGCGCCCAGCGCCCAGCGCGACGGCACGAGCCACGCGAGCTGCTCGACGCCGGGCACCCCGTTCAGTTTGAGGAGGGCGCCGCAGAACACCACCTGGACGATGGCGAGGAGCACGAGCAGCGGCATCGTCACCTCCTCCTTGCGCACGAGCGCCGACACGAGGAGCCCCAGCATCATGGCGGTGAACGCGAGCAGGGCCACCGCCAGGGCGATTTCCACCAGCGGTGGCAGGAGTACGCCCGCGCCGCCGGGCGCGCTGAGATCGACGCCGAGCAGAGCGACCAGCGTCAGGACCACGGCCTGCAGCACGGTGATCGTGCCCAGCACGACGACCTTGGACATCAGGTACGCCGATCTGGAGAGCCCGACGGCCCGTTCCCGCTGGTAGATGACGCGCTCCTTGACCAGCTCCCGGACGGCGTTGGCGGCGCCGGTCAGCACTCCGCCCACGCAGAGGATGAGCAGCGCGTTCATCGCCGTGTCCTGCGTCAGCCTGCTCCCCGCGAGGGCCCGGGCCATGGCGCCCATCACGAACGGCAGCGCGATCATGATCGCGAGGAACGTCCGGTCCGCGCCGAGCGCGGCCGCGTACCGCCGCACCAGGGTGCGGAGTTGGGACCCCCAGCTCTGCGGCTTGGGTGGCGGCGTGAAGGACGCGGGCGCGCCGGCCTGCGCGAGGGGGGCGCGGAACGGCTGTGCGGAGGAGTTGGCGATGTACTGCCGGTGGAACGGCGATTCCCGGTACTCCCGGGCCCAGTCCCGGTCACGGTCGGCCTCGAAGGCTTCGAACGCCTGCGGCCACTCGGTGAAGCCGAAGAACGGGAGCGCGTCCCGCGGCGGTCCGTAGTAGGCGATCCTGCCGCCCGCGGCGAGCACCAGGAGCCGGTCGCACACGTCGAGGCTGAGCACGCTGTGCGTCACGACGATCACCGTGCGGCCGTCGTCGGCGAGGCCGCGCAGCATGTGCATCACCGAGCGGTCCATACCCGGGTCGAGGCCGGACGTCGGCTCGTCGAGGAAGAGCAGCGACGGTTTCGTCAAGAGTTCGAGCGCGACGCTCACGCGTTTGCGCTGGCCCCCGGAGAGGCTGTGGATGGGCTGGTCGACGCGCTGTTCCAGGCCGAGTTCGCGGATGACCTCGTCGACCCTGGCCCGGCGTTCCGTCTTCTCGGTGTCCTGGGGGAAGCGGAGCTCGGCGGCGTAGCCGAGGGCGCGGCGCACGGTCAGCTGGGCGTGCAGGATGTCGTCCTGCGGTACGAGACCGATGCGCTGGCGGAGCTCCGCGTAGTCGCGGTAGAGGTCGCGGCCGTCGTAGAGGACGGTGCCGCCGTCCGCGGGGCGCAGCCCGGTGAGGGCGCCCAGCAGGGTGGACTTCCCCGCACCGCTCGGCCCCACGACGGCAAGCAGGCACTTCTCGCCCACGGGGAAGGAGACCTGGTCGAGGAGCGTCCTGCGGCCCCGGTCGACGGTGACCGTCAGGCCCTGGACGTCGAGCGACACCTCGCCCGTGTCGACGTACTCCCGCAGCTCGTCACCGAGCAGGCAGTACGCGCGGTGGCCGACGCCCACGATGTCCCCCGGCGCCACCGGCGCGCGGGCCACCGGCTGGCCGTTGAGGTAGGTGCCGTTGTGGCTGCCGAGGTCGACGATCTCGTACGTGCCGTCCGCGAGGAGTCGCAGTTCGGCGTGGCGACGGGAGACGACCAGGTCGTCGATGACGATGTCGTTGTCGTCGGCACGGCCGATGCGGACCGTGCGGGCGGGCAACGGGCGCACGCTCGTCGGTTGCCGGAAGGTGCCCGTGGCCGCGGGCATGCTGACGGAGGAGGGGCGCTCGGCGGGGACCGGCTCGGGAGGAGCACGACCGACGAGCACCGCGCGGGGGCCGTCCGTGACGCTGCCGAAGCGGATGACGCTGCCCGGCCCGATGTCCCCCTCCTGGATGCGCCGTCCGTCGGCGTACGTGCCGTTGGTGCTGTGCTCGTCCTCGATCGTCCAGTGGTCGAGCTCGGCGTGGAGGACGGCGTGGTGCCACGAGACGCGGGCGTCGTCGAAGACGATGTCGCTCAGGGGGTCGCGCCCCACGTGATAGTCCCGGCTCGGACTCATCACCGTGGAGCCGGTATCCGTCTCCAGGACGAGTTCGGGCGGGGTCGCCGCACGGGACCGCCACTCTCCCATGGCCTGAATTCTACCTATGCGTCCCCTTTGACGCCTGGGCTGAGGTACCCGCGCACCCTCGGCCGGGACGAGCACGGGGGCGGCTCCTCGCCGGGGACGGCCCACCCGACGGCACCGGCCCGCCAGAGTCCCCACAACGCGTCAGAGCCGGTGTCGGATGTCTCCGATACCGGCTCTGATCTGCGACTCTTTCGAGTCGGGACGACAGGATTTGAACCTGCGACCCCTTGACCCCCAGTCAAGTGCGCTACCAAGCTGCGCCACGTCCCGATGCCCGTCTGACCTGGGGTTTCCCCCGGCCGTTCGTGCATGAGAACAATACCGCACTTCCCCGGGTGGTCACGAACCCCTTTCCGCCCGGGCGCCCGGCGGGCCCGAACCGGGCGGAGCCGTCCCGGCGGGCGCGGCCGCGGTTCAGTCGGCGTCCTGCCGCTGCCCCCGCTCGAAGTACGCCACGAGCTCGGGGTCGAGCCGCGGCACCTCGCGGGGGGTGCCGCCGGCCCGCAGGGAGGCCGTGGCCTGGTAGCCCGCCGCGACCGCCATCCGGGCGGCGACCGGGGAGGTGTCCGTGACGCCCCCGTCGCGCACGAAGCGCAGGAACTCGTCGATGATCAGCGGATCCGCCCCGGCGTGCCCCTCGTCCTCCTTGGCGTCGGGGATCTCGTGCGTCTCGTCCGGCTCGGCCCGGTACTCGGAGCGCCGGGAGTTCCAGACCTTCACGTGGCCGCCGGGGCCGTCACCGAAGTTCTCCAGGCGGCCCGCGTCGCCGATGACCGTGTAGTTGCGCCAGTAGTCGGGCGTGAAATGACACTGCTGGTAGGAGGCGAGGACACCGTTGTCGAGGCGCATGTTGAGCAGCGAGACGTCCTCGATGTCGATCACCGGGTTGAGCGCGCGCTGGGTGTGCGGAGGCCAGTGGCCGTCCTCGGTGTACCAGTCCTCGGTCTTGGGTTCCCCGGGCGCCCGGCGGTGCGGGTTGTCGCCGTACACCATCAGGTCGCCCATGGCCTGGACGTCGCGCGTGTAGCCGCCGGACAGCCAGTGCAGTACGTCGATGTCGTGCGCGGCCTTCTGGAGCAGGAGGCCGGTGGTGTACCGGCGCTCGGCGTGCCAGTCCTTGAAGTACCAGTCGCCGCCGTAGCCCACGAAGTGGCGCACCCAGACCGTCTTGACGGTGCCGATGGCGCCGCGGCCGATCAGGTCGCGCATCATCCGCACGACCGGCATGTGCCGCATGTTGTGGCCCACGTACAGGCGGGTGCCGGTCTCGCGCGCCGTGTGCAGGATCTCGTCGCAGCGCTCGACCGTGATGTCGAGCGGCTTCTCGACGAAGGCGGGCTTGCCCGCGAGCAGCGCGGCGCAGGCCAGGTCGGCGTGCGTGTGGTCGGGGGTGAGCACCAGCACGGCGTCGAGGTCCGGGGCCTCGATCACCTTGCGGTGGTCGGCCGAGAGGGCCGCGCCGGGGAAGGCCTCGGCGGCCGCCTCGCGGGCCCGCGGGTCGGGGTCCGCGACGGCCGCGACCACGGAGCCGCGACCGGGCCGGTGCGCGGTGCGCGCGAGGGTGCCGCGCATGCCGTATCCGATGACGCCGATACGGAGGTCGGTCATGTCAACTTCCTTCACGTCGGGCGGTGTTGCGGTGGGGAGTGCGGCGGAACGAGGGGCCGTCCGGGCCGCGCCGGTGCGCGGGACGTACCGACCGGCGGGCACTGTGGTCGAGGGGCATGCTGCGCATTGTTCTCGATGTCGGTGGCCGCGGCAGGTACATCGCGGCAACCGTTGGCCCGCGTCGGCCGGACGGGCGCGCGCCCGGCCCGGGGAGTGGCCGGATTCCTCACCACTTCCCCACACCACAGGGGCCGCCGGCGCACAGCCGACGGCCCTGAGCCGCTCGGTCAACCCTCTTTCGCGTCGCCGGTCGATGTCCGGATGCCGATGCCTGGTGGCCGGAGCGTTTCGGTGCCGCGGAACCGTGACCTGGACGGCGTCCGGTTCCGCATCGCGCGCGGGGGCCCGCGCCCTTCACCACCTCATAGCACCGTTCGCGCCGGGCCACACCCCAAAGCGCCACCCCTGAACGCAACCGAAAGGGGCGGCACGACCTTCCGTCGCCCCTTACCGAGCCTTCCGACTCCCCTGCGGACAACCGGAGTTGAGGATCACGCGAGCCCGCCCGCGCCCCTTTCCCGGGGGCCGTGCCGACCAACGTCGCGCCACGGCGGCCGGCGCCGGAGGCCCGAAGCCGCCACCATCCCCGCCCGCCCGGCCCCCGGGACGCCGGGCACCGCACGCAGAACCACCAGGTCAGCACGGTGATCACGGGCCCCGGGCGCCCCCTGCGGAACGACACGGTCCGGACCTAACTGCCCTACGTGGCAAGGTTGTTAGCCACCCGACGCCACCCCGGCCGAGCCACGAGGACGGGCGGCACGGGTGCGCCTGCCTCCGGCGCTCATCCTCGAACGGGAAGGCGAGATCAATGACGACGAAGTCGAAGCGGAATCGGTTCTACCGTTGTCCCCGGATGTCACGACGGTGCCCATCTGGTTCCGCTTCCTGACCCTCAGTGCCACATGCCCACGAAACCTTTGCCGTTGGCATGTGGCAGAAAGTTGTGTGAAGGGGATGCAATCGACTGGGACCGAATGGGCCGGCCCGCACACAACACATCGTCATTCAACCGTCAACACGCTTGATTCTGGCCAAAGTTGACGCTGAATGTTGTACGAGCCGAAGGTGATCCACAGCATGATGGGGTCGGCCTCTTCGGGACGGGACCACTGCCGATGCACCACCTGCCGGGGCCTCCCGCGGCAGGCGTTTCGCGGAGGAGGGCTCGCGGATGGACGCATACTTCAACAGCCGACTTCACCAACAACTCAGGGAAGACGTACGCCACTTCGCGGAACGCGAGGTCCGGCCCCGGATCGCCGAGATGGAAAGGGCCCGCACCGTCCAGTACGAGCTGTCGCGGCTCATCGCCCGGCAGGGCTGGATAGGAGCCACCGTGAGTCCCGCGTACGGCGGGATGGGAGTCGGCCACCTCGGCAAGACCATCATCATCGAGGAACTGTCCCGGGTGAGCGGCGCGATGGGCGCGATGGTGCAGGCCTCCCAGCTCGGCGTCGCCAAGATCGTGCACTTCGGGAACGAGGAGCAGAAGAAGACCTGGCTCCCGGCCGTCTCCGCAGGTGAGTGCCTGCCGACGATCGCCGTCACCGAACCGGAGTCGGGCGGCCACGTGCTGGGCATGGCCGCGAGCGCGGTGCGCGACGGGGACGACTACGTCCTCAATGGCCGAAAAGTGTATGTCGGCAACAGTCACGTCGGGGATCTTCACGGCGTGATCCTGCGCACCGGACCCGGATCGAAGGGGCTCTCGGCCTTCCTCGTCGAGTCCGACCGGCCGGGCTTCTCGCTGGGCGAGCACCGCGAGTCGATGGGGCTGCACGGCTTCAGCTTCGGCGAGGTCTTCTTCGACAACTGCCGTGTCCCGGTGGCCAATCGACTGGGCGAGGAGGGTGACGGGCTCGCCGTCGCGTACTCCTCCAGCGTCCTCTACGGCCGGGCCAACCTCACCGCGGTCTCCCTCGGCATCCACCAGGCGATCCTGGAGGAGACCACCAGGTTCTGCACGGAGCGGATCCGCTACGGCAAGCCGCTGCACGAACTCCCCAACATCAAAATCAAGTTGGGGCAGGTGCAGTCCCGCCTGATGACGGCCCGGCTCGTCGCCTACCACGCGGTCGACCTGCTCGACCGGGGACTGCCGTGCGACGCGGAGCTCATGAACGCGAAGGTCGTCAACGTCGAGTCGGCCCTGGACTCCGCCCGCAACGCCATGGAGATCCATGCGGCGGCGGGCCTGTTCACCGACCGGCCCGTCGAGCGGTACCTGCGCGACGCCCACCACATCTTCGCCCCGGCCGGCACCTCGGACGTACAGCTGCTGCGGCTGGCCGAGGTGGCGCTGGGCACGGCGAAGGGCCAGTGGTCCGAGCGGCTCTGTGACCTGGTGCGGATGGAGGAGCTGGCGGCGGCCCACTGACCGTACGCGCATCGCGGGGACGGCTCAGATGCGGCCGTCCTCGCGCCGGTGGATCTGCTCGATCAGCTCCGCGGCCATCGACTTGATCGTCTCCAGACCGGCCCTGCCCCAGGGCCGGGGCTCGGTGTCGACCACGCAGATCGTGCCGAGTGCGATGCCCGTACGGTCGATGAGCGGCGCCCCGAGGTAGGACCGGATGCCGATCTCGTCCACGACCGGGTTGCCCGCGAACCGCGGGTAGTCGCACACGTCCTCCAGGACCAGGGCCTTGCGCCGGACCACGACGTGCGGGCAGTAGCCGTGGTCCCGGGCCATGATCCGGCTCACCCCGCCGGACGCCGCGGCCGCCGCCCCCAGGTCCGCGCCGTTGTGCGTGCCGTTCGGCGTGTGCAGCCCGGCGAAGAACTGCTGGTTCTCGTCAATGAAGTTGACCATCGAGAAGGGCGCTCCGGTCACCTCGGCGAGCTTGTGCGCGAACTCGTCGAAGGCCGGGTCGGGCCGCTCCCCCATGCCCAGCTGCCGCAGCCGCTGGACGCGGACCGGCGCCTCCCGGTCGACGGGGGTGAGCAGGAGATGGCCGGTCGGGTCGTACGTCATAGTCAAGCTCCATGGCTGGTGGCTGCCGGAATGGTGGCGAGCAGATGCTGGACCAGGGTGACCAGCGTCCGGATGCCGGAGCTGCCGATGCGGGCGTCGCACAGCACGACGGGGACCTCGGGCTTGAGGTCCATGGCAACCCGCACCTCCTCCGGGTCGTAGTGGTAGGCACCGTCGAACTCGTTGACGGCGACGAGGAATCCGATCCCCCGCCGCTCGAAGAAGTCGACGGCGGAGAAACACGCGTCGAGCCGCCGGGTGTCGGCCAGGATCACCGCGCCCAGGGCTCCCTCGGAGAGCTCGTCCCACATGAACCAGAAGCGCTCCTGCCCGGGCGTGCCGAACAGATAGAGCACATGGCGGTCGTCCAGGGTGATGCGGCCGAAGTCCATGGCCACCGTGGTGGTGGTCTTGGACTCGACCCCTTCGAGGCTGTCGTGGGCCACGCTGACCGTGGTGAGGAGCTCCTCGGTGGAGAGCGGTTCGATCTCGCTGACCGCCCCGACAAAGGTCGTCTTGCCGACCCCGAAGCCACCCGCGACGAGGATCTTCAGCGCGGTCGGGAAGAGGTCCGCGGCGTCCCCGTCGGGCAGGGCGTCAAAGCCGTCGTCGTAGGCCATCGAGCACTGCCTCCAGCAGAGATCGGTCGGTGGGTGTGTGGTGGAAGCGGGGGGCCCGGGCGGTCACCGCCCCGCAGTCCACCAGATCGGAAAGGAGCACCTTGGTGACGACGGCCGGCAGCCGTAAGTGCGCCGAGATCTCCGCCACCGACGTGGGCCCCTTGCACAGGCCGAGGGCCTGCGAGTGCTCGGGGCCCAGGTGCGTCTGGGGGATCGTGCCGGTGGCCATGACCTGGGAGAGCAGGTCCAGGGTCGCGGTCGGCCTGGTCCGGCCGTTGCTGACCGTGTAGGGGCGGATGAGCCGCCCGGCCGCGTCGTCCAGCCACGGCCCGTCCTGCGGGGCCGCCACGGTCAACTCCTCAGGCCGCTCGGTGTCCCGGCGCCCTGCCTGGCCGGCGTGACGAGATACGGCCGTACGCTCTTGACGAGCATGGCCATCTCGTAGCCGAGGACCGCCGCGTCGGCCTCCCGGCCTGCCAGGACGGCGAGACAGGTGCCCGAGCCGGCCGTGGACACGAACAGCAGTGTGGAGTCGAGCTCCACCACCACCTGCCGGACCTCGCCCCCGTCGCCGAAGCGGGCCCCCGCGCTGCGGCCGAGCGAGTAGAGGCCCGAGGCGAGCGCCGCCATGTGGTCGGCGCTGTCGGTGTCCAGTCCGTGAACGGATTTCACCAGTCCGTCGGAGGAGAGCAGAACCGCATTGCGGGTGTAGGGCACCCGCTGGACCAGTCCGCTCAGCAGCCAGTCGAGGTCCGAGTGGTGTCCGGTCGGCGCATCGCTCGCCATGGTGCATCTACTCCTTGGAGTGTTCGGCGTCAGTTTCCGACTGGAGCGCCTGGGGTGACAGGTGGGTCGACTGTGCGGGGTGGCTCTGCTGTGCCTCTGCGAGGCCGATCCCCCGCTGGAAGGCGGCCATCAACCCCGGGTCGTGCAGGGCGTGTTCGTCTTCCTTGCGGGGTGCGGGGGCGTCCCGCAGCTGGGGTACGAGGTGCTCCTGGCTGCGGCGCCGGGGCAGGTCGGGCCGGCCCATGGTGCCGCGCACGGCGCCGTTCTGGGCCCTCGGTGTCACTGGCATCCGGGACTCGACGGGCTCGGGGGCCACGCCGTGCTGGATGCCGGGAGGTGCGGCCGCCGGGTTGGGCCGCTCGTCGTGCGCCCCGCGCACGGGCAGCGGTCCGTTGCCGTGGCCGGCCGTGGTCGGCTCGGCCAGCTGCTGCCGGGGCGGCGGAATCAGGTCGGCGCCGGGGCGCGCCTGGTGTACGGGCTCCGGCTGCGGGGGTGCGATGGCGGGCTGCGGGACGGCGGGCGGCAGCGGCGCGCTCGCCTCGGCGGGACGCGCGGGCTGCGGCACCACGGGGATCTGGCCGGTGCTCTCGCGCTCCGTGCCCTGCGCCGCCTGCGGCTCGGGCCTGCCCGGCTGGTTGAGGCCTTCGGGCTCGGAGCCCAACAGGCCCTGCGGCAGCACCAGTACGGCCTGGACACCGCCGTAGATGTTGGTCTGGAGACGGACGGCGATGCCGTGCCGCCGGGCCAGCGCGGAGACCACGAAGAGCCCGATGCGCCCGTCCTGGAGGAGGTGGGCGACATTGACCTGGTCGGGATCGGACAGCAGCGCGTTCATCTTGTTCTGCTCGGTGACCGGCATGCCGAGCCCGCGGTCCTCGACCTCCACGGCCAGACCCGCCGTCACGAACTGCGCGCGCAACAGGACTTGGGTGTGCGGCGCGGAGAACACCGTGGCGTTCTCGACGAGTTCGGACAGGAGGTGGATGACGTCGGCCACGGCGTGGCCGCGCAGCGTGCCGTCGATCGGCGGGACCAGCTTGACCCGGGGGTACTGCTCCACCTCGGCGATCGAGGAGCGCAGGACCTCCGTCATGGTGACCGGGTGGGACCACTGGCGGCGCGAGATGGCGCCGCCGAGCACGGCGAGGTTCTCGGCGTGGCGGCGGATGCGGGTGGCCAGGTGGTCGACATGGAAGAGCCCCTTGAGCAGCTCGGGGTCCTCGACCTCGTTCTCCAGCTCGTCCAGGAGCTGGATCTCGCGGTGCACGAGGGACTGGAGCCTGCGGGCGAGGTTGACGAAGACCTCGACCTTCTGCTCGTTGCCGACGCTGCTGGAGAGCTGGGAGGCCTGCACCACGGCGGCCACGGCCGCGTCGTGGGAGCGATTCAGCTCGTGCGCGAGCAGCTCGAACTCGTCTGCGCCGGGCGGCAGTTGGGCCGGAGCCGGCCGCGCGGGCGGCCCTTCGCCGCGGCGCAGCGCCTCCACGACCGTACGGAGGTCGGCGGCCGAGCGGGCGCTGCCCCGGCGCAGCCCGTTGGCCCGGCCGAGCACGGTCTTGGCGGCCCGGTCGGCGCCGATCCCGGCCGCGATCAGGGCGGCGATGGCGAGCGCGGCGAGGCCCGCGAGCACGGCCCAGAGCCCCACCGAGGGGTGCCGGCCGGTGGAGTGCAGGGTGAAGGCGACGGCCGCCGCGCCGCACAGCACCGCCACGGTGGCGGGCAGCACGGCGGCGCGCAGCAGCTGCGGGCGTATGCGGGACTCGGGTGACGGGCGCGGCCCGGGGGGCGTCGGCGCCCGGCCCGCGGGGGCCGGACGCCCGGCCTCGGCGGTGGGCTGATGCGGCCGGGTGGCGTTGCGGCCGTGCCGCCCGCCCTCGCGGCGGTCCGGCCGCGCGGCGGGTGCGCGGAGATGAGACATCGGCGTCCTCGGTGCGTTGGGTCCCATGGATCATTCTGGCAGGCCCAACTCGGCTGATGTAAGGCCCACTTTGATCGTCGACCACTCACCGTAGTCGCCAATCCATCACCCTCGGTGCGCAGTTGGCAAAGTTCCACGCACGGCGTCCCGCTCTGGTATGACGCATCGTACGACAGACCGATAACGTGCGGGATCTTCAACTCACCCCGACGGAACGGCCGATGCCATGTCCTGCCCCGCGCGTTCCGTTTCGCGTCCTGGGGAAGGTTTGGCCCATGCCGTGGGACAGGGGCGGGCTGGACATGGGTTCGAAGGGGGGTCCCGCAGCGCCCCCGCCCTCCGTCACCCCGCCTTGGGAAACGCGGCACGCACCCCGGCCCCGTTGACGACGAAGGCCGTCGCGGCGATCGTCAGGGCGCAGATCACCTGCAGGGCGACGAACCACGGCGGCAGGGCGCCCGGGATCATGTCGATGGCGACGATCGCGACCGGTACGGCGAGCGAGATGACGCGCACCCGCACATAGGCCCAGCGCTTTCCCCGTGCCGCGAGGGTCGTCAGCCAGTAGGTCACCGCGGCGCTCGCGAGCACTCCGCCCGAGCGGCCCCACATGAACGAGGTCACCGTGTGTCCGGTGAGCGCGCGGACGACGACCGCGAGCAGGACGGCCGCGCTCAACGCACCGTAGGCCGCGACGATCAACTTCGCTTTGCGGAAGGCGCGTTGGGTGGTGGCTTCGGGGGCGTGGGTGTACATGGCTTCCTCCGTCTGTGGCGCTTCGGGATGTGCGGTGTGGTCTCGACGTTAGGAATCGCGCACGGGGGCCGGTATGGGTCTGGGCGCACAGGCGGGTGGGTCCAGACCCACTCCCTGCCCGATCCGGGGCTCACCGGCCGGTGAGCGGTGCACAGTGGAGATCACGAAGCCGTAGGGACCTGAGGGGCCTGGTGACGGCTGCCGGTGCCACGGTCGGGTGGGCATCGGACGGGACAAGGGGGAAGGAAGGGTCATGCGACAGCTGCGCACATGGGTGACCGGTGTCGGTGTGGGGTTCGTCCGTGCCTGTGCGGTGGCGGGCGCCACCCTGGTGATTCCGGCTGTGTGGGCGGCCTCCACAGCGCTGGGGATCTGGTGGGGTGCGGCGAACCCGTGGTCGTGGCTCGCGCCGGCCGTGCTGGTCTGCGGGGGCACGCTCGGTCTGTCCCGGCCGGTCTGCCGCCTGGTCCGCCACCTCGTCGCGCGATGGACCGGCACCGTCATCCCCGCCGGATACCGGCGGCCGGGGCCGGTGACACGGCTGTCCACCGGCTACTGGTGGAACGGCTTCGGCTACGAGCGCACCAGCCGCGACGCCGCTGCGGACCAGCGGATGCGGCTGTGGTGGAAGGACCCCGCCACCTGGCGCGACGTGCGGTTCGCCGTGATCGTGCCGGTCACCGCGGGGGTGGTCGCGGCCGTTCCCCCGGCAGCGCTCGCGGCCGCGGTCGTGGGGTTCGGCGGGACGGGGCTCGCCCCGCGCCTCGTCGGGCCGCTCGGCCTGGTCGTGGCCGTCGCCACGGCGCCCTACGCCTGGCGGCTCCTCGGGCCGGTGGCCGCCCGCTTCCTGGGGGCGTCGGCGGCGATGGCGCTGGCCGAGCGGGTGGACGAGCTGACCGCCCAGCGCGCGGACACCACAGTGGCGCAGGCCGCCGAGATCCGCCGGATCGAGCGGGACCTGCACGACGGGGCGCAGGCACGCCTGGTCGCGCTCGGGCTCTCCCTAGCGACCGCGGAGAAGCTGATGGACACCGACCCGGAACAGGCCAGGGCGCTGATGCGGGAGGCGCGGGCCGGGGCGACGACGTCCCTGACCGAGCTGCGCGAACTGGTCCAGGGAATCAATCCGCCCGTGCTCAACGAGCGCGGACTCGTCGACGCCGTGCGCGCCTTCGCCCTGGACAGCCCGCTCGAGGTGGAGGTCCGCGCCGACGGCGAACTGAGCCTGGACCCGCCGATCGAGTCCGCCCTGTACTTCGCCGTCGCCGAACTGGTCACCAACGCGGTCAAGCACGCCCGCGCGAGCAGGGCGCGGATCGGGATCGGCCGGAGCGGCTCCGACCTCGTCGTGGAGGTCGAGGACGACGGCAGGGGCGGTGCCGGTGTGCGCGCCGACGGAGGCCTGGCGGGGCTGTGCCGCCGCCTCGCCGTCTTCGACGGCACCGTGGAGATCACCAGCCCGGTGGGCGGTCCGACGCGGGTGAGGATGATGGTGCCATGCGCATCGTTGTAGCCGAAGACCTCTACCTCCTGCGGGACGGCATGGTCCGCCTCCTCCAGGCGTACGGGCACCAGGTGGTGGCGACGGCGGCCACCGGGCCCGAGACGCTGGCGGCAATCCTTGAATTCCGGCCGGACGTCGCCGTCGTGGACGTCCGCATGCCGCCGACCCAGTCGGACGAGGGGCTGCGGGCGGCCCTCGCCGTCCGTCGCGAGGTGCCCGGCTTCCCCGTCCTGATCCTCTCCCAGCACGTCGAACAGCTCTATGCCCGCGAGCTGTTGGCCGACGGCGCCGGGGGCATCGGCTACTTCCTCAAGGAGAGCGTGTTCGACGCCGACCAGTTCATCGACGCGCTGGAGCGCGTCGCCGCCGGCGGCACCGCGATGGACCCCGCCGTCATCGCCAAGCTGCTGTCCAGCGGGTCCTCGCACCGGCTGCTCGAAGGGCTCACCGAGCGCGAGCACGCGGTGCTCGGCCTCATGGCCGAAGGCCTGTCCAACCAGGCCATCGGCCGGCGGCTCTTCCTCAGTGAGAGCGCGATCAGCAAGTACACGACCTCGATGTTCGGCAAACTCGGCATCACCGACGACGACAGCAACAACCGCCGCGTCCTCGCCGTCCTCGCCTACCTCAACCACCCCTGACCCACGGCTCGCCCCCTCAGTGCTGCGTCCGCCCCGGCAGTGTGGTCGTGGTGAGCGTCCCGGCCGGGTCACCCGCGAGGGCCCCTTCGATGGCGTCGCGCCAGACGGGCCCCGCGAGGGTGCCGCCGAAGGCCTGGCCGACGGTGTCGCCGCCGATGCTCTGGCCGTCGAGGTCCTGCGGGCTCCGGGTGTCGCTGACGACCGCGGCGCCGGACAGTTCGGGGGTGTACCCGGCGAACCACACCTGCTTGCTCTCGTCGGTGGTGCCGGTCTTGCCCGCACTGTCGCGGTCGGTGAGCCCGGCGGGCTTGCCGGTGCCGTCCTGGACGACGCCGAGCAGCATCGTGGTGACGGTGTCGGCGGTCTCCGCGGACATCACCTGGTGGCAGTCGGCCTGCGGCACCGCGACGCTGCGGCCGTCCGGCCGGGTCACCGACGTGATGGCGACGGGTGTGCAGTACGTGCCGTGGTTGGCGAAGGTCGCGTACACATTGGCCATCTCCAGCGGGGTCAGGTCGTTGCTGCCCAGGGTGAGCGAGGGGACCACCTGGAGCTTGGTGCCGCCCGCCTGGGCGGTGATGCCCAGCGCGTTGGCCATCCTGGAGACCTCGCACAGACCGGTGTCGGCCTCCAGCTGGGCGAAGTAGGTGTTCACGGACTGGGCCATGGCGTCCGGCATCGCGAACGGCCCGGTCAGGGAGTGGCTGTCGTTGTGGACCTCGCCGTTCTCCGGATACGTGTGGCCCGAACAGTCGGACATCTCGGGCCAGGGCATGGAGTAGGGCGCCGGATACTGCTGGCCCGGGGTCATGCCCTTCTCCAACGCCGCGGCCGCCACGATCGGCTTGAACGTGGAGCCCGTCGGGAAGCCGAGCCCGCCGCCCATGTTCGTGCCGACGTTCAGGTTGATCTCCGTCTGGTGCGCGCCGAGGCCGTAGTCACGGCTCTGCCCCATCGCGACGATCTTGCCGGTCCCGGGCTGGACGAGGCTCATCACCGCGGCGGCGTCGTCCGTGGTGTACGCGTGGGAGGTGACCGACTGCTGGAGCGCCTTCTGCGCCTTGGGCGACAGTGTCGTACGGATCTGGAGGCCGCCCCTGCTCCACAGCGCCTGCCGCTCGGTCGCGGTCCTGCCGAACGCCGGATCGGTGAGGACGACCCGGTGGACGTAGTCGCAGAAGAACCCCTCGCCCTGCTGGGCGGTGATGCAGCCCTGCCGGGGCGCGCTGACCTTGAGCTTGATCGGTGTGCTGATGGCCTGCTGGGCCTGGGCGTCGGTGATCGAACCGTACTGGGCCATCTTGGTCAGCACCGTGTCGCGGCGCGCTTTGGCGAGGCGGCCGTTGGTGACCGGGTCGTACATGGTCGGTGACTGGACGATCCCGGCCAGGAGCGCCGCCTGGGGCAGCGAGAGGTCCTTGGCGTGCACGCTGAAGTAGCGCTCGGAGGCCGCCTCGACCCCGTACGCCTGCTCGCCGAAGAACGTGATGTTCAGGTAGTTGGTGAGGATCTGCTCCTTGGGCAGCGTCTGCTCCAGCTCGATCGCGTAGCGCAGCTCCTGGATCTTGCGGCCGAGGGTCTGGCGCTGGGCTTCGAGGACCGCTTTCTGGTCGCTGCCCGCCTGCTCCACGAAGACGTTCTTCACGTACTGCTGGGTGAGGGTGGAGCCGCCCTGGGCCACGCTGCCGCTCGCCGCGTTCTTGTTCAGGGCGCGCAGCACGCCCTGGAGGTCGACGGCTCCGTGCTGGTAGAAGCGGTTGTCCTCGATGTCGACCAGCGCCTTGCGCATGACCGGGGCCATCTGGTCACCCGGTATGACGGTGCGGTCGCGGTCGTAGACCGTGGCGATGAGCCCGCCGTCGGCGTCGTAGAGCTGGGACGCCTGGGACAGGGGAGGTGTCTTGAACACGTCGGGCAGACTGTTGAAGCTCTGCGCGGCCGACTTGGCGCCCAGCCCCAGCATGCCCGCCGCGGGCAGCGCGATCCCGGCGGCCATCGCCCCCGCCAGGACACTCACCCCGAGGAACTTGAGGGTGCGGACAGCGGGGGATCCGGGCAGGCGGGAGCGCATGAGGGGCATAGGGCGAAACATACGCAGCAGACCTGTGAATCGCGTCAAATAATCGTCTTTGAAGGGCAATTCCGGCCGCGTGGGACCGGGACTGGCTGCCCCGGATCCCTCCGGGGCCCAGGTTTGATCATTCGGCTTGATCGTTCGCGTCGTGGGTCACGCCCGCGAGCTGCGGTTCTCCCGACCGCACCGGGTCGGCCGGGGCGCTGAACAGGGAGACCCGGTGGCCGACCGCGACCGGCTCGCGCGGGACGGAGCGCCGGGTGGGGTCGGGGCTGCCGATGTAGAGCCAGCCGATGAGCCGCTCGTGGGGCGCGAGGCCGAGCAGCGCGCGGGTGCCGGCCGAATCCACGGACGAGCCGGTGCGCCACATGCTGCCGAACCCCCGGTCGTGGAGGAGCAGCATCAGCGAGTTGACCATGGTGCTGCTCGCGGCGAGCTGCTCCCAGTCCGGTACGCGATGACTGCGCCGGGGCACGAAGACCAGGGTCGCCAGGAGCGGGGCCCGCAACGGTTTGCGTCCCTCGCGCCGGACGGCCTCCGCGTCGGTGGCGCCGGACGCGAAGGCCTCGCCCAGCGCCGCCCGGCTCTCACCCCGTACGAGGATCCAGCGCCAGGGGCGCAGGTGGCCGTGGTCGGGCGCGGTCGCCGCCCAGCCGAGCAGATCGACGAACTCCTCGTCGCTCGGGGCGGGTTCGATCAGGCGGTGCTCGCTGCGGCGGGTCCGTATGGCGGCCTCCAGCTCCATCAGCAGTCGCTCCTCGTCGCGGTCCCCGGCATGCGCGATCCCTCCGGGGGACGCCGGGCGCACGGCCCCCGGCGTCCCGGCCCTACCCGCACCGCGGCGGCAGCCAGAACGAGCGCACTCCCCGCACCGCGGCGAGGCGGTCGCGGGCCATGCTGGTCGCGGCGGCGGCCGTGCTGATGTTCAGGTGCTTGGCCCGGGTGAAGATCTCGACGAGGCGCTCCGGGATCAGCCGCGCGCGGTGCCTGACGCGGTCCATGTCGTGGCCCGCGGGGTGCAGTTCGTCGACCACCTGGATCAGGCCGAGCGCGTTGATCACGAAGTCCGGCGCGTAGAGGATGCCGCGCGCGGCGAGGCGTTCCGCGATGGCGGGTCCGGCGAGCTGGTTGTTGGCCCCGCCCGCCACGACGCGGCAGCGGAGCTTGTCCACCAGGTCGGCGTCGATGACGTTGCCGATCGCGTTCGGGCTGAGGACGTCCACGTCCAGCAGGTAGAGCTTCTCGCGGCTGACGACCTCCGCCCCGCAGGTCTCGGCCACCCGCTCGGCCTTCTCCTGGTCGATGTCGGCCACCGTCAACCGGGCGCCGCCTTCGGCGAGATGGGCCGCCAGCCGCGCCCCGACCTTGCCGACACCGTCGATCGCGATGTGCCGGTCGGCCAGGCTGTCGCTGCCGTCGAGGTACTTCAGGCACGCCTGGATGCCGAGGTTCACCCCGTACGCCGTCATGGCACCGGATTCACCCGAGCCGCCCTCCTCGACGTCCAGGCCGCGTATCCACCGCGATTCCTTGCTCATGACGCGGAGGTCGGCGGTGGTGATGCCCATGTCGCAGGCGGCGATGAACCGTCCGGAAAGGCTCTCGACGGCCTGGCCGAAAGCACGCAGCAGCGTTTCGGACTTCTCCACGCCGGGGCCGCCGAAAATGACCGCCTTCCCGCCCCCGATGTCCAGGCCCGCACAGGCCGCCTTGTACGTCATCGCGCGGGAAAGGCGCAACGCGTCGCCGATCGCCTGGTCGTCGTCGTGGTACGGGAGGAATCGCACGCCGCCGAGCGCGGGGCCCAGCAAGGTCGAATGAATGGCGATGACACAGCGCAGCCCGCCGGGACCGGAGCTGAAGAGAACCTGCTCGTGGCCGTCCATTTCGTGGAACACACTCATAACCCACCCCAGAATTGCGTCCAGTGACATCCGGGCCGGCGGCCCGCACAAGGCGCGGACCGCCGGCCCGTCCGGCAGGGAATTATTCGGCCGGCTGCAATCCGGACGAGAGGAGCGCCGCGTCCAGGACGTCCCACAGCGCGCACAGCGATTCGAGGAAGTCCTCGACACCCTCGGCTATCTGGTCGCTGTTCGACGCGTCCATGACGGTCGAGACGGCGCGGATCACATTCGCCTCGTGCTGCTGCTCGGCACCGGCGTCACCCCAGTGCTCCGCCATGTAGTGCATCTCCGGCTCGTCGAGTTCGGCCTTGTAGTGACCGGAGTCGATCAGGGCGCGCTTCTCGCCGGGGATCAGGGACTGGTTGGAGATGATCTCCAGCGCGAGCGCCGTGCCCAGGTTGCGCACGGTCGTGGCGGCGTCGGAGGAGAACCGGCGCCGGAACACCTCGATGGCGGCCTTCGCCTGGGCCGTCAGGCCGGTCTCGCGGTCGTATCCCGGCAGGGAGGCGAGCAGCCGGTCCGAGGAGTCCTTGAGCCATGCCTCGACGCGCTCGGTGTCGTACACGTCGTCGAAGACCTGGGAGCCCGTGCGGTTCACGATGTGGCCCGCCATGGTGGCGAGTTCGGGGCCGTGCCCGGACTCGCTGTCGACGATCTCTTCGATGAGGACGGCCTGCTCGTCCCAGCCGAGGCCGCGCAGCGCGCCCGGGAACTCGCCGCCGGGACGGGTGGAGGCGCAGAACGACTGCACCTGGTGGAAGAGCGCGCCCGAGACGTCCGCGGACGGGGGCCCGGCGGCCCAGTGGTCGTAGAACGGGTGGGCGAAGACGCGGTGCGTCTTGATCCGGTCGATCAGCATGTCGGTCGTCGTCATCGATTCCTACTCCGGTGAGGTGGCTGGGGTTCCGAGGGAAGCGGATCGTTCCGGGGAGGGTGGGCCGGCGCCGCTCAGGCGAACTGGAGCTGCGAGGGGTCGACCTTGGGGACGGAGAAGCCGATCTTCTCGATGTGCTGGGCGATCGCCGTCTTGTAGAGCTCGCGGAGCTCACCGTTGTCGTGCTTGCGCAGGCCCCACCTGACCGCGAGGCGTCCGCGACGGGAGTCGGGGCGGCCGAACATGTCGAGCGCCATCGGGTAGAACCTGTCCAGCGCCTTCTGCGCGCGGTCGCGGGACGGGGCGCCGGCGTCGTACGCCTCCTGCATCAGCCGCTTTCCGTAGCCGAAGTGCCGCGCCTCCTCCTTGAGGATGGCGTCGGCCTCGACGCGCAGCGGCGCGTAGGTGCTCGTGGTCATCTCCTTGATCTGGAAATGCCCTTCGAGCTCGCAGAGGAAGCTGAACGCGGCGCGCTCCTCCCAGACCGTGAATTGCGTGGTCATGCTCTCCGCCGGGAAGTAACGGCGGTCCGCGACGGCCTGGTTGACCATGTGCGAGGTGTCGATGCCGAGCGGGGTGAGCAGTTTGGCGAAGCGCCGGAAGTGGTCCACTTCCTCCATGCCGAACTTGAGGCACATATAGCGCTCGTCGGCGTTGGGAGCGAGCGGGTAGAACGAGTCGACGTAGGTGTCGCCCGCGCTCAGCTCGCCTTCACCATTGGCCAGCATCTGATGGGTCAGTACCTCCCGGTATTCCTCGGGGAGTTCACCGACGTTCTCCAGGCTCACATTCTCCGAATAGACAGTCGCCATACGAATCTCCTCCGGTAGCCGAGAAATTGAGACTATCCGGCCGGTTCGCGACGTCGGTAGGCCACGATGGGGCCATCTCGTCCGGGAACCAAGGGAGTAATCCGGGGGTCCTTTGGGAGTACTCCGGAGGTACGACTTCCGGCCCGTTCGGCGGGCGCACACAAGTGGCCCCCCGCACCACACGCCGTTCTCGTGTGGTGCGGGGGGCGGAAAGGGCGGGTGATGACGAAGGGGCGGGTGACGCGCGGATACGCGGGCGAAACTATGCCGCGCCGCGCTGCGGGGGCCGGATGTAGGTGAGGGTGTGGTGGGAGACGAGCTTCCCGGCGGTGTCGGTCGTCTCGGCGGTCCCGTAGACGATCAGGCGGCCGGGCCGCACGATCGTCGACTCGCAGACCAGGTCGGTACGGGCCGGGCCGAGGAAGCTGGTGGTCATCTGCTGGGTGACCGACGGATCGTCCTCCCCGAACAGGGACATGATCGCGATCCAGCAGGTCACGTCGGCCAGGGTCATCGCACATCCGCCCTGGAGCACGCCGCCGGGGCGGAAGAGTTCGGGGCGCTGCGGCAGGGAAACCCGGGCGCGCCCTTCTTTGACGGCTTCGACCCTGAATCCCCACCAGGGTCCGAAGGGGCTGTTATCGAGGACTGCCTGAGCTGCGTCGACATCCATCACCGAAGGAACATAGCATCGTTCGGTATGTCACCGCGCAGATCCAACGCAGAGCGGACCGCGACCACACGGGCCCAACTGACCAGCACGGCACGGGAGTTGTTCAGCGAGCGCGGCTACTCCTCGACGACCATCGCGGAGATCGCGGAGCGCTGCGGGCTCACGACGGGTGCGCTGTACCACCACTGGGCGGGCAAGGAGGCACTGCTCGAGGACGTCGTGCACGACCTCCACCGCGAGCTCGCCGTACGGATCCGCGCCCTCGACACCGAGAGCGGCCCGGTTCCTCAACTCCTGGCCGCCGGGCGGGAGTTCCTCGTCTTCTGCGCCGACCCGGCGGTGGCCCGGCTGCTCCTCCTGGACGCTCCCGCGGTGCTGGGCCACGAGCGGTGGCGGCAGATCGACGAGCGGTGGTGGCTGTCGACGACGGTCCGGCTGGTGGAACGGGCGCGCGCCACGGCGGGCAAGAGCGGCCCCGGGGTGGCGGGGGCCGAGGGGTCCCGTCTGCTCGCGCTCGCCCTGCTGGGCGCGCTGACCGCCCTCGGCCACGAGGTCGCGATGAAGGGCGGCGCGGCGGTCGCCGGTGCGGGCCGGACCTATGAGGCGCTGCTGGTGTCGCTCTTGCGCTGACCCGGCCCGGCGCCTACGCGTCGGCGAGCCGGTGCCGGAGGTGGTCGTGGGCCCAGGCGGCGAGGGTGGTCGGGGTGGTGGACCGGACGGTGCGGCGCTGTTCGGGCACGAAGTCCTCGCGCAGCCCGGTCGACATGCCGAGGACGGCCTCGACGAGCCCGTCCGTCATCCCGGCCCGGTGGAGCTGGGCGCGCATGGCGTCGTCGGTGATCCGCTCCACGTCGATGGGCCGTCCGGTGGCGATGGTGAGGATGTCGGCGACCTCGCGCCAGGTGAGGTCGGCGGGGCCGTGGACGGCCTGGACGCACCGCCCGGCCCAGGCCTGCGAGAGCAGGCGCCCCACGGCCACCTCGGCGATGTCGCGCGGGGCGACCCAGGCCATGGGCTGGTCGAGGGGAAGGATCACCTGGAGGGTGCCGGCCCGCAGGGCGGCGAGCTGAAGTTCGAGGTTGGTGAAGAAGTAGCCGCAGCGCAGGTGGGTGACGTCGATGCCCAGGTCGTCCAGCGCGGTCTCGGTGCGGGCCAGTCCGTCGATCTCGCCCGCGCCCTTGCGCTTCTCGGCCCCGACGCTGCTCTGGAAGACGACCCGGCCGATGCGGTTCTCGGTGACGGCGCGCACCACACTGTCGGTGGCGCGGGCGTAGTCGGCGAGCGGGTCCTCGCCGCCGGTGGTCGGGTCCACCCAGAACAGTGCGTCGACGTCGCGGGTGGCGGCCGCCACCGTGTCGGGGTCGTACTGGTCGACCGGTACGGCGTCGACCTCGTCCTTGATGTCCGGGGCGAGCCGGCCGGGGTCGCGGAGCAGGACGCGCGGGCGGACTCCGGCCCGTACGAGGGCCGCGACGACGTGCCTGCCGACGTTGCCGGTCGGAGTGGTGACAGCGATCTGCATGGTTCCTCCCATTCGGCGACTCCGTTTCAGCCTAGGGGAGACGACTGCATCGGGCCGAGCCGGGAGACGAGCAGGGCGGCTTCCACGCGGCTGGACGCCGATAACTTGATCATGACGCGGTGCACGTGTTTCTTCACGGTGTTCTCCGCGATATGGAGGGACGATCCGATCTGTTTGTTCGTCATGCCGTCGGCCAGTAACCGCAGAACATCGCTTTCCCGGGAGGTGAGTTGTGAAATCGCCGCCGACGTCAAGGGCAGGGGGCAGCCCTCGCCTATGTCGGAGATGCGTTCTCTCGGGAGGAGATAGGCGGCGCAGCCGCGGCCGACCAGGGAGATGACGCCGGCGAATTCCTCTTGGAGGATCTCCAGATCCATGAATCCGGCGACCTTGGCCCGTAACGCGTCCTGGATCGTGACGGCGGAGTCGTGGCACCACAAAACGATGATCGATACGTGCGCGCCGATCAGCTGGACGAGACGGCGCAGGCTTTCTCCCGTCAGGCTGCGCAGATTGAGCAGGATGATGTCGGGATTTCCGCAGTCGACCGCCGTCAGGACACCGGCCATGTCCTGTGCCACCCCGACCACGTCGAGTCCCGGCGCCTCCTTGCTCATCGCGACGAGACCGGACCGGGTCACGACCTGGTCGTCCGCGATCAGCACGTTGAGCTGAGCCATGTACGGCGTCCCCTTCCCCCGTGCGGCCGCCGGTGGGCCTCTGTGGAGGCCGGGCTCAGTACGGCCGCGAGATCGAATAGGCCAGAATGCCGGTCCGCCATTGAGCCGCATTGGTCATATGGGTCAAGGGGAGCACGGTGGCGGGAGGAATCCCGCACCGCCGGCTTCGCACACTTCTTCCTGGATCGGATGGATCCACTGCGCTCTTCGCGATCCGGCACGGGCGGGGACGGGACGCCCCAGAGGAAGGCTCAAGTGCGGGTTGTCCGACTCGCCGCCCTTATTGAGGTAAGGCTTTGTCCGAATCCCGTGACACGGGCTCGCTCCAGCTTCACTGAGGCCGACGGGGAGAATCAGCCATGCGCGCGAACATCTTCTGCACATCCAAGGCGTACCCCCTCGGCCCGGCGTCGGGCTCACGGCGAGCGTACCTCACGGTCACCCTCAGGGGGAGATCTGAATGAAATCTTCCGTATGAGGAGATCGACGGCCCCTCAACTCGCTTGAACCAGCCATTCCTTCCGAAATCATTCGGTATTCCGGGAGCGGGAAGAACCCTTCATCCGCCACGGAGAATCGGCCATGGCCCGTCGGTACGCGATGCTCACGCAATCCGGTCTCCGGCCGGACGGGGACCGGGGTCGCCGCGCGGAGGCGGCCCGCCTCCGCGGGGCGCCGGGCGCCCAACGGGCGTGTCCGGCGCGGGTGGTTGACTGGGCCGCATGGATCTCGCGCCCTCCTTCTCCCCGCGCCCGGCCGGATGGGCCGGCCGGTACTCACGCGCCCCGCGGGACGGCCAGGCATGAGGGGCGAGCAGTCGCCCCCGGCGCCCGGCCCCCTCGCGACGGCCCGGAAGGCGCCTCCGTTCGACCCCGAACTGGGCGCCGCGCTGGCGGCGTTGGGCGACGGGGTGCGCGAGCCGTTCACCCCGGAGAACCTCGCGGCCCGGCAGCGGCAGGACGCCGAGGCCCGGCCCCGGCCCAGCGTGCACGAGCTCCGCGACGGCGGCCGGTTCGAGGTGGACGAGCTGCGGGTGCCCGGCACACCGGGCGGCCGGGACGTCACGCTGGTGAGCGCACGGCCCGCCGGGGCGGCCGGTCACCTGCCACTGCTCTACTACCTGCACGGCGGCGGCATGGTCATGGGCAACGCCTGGTCCGTACTCCCCCGGCTGCTGCGCGCGTGGGCCCTGCCGCTCGAACTGGCCGTGATCTCGGTCGAGTACCCCTTGGCCCCGAAGGCGCGCCACCCCGAACCGGTGGAGAGCTGCTACGCCGGGCTCACCTGGGCGGCGGCGCACGCGGACCGACTGGGCATCGACACCGACCGCGTCGTCGTCGGCGGGAAGAGCGCCGGGGGCGGCCTCGCGGCGGCCCTCGCCCTGCTGACGCGCGACCGGGGCGGACCCGTACCGGCCGGACAGCTGCTCCTCTCCCCGATGCTCGACGACCGCGACACCACCGGCTCCAGCCACCAGATGGCCGGGCTGGACACCTGGGACCGGACGTCCAACTCGACTGCCTGGCAGGCCCTGTTGGGCGACCGGTACGGCGCCGACGACGTGCCGCCCTACGCCGCCCCCTCCCGCGCCACGGATCTGGCCGGGCTGCCTCCCGCCTACATCGAGGTCGGCTCGGCCGAGACCTTCCGCGACGAGGACGTGGCCTATGCCCAGGCGATCTGGCGGGCCGGTGGCGAGGCCGAGCTGCACGTGTGGCCCGGGGCCTTCCACGGCTTCGACACGATCGCGCCCCGGGCCGCCCTCAGCCAGGACGCCGACGAAGCCCGCTCGCGGTGGCTCCGGCGCATCCTCGGCCGGTCCGGGGCGGGACCCGGCCCTCGGCCCCGGAGGGGTGGGGCCGGGTGAACACACCCTGCCTACCGGTCAGTTGACCCGACCGCACACCCTCCCTCACAGCTGCCGGACCACCACGAGGAGCACCAGGAGCACCGTGGCTCCCGCGCTCATGCCGTGGGCCACGACGGCGGCGATGGGGAAGTGGCGCTCCGCCGTGGTGCTGCCCTGGGAGTGGCGTCCGGAGCTGGGCAGCCAGCGCAGCAGCATCGTGAAGCCGAACGCGGCCACCACCAGGACGCCCGCGCACGCGGCCCAGGCCAGGCCGCGCAGGCCGCCCAGGAGGTATCCGCTCCAGGCGGCTAGCCCCGCGACGGCGAACACCACGTGCCCGCCGATCAGCCAGAGCGGGAGCCGCGTAACGCCGGGAGCGCGCTGCCCGAGACCGCCGTGGCGGATCCACACGGTGCCCAGGTAGCCGCCCAGAGCGGCGGTCAACAGCCAGGCGCACAGCACGAAGACACCCATGCACTCCCCCAAGGTCCCGTCACGGCATGTCGTGCCCTCCAGCACACCGCACCGGGCGGAGGCGGCCCGGACATCCATTCCCCGATTCACCCGTTGGCGTGAACAGACGTGCAACTCCCCCGCACGGCCCCGGCCCGCTGTGCATGGCGGCGCGGCCGGAGCGGTGCGGCCCGAGGGGGTCCCGGCCGCGCCGCGCTCGCGTCAGTCGTCCAATGCCGTGCCGCAGCTCCAGCAGAACCGTGCCGCGCGCTCGGTGGCGAGCCTGCCGCATGCGGGACACACCTGCCCGAGGAGGCAGGCCGCCTCGCCGCCCTCGTCCGCGGGCGGCCCGCCGATGGTGAGCCCCGGCCTGCGCACGTGGACGGAGAGGTACCCCATCCCGTCGACCCCGGCCGCGAGCGAGCGGCGGGAGCCCTTGGGCAGCCAGAGCGCGCGGATCGGGCGCAACTCCTGGGTGCCGCTGCCCGTACGGAGTTCGCCGCCGCCTTCGAGGACGACCAGCAGGACGTCCAGCCGATGGTCCGTGTGCTCGGCGATGGTGCGGCCCGGCGGCAGTCGCAGCAGGTTCGCGTCCAGGCCCCGTCCGCTCTCGGCGAGCCGCCACAGGGCGCCGCCCGTGTGCAGGGACGCCGCCGCGAGTTCCCGGCCCAGATCGGCCACCACACGGGCACCTTCGTGTTCCATGTCTTCCGTTCCTCCCTCTACCCGCACATCTTCCCTTCCGGCCGCCCGGCCGACCGCATGTTCATGATCGGCGGTTCGCTCGGAGCGGCCGACGGGCTCGCCTTCCCCCCACGTCAGCCCCGGGTTCTGGACGCTGGTGTCCCTCGCGGGCGTCTTCGACAGCGTGATGCGCTCACCGCCGTACGCCCGCCGCGTCGACCTGCACGAGGAGGAGCACGCGCAGGCCACCTGAGGCTGCGGCCGCGCCGCAAGCAGTACCTGGTGGCGGCCAGGGGCCCGGGAACCAGGCCGCGCTCGGACGACGAGGAGTCGACCCCTGCCTCCGTCAACCAGAGCCCGCTGCACGGTACTTGAGCGCGGACCCCTCGCGCGGGGCCTGTCCGGAGGTGCTCGCCGGACAGGCCCCGGGGCGACGGAGTGCTCAGCGTTTGAGCGTGAACGTGAAGTCGCCGGAGAGTTTGCCGCCCAGCCGGACCGCCGACACGATCCTCCCCTGCGCGATCAGCCGCTCGACCTCCGCCCGCGGCAGCGCGCACCCGTCGGCGATCAGCCGCACCGGCCGGACGGGTATCCGCGCCGCGAAGCGGACGGAGACGTCGAGCGCCCCCTGGTCCTCGGCTCCACCGGCCCAGGAAGGATCCCTTTCCTGGTCCGGGCGGTCCGTTCCGCCGGTGTCGAGGCGCCAGGCGTTGTCCCAGTCGAGCGCGACGCGGTTGCGGCGCAGCACGGCCGGATCCTGGAGGAACTGGGCGGTCAGGGCGAGGTCGTTGGCGTGCAGCCGGTCCAGCAGCTCGGGCCGTACGGAGCGCACGTGCGTCCGCTCCAGGAGCGTCAGCTTGGCGGTCTCCCCGCAGCCCGTGCACAGCACGAGGAGCCAGGCGTCGAGGAGCTTGTGGTGGGCGTTGACGCGGAATTTGCCGTCGGCCCGGAAGCGTTCGGACGCGCACGCGTGGCAGCGGCGCAGAACGAGGGGCAGGCAGGTGGGTGCGACCACCCAGGTCGTGAGCACAGGAGTACACCGGTTTCAGTGAGAAGTCCGCAGCAAAAAGGAGCGCGGCGCACAGGCGCGACGCGCGACGATTCAGCACTCGGGGGGTCTCACAGGGTGTACAACGGCACGTCCTTCGCTGGGTGGCTCGGTCCGGCAGCACGGTAGTGGCGCACGACCGCGCCGTTCCAGTGCTTTTCGGGCCGCCGGGCCCGGCCCGACGGATCACGGACGAGGACAGGGCCGAACGGCGAGAAGGGGCCGGGCGTTCGAAAAGGGCCTCCTCGTCAGAGGACCTGGCCGCTCTTCGGCCCGATGCCCCTGGTCCTGGCCGGAGTTCCGTCGGGGGCGAAGGAGTGGTGGAAGGTGAAGGCGTGGCGCGCGGGGCCGTGGTCGTGGAGGTGCTCCAGCCGGGACACCCCCTCCTGCCAGGTGGGTATCGCGCCCTCGGAGACCCACCAGAACACGTGACTCGGACGCCCTGACCTCTCGAACCAGTCGTACCTCCTGTTCAGCGCCTCGCGGTGCAGGCCGGTGTAGATGGCGTCGAAGGCGGAGTCCTGGTCGGTCCAGAGCGAGAGGGACGCGGCCAGGGCGGTGGTTTCGAGCGTGTGGCCCTTGCCGTACCAGCTCGGCACGGCGAACTCGCCCCACGCCCCCCAGTCCGAGTCGAAGTAGGTGCGCCGGTCGGTGTTCACCGCTTCCGCGTGACCGAGGTGGCCGGGGTGCTGGGCGATCTTCTGGTAGATGGGCCCGGCACTGTCGTGGAACGCACGGGTCACCGGTGCGGGATCGGCGAGAGGTGACTTCAGGACGCCGAAGGTGTACAGAGCAAGAGGGGGCATGCGTCTCTCCCTGGTGGGTGTGCCTGATGGGACCCGGTTCGGCGGTCCCCGCGGATGCGCGGGGCGCGACCCACGCATCCCGTCGCGGGCGGCACTGCCGGAAAGCACCCGGTGCCGCGGTGGGCGGCCGCCGAAGTCCAGGTGAAGGTAACCGCCTCCGCGGGCGTTGTCGAAGTTGCGTTTTCCCTGTTCAGGTGGCTTCGCGCGGAGGGCCTTGCGGGGGTTGGGACGGTGGCCCCGGCGGCCGTCGCGGACGTTCGCGGCGCCTGAACGGCAGGACCTCATCGGGCTGCCCCGGGCGTCGAGTTGGTGCGGTGAGAGGCGGGCCGGGTGCCGCTTCCACCTCGCCCTGATCATGGGCAGGGAAAAGGGTTGGACGGCCCGGCGGCCCAGCGCGTAGCTTGCAGTTGCCCGTGACTCTGCTGGAGGAGGTGAGACCCATGAACGCTGTATCGAGGTGGGTGCTCCCCCTTTCCGTCACGGTGTGCGACTGATCCAGGTGTCGTGCGGAGCGCCTCTCATCAAGGCACTCCTGAAAGGCGAACACCTATGAACACTGTGATCACACGCGTCGCGGAGACACAATGGGAAGCCGTGGCCGACCGCAAGGTCGTGGGCCAGGGCGACGTCTCGCACCGGCCCGACGGGCGGCTCTTCGTCAGCATCGACGTCTGGCAGGACGCGGTCTTCGACCAGCTCGCCACCGTGATGCTGACGGAGCTCCCTCAACCGCTCCACACCGTGGTCGGCGAGTTGGACCATGATCTGAAGGCGAGTTGGGAGCGGCTCGGCTTCACGCTCGCACGACGCGAGCGGGAGTACGTCCTGCCCACCGACCCACGCGAAACCGGGCTGGGCGCGGCGCACCCCCCTGCGGGTGTGACGATCCTGGCGGCCGGGGAGGCGGACGAGAAACGGCTGCGCTCGTTGGACCGCGCGATCCGCGAGGAGGTCGGGGCCACCGTCGGCTGGCACACCATGCCGGCCGAAGTACTGCCCCGCCCGGCCGGGTGCACCTTGGTGGACCCGTCGAAGTACGCGACGGCGGTCCGGGACGGGGAGTACGCCGGCCTGGTCCGGGTCGTGCCGGTACGGCGCCGGGCCCGGATCGGGCTGCTCGCGGTACGGGCCGATCAGCGCGGGCACGGCATCGGGCGGGCCCTGCTGGCCCACGCGTTGGGCGCGCTGCACCGGGACGGGATCACCTCCGCCTGGGCCGAGGTGGACGAATCCAACGCCGCGGCGAGCGCGCTCTTCGAGGGCCTCGGCGCCCGGCGATCGACCGGCTACCTGGAACTGGTGCGCCGCTGAGACCCGCGCACCCGTCGAAACGACCGGCCGGAGCGGCCGACCCCCCTCACCTCACCGAATCGAAAGGCACACCGCATTGGCAAGAACGGCGAACGGCCTGGAAGTCGAGGGCACCGTCCTCGAATGCCTGCGCAACGCCACCTTCAAGGTGGAACTGCACAACGGCCACCACGTACTCGCGCACATCAGCGGGAAGATCCGGAAGAACTACATCAAGATCCTCCCGTTCGACCGCGTACTCGTGGAGCTCAGCCCGTATGACCTGACCCGCGGCCGGATCCTCTACCGCTACCGGACCTGATCGGCGACGAGCGCGCCCGGGAAGCCCCGGGCGCGCGGTCAACTCCCGGTCAGGAAGCGTGTTTTGGCCCTTCGGGCCGGCGGTCCACCGGCACGGCGCAGGCCGGGGTGCCCCCGGGCATCCGTTCACGGTTGTCGGCGACGAGCCGGTAGACACCGCGGGCGATCCAGCGCAAGGGTGGCAGGGTGAGCAGCGCTCCCGCCACGGCCCGCGCCCCGCCCGCGTTCAACAGGAGCTTGGCGACGGCCCGCGCGCCTCCGTGCACCACCCCGTTCGGCACGACCCACAGCAGCTCGTACTCGGCCCGCCGGCGGGTGACGCCCAGCGAATCCAGGTCGGCGAACTGCCACGGGGTGGTGTCGCAGCGGGGGCGGATGCGCCGTTCGATGAACGTCACGCACGACGTGCAGAACGCGCAGTCCCCGTCGTATACGAGCACGGGTCGCGTCCGCATGCCCCCCTCGTGCCGCGGCCCCCGTGCGGAGATCGCGGGCCGTGTCCGGCCTCACCTGTCCCCGACGAGGTCGAGGTCGGCCTCGGGTGTGGTGGTACGCGCGGTGAGTACGCGGTCGGGGCTGCGCCAGGGGTGTGCGATCGGCGCCGAGACCGCCCGCCACCAGGGGTCGGTCGGCACCGTTCCCGTGGGCTCGAAGGGCTCGCCGGGCCGGGGGGTCGCCACCGCCTGGCCCACCTCCTCCGCCGCGTCCAGCGTCCACTCGCCGGGCTCGGCCCATGCGTGCGGGGCCAGGTTGAAGGTGCCCCAGTGGATGGGCAGCATCACACCGCCGGCGGCGCCCCCCTGGAGGTCGAGGTGGGCCCGCATGCCCTGGGCCGGGGACATGTGGATGTCGGGCCAGGGGCCGGGCAGCGGTGTGCGGCTCGTGTGGTTCTGGGGCCAGAACTCGCTGTAGGCGCCGATCTGGATCATGGTGGCGTCGAACGGCCCGTGCTCCGCGCCGATGTCCTTGAAGCCACCGAAGTACCCCGTGTCACCGCTGTGGAAGATCCGGTGCTCGGGTCCGGTCACGGCCCAGGACGCCCAGAGCGTGTGCTGCTGGTTGCGCAGGCCCCGGCCGCAGAAGTGGCGGGCCGGGGTCGCGGTGAGGGTGATCCCCGCGACCTTGACGGACTCGTTCCAGTCGAGCTCGTGGATCCGGTCGACGGGCACGCCCCAGTGCTCCAGGTGGGCGCCGACACCGAGCGGGACCGCGAACACCGTGCCGGTTCCGGCCAGGGCGCGGATCGTCGGCAGATCGAGGTGGTCGTAGTGGTCGTGGGAGATCACCACGACATCGACCGGGCCGAGGGCGGCCAGCGGCAGCGGCACGGGGTGCAACCGCTTGGGCCCGGCGAACGCGAAGGGAGAGCAGCGCTCGCCCCACACCGGGTCGAAGAGCACCCGGCGTCCGTCGATCTCGGCGAGCACGCTCGAATGCCCCATCCAGGTGAGCCGCAGCCCGGTGGCCGGGGGCTTCGCGATGTCCGCGAGGGTGGTGGGGTGGACCGGGATGGTGCCGGTGGGGGCGCGGCGGGCCCGCTGCTCCTTCGCGAAGAACTGCTTGGCGAACTCCAGGGTGGAGCCCGAGGGCCGGGTCCGGGCGCCCTCGGGGTTCTGGAACACGCCGTCCGCGAAGTTCGGCGAGCGGCGGATCCGGGCCATCCGCTCCCCCGCCGGATCGGCGCCGAACGCGTCGGGCCGCAGTTCGCGGAGTCTGGAACGGAGGGGAAGCAGAGAACCAGCGCCGGTCACGGCACCTCCTGGGGCTCGGGGTATTTCCATTATGTGCGTCCCGTACGACCGCACCGTTTTGTGCTGGGGCAACCGTGGCTGAGAGGGGTGGTTCAGGAGCCGCCCCGGCGGGGCTGGCCGTACGCCCGCTCCACGCGCAGCCGCAGCACGAGGCGCCGGTCGCGGACCATGACCGCGCGGTACTCGTCCCAGTCGGGGTGCTCGCCGCGCACGTCGCGGTAGAGGGAGATGAGCTCCTCGACCGTCTCGTCGTGCGGGTCGGCGGCGACCGGGGTGAGATCGGCGGTGCCCTCGGCGACGGTCCACGCCCAGCGGTCGTCGCTGGTCACGTGGTAACTGGCGCGGGGATCGCGGCGCAGGTTCCTGGTCTTGGCCCGGTCGTCGGTGAGCGACACCTTGATGACGCCCTCCGCCGGGTAGTAGGCGTGGTTCACATTGGAGAGCTGGGGCCGCCCGTCCCGCTTCAGCGTGACGAGCACACCGCCGTCGTGCTCGGCGACCAGTTTCAGCAGGGCTTCCTGAGGTGCGTCGAATGCCGTCATGGCCGTGGAACGCGGATCGGGGCGTCCGGATTCCCCGGCACCGCCGCCCGGCGGCTCCTGCCATGATGCGGGGATGATCACTCCGATACCTCCCGTGGTCGCCCCCGGCCGGATGGCCCGGCGACCGCAGCCCTCGTTCGTCCTGCCCGGCGGCCGGGAGCTGCGCCCCTGGCGCGAGTCCGACGCGAACGTTCTGGTGGCTGCGTGCCTGGATCCGGCGATCGTGCAGTGGAACCGCGTCGAGCAGCTGACGCTCGCCACGGCCCGCGAGAAGATCGCCCGCTGGGGTCAGCGCTGGACCGAGGAGGCCTCGGCGATCTGGGCGATCTCGCGGCGCGACGACGACCAGGCCGTGGGCCTGATAGGGCTCGGCGATCTCGATCTGCGGGGCGGCAGTGCGGAGTTCCTGTACTGGCTGCTCCCGGCCGGGCGCGGAGGCGGCGCGGCACTCGACGCCACCTTGCGGCTCAGCCGGTGGGCGCTGGAAGAACTCGGCCTGCACCGGCTGAGGATCACGCACTCGGTGGCCAATCCGGCCTCGTGCCGGGTGGCCCAGCGCGCCGGGTTCGCCCTGGAGGGCACGCTGCGCAGCGCGCTGCTGCACGCGGACGGCTGGCACGACGAGCACCTGCACGCCCGGGTGGCGGGCGACCCCTGGCCCGACGGAAGCCGACCGCGCTCCCCGACGGACCGGCCGTGCGGATGATCCCGTATCCCGGTCCGCCGTCACCTGCCGCGATGCCGGAGTGGGCGCAGGACGCGCTCGCCGTGAACTGCTCGCCGTGAACTGGGCGTGGAGCGCGCCGCGTTGACCACCGCCCGCTGAACGCGCCGCCCGCGCGCCGCCCTTGGCCACGCGCGCCGGGGAACTCGACCCGCGTCGATCACGCCGCGGTGACCAGCCGGTGACGCACCGCTGCGCGGCTGGTCACCGAAATCGCGCGCCGGGCGGCCGTCCGGCATGCCCGAGCGTCGAGATCCCACCCGCCGCCTCGGATAACATGATCGGACTCATCGACCCGCCCCTTCACCGGAAACGATGCCATCGAGCACGAAGAGTGACCCGTTAATCGACGTCTACCACATCGGCCAAACAATTGATAACGCGAATAAATAGCAGACCCCCCATCGCATGGCGCCAGCCGAGGGTGATGCTGTGGGCCACGGTATCCGTGGTGGCCCTCGGATTCCTCGTCGCGCTGGAGATCGCCGCGCGCCATTACGGCCTGCCAGGGCCGATCACCAACCAGGCGAAAGAGGTGATATTCGCCCCCAAGTCCGGGCCGCTCCTGTACGCCAGCATGGCGTTGATGATGGTGGTGCTCACCTGGCGAGAACGGTTCATCGCGATCGGCTGCGCGGTCGGTATCGACGTCGTCTTCTTCTTCGTGCGCTGGGCCGTCGACGCCAAGATGATGTTCGGCAACGGTGCCCTGTGGGTGATCCTCGGCTGCGCCGTCCTCGCCGTCACACGCCGCACCGGACGGGAACGCATCCTGCTCCTGAAGGGCGTCGGCCTCGGCCTGCTCCTGGTGGCCGGGCGCAAGACCGGCGACACCTGGCTGCTCATCACCTCCAAGACCCGTCCTGCGGTGCTCGACCAGTACGTGGCGACCGCCGATCACGCGCTGGGCAACCCCTCCTGGATCGCGGGCCGCATCGTCAAGGCCACCGGCTCGGTGGGTGCGCACGTGCTGGACTACGTCTACATCCAGCTCGCCGTGGCCGCGGTCATCGTCGCGCTGTACCAGCTGCGGAACGTCTCGACCGAGCGGCGTTTCCCGGCCCATCACCTGGTGCGCACGTTCTTGGTGATCGGACTCCTTGGCCCGGCCATCTACATGATCTTCCCGGTGGTCGGACCGATCTTCGCGTACGGCGCCGACGGCGGGCACTGGGCGGTGGCCGACCTGTGGCCGAACACCCCGGTACCGAGCGGGGCGCCGCACCACATGGCGTTCGACGAATTCACCCCGCGCAACTGCATGCCGAGTCTGCACACGGCGTGGGCCACCACCATTTTCATCCATTCCCGCAAGGGCCCCAGAATTCTGCAGATAGCCGGTGCGTTCTGGCTGATCGCCACGCTCGGCGCGACGCTGGGATTCGGCTATCACTACGGCGCCGACATCATCGCCGGAGTCGTTTTCGCGCTGACGATCGAGGCGGCGCTGCGGTCGCTCGCCCGCGGCTGGGACCGTTCGGGAATGCGGCTGGTCGCCTACGGCACGGCGGTGTTCACCGCGCTCCTGGTGTCCTACCGCTATCTGTCGGTGGAGATGGCCGGACATCCGTGGTTGTTCGGTCCCCTTCTGGTGCTCGCCATGGTGTCGGTGATCTACGGCTTCGTGCGCACCACCCGGGTGTGGGAGCCCAAGGCCGTCCCGGCACGGCAGCCGGAGCTCCAGCCCGAACTGGTGTGAGGCCCGTCCACCGCTCGGCCGACCGAGCGGTGGACGCGGGCGGGGCCACGCATCGCACGGGCCCCGCGATTACGCCCACAGCAAGCACCTGTTCCGAACCGGCCGCACCGGGGGCACAGTGGCGAGCATGAGACTGCTGATGCTGGGTGGAACGGAGTTCGTGGGCCGCGCCGTGACGGAAGCGGCACTGGCGCGCGGACACGAGGTGACGGTCTTTCACCGGGGGCGGCACGAGCCACCGGCGGGGGTGGCGTCGCTGCACGGCGACCGCACCGCCGAGGAAGGGCTCGCGGCGCTCGCGGACGGCGCGTGGGACGTGGTGGTCGACACCTGGTCGCACGCTCCGGCCGCCGTCCGCGACGCGGCCCGCCTGCTCGCCGGGCGGGCCGGCCGGTACGTGTACGTGTCGAGCCGCTCGGTGTACCCCGAGACGGCTCTCCCCGGCGCCGGGGAGGACGCACCGCTGGTGGACGGCTCCGCCGACGAGGCGGGCGAGGTGGACTACCCGCAGGCCAAGCGCGGCGGCGAACTGGCCGCCGTCCGCGAATTCGGCGCGGACCGGACGCTGTTGGTGCGCGCGGGCCTGATCCTCGGCCCCTGGGAGAACATAGGCCGGCTGCCCTGGTGGCTGACCCGCGCCGAGCGCGGCGGTGACATGCTCGCGCCGGGCCCGCGCGATCTGGGGATCCAGTACATCGACTGCCGCGACCTCGCGGAGTGGATCCTGGACGCAGCGAGGGACGGCCTCAGCGGCCCGTACAACCTCGCGAGCGAGCCGGGGCACGCCACCATGGGCGCGCTCCTCGAAGCGTGCGTGCGGGTCACCGGCGACCGCGCCGTGCTGCGCTGGACCGATCCCGAGCCGATCCTGGCGGCCGGCATCCAGCCGTGGCAGCAGCTGCCGGTGTGGCTTCCGCCGGGCGAGCTGCACGACAAGATCCACGGCTCGGTGGTGGCGAAGGCGGTCGCGACCGGTCTGCGGTGCCGTCCCGTGGAGGAGACCGTCGCCGACACCTGGGCCTGGCTCCGCTCGATCGGCGGCGCCGCGCCGCAGCGCCCCGACCGCCCGCAGGTGGGCCTCGACCCGGAGACCGAGGCGAAGGTGCTGGCCGGCTGACGGACATGACCCAACGGGCCTGACAGCGCCGCCCGGTGACGGCCTGTCAGGCCTGCTGGTCCGTCAGAGAGGCAGCAGGTCGGGGCGCTTGGCCGAGACCGCGTCGCCCGACGACTCGCCGCGCAGCCGCCGACCGATCCACGGCACCAGGTACTCCCGCGCCCAGTGGATGTCGTCGCGCCGCACCTCCAGGGTGCCCCGCGGCGGCAGCGGGGGCCACGGCTGGTCCGGGTCCGCCGGAATGTCGAGCCCGAGCACCTGGGCGGCGCGCAGCGCGACCCGGGTGTGCCCCTCGGCGGACAGGTGCAGCCGGTCGTCGTCCCAGGCGCGCCGGTCCTGGACGGACTTCAGCGACCAGAGGTCGAGCACCGGGCAGTCGTAGCGGTCCGCGATGGCCCGCACGTGCCCGTTGTACGTCGCGATCTTCCCGCGCAGATGGCGGAGCAGCGTGACGCCCCGGGTGTCGAAGCCCGTGGTCACCATGACGGTGCCGACCGCCGACTTCAGGTCGACGACGGCCCGCTCGAAGCGCTCGGCCACCTCGTCGGGGTCCGTGCCGGGCCGGATGATGTCGTTGCCGCCCGCGCAGAAACTCACGAGGTCCGGCGCGAGCTCCTTGGCCCTGGGCACCTGGTCCTCGACGATCTGGTCGAGGAGCTTGCCCCGGACGGCGAGGTTGGCGTAGCGGAAGGACCCCTCCGGCCGCTGGTCCGCGAGGAGCACGGCGAACCGGTCCGCCCACCCGACGAACGCCCCGTCCGGGCCGGGGTCGCCGACACCCTCCGTGAAGCTGTCGCCGATCGCCGTGTACGACCCGAACGTGCCGCTGCTGAATGATCTCGAATCGTCTGCCACGAGGGCTTATCCTCCACCCCGGCAAGTGACCTACGCCACCGTAGGGAGGGGTTGACGGTGGGTGATATAGACCACCCGGTCAGTTTCCTCCGGGCGGGAATAGGCCGGAGGCACTGGCACAACTGGCCGGAGGCGCTCGGCTGTTCACCCCGCGGAAGCCCGCGGCGCCCGAGGGCTTGACCTCAAGCGGACTTCAGGTCCGAGGGTAGCGGCATGGACAACGACACCGCGCCTCTCCCCGCCCCCGCCCTCTCCCCCGCACCCGTCCCCGACACCGGCCCGCTCTCCGGGGCCGCCCTCGACGAGCTCGCCGCGCGGCTCGCCCCGGCGGCCGTGATCGTCGGCATCGGCGAGTCCACGCGGTTCTCCCGGGAGACGTACGGCATACGCGACCAGCTCTTCCGCCGCCTGGTCCGGCGCCACGGGTTCCGGGCGCTCGCCGTGCAGGACAGCGCGGGTGTCGGCGCGGAGCTCGACCGCTATGTGCGGGGCGGCGGAGGCTCGGCCGCCGCCGCGCTCCGCCACGCCTGGCGCCCGCAGCGCACCGAGGAGTTGGCGGCGTCCCTCGAGTGGATCCGGGAGTTCAACCAGGACCACCCGCTCGACCCGGTACGGGTCTTCGGGGTGAAGCCCGCGCAGGCCGGGCCCGAGGACTACGACGCCGTACGGGACCTCGTCCGCGAGGCGGCGCCCGAGCGGCTGGCGGAGCTGGCGTCCCATCTGGACCCGATCTCGACCGCCCACCAGACCGACGAGCACGTACAGCGCGCCCGGGGAACGCACCCCGGGCGCCCCTTCGCCGAGCACGCCCGCGACGCGCTCTCGCTCCTGCGCTCGCTGCCCGGCGAACGGGACGACGACGTACGGCACGACGCCCTGGCCCGGATGCGCCTGATCGTCGACTTCCACGAGCGCAGCGTGGCCGGGCGGGGCAGTTACGCGGGCGAGGCCGAGGAGTGGGCCGACGTCATCGCCTCCTTCCACCGCCGGACGGGAGCGCGCGTGGTCTATTGGGACGGCATCGCCCACACAGCCGCGAGCGAGACGGTCCTCGGCATGGCGCCCGAGCGGGGTCCGCAGCCGACCGTCGGCGGCCTGCTGCGCGAACGGTTCGGGAGCGGCTACGTGTCCGCGGCGATCGGCTTCCACCACGGCCGTCTCGGTACCGTCGCCGTGCCCGAGCCCTCCGGCGACCTGATCGACGCGCGGCTCGGCGAGGTGGACATGCCCGCCCACTGGCTCGACCTGCGCCTCGACGCGGTCCGTGCCCGCTGGCAGGGCCCGGCCAAGGCCCGTGTCATCAGCGGCGTCTACGACCCGTCCCGCGACGCGGCGGGGTACCTGGCCGTCGCCTCGCTCCCCGAGGCCTTCGACGTACTCGTCCATGTGCGCGAGGTGTCGGCGGTGCGGTGGCTGCCGTGAGCGGGCGGCCGGACGTGCCCGAAGGGGGCCACCGGGTGTGGTGGCCCCCCTCGGACCGGTTCAGCCGGTGAAGGCCGCCGTGCCGTTCGGGGTGCCGAGGCCGGTCGGGCCGTCGTAGCCGGAACCCGCCTTGCACAGGTAGGTGCCGCAGTTGCCGTTGGCGCCGGAGGTGACGTCGTTCAGGGCGGAGGCGTGGGCGTAGGGGAACGAGGCGGGAGCGGAGCCCGCGCCGGGCGTGCCGGCCAGCGCGTAGACGCCCGCGATGATGGGCGAGGATGCGCTGGTGCCGCCGTAGACGTTCCAGCCGCTGGCCTGGTAACTGTCGTACACCGCGAGGCCGGTGGCCGGGTCCGCGACCGCGGAGACGTCGGCGACCGCCCGCTTCGCGCAGCCGCTGTCCTTCTGCCAGGACGGCTTGGGCTCGCCGGCCGAGCAGCCGGAACCTGCGCCGTCACCGCCGGCGCTGGTGCCCCAGACCGACTCGGACCAGCCGCGGGTGCTGTTGTCCTTCTTCAGCGAGGTGCCGCCGACGGCGGTCACGTACGGGGAGGCGGCCGGGTACTCGACGCCGTAGCCGCTGTCACCGGAGGAGACGGTGATGGCGACGCCCGGGTGGTTGAAGTACTTGCTGTCGGCGGCCGCGTCGGTGGAGTCCTCGCCGCCGCCGTAGCTGTTGGAGACGTACTTGGCGCCCATGGCGACCGCGCGGTTCACCGCGGCGCCCAGGTCGGCCATGTTCGCGGACTTCGCCTCGACGAGCAGGATGTGGCACTGCGGGCAGACGGCGCTGACCATGTCGACGTCGAGCGAGATCTCACCGGCCCAACCGGCGTCCGCCTTCGGGTAGTTGGCGCCGCCGTCCTGGTCGGCCTTCCTGAAGCAGCCGTTGGCGGTGGTGCAGGCGGGCAGTCCGTACTGCGAGCGGTAGGTCGCGAGGTCGGACTCGGCGTTCGGGTCGTCCTGCGCGTCCACGATCGCCACCGTGGCCCCGGAGCCCGCGCCGGACGGCAGGTTGTACGCCTTCTGGAGGTCCGCGGGGCCGAAGCCGGAGGGGGCGGCGTCGACGGTGAGGCCTCTGTGCTGCTTGACGTCCGTACGCTCCAGCGCGAGGCAGTGCATGGTGCCGGGCCTGGCCTGGGTGGCGCACAACTGCCGGACGTTGGACGACGGTTCGGCGGGCTGCTGGGCCGCGGCCGTGGGGGTCGCCGCGATCAGACCGCCGCTGACGAGCGCGAGCAGGGACACCAGCGCGGAGGCGGTGCCGGATCGCGGTCCGAACCGGGAGGTTCGTATGGGTTGCACGTTCTTCCTCCATGGGGGGAGCGCCCTGGCCCGGGACGGACAGGGCGCGAAGAAACGTCGAGTGCATGACAAATTGACGTTCGGAGAGTGCCACCACGGACAGTGGGGGCAGTCACGAACGTACCTACGGGCCCCACGAGTTGACAGGAGCCCCATGGCAAAGGCTTTCTATCGAGTCCGTGCGCACTCACGCCGTGCGTGGCGGACCGGTGAAGAGATCCGGCCGAAGTGGCCGAGACCCTTGCCAACGCGCCGGCCGGGAGCGATAGGAGCCGCCGGGACACGGCCGCCGCCGCGCGGTCGCCGCGGGCCCGCCCACCGCGCGCGGCAGCCTCACCAGGAAGAGCGCTCTCACGTCCTGCGCAGCCGGAACACGGCCGCGTCCAGATCCCCGCGCAGCCCGGTCACGAGCCCCCGGTGGCACAGCACGGCTCCGCTGTACACGGCGCCGGTGTCCAGGCACGTGTAGGAGGCGGTGGCGTCCAGGCCGCGCAGCCGGACGGCGGGCGGCGCCTCCCCGTGGTGCTGGGCCTGGAGCCAGGCCAGGACGACGGTGTCGCCGCCCCGCGTGTACTGGACCGCGCTCAGCCCGCCGTCCGGTGGCCGCAGCCGGTACTGGGCGCCGAGCTGCACGACCGGCCGGATCTCCTTGTAGAGCGCCACCCAGTCGCGCGCCTCGGCGAGTTCGGCCGGGCTCCAGCGGGTCAGGTCGCCGCCGACCCCGAGCACCCCGGCCATGGCGCTCACGAAGCGGAAGCGGAGGCTGCTGACCCGCCCGTTGAGCTGGGTGTTGGGGCTGTCGGTGACCCAGGCGGCCATCACCCGGGCCGGGTGGAGCTGGCTGAAGCCGTGCTGGATGGCGAGCCGGTCCAGCGGGTCGGTGTTGTCGGAGGTCCACACCTGGTCGGTGCGGGACAGCACGCCGAGGTCGATGCGGCCGCCGCCGCCCGAGCAGGACTCGAAGGCGACGTGCGGGTGGGCGGCGCGCAACCGGTCCACCAGGGCGTAGAACGCGTGCACATGCTCGACCCACAGCTTCTGCGGATACGGCTCCCCCGGCCAGCCCGCGTCCGTGAAGCAGCGATTGAAGTCCCACTTGACGTAGTCGACGGGGGCGCTCGTCAACAGCCCGTCCAACTGCTCCCACACGTACTCCTGTACGTCCCGGCGGGCGAGGTTCAGGACGAGCTGGTTGCGGAACTCGGTGCGGTCGCGGCCGGGCTGGAACTGCACCCAGTCGGGATGGGCGCGGTAGAGGTCGCTGTCCGGGTTGACCATCTCGGGCTCGACCCAGATGCCGAACTGCATGCCCAAGCCGTGGACTTCGTCCGCCAGTGGCTTCAACCCCCCTGGGAATCTGGTGGGGTTGGGGGTCCAGTCGCCGAGCCCGGCGGCGTCGTGGGTGCGGGCACCGAACCAGCCGTCGTCGACCACGAACAGTTCCGCGCCCAGCTCGGCCGCACGCTCGGCGAGGGCCCGCTGCTGGTCCTCGGAGATGTCGAAGAGGGTGGCCTCCCAGGAGTTGTAGAGCACCGGCCGCGGCCGCCCGGCCCGCGGGATCACGTGGGCCAGCTGCCAGGCGTGCCACTGACGGCTCGCCCCGCCGAACCCTCCGTCGCTCCACAGCGCGGCGAACACGGGCGAGGTGTACGCCTCGCCCGGCGCGAGCAGCAGCAGGCCCGAATCGTCGTGCCCGGCGCCGCCGTTGATCTGCACCCGGCCGTCGGGCAGCTGGTGTACGGCGATGCGCCACGACCCCGACCAGCCCAGCGCGCACCCGTACACCTCCCCGCTCTCCTCGCCCGCGCCGTCGGCGTCCAGCGCGACCCAGGGCAGGTGCTGGTGTCCGGTGTGCCCGCGCCGGCTGCCGAGCACCTTCTCGCCAGGGGTGAGGTCACCGCGTACGAGCCGGGACTCGGCGGCCCAGCGGCCGTGCAGCTGGGAGAGGCGCCAGCCGTCGCGCCGGGGCAGCGTCCAGGTCGCGGCGTCCGCGCGCAGCAACTCCAGTGCGCCGTCCGCCCCTTGGTGGGTGGCGGTCACCCAGCGCTCCACCACGTCGAAGTCGTCCCGCATCCGGTAGTGCAGGGTGAGCGCGAGTCCGTTGACGGGGTCGGTGAAGCGCAGCCGCAGTTCGTCGCCGTCGAGGTCCGGGCCCGTGAAGGCCCAGGCGGTGCCGCGCGCCTCCCCGGCACGCACCGAGAGCGCGGGGCGCGCGAAGCGGGGCCCGCCCTCCACCGGGTACTCCTCCAGTCCGTCCGTGCGGGACTCGAAGGGCCAGTGGGGGGCCAGCGGTTCCCGCGCCAGGGCTGCCGCGTCGGCGACGGTGATCCGCGGACCCCAGTGCAGATGCAGCAGTTCGTCCCGCTCCGTGAGGTGCAGCGCGTAACTGCTGGTCCGCCCGGAGAGCACCCAAAGCCGTCCGTTGTCACCGGTCTCAATCATCCCGACCCCCATATCCGCACACGTACGCACAGGATCGGGGTGACGGGCCTCCGGGGGCAACGGCTGTGCGGCGACGAAGAAGGTTGCCCCAGGAACGCATGTCGTATCGTCGACAGACGCGCACGACGCGCCCCCAGGATCGACGTCAGGAGTCCCCGTGACCCAGCAGATTCCGCAGGTCCCCGTGACAGAGCCCGAGCTCGCGGGGGTGCGCAACTTCCGTGACGTGGGCGGGTTGTCGACCACGGACGGTCTGCGGGTGCGCGGCGGGCGGCTCTTTCGCAGCGGCCACCTGGCGCACGCCACCGAGGCGGACGCGGCCTTCCTGGCCACGCTCGGGCTGCACACGGTCTTCGACTTCCGCAACGCCGGCGACCAGAAGCTGGAGGGGCCGGACGTCGCGCTGCCGGGCGTGCGCAACGTCAACATCCCGATGACGGACCCGGCCGACGGGGCCGAGTTCTGGAAGATGGTCCGCGACGGCGACCTCGACGATCTTCGCTCCGCCCTCTCCGGAGGCCGGGCGGCGGACCGGATGATCACCGTGTACCGCGAGATCATCACGCAGCGCACCGCCGAGCACAGCCGGGTGCTGCACGCGCTCGCCGAGGACAGCGTGCCCGCGCTGATGCACTGCGCGGCGGGCAAGGACCGGGCCGGTCTTGCCATCGCGGTGGCGCTGCTCGCGGTCGGCGTCGAGCGGGACGCCATCGAGGCGGACTACCTCAAGTCCAACGACCCGCACCGCCGCTACAAGGTGCGCCGCTCCAGCACCTCGCCGGACGCCATGTCCGCCGAGGTGATGGAGCTCCTCAGCCCCCTCTTCGACGCCCGCGCCGAGTATCTGCACGCGGCCTTCGAGACCATCGAGGACACCTGGGGAACCACCGACCGATACCTGGCGCAGGGCCTCGGGCTCAGCGACGGGACCCGCGAGCGGCTGCGCGAGCAGCTCCTGGACGGCGCCGTCTGAGCCGCTGGGGGGCTACTTCCCGCCCACCTCGAAGAGCAGGTAGAGGAAGCCCGCGAAGATGTGCCCGGCGATGAGGTAGGCGAAGAGCCGCACGACCAGACCCCTCGGGAACTTGGTCTCCGCGGTCTCCTCGATGTTCTTCCGGGGCCTCGCCGCGGCGGGCGCGCTCTCGTGCTCGGACATGTCTGTCCCGTCCTCTCAGCTGTGCGGGTGGAACGGATGCGGATCGGGGCTCTGCAACAGGGTGTGCACGAAGAGGAACTCGGCTCCGCCGTGCGAGGCGGCGGAGATCCGGTGCGGGGTGAGCGAGTCGAAGTGCGCGCTGTCCCCGGGGTCGAGTTCGTGGGTGGCGTCCCCGAGGCTGAGCCGCAGCCGCCCGGTCAGGACGTAGAGCCACTCCTCGCCGGGGTGGACACGGACGAGCTCGCGCTGGGTGCCGTACGGGACCTCGACGCGCAGCGCCTGCATGGCCCGGCCCGGGCCGCCGGTCTGGTGATAGGTCCAGCCGTCGGCCTCGCGCGGTGCGGCGCGGCCGGCCCGGATGACGGGCTCGCGCTCGGGAGGCATCTCGCCGAGCAGCTCCGAGACCGTCGTACCGTAGATGCGGGCGAGGGCGAGCAGCATCGGCAGCGAGGGCTGCCGGGCCCCCGTCTCCAGCCGGGAGAGGTGTGCGGGCGAGAGGCCGGCCCGCTGCGCGGCGGCCTCCAGGGTGAGACCGCGGCGGCGGCGCAGTTCGCGCAGCCGCGAGGCGACGCCCGGGAGCGCCGCGACATCGTCGGCAGGAGTGCTCATGCACTCCATTCAGGCAGGCCATTGCCTCAGAGGCAAAATTTTTGCCTCTGAGGCAAAACGGCCCGGTTACCGGTTGGCGACCGCCTGTTTCACCAGGGTCCGGCCGAAGTCCCACATGAGCCCGCCCCCGCCGTGCGCGTCGTCCATGACGGCGGTGAACGCATCGACGAACCGGTCGACCTCGCGCTCGGTGATGGTCAACGGCGGAATCAGCTTGATCACTTCCAGGTGGTCGCCGGAGACCTGGGTGAGGATGCGGTGCTTCTGGAGCAACGGCACGACGACCATCTGCGCGAAGAGGCCCTTGCGCGCCGCCTGGAGCATGCTCCAGCGACCGCGCAGCTTCAGCGAGGACGGCCGGCCGAACTCGATGCCGATCATGAGCCCGCGCCCGCGCACGTCGCAGAGGAGCTCGTAGCGGTCGGTCAGGGCGGCGAGCCGGGTGCGCAGCAGGTCGCCCGTGGCGCGGGCGTTCTCCACGACGCCCTCGTCCTCCATGACCGAGAGCACGGCGAGCCCGGCCGCCATCGCCTGGGCGTTGGAGCCGAAGCTCGCCGAGTGGACCAGCACCCGGTCCATCGACGAGTAGACCTTCTTGAAGATCCACTCCTTGCCGAGGGTGGCGCCGACCGGCACATAGCCGCCTGAGAGCGCTTTCGCGACGCACACCAGGTCCGGCTCCACGCCCGCGTCGTGCTGGTAGGCGTAGAAGTCGCCGGTGCGGCCGAGGCCCGTCTGCACCTCGTCGGCGATCAAGAGCGCCTTGTGCCGGTGCAACAGCTCCTGCGCGGCGAGCAGATAGCCGGGCGGGGCCTCGTGCACGCCCTTGCCCTGGATCGGCTCGACGATGAGAGCCGCCACGTCGCCGCGCTTCAACTCCCTTTCCAGCGCGGCCGGATCGCCGAGGGGCACCGCAGTGTCGGGCAGCAGCGGGGCGAAGCCGTCGCGGAAGCCGGACTCGCCGTTGACCGAGAGCGAGCCGGTCGTCAGGCCGTGGAAGGCGTGCGCGCAGTACAGGACGCGCGGCTTGCCGGTGGCGTACCGGGCGAACTTGAGAGCGGTCTCGACGGCCTCGGTGCCGCTGTTGCCGAAGAACACGCGGTCCAGGTGCGGGCTGTGCGCCAGGAGCCTCTCGGCGAGCAGCCCGGGCAGCGGCTGGCAGTCGAAGCGGGTCAGGTCCGCGAGCGAGGCGTCCAGGACGTCGTGCAGGGCCTTGCGGACGACGGGGTGGTGGCGGCCGAGGCCCATCACCCCGAAGCCCGCGAGCATGTCGAGGTAGTCGTTGCCCTCGGAGTCCCAGAAGTAGGCGCCCTCGGCCCGCTCGTAGACCTTGTCGAAGCCGATGGTGTGCAGCATCCGCGGCAGCTGGTGGTTGAGGTATCTGGCATGCAGTTCGTAGCGTTCGGCCCCGCGCTCGGCGAGGAGCCCCGCCAGGTCGAATCCCTTGGCCCCCGGGGCCTTGGGGGCCGGTGCCGCGAGGCCCTTCGGCTCGCCGTCGCTCATGTGTCGTTCCCCTTCTCGGCCGCCGCGGCGGCTTCCTCCGTGGCCGCGAGAGCGGCGCCGATCCGTCCCGCGACCTCCACCGGGGTGAGCCCGATGTCGGCGAGCACCTCGCCGCGCTTGGCGTGCGCGAGGAACTGCTCGGGGATGCCGAAGTTCCGCAACGGCACATCGACCCCGGCATCCCGCAGGGCCTGCCCCACGGCCCCACCGACGCCGCCGGTACGGACGTTGTCCTCGACGACGGCGACCAGGCGGTGCCCGGCGGCCAGCGGGGCGAGCTGCTCGTCGACGGGTTTGACCCAGCGCGGGTCGACGACCGTGCACCCGATGCCGCGCCCGGCGAGCAGGTCGGCGGCCTGGAGGCAGACCGGCGCGAGCACGCCGACCGCCACGAGCAGCACATCGGCGCAGCCGTCCCGACGCAGCACGTCCATGCCGCCGATCCGGGCGACGGCCGCGATGTCGGGGCCGACGGACTCCTTGGGGAAGCGCAGCACCGTCGGCGCGTCGGCCACGTCCACGGCCTCGCGCAGCTGGGCCCGCAGCTGCCCCGCGTCGCGCGGCGCGGCGATCCGGAGGCCGGGGACGACCTGGAGCACGGACAGGTCCCACATGCCGTTGTGGGAGGGGCCGTCGACGCCGGTGACCCCGGCCCGGTCGAGGACGAACGTCACCCCGCACCGGTGCAGCGCGACATCCATCAGGACCTGGTCGAAGGCCCGGTTGAGGAAGGTCGCGTACACGGCGACGACGGGGTGCAGACCACCGGTGGCGAGCCCGGCCGCGGACACCACCGCGTGCTGCTCGGCGATGCCGACGTCCCACACCCGGTCCGGGAAGCGTTCGGCGAACCGGCTCAGGCCCGTCGGGTGCAGCATCGCGGCGGTGATGGCGACGATGTCGTGGCGCTCCGCGCCCAGCTGGGCGAGCTCCTCGCCGAACACGGCCGTCCAGGAAGGCCCGTTTGAGGGGGTCAGGGGTTCGCAGGTCAGCGGGTTCATCGCGCCGACCGTGTGGAAGCGGTCGGCCTCGTCGTCCAGGGCGGCCTGGTAGCCGCGGCCCTTCTCGGTCAGGCAGTGCACCAGGACCGGTCCGTGAAAGCGCTTCGCCCGCCGCAGCGCCGACTCGACGGCCTCGGTGTCGTGCCCGTCGATCGGACCGACGTACTTCAGGCCGAGGTCCTCGAACATGCCCTGCGGGGCGAACGCGTCCTTGAAGCCCTTCTTCGCGCCGTGCAGCGACTCGTACAGCGGCTGCCCCACGACGGGGGTGTGCTGGAGCACCTCCTTGCCCCACGCGAGGATCCGCTCGTAGCCGTCGGTGGTGCGCAGGGTGGCCAGGTGGTTGGCGAGCCCGCCGATGGTCGGGCCGTAGGAGCGCTCGTTGTCGTTGACGACGATGATGAGCGGGCGGTCCCGGGCGGCGGCGATGTTGTTGAGCGCCTCCCAGGCCATGCCGCCGGTGAGCGCGCCGTCCCCGATCACGGCGACGACGTGGCCGTCCCGGCCGAGGACCTCGTTGGCCTTGGCGAGCCCGTCCGCCCAGCCCAGCACGGTGGAGGCGTGCGAGTTCTCGATGACGTCGTGCTCGGACTCGGCACGGGAGGGATATCCGGACAGGCCGCCTTTGGTGCGCAGCTTCGAGAAGTCCTGCCGTCCGGTGAGCAGTTTGTGTACGTAGCTCTGGTGCCCGGTGTCCCACAGGATGCGGTCGACCGGCGAGTCGAAGGCCCGGTGCAGCGCGATGGAGAGCTCGACCACCCCCAGATTGGGCCCCAGATGCCCCCCGGTCCGCGCCACCGCGGGGATCAGGAACTCCCTTATCTCCTGGGCCAGTTCACCCAGTTCCGCCTGGTCCAGCACTTGCAGGTCCTGCGGCCCCCGGATGTTCTCCAAGATCGTCATGCTCGGGCCCCCTCTTTCTGATCCTGTTCAGCCCACCATCACGCTCGTCCTCAGCACACGGCGACGTCGGGCCGCCCCGACGCGATGCCGTCCTTCTCCATCCGCTCGGCGATCTTCATCGCCTCGTCGATCAGCGTCTCCACGATCTTCGACTCCGGCACCGTCTTGATGACCTCGCCCTTCACGAAGATCTGACCCTTGCCGTTGCCCGACGCCACACCCAGATCCGCCTCACGCGCCTCGCCCGGACCGTTCACCACACAGCCCATCACCGCGACCCGCAACGGCACCTCCATGCCCTCAAGACCGGCCGTGACCTCCTCGGCAAGCTTGTAGACATCCACCTGAGCCCGACCGCACGACGGACACGACACGATCTCCAGACGACGCTGCCGCAGATTCAGCGACTCCAGGATCTGGATACCCACCTTGATCTCCTCCGCCGGCGGAGCCGACAGCGAGACCCGGATCGTGTCACCGATACCCTCCGCCAGCAGCGCACCGAACGCGACCGCCGACTTGATCGTGCCCTGGAACGCGGGACCCGCCTCGGTCACCCCCAGATGCAGCGGATAGTCGCACTGCGCCGCCAGCTGACGGTAGGCATTCACCATCACCACCGGGTCGTTGTGCTTCACCGAGATCTTGATGTCCCTGAACCCGTGCTCCTCGAACAGCGACGCCTCCCACAGCGCCGACTCCACCAGAGCCTCCGGCGTCGCCTTCCCGTACTTCCTCAGCAGCCGCGCATCCAGCGAACCCGCGTTCACACCGATCCGGATCGGCGTCCCCGCGTCCTTCGCCGCGAGCGCGATCTCCCTGACCTTGTCGTCGAACTGCTTGATGTTGCCCGGATTCACCCGCACCGCCGCACACCCCGCGTCGATCGCCGCGAACACGTACTTCGGCTGGAAGTGAATGTCCGCGATCACCGGGATCTGCGACTTCCGCGCGATCGTCGCCAACGCGTCCGCGTCGTCCTGCGTCGGACACGCCACCCGCACGATCTGACAGCCCGACGCCGTCAACTCGGCGATCTGCTGCAACGTCGCACCAATGTCCGACGTCCGCGTCGTGGTCATGGACTGCACCGAAACGGGTGCGTCCCCGCCGACCGCCACCGACCCGACCTGGATACGCCTTGAGGTGCGGCGCACCGCGAGCGGCCGGGCCGGCAGCGCGGGGAGCCCCAGGGAGACCGGCTCTCCGAGGCTCATCACGTCACCCGCGGTTTCCCTGGACGGTCTCGCGGACCGCCCTGATCGACTCCTTCAGCGACCCCATGGTCGCGAGCACGGCGGTCGGCTCGTAGCCGCAGTGCGCCATGCAGTTCGCGCACCGCTCGTCCTTGCCGCGGCCGTACTTGTCCCAGTCGGTCTCCTCGACCAGCTCCCGGTACGTCGGCACGTACCCGTCGCTCATCAGGTAGCAGGGGCGCTGCCAGCCGAAGAGCGAGTAGTTGGGGATCGCCCACGCCGTGCACGGGAAGTCGGCCTTGCCCTCCAGGAAGTCCAGGAAGAGCGGTGAGTGGTTGAGCCGCCAGCGGGCGCGGTTGCCGCCGGCGAACGCCTTCTTGAACAGCTCGCGCGTCTGCTCGACGCCCAGGAAGTGCTCCTGGTCCGGTGCCTTCTCGTAGGCGTACGCGGGCGAGATCATCATCTCGTCGACCTTGAGGTCGTCGTTGAGGAAGTTGAGCACCTCGATGATGGTCTGCGGGGTGTCGGTGTTGAAGAAGGTCGAGTTGGTGGTGACCCGGAAGCCGCGGCGCTTGGCCTCCTTGATCGCCTCCACCGCCTCGTCGAACACGCCCTCCTTCGCCACCGACTCGTCGTGCCGCTCGCGCAGCCCGTCGATGTGCACGGCGAAGGCGAAGTACGGCGAGGGCGTGAAATTCTCCAGCTTCTTGCGCATCAGCAGCGCGTTGGTGCAGAGGAAGACGTACTTCCTCTTCGCCACCAACTGCCGCACGATCTCGTCGATCTGAGGGTGCATCAGGGGCTCGCCGCCCGCGATGGAGACCATCGGCGCACCGGACTCCAGCACCGCCCCGACGGCCTGGGCCACCGGCATGCGCTGCTTCAGGATCCCGGCCGGATGCTGGATCTTTCCGCAGCCCTCGCATTTCAGGTTGCAGGCGAACAGCGGTTCCAACTCGACGATCAGCGGGAACTTGTCACGCTTGCGCAGCTTCTGTTCAAAAAGATAGGTCCCGACCCTGATGGACTGACGAAGCGGCATGGCCATCTGGCTCACCTCCTGGGGAGCAGCAAAGAACGGTGCCATTCAAAGAAAGCGGGAAGGACGGCACGAAGAACGCGGAAGGCTGATATTCCACCGCGCACCGTGCCAATCCGGACGAGTTCATGTTCTGGAGCGTCCACGACCACCCGTACGGCCGCAACCGGGCGGGCTCCGGCCTGCTGGGCGGCCCACAGCGTGGCGGCGGACTCCATGTCCACCGCGACCGCCCCGGTCGCCCTCAGATCGGCCCGCTCGGGGCCCCGTACGACGTGGTCGGACCCGGTGAGCGGCCCGGTGTGGACGGTGCGGCCCGGCAGCGCCTCGGCGAGCGCCTTGGCCAGCACCTCGGTGTCGGTGCACACCGTGGTGCCCCGCGGGTCGCGGGTTTCCTCGGCGACGACCAGGTCCCCGGGGTGCATTCCGGGGACGAGGCCGGCGCAGAAGCCTGAGGCGATGACCGCCGCGTCGCGCGTCGCGGCCTCGCCGAGGGTGCGCAGGACGGCGCGCTCGGCGGCCCGGGGGCCCATGCCGCTGCGCAGCACGGTGACCGGGCCCGCCGCGCCGCCACGGGCACCGCGCAGCGCGAGCCGCTCGATGGTGAGCGCACAGGCGATCACCATCGGCACGGGCCGCGACGCCTGGGGTGTGTCCATCAACTCCCCTTGGTGCTGTTGGGGGAGAACGGTTCTCCATGGACGTAGCGCCCGAGCGCGGTCAGCGGGAACACCTGCCGGTAGAGGTGGTAGTTGATCGAGAAGTCCCACGGGAAGCCCGTGCCGGTGAAGTACGGCTCGTCCCAGGAGCCGTCCTCGCGCTGGTTCTCGGCGAGCCAGGCGATGCCGCGCTCGGCCGCCTTGCCGTCGCGCTCTCCCGCCGCCAGGAGCGCGAGCAGCGCCCAGGCGGTCTGCGAGGCGGTCGAGGGCCCCCGGCCCATCCATTCGGTCTCGCCGTAGGAGCGCAGGTCCTCGCCCCAGCCGCCGTCGTCGTTCTGCACGGATTCCAGCCAGCCGACGGCGCGGCGGATCGCGGGGTGCGCGGCGGGGATCCCGGCGGCCGTCAGCGCGGGCACCACCGACCCGGTGCCGTAGACGTAGTTGACGCCCCAGCGCCCGAACCAGGCCCCGTTGGCCTCCTGTTCGGCGAGCAGCCACTCGATGCCGCGCCGGGTGCGCGGGTCGTGCGCCCGGCCCTCGTAGGCGAGCATCTCCACGACGTGCGCGGTGACATCGGCCGACGGCGGGTCGATGACCTCGCCGAAGTCGCAGAACGGCAGCCGGTTGGGGAAGGCGCTGGTGTTGTCGGCGTCGAACGCGCCCCAGGCTCCGTTCTTCGACTGCATGCCGAGGTTCCAGCGCACCCCGCGCGCGATGGCGGCCTCGACCTCGTCCTGCCGCGGGTGCTTGACCCGGCGCAGCGCCAGGATCACCTCGGCGGTGTCGTCGATGTCGGGATAGTTGTCGTTGTGGAACTCGAACGCCCAGCCCCCCGGGGCGAGTCGGGGCCTGCGCACGGCCCAGTCGCCGGGCCGGGTGATCTCCTCGCCCAGCATCCAGTCGGCGGCTCTGACGAGGGCGGGGTGGTCGGCCGGCACACCGGCGTCGGCCAGCGCGATGACGGCCAGACAGGTGTCCCACACCGGGGACTGGCAGGCCTCGATCATCCGGGCGCCGTCCTCGCGCCACACCGCGAACCGGTCGAGGGACTCCAACCCGGCCCGCATCACGGGGTGTTGGAGGTCGTAGCCGAGCAGGTGCAGGGCGATCACGGAGTACACGGCGGGCGGCTGGATGCCGCCCCAGCAGCCGTCGTTCTCCTGGCGTTCGATGATCCAGCGGGCGGCGGAGCGCATCGCAGCCCGGCGCAGCTTGCGCGGCGCCACCTTGTGGTAGGCGTGCAGCACCTTGTCGAGCCGCTGGAAGGCGCCGTCCCAACTCGCCACCGGGGCAAGGGGTTTGGCCGGATTGGGGTGACGGGCGTCAGTGTGCAGCTCGTCGAGCGCGAAGGGCGCGGGCCGCACCGGCCGGTGGGCCGAGACCACGGTGAGCGGCACGATGGTCTGGCGGGCCCAGCAGCCGAAGTCGTAGATGTTGAGCGGGACCCACGAGGGCAGGAAGATCAGCTCGGGCGGCAGCTCGGGCAGGTCGTCCCACTTCCACCAGCCGAACAGGGCCAGCCAGATGCGGGTGAAGACCCGGCTCGCGGCGATCCCGCCGTTGGCCCGGATCCAGGCGGAGGCGCGGGCCATGTGCGCATCCTCGGGCCGGTCGCCGGCCAGTCTGAGCGCGACGTACGCCTCGACGGTGGTGGAGAGCTCCCCCGGCCCTCCGTAGAAGGTGGCCCAGGTGCCGTCGTCGCGCTGCTCGCCCCGGATGAACAGGGCGGCCGCGTGCAGGGTCTTGTCGTCCTGCACCCCGAGGAACTGGCGCAGCAGCAGGTCCTCGGCGTCCATGGTGACGTTGGTCTCCAGGTCGCCCTTCCACCAGCCCTGGGCGTCCTGCCGCGCGAGCAGGTGCTCGACCCCGCGTTCGGCGGCCCGGCGCGCGGCGTCGAGCACCGCGTCCGGGCCTGCCGTCGTCCCGGTGGTCGTAGTGGCCGCGGCGGCCCGGGGCCGCGGGGCCCCGGTGCTTCCGTCGGTCGTCGCTGTCATGGCTTCCCCTTCGTGCAGTAGCTACTTCTGCTGTGCTGGGGTCTCCGTCGGAGGGGGCCCGGTCTCCCGGGCCCTTCCGGCGACTGCGCGTCATATGGGAATGGTGATCATCTCTTTCGTACGACGACGAAGTCCGCCAGCGCGGTGAGCTGCGCGCGGACCCTTTCCGGCATGTCGACAGCGCTCAGCGCCTCGATCGCGATCGTGTGCTGCCTGCGCGCCTCCTGGGAGGTCCACTCGCGGCCGCCGGCCTCCTCGATCAGGGCGGCCCGGGTGGCGAACTCCGCTTCGGAGAAGCTGTCGAAGTCATTGCTCTTGGCGTCGGCGGCGAGCAGCTCGCCGAGCCGGACGGAGGCCGGGCCGCCCGCGGCGAGCGCGGCGACGACCGGCAGCGACTTCTTGCGCTGGCGCAGGTCGCTCCAGGTCTGCTTGCCCGTGGCGTCCGGGTCGCCCCAGATGCCGAGCAGGTCGTCGACGGCCTGGAAGGCGAGCCCGAGGTGGTAGCCGTAGGCCTCCAGGGTGTCGGCCGTCCGGTCGTCCGCCCCGCCGAGGACCGCGCCGATGGAGACGGCGCAGGCGAGCAGCGCGCCCGTCTTGTTGCCCTCCATCTCCAGGCACTCCTCGACGGTGACCCGCTCGCGGTGCTCGTAGGAGATGTCCTGGGCCTGACCGTCGATCAACTTCCGCGTGGCGGTGGTGAGTCGGCGGGTGGCGCGGCCCGCCTCGACCGTGCCGAGCTCGAGCAGGACCTCGTTGGCGAGCGCGAACAGGGCGTCGCCCACGAGGATCGCCTGCGCCGGGCCGTGCACCTTCCACACGGTGTCGCGGTGGCGGCGCTGCTCGTCGCCGTCCATGAGGTCGTCGTGCAGGAGCGAGAAGTTGTGCACGAGCTCCACGGCGACCGCACCGGGCACCCCGACCTCGGCGGCGGCGCCCGCCGCCTCCGCGGAGAGCAGCGCGAGCGCGGGCCGGACGGCCTTGCCGCCGTCGCCGGCCGCCGGGCGGCCCTGGGCGTCGATCCACCCGAAGTGGTAGGCGGCGACGGTGTCCATGGGAGCCGCGAGCCGGTCGACGGCCGCGCGCAGCTCCGGCGTCGACAGCGCACGCCCCCGCTCCAGCAGGGCGTTGACGTCCACGGTGTCCACAGCCGGATTCGCCGAAGCCGAAGGCACAGTCGGCACAGTCTCTCCTCTTGTTCCAGTACTGCTAACAGTCATGCCGCCTCCTGAAGCGGATGAACGTGGGGGCGGCCGAGGGCAAGGAGAGCGGCACCGGCGGCGCTGAACCCGCTGCGCACGGCGCCCTCCATGGTCGCGGGCCAGCCGGTCGCGGTCCACGCGCCGGCCAGGTACAGGCCCTGTGCGCGGGTCCGCGCCGACGGCCGCAGCCGTCCTACGCCGGGGGTGGGGGCGAACGTCGCTGTCCGCTCCCGGGTGACGAAGAAGTCGAGGATCTCCGCGCCGCGCGCCGCGGGCAACAGCTTTTCCAGCTCGGGGAGGTAGCGCCCGCGCAGTTCGGCCACGGGCAGGTCGATCTCGTCCTCGGCGGCCGACTGGGAGATGGCCAGGTACTGCCCCTCCCCCTGGAGCCCCGAGGAGTCCGTGCGGTCGAAGACCCACTGCACCGGGCTGCCGAGCGCGGCGAAGAAGGGCCGGCGCAGCACCTTGCGGTCGTAGACGACATGGACGTTGAGGATCGGCGCGGTCCCGATGTCGAGCAGCTTGCCCGGATCGTCCAGCGCGCCCTCGGGCAGCAGGTCGTACGTCTCGTGCTGGGGCACGGCGAGCACCACGACCTCGGCGTCCAGCGTCTCGCCGGCCGTCCGCACCTGCCAGCCGCCGCCGTCCGTACGGGAGACGGATTCGGCCTTGGCCCGCGTCTCGGTGCGCACGCCCGCCGCTTCGAGGGCCTTGCGCGCCAGCGTGTCGTGGAGGTGGCCGAGCGGCACGCGGGCCCAGCCGATGTCGGCCGCGCCCGCCTCGGAGAGCAGGCCGGTCTTGAAGACCATGGCGGCCAGGCCCAGCGAGGCGTGCGGCGCGGTGGCGTTCAGGGTCGCCACGCCGACCAGGTCCCACAGGGCCTCGATGGTGCGGTCGGACTGGCCGTGCCGGCCCAGCCAGGTCGCGAAGTCCACGCCGTCCAGGGCCGGGTCGGCCGGGTCCAGGCGCTTGAGGGCGAGGGCGGCGCGCCCGACGGAGGCCCGCTCGGCGAGCGAGAGGTGCGGGTAGGTGGCCAGGCTGCGCGCCAGGTGCAGCGGCACGGGCAGCCCGTCGCGGCGCAGCCGGCCGAGCCGGGGGCCCCTGGGGTGCGCCACGTCGAGGACGGGAACGTCCAACTTGGCCTGGACGGGCGCGAGTTCACTCCCGCCGACGCGGTCGAGGAACCACCGGTAGGCGGTGCAGCAGCGCAGGTACACGTGCTGCCCGTTGTCCACGGTGAGCTCGCCGCGGCGGAAGGAGAACGCCAGGCCGCCCAGGCGCGGGCGGCCCTCGATCAGGGTCACGCCGAGGCCCGCGTCGGCGAGTTCGAGCGCCGCGGTGATGCCGGCGAGCCCGCCGCCGATCACCACCGCGCGTGTGGACCGCGCGTCGTTCATGCGCCCTCCCCTGGGGCCCCGCCGGCGGGGTGCGCACGGCGGGCGGATGCAGTCAGGGACGTCGCGAAGCGCCGAGAAGTTGCACGTCGGGCCTGCGTAATGGTCCTCAGCCCTTCGTCCGGGTACGCGTGGTGCATCAGGCGCGCCTCCTGGCGGTCTGCCGGGAGACGTGGCGGGTGTCCAGGCCCGACAGTCCGCGTACCGCGACGTACGCCTTCTCCCGGCCGGGCAGCGAGACCCGCCCGCGCAGCACCGCCTCGGGATCGCGCTCGATGCGGTCGAGCAGCCGCCGGTAGATTCCGGCCATGGCGGCCACGCAGGCGCCGCTGCGCCGGTCCAGCATGGGAAGAAGCCGGTAGCCCTCGGCGAACAGGGCCCGGGCGCGCCGCACTTCGAAGTGGACGAGCCCGGCGAAGTCGGAGCCGGACGGCGGCACGGAGCTGTTGAAACCCGTCGAGCAGCCGAACTTGGCGAGGTCGTCGGAGGGCAGGTAGGTCCGCCCGTTCCCGGCGTCCTCGCGAACGTCCCTGAGGATGTTGGTGAGTTGGAGGGCGAGCCCCAGCGTGTCGGCGTACTCGGGGGCGCGTTCGCTGCCCGGCGCGCCCGGCTGCGTACCGAAGACACCCAGGGAGAGGCGGCCGATGGCGCCCGCGACACACCGGCAGTAGACCTTCAGGTCGTCCCAGGTCTCGTAGCTCTCGCCGTGCACGTCCATGAGGACGCCGTCGATGAGCTCGTCGAGGCCGCCGAGCGGGATCGGGAAGCGGCGCGCCGCGTCGGCGAGCGCCACCGCGACCGGGTCGGTGTCGTCCTCGTCGACCTCGCCGTCGCGGATGCGCCCGAGCAGCGCCCGGGTCTCCTCCAGGCGGGACGCCTTGGCGTCGTCCGCGAGCGTCCCGTCGCCGATGTCGTCGACCCGGCGCGAGAACGCGTACAGCGCCGACATGGCCTGCCGCTTGTCGGCGGGCAGCAGCCTGATGCCGTACGCGAAATTGCGCGCCTGCTGACCGGTCACGGCCTCGCAGTAGCTGTATGCGGCCTGTACCGGTGCGGACACGGGTGCCTGTGCCTCCACTGTCCGGCTCACCCCTCTCTACGCGCTCTTCGCAAGACGGCTCCCACCTCGCGCATCAGCCTTGCCTTGGTGGGCTTGGGCGGCCCCGGGAGTACGTCGTGGCCGGCGGCAGCGACCGCGTCGAGCGCGGCGCGTCCTCCGGCCACGAATCCGGCCAGCAGCAGCTTGAGTCTGCCGTGGACGCTACCCACCAGGGGGGTGCCTTCATTCAGCAACGACCCGGCGCGTTCCGCTTCGAACGCGACCAGGGCACGCACCGAGGCGCTCCCGGTGGGGGCGGCCAGATCGGCCGGCGTGACGTGGAACCGCGCCATGTCCTCGGCGGGCAGATAGATCCGGTCCCGGCCGAGGTCCTCCGTCACGTCCTGGAGGTGCTCGACGATCTGCAGCGCCGTGCAGACGGCGTCGGAGCGGCGCACGCGCTCCGGGCTCGCGGTGCCGGTGATGGCGAGGACGAGCCGCCCCACGGGGTTGGCCGAGAGCTCGCAGTAGGCGAGGAGGTCCTCGTACGTCTCGTAGCGCCGCACCCGCTGGTCCTGGCGGTTGGCCTCGATCAGCCCGAGGAACGGCGCGGGGGTCAGCGAGCAGCGCCGGACGGTCGGTTGCAGGGCCACGAGCAGGGGGTGGCGCGGACTCCCGTCGAAGACGCGGCGCAGATCCGCCTCGAAGGCGTCGAGCAGGGCGAGCCGGTCGTCCGCGTCGGCGGGGGCCACGCCGAGGTGGCGGGCGTCGGCGCCGCCGGGGGCGAGGTCGCCGTCACCGATGTCGTCGACGAGCCGGGCGAAGCCGTAGACGGCCATCAGGTCGTCGCGCCAGGCGCGCGGCAGGAAGAAGGGGGCCACCGGGAAGTTCTCCTCCGTGGCCTTGTCGAGCGTGGTGCGCGGAGAGGGTCCGGTGCGCGCGTCCCGGACTGGGGTCACCGGGTACCGCCCGGCGCGGGAACGGCGGCCGTCCCTTTGAGCTGGAGATCTTCCGTAGCCATGGCCGTCACATCTCCCGTTCTACACCGCCGACCCAAAACATCCTATTTCGGACACGCCGCCCGACCTCCCCGGACGGGGCGGCCCGTCACGCGAGGCGCCCGGGGCGTATTACCCCACTTGCCGCGAATCAGCACCGGTACAGCTTACGTTGTACAACGGCCGACAACACGTCGGGGTGTTGCGAGCATTACAACAACACTCCAATCCGGCCCAACCTTCCCCGCACACTGGCAACTTGACGGGATCTTGACGGTCCGGCCACACCCTAGGACGCGGAAACCCCTGCCGGGGTTGATCGACAGGGGCTCCGGATCACGTGTCCGCGGGGTGACGGGGCGTCAGCGGCCGGATTCCTTCTGGTAGGCCTTGACGACCTCGTCGGTCGGCCCGTCCATGAGGAGCTCGCCGCGCTCCAGCCACAGGACCCGGTCGCAGGTGTCCCGGATGGAGCCGATGCTGTGGCTCACCAGGAAGACGGTTCCGGCGTGCTTGCGCAGCTCCCGGATGCGCTCCTCGGAGCGGATCTGGAACTGGCGGTCACCGGTGGCAAGGGCCTCGTCGATCATGAGGACGTCGTGGTCCTTGGCCGCCGCGATGGAGAACCGCAGCCGGGCCGCCATGCCGGAGGAGTACGTCCGCATCGGCAGGGAGATGAAGTCGCCCTTGTCGTTGATGCCGGAGAAGTCGACGATCTCCTCGTAGCGGGCCTTGACCTCCTCGCGCGACATGCCCATGGCGAGGCCGCCGAGGATCACGTTGCGCTCACCGGTCAGGTCGTTCATCAGCGCCGCGTTCACGCCGAGGAGCGAGGGCTGGCCGTCGGTGTAGACCCGGCCGCTCTCGGGCGGCAGCAGGCCCGCGATGGCCCGCAGCAGCGTCGACTTGCCCGAGCCGTTCGAGCCGATCAGGCCGATCGCCTCGCCGCGGTACGCGGTGAACGACACGCCCTTCACCGCGTGCACCCGGCGCATGCCCCGGGAAGCGCCGCCGGTCTTGTCCCGCTTGACTATGCGGCTCAGGGCGGCGGTCGCGCTGCCCTTCCCGCCGCCGCCACCGTTGACGGTGTACACGATGTGCACGTCGTCGCAGATGACGGTGGGAATGCGCGCGTCTTCGACCGCGACGCGGTCCTTGATGTCCTCAGCCACGGCCGTACCGCTCCTCAGCCTTCCAGAAATACACGAAGCCCAGCCCGCCGACGACGACCGCCCAGCCGACCGCGAGGGCCCACACGTGCGGGGGCAGCGCGTGGCCGCCGTAGCCGTCCATCAGGGCGTAGCGCGCCAGGTCCATGTAGACCGCGGCGGGGTTGCACTGAAGGATGTCCTTCAGCCAGTGGGGTTTGCCCTTGAGCACCGTACTGAGGCTGAACATCACGCCGGACGAGTACATCCACGTACGCATGATGAACGGCATCAGCTGGGCGAGGTCGGGCGTCTTGGCGCCGAGCCGGGCGAAGATCAGCGCCAGGCCGGTGTTGAAGACGAACTGCAACGCGAGCACCGGAATGATCAGGGGCCAGGTCATGCCCGGCATGAAGCCGGAGGAGACCACCACGATCATCAGGACGATCATCGAGAAGAGCAGCTGCTGGAGCTGCTGGAGCGCGAAGGAGACGGGCAGCGAGGCGCGCGGGAAGTGCAGCGCCCGCACCAGGCCCAGGTTGCCCGAGATCGCCCGTACGCCGGCCATCAGCGAGTTCTGCGTGAAGGTGAACAGGAACACGCCGGTCACCAGGAACGGGATGTACGCGTTCGCGTCGATGCCCCGCTTGGCGTTCATCAGGACGCCGAAGATGAAGTAGTAGACCAGCGCGTTCAGCAGGGGCGTCGCCACCTGCCAGATCTGGCCGAGCTTCGCCTCGCTGTACTGCGCGGTGAGCTTGGCCGACGAGAACGACAGGATGAAGTGGCGCCGACCCCACAGCTGCTTGATGTAAGCGGAGAGCCCGGGCCGGGCCCCGCTCACCGACAGCCCGTGCTTGGCGGCGAGGTCCGCCGGGGACAGGGTTGTGTCACTCACAAGTGAAAACTTTCGTGTTCAAGAAGTACCCGATGGTCTCAGAGGTCTCAGAGCCGAGAGTCTCAGATGACAGGGGGACGGCCCAGCCGGGTGAGCCTGAAGACCGTACGCCACTTCATGGGGCGCCTCGGTCCGCAGGGCGTCGTCCAGCCCTCCTTGAAACCGCCGAACCACGCCTTGAGCGCCGGACCGGACGGCTTGCGCGCCAGCGTCAGCAGGAGCCAGACCCCGAGGTAGACCGGGACGAGCGGCGCGGGCAGGTTGCGCCGGGCCAGCCAGACCCGGTTGCGGGCCACCATCCGGTGGTAGACCGCGTGCCGGGAGGGGGCGGTCGTCGGGTGGTGCAGGACCATGTCCGCGCGGTAGTCGATCATCCAGCCCGCGTCGAGCGCCCGCCAGGCGAGGTCGGTCTCCTCGTGGGCGTAGAAGAACTCGTCGGGCAGCCCGCCGACCTCGGCGAACACCCGGGTGCGCACGGCGTTGGCGCCGCCGAGGAAGGTGGTCACGCGCGAGGAGCGCATCGGGTCGGCCGCGCGCAGCCTCGGCACGTGGCGGCGCTGGGTGACCCCGGTCTCCGGGTCGGCGATCCGGAAGCTGATGATGCCGAGCTCCGGGTCGGCCTCGAACGCCCGGCGGCACAGTTCGGCGGTGTCGGTGTGGGCGAGCAGGCCGTCGTCGTCGAGGAAGAGCAGCACGTCGACCTGGGCGCCCGAGGGTCCGAACGCCTCGATGCCGACGTTGCGTCCGCCGGGGATGCCCAGGTTCTCGGGCAGTTCGACGGTGCGTACGCCGTCGGGGACGTCCGGGACCGGGGCGCCGTTGCCGACCACGACGACCTCGACCGGGTCGCCGTCCTGCTTGGCCACCGAGTCGAGCAGGGCGCGCAGCTCGGCGGGGCGGTTGCCCATCGTGATGACGACGGCGCCGACCTTCATCGGGGCGCTCACTTCAGCCTGCTCGAAGCGAGGATGGACACGAGGTGCAGCAGCGTCTGCAGGAGCGCGATGCCGGCGAGCACCGCCACGCCCAGGCGCGAGAAGTACAGGTCGCCCCGGATCTGGTCCACGACCGCGAGGACCAGGATGAGCAGCGACGCCTCGATGCCGAGGACCAGCCGGTGGAACTTCAGCGCGGCGGCGGCCCTGCGGGCGAGCGCGACGCCGGAGGAGCGCGGGGTCGCCGCGGCGTCCTTGACCACGGGCAGCCCGCCCTGGTGCCGGGCGACACCGACGAGGTCGGTCTCTGCCTTGATCAGGACGGCGCCGAGCGCCGCGAGCGTCCCGAGGAAGGCCCACAGCCAGTCGATCCGGCCGCCGCCCCAGAGGTCGGCGGCGCGCAGGCCGAAGCCGACCAGGACCGCCGCGTCGCACAGATAGGCCCCGACCCGGTCCAGGTAGACCCCGGAGAGCGAGAACTGCCGCTTCCAGCGGGCGACTTCGCCGTCGACGCAGTCGAGCAGCAGATAGCCCTGGACGGCCACGACGCCGAGCACGGCACCCCACACGCCCGGCACGAGCAGGGCCGGGGCGGCGAGGACACCGCTCAGGGTCATCAGATAGGTCAGCTGGTTCGGCGTGACCTTGGTGGTGACCAGGAGGCGGGTGATGCGCAGCGAGATCTCGCGCATGTACAGGCGGCCGCCCCAGTGTTCTCCGCTGACCCGGTCCTTCACACCCGCCGGGTGCACGACCGGGCGGAGCTCAGCTACGGATGGTCTTGGCATAGTCGGCGTACGCGTCCCTGATCTGGTCGGTGGACAGGTCGAGGTGCTCGAGGATGGTGTAGCGGCCGGGGCGGGTCTGCGGCGCGAACTCGACGGCCCGGACGAACTCCTCGGCGGTGAAGCCGATCTCCTCCGCGGTCACCGGCAGCGCGTGGCGGCGCAGCACCTCGGCCATGAGGGCGGACTGGTCCTTCGCGCCGCGCAGGTGCATCGCGAAGGCCGCGCCCAGACCGCACTGCTCGCCGTGGCTGGCGGCACGCTGCGGGAACATCAGGTCGAACGCGTGGCTGATCTCGTGGCAGGCACCGGACGAGGGCCGGCTGTCACCGCTGATCGACATGGCGATGCCGGACATGACCAGGCCCTCGGAGAGGGTGACCAGGAAGTCGTCGTCGCCGACGGTGCCGGGGTGGCGCAGGACCGCCTCGCCGGCGCTGCGCGCCATGGCGGCGGCCAGGCCGTCGACGGGCTCCCCGGTCTCGCGGTGCGAGAGCTCCCAGTCGGCGATCGCCGACAGGTTGGAGATCGCGTCGCCGATGCCGGAGCGCACGAAGCGCGCGGGCGCGTCCCGGATGACGTCCAGGTCGATCAGGATGGCCAGCGGGGTGGGCACGCCGTAGGAGCCGCGCCCGTTGTCGTTGTCCAGGGTCGAGATCGGCGAGCAGATGCCGTCGTGCGAGAGGTTCGTGGCGACCGCGACCATCGGGAGGCCGACGCGGGCCGCCGCGTACTTCGTGACGTCGATGATCTTCCCGCCGCCCAGCGCGACGACCGCGTCGTAGCGCTTGCCGCGCATCTGGTCGGCGAGCTTGACCGCCGCGTCGATGGTGCCGCCGTCGACCGCGTACCACTCGGCGCCCGGCAGCAGCGGGGCGAACCGCTCGCGCAGCTTCTGCCCCGAGCCGCCGCTGACCGCGATGGCCAGGTTGCCGTTGGCGGAGATGCGCTGGTCGGCCAGGACGACCGCGAGGTCGTCCAGGGCCCCCCGCCGGATGTCGACGACGACCGGCGAGGGGATGAGGCGCGTCAGTACTGGCACGCGATCTCACGGCCCTTCGCGAGGTCGTCGTGGTTATCGATCTCGACCCACGACACCTCGCCGATGGGGGCCACGTCGACGGTGAAGCCGCGGTTGACGAGCTCCTGGTAGCCGTCCTCGTAGTAGAGGTCGGGGTCGCGCTCGAAGGTGGTCTTCAGGGCGTCGGCGAGCTCCTCGGCGGCCTCGGCCTCGATCAGCGTGACGCCGATGTACTCACCGGTGGCGGTCGCCGGGTCCATCAGCTTGGTGATGTGCTGGACGCCCTTGCCCTCGGCGGTGATGACCTTCATCTCCTCGTCGGCGAGGTTCTTCACCGTGTCGAGGGCGAGGATGATCTTCTGGCCGTTGCCGCGCGCGGCGAGCAGCGTCTTCTCCACGGAGACGGGGTGGACCGTGTCGCCGTTGGCGAGGATCACACCGCGCTTGAGGACCTCACGCGCGCACCACAGGGAGTAGGCGTTGTTCCACTCCTCGGCCTTGTCGTTGTCGATGAGCGTGATCGCGACGCCGTACTTGGCCTCCAGGGCCTCCTTGCGCGCGTAGACGGCCTCCTTGCGGTAGCCGACGACGATGGCGACCTCGGTGAGGCCGACCTCGGCGAAGTTCTTCAGCGCGATGTCCAGGACGGTGGTGTCACCGTCGACAGGCACGAGGGCCTTCGGGAGCGTGTCGGTGTAGGGGCGCAGACGCCGTCCGGCACCGGCTGCCAGTACGAGGCCAATCATGCTGTTTCTCCTTCGTCATGTACGGCAGGTGCTCCGGAGGACACCCAGAAGCGGATGGACTCCACGAGCACCACGAGCGCGATGGCCGCCGCGAGGGCGGTGAGCGCCAGGGTGATGTCTGTGTCTCGCGTGGCGAGGACGGCGGCGAGCACCGTCACCACGAGCGTGCGGCCCTCGTGGCCGCCGATCAGCCGCACCAGCCACTGCGGCGGCGCGCCGGAGCCGCCCTTGATGCGGTAGACCGTGTCGTAGTGATGGTAGGCGACCGCCGCGACGAGCCCGAAGGCCGCGGGAAGCGCCCCGTCCACCTCCGACCGGGCCGCCAGGATCAGGACCGTGCAGTATTCGGCCACCCGGAAGAGTGGCGGTACGAGCCAGTCGAGGGCGCCCTTGAGGGGGCGGGCGACGGCGAGGCCGGACAGGATCGCGTAGAGGACGGCGGCGACGATCATCCGGGGGCTGCCGACGGGCTGGGTGAGGGCGGCGGTGACGAGGGCCACGGCGCCGACGGCCGCGACCACGGGGGCGCCGGGGACCCGGGGCGCCCTGGCGGCGACCAGCTGCGCGAGGGGTCCGCTGTCGGCGAGCTCGGCGAGGGCCCGGGCGGCGCGGTCGGTGCGGGTGGCGCGGCGGGTGAGCGAGCGCAGCACCCGGCCCGCGGTGGTGTAGCAGGCGGCGAAGGCGCAGCCGATGAGCAGCGCGTAGAAGACGGTGCGGGGCGTGGTTACGGCGGTCAGCACGGCGATCATCGCCCAGCGCTCGCCGATCGGCAGCACGATCATGCGCCGCACCCAGACCGTCCAGCCGACCGAGTCGAGCTTGGTGGACAGGGCGGCGGTGGGGCTGGTGTTGGCGGACGCGTCGGTGCCCACGACGTGCGCCTCGTTGAAGGAGAAGTCCACGACGTGGCGGCAGGTCTGGAGGACCATCGCGCCGAGCGCGAGGGCCCATACGTCGTCGCCGCCCCGGGCCGCGCCGAGGGCGAGGCCCGCGTAGTAGGCGTACTCCTTGGCGCGGTCGAAGGTGGCGTCGAGCCAGGCGCCCATCGTCGAGTACTGGAGCGAGTAGCGGGCGAGCTGCCCGTCGGTGCAGTCCAGGACGAAGGAGAAGATCAGCAGCAGTCCGGCCGCGACGTAGCCGCCGCGCGTCCCGGTCGCCGCGCAGCCGGCCGCGATCAGCGCGGTGACCAGCGAGGCGGTGGTGACCTGGTTGGGGGTCAGCCCCCGGCGGGCGCACCAGCGGGCGAGGTAGCGGGAGTAGGGGCTGATGAAGTGCGTGGTGAAGAAGCCGTCGCGGGACTTCACGGCGTTGCGCAGCCGGACGGCCTCGTCGTCGACGGCGGCGACGGCCCTGCTCGCGGCGACGGCGGCGGCCTCGTCCGCGGGGACGGTCGCGACCAGCGAGCCGAGCTCGGGGCGGTGCACCGCGACGCCGTCGGCTTCGAGGGCCGCGGCGATGTCGTCGGTGAGCACGGCGGCCGTACGGGTCCCGGCCGCGCGCTGGGATGGGTCGCCGGCCAGGGTGCGGGTGAGCGCCGCGCGGGCCTCGGCCTGGACGGTGAGGGCCCCGGTCACCGCGGCCGCCGGGAAGCGGGGGTCGGTCAGCGCGAGACGCAGCGCGTGCGCATGGCCGACGAAGCGCGGGTCGACCAGGGCGACGCGTTCACCGGTCGGCACCTCGGCGAGCAGACGGGGCAGGTCGTCGGGGAGGAAGGCGCTCCGCACGTCGAAACCCAGCGCGCGCAGATCGGGTCCGAGCTGCGATCCGGGCACCGGCGGACCGGTAAGGATGGCGGTCGACAGACGAACTCACTCCTTGCGACTGACATGGCTGGTGTCCAACGGCCCGGCCCGGCACGGGGCGGGCGGCACGTCGGCAGAGGCTATCGGATGCACGGAAGGGGGAATTCACTGGCCGTTCGCGCCCACAGCGGCCCGGGAGCGCCCGGTGCGCGGGCGCCGCGATCATCATCGTCGATCAAGGGCGCAGCCCACAAACCGCGTTCGAACACCATCGCCCCGCCCGGCGCCCACGCCTCCCGTCCAGGAGGACGCGGCGATCTCCCCGGCGCTCTGACCTGCGAGCATTTCCGCAGGTCAGAGCACATGACAACGGTGTTCAGTCCCGTGTTGCACATACCCCCTACCCGTAGTTCACTGGCCCCTCGTACACCGACGTCACCACTGATCACCAACGGATCCGGGAGGGCCTTCATGGGGGCTGGGCACGACCACGGACACACGCACGGCGGCCCGCCGCCGACCGGCACGGCGGCCGCCGCCTACCGGGGGCGGCTGCGCATCGCACTCGGCATCACACTGACCGTGATGGTCGTGGAGATCGTCGGCGGTCTCCTCGCGGACTCCCTGGCGCTCGTCGCGGACGCGGCCCACATGGCGACGGACGGTCTCGGGCTCGCGATGGCGCTGCTCGCCATCCACTTCGCCAACCGTCCGGCCGGGGGCAACCGCACCTACGGGTACGCCCGCGCCGAGATCCTCGCCGCGCTGGCCAACTGCCTGCTGCTGCTCGGGGTGGGCGGATACGTCCTGTTCGAGGCGGTCAGCCGCTTCGTCGAGCCCGCCGACACCGCGGGCGGCACCGCCGTCGTCTTCGGCCTGATCGGCCTGGTCGCCAACTCGGTCTCGCTCTCGCTCCTCATGAAGGGGCAGCAGGACAGCCTCAATGTGCGCGGCGCCTTCCTCGAGGTGCTCTCGGACGCGCTCGGCTCGGCGGCCGTGGTGGTGGCGGGCCTGGTCATCATGACCACCGGCTGGCAGGCGGCCGACCCGATCGCCTCGCTGGTGATCGGCCTGATGATCGTGCCGAGGACCGTCAAGCTGCTGCGCGAGACCCTGAACGTGCTCCTGGAGTCGGCACCCAAGGGGGTGGACATGGCGGAGGTGCGGGCCCACATCGTGGAGCTGCCCGGCGTGGAGGACGTACACGATCTGCACGCGTGGACGATCACGTCCGGGATGCCGGTGCTCTCGGCGCACGTGGTGGTCAGCCAGGAGGTGCTCGACTCGGTGGGCCACGAGAAGCTGCTGCACGAGCTGCAGGGCTGCCTGGGCGACCACTTCGACGTCGAGCACTGCACCTTCCAGCTGGAGCCGGGCGGCCACGCCGAGCACGAGGCGAGGCTCTGCCACTGACGGAGCGCGGTTCCCCGGGCCCCGCGTGGGGCAGGACATGCGGATGCCGGTCAATGGCGGACACGCCGCTTTTGTACGGCAGACTGGGCAGCCGAGGACCGAAGCGAAGGATGGTTATGCCGAGCACACCAGCCACCACGGCGAACAACTCGTCGAACGGGACCGCGGGCGCCGCACCGGAGATCTTGCTCGAACTCGTCGACGAGAGCGGCAACACCATCGGAACCGCGGAGAAGCTCTCCGCCCACCAGGCGCCCGGTCAGCTGCACCGGGCGTTCTCCGTCTTCCTCTTCGACCCGGCCGGCCGGCTGCTCCTCCAGCGGCGGGCGCTCGGCAAGTACCACTCCCCCGGCGTCTGGTCCAACACCTGCTGCGGCCACCCCTACCCCGGCGAGTCCCCGTTCGCGGCGGCCGCCCGGCGCACCTACGAGGAGCTCGGCATCTCCCCCACGCTGCTCGCGGAGGCGGGCACGGTGCGCTACAACCACCCGGATCCGGACTCGGGCCTGGTGGAGCAGGAGTACAACCACCTCTTCGTGGGCCTGGTGCAGTCCCCGCTGCGGCCGGACGCGGAGGAGGTCGGCGAGACGGCGTTCGTGACGCCGCAGGAGCTCGCCGAGCGGCACGCCCGCGCCACGTTCTCGGCATGGTTCATGACGGTGCTCGACGCGGCGCGCCCCGCGGTCAGGGAGCTCACGGGGCCCGACGCGGGCTGGTGATCCCGGGCAGGGGGGCCAGCGGGAGTGCGGCCCAGACGATCTTTCCGCCGCTCGCGGTCTGCTCGACGTCGCACACCCCGCCGGCCTCCTCGGTGATCTCCCGCACGAGGAGCAGCCCCCTGCCGCCGGTCTGGCCGTAGTCGGTCTCCAGGGCCTTGGGGCGGTAGGGGTGGTTGTCCTCGACGGACACCCGGATCCACTCGGCACCGATGGCCACCTCGACGGCCACCTGCGGGGAGAGCAGGGCCGCGTGTCTGACCGCGTTGGTGACCAGCTCCGAGACGATGAGCAGCAGCCCCTGGACGAGGTCCTCGTGGGCCGGTACGCCCTGCCGGAGCAGCAGGTCGCGCACCGCGTGCCGGGCCTGGGGGACGGAGACGTCGACGGCGGGAGCGGTGAAGCGCCACACGCCCTCGTACGACTGCTGCCTGGCCGGAGCGGCGGGTTCGGGCGGGAGGCTCCCGCGGATCTCCATGTTCCGGCACCCACCCTCGCGGCTCGACAGCACACCCGTCTGCTGAAGAGTGTCGGGAATGCCTGGGTCCGGCCCGACCGACTGACCAGAAGTCAGCGTCTATCGCCGCCTTTTGATCCCCGATGCCAGAGAACGTCATCTCTCCGGCGGGTTCTGATCCCCCTCTGAGGGCTTTGCCATGGCTTGCGGGGGTGTCGGAGACATCGGATGTGTGCCGTTCCCGGCCTCCGACGAGGTCACCGCGCCACTCACAAGAGTGACGATTCTGCGTCCGCCCAATCCGATGGCGATCAGCCCGAGCCCGTCGAACAGCAGGGCGAGCGAGAAGAAACAGCCGATGACGTACCGGCTGTTGCTCGGCCAGTTCGCGAGCACCAGTACGCCCAGGAGCACCCCGAACGCACCCTGCACCAGCGTCCAGCCGAACTGCGGCCCGCGCACCACCACGCTGCCCGCGAGGCGGAAGACGCCGCCGGTCAGGAACAGCAGCGCGGCGAACATCGTGAGCGCCTCGGCGCTGCCCTCGGGGCGGCGGATGATCACCACGCCCGCGGCGAGGTTCAGCGCCGCGACCACGACGCCGAGCCAGAAGAAGCTGGAGCCGCGCGACTGGATCGCGTGGGCCAGGCCCACGACACCGCCGACGAGCAGCAGCCAGCCGAAGAGCAGCATGGTGGTGAGGGTGGCGAATTCGGTGTAGCCGAGCCCGACCAGGCCGGCCAGGACCAGGATTGCGCCCAGCAGGGCGAGCACGCCGAAACCGCGGCTCAGCTTCCTGCCCTCGCGCCCGACGTTCTGCTTGGGTCCGGCCATCAGCGACTCCTCGGTGATCCGCGAGCGGCCCCCCTTGTGATCATAGGTTTCGGGTGCCCGGATAGCATCCCGCGCATGCAGCCGCAGCTGGAGCAGAGCCTCGTCGAGGGCGTCGCCACCGTCGTCATCAGCAACCCCGCCAAGCGCAACGCGATGACGTCCGCGATGTGGCGGGCGCTGCCGCCGCTGCTCGACGCCCTGGCCGCCGATCCGGCCGTACGGGTGCTGGTGCTGACCGGGGCGGGCGACACGTTCTGCGCGGGCGCCGACATCTCGACGCTGCGAGAGCCGGGCGAGGACCCGCGGGCGCTGGCGGTACGGGCCGAGGAGGCGCTCGCCGCCTTTCCCGGGCCGACGCTGGCCGCCGTGCGCGGCCACTGCGTGGGCGGCGGCAGCCAGCTCGCGGCCGCCTGCGACCTCCGGTTCGCCGAGGAGGGCGCCCTGTTCGGCCTCACGCCCTCGAAGCTCGGCATCGTCTACCCGGCGTCCTCCACCCGGCGGCTCGCCGCCCTGGTGGGTCCCGCGACCGCCAAGTACCTGTTGTTCTCGGGCGAGTTGATCGACACCGGCCGGGCGCTGCGCACCGGTCTGGTGGACGAGGTGCCGGCGCGGGGCGAACTGGACCGGCGCGTGGCCGAGTTCACCCGGGTCCTGGTCTCGCGCTCCCGGCTCACCCAGGCCGCGGCGAAGGAGTTCGCGGACGGCAGGACCGACCGGGACGCGCACTGGGCGGGCCAGGAACGTGCGAGCGGCGACACCGCGGAGGGGATCGCCGCCTTCCTGGAGCGCCGCGCCCCGCGCTTCACCTGGCCGCTCACTCCTGAGGGAAGCCCTTCGTCCTGAAGTGCTCCACCAGGTCCGCGGGTGCCTTGTCGGGCGAGCCCGCGTCGTAGGGCGGCTGCGGGTCGTACTCCACGAGGAGCTGGACCGCCTGGGCGTAGCGGTCCCCGACGATCCGCCCGATCAGCGCGAGCCCCATGTCGAGACCCGAGGAGACACCGGCCGCGGTGACGTACTTGTGGTCCATGACGACCCGCTCCCCCGTCGCCGTCACGCCGAACGCGGCGAGCCGGTCCAGGGCCAGCCAGTGCGAGGTCGCGCGGCGTCCGTTGAGCAGTCCGGCCGCGGCGAGCAGCAGCGAGCCCGTGCACACCGACGTCGTCCACGTCGAGGCGGTGTCGGCGACGCGCAGCCAGTCGATGAGCGGCCCGCCGTCGAGGTGCGGCTCGACGGCCTCCGGCGGCCCGCCCGGCACGATCACCAGGTCGGGCCGGCTCACCTCGGCGAAGGACTTCTCGGCGAGCAGGGTCAGGCTCCCGCTCTCGTTGCGCACGGGTCCGGCCTGCTCGGCCACGAACACCGTCTCGGCGCCGGGGAGCCGGCTGAGGGTGTCGTAGGGGCCGATCGCGTCCAGGGCGGTGAAGCCGGGGTACAGGGCGACGGCTATCTGCATGGGACTCCTCGTCGGTTCGGGAAGCTACGCGGGGGCGGGGCGGAAGCGGCGGCGGTACTCGGCGGGGGCCGTGCCGAGCGTCTTGACGAAGGCGCGCCGCATCGCCTCGGGGGTGCCGTAGCCCGCGGCGCGGGAGACCTCCTGGATGCCGTTCGGGGTCTCTTCGAGCAGGCGGCGGGCGTGTTCCAGGCGGACGCGCTCGACATAGCGGCCGGGGGTGATGCCGGTCTCGGCGTGGAAGGCGCGGGCGAAGTGGCGGGGCGAGAGGCTGGCCCGCTGGGCGAGGGCCTCCACCGAGAGGTCACCGTCCGGGTGCTCGGCGATCCACCGCTGGAGTTCGCGCAGCGGCTCGCGGCGGGCCGTCTGCGCGGCGAGCTGGACGCTGAACTGGGCCTGGTTGCCCGGGCGGCGCAGGAACACCACGAAGTTGCGGGCGACGGTCAGGGCCGCCTCCCTGCCGTGGTCCTCCTCCACCAGGGCCAGCGCGAGGTCGATGCCCGCGGTGACCCCGGCCGAGGTGGCGATGTTGCCGTCCCGTACGAAGATCGGGTCCGGATCGACGTCGACAGCGGGGTGGCTCCGGGCCAGCCGGGAGCACAGCGCCCAGTGCGTGGTGGCCCGGCGCCCGTCGAGCAGCCCGGCCTCGGCGAGCAGCAGCGAGCCCGTGCACACGGAGACGAGCCTGCGGGCCCGGGGGCCGTGCTCCCGCAGCCAGTCGAGCAGGGCCGGGTCGGGCGCGAGGGCGCCGTCACCGCCCGGGACGAGCAGGGTGTCGACCGGTTGGACGTCCGTGAGCGCGGAGTCGGCCATGAGCCGCAGCCCGCTGTGCGAGGTGACCGGGGCGCCGTCAAGGGAGGCGAAGCGCACCCGGTAGGCGGCCCGGTCCCCGACCGCGCGGCCCGCGGCGCCGAACACCTCGGCCGGTCCGGTCACGTCGAGACTCTGGACGTCGTCGAACAGGACGACCAGGACGGAGCGCTGCGTCATGTCCTCATCCTGGTCGCGGCCCGCGATGGCCGCAATGACGAGAAACCCACCTTTCCTGCCACACCGTCGCGCCCGTCCCGCCCCTTCCCGCCGTACCGACCAGTCGGTAACGTGCAGGTATGAGTTCTCTCCCCCCGCGCGCCGGGCGCCACTGCCAGAGCCCCCTCAACTCCCTGCACGCCACGGTCTACTTCTCGCCGGACTTCACCAAGGAACTCGCCGGGCTCGGCGTCGAGGACCGCGGCGCCGCCTACTTCGCGGGGCGCGCCGCCGCGATGGGCGCCGTGGGCCCCGGCGTCGTGGCGGCCACCTTCTACAACTTCAACCACGAGCTGATCGCCCGGCACCTGCCAGCCGTGTGGCGCACCGCCTCCCCCGAGGCCGTGCTCGCCGCGCGCCTGAGGGCCGTCGACAGCACGCTGCGCCGGCTGCTCGGCGAGGAGACCATCGCCTCGGACGAGATGGCGGAGGCGGCCCGGCTCGCCCTGCGCGCCGCCGAGGGCTGCACCCGGCACGCCCGCCCCCTGTACGCCGCGCACGCCGACCTGCCCGTGCCCGAGCAGCCGCACCTCGCCTACTGGCACGCGGCGACCCTGCTGCGCGAACACCGGGGCGACGGCCACCTCACCGCCCTGCTCGACCTGGGGCTCGACCCGCTGGAGGCGCTCGTCAGCCACACCGCGACCGGCAAGGGCATGGCCCGCACGTGGGTCATGGCCACGCGCGGCTGGCGGCAGTCGGACTGGGACGCGGCGGCCGACCGGCTCCGCGCGCGCGGACTGCTCGACGGCGAGGGCGAGTTGACCGAAGCGGGCGTGGCCCTGCGCGCCGACCTGGAGGACCGCACCGACCGCCTCGACCTCGCCCCGTACGAACGCCTCGGCGAGCACGACGTGGCCCGGCTCACCGAACTCGCCAAGGGATTCCTGGTGACGGCGGCCCTGGCGGGCGGCTTCCCGGCCGACCTGGTCGGCAAGGGCTGATCGTCGATTGTCGGCGCCGCCTGCCACAATGGCGCCTCAGGCTCAGCGAGAAGGCGGTAGGGCAACGTGACGACGTCCATCGAAGGCAGGATCGCCGAAGAACTCGGCGTACGGGAGCGGCAGGTGAAGGCCGCCGTCGAGCTGCTCGACGGCGGGTCCACCGTCCCGTTCATCGCGCGCTACCGCAAGGAAGCGACCGAGATGCTGGACGACGCCCAGCTGCGCACCCTGGAGGAGCGGCTGCGCTACCTGCGGGAGCTGGAGGACCGGCGCACCGCCGTCCTGGAGTCCGTACGGGAGCAGGGCAAGCTCACCGAGGCCCTCGAGGCGCAGATCCGGGGCGCGGACACCAAGGCCCGCCTGGAGGACATCTACTTGCCCTTCAAGCCGAAGCGGCGCACCAAGGCGCAGATCGCGCGCGAGGCGGGTCTCGAACCGCTCGCCGACGGCCTGCTCGCCGACCCCTCGGTGGACCCGGCCGCCGCGGCCGCCGCGTTCGTGGACGCGGACCGGGGCGTCGCCGATCCGGCGGCGGCCCTGGAGGGCGCCCGCGCCATCCTCGCCGAGCGGTTCTCGGAGGACGCCGACCTGATCGGCGAGCTGCGCGAGCGCATGTGGGCCAGGGGCCGGCTCGCCGCGAAGGTCCGCGAGGGCAAGGAGGAGGCGGGCGCCAAGTTCGCCGACTACTTCGACTTCACCGAGCCGTTCACCGCGCTGCCCTCGCACCGGGTGCTCGCGATGCTGCGCGGCGAGAAGGAGGAGGTCCTCGACCTCGTCCTGGAGCCCGAGGAGCCGTCGGCGCAGCCCGGCCCCTCGACGTACGAGAACATGGTGGCGCGCCGCTTCGGGGTGGCCGACCGGGGGCGCCCGGGCGACAAGTGGCTGGCGGACACGGTGCGTTGGGCCTGGCGCACCCGCATCCTGGTGCACCTCGGCATCGACCTGCGGCTGCGGCTGCGTACGGCCGCCGAGGACGAGGCGGTCCGCGTCTTCGCCGCCAACCTGCGCGACCTGCTGCTCGCGGCCCCGGCGGGCACCCGGGCCACGCTCGGCCTCGACCCGGGCTTCCGCACCGGCGTGAAGGTGGCCGTCGTCGACGCGACCGGCAAGGTCGTGGCCACCGACGTGATCCACCCGCACGTGCCCGCGAACAAGTGGGACCAGGCGCTCGCCAAGCTGGCCGGGCTCTGCGCGGAGCACGCGGTCGAGCTGATCGCCATCGGCAACGGCACCGCCTCCCGCGAAACGGACAAGCTCGCCGGTGAACTCATCGCGCGGCACCCGGAGTTGAACCTCGCCAAGGTGATGGTGTCGGAGGCGGGCGCTTCGGTGTACTCGGCCTCCGCGTTCGCCTCGCAGGAGTTCCCGGACATGGACGTGTCGCTGCGCGGCGCGGTCTCCATCGCCCGCCGCCTGCAGGACCCGCTCGCCGAGCTGGTGAAGATCGACCCGAAGTCCATCGGGGTGGGCCAGTACCAGCACGACCTGTCCGAGGTGAAACTGTCGCGCTCGCTGGACGCGGTCGTCGAGGACTGTGTGAACGGCGTGGGCGTCGACGTCAACACGGCCTCCGCGCCGCTGCTTTCGCGGGTGTCCGGCATCGGCTCCGGGCTCGCCGAGAACATCGTGGCGCACCGCGACGCCAACGGCCCCTTCCGTTCGCGCAAGGCGCTCAAGAACGTCGCGCGGCTCGGCCCGAAGGCCTACGAGCAGTGCGCGGGCTTCCTGCGGATCCGCGACGGCGAGGACCCGCTGGACGCCTCCAGCGTGCACCCCGAGGCCTACCCGGTGGTGCGGCGGATGGTGAAGACGACAGGCAGCGAGGTCGCCTCCCTCATCGGCAACACGGGGGTGCTGCGCTCGCTGCGCGCCGACGACTTCGTGGACGAGACCTTCGGTCTGCCCACGGTCACCGACATCCTGCGCGAGCTGGAGAAGCCGGGCCGCGACCCGCGACCGGCGTTCAGGACGGCCACCTTCAAGGAGGGCGTCGAGAAGATCGGCGACCTGGCGTCCGGGATGGTCCTCGAAGGCGTGGTCACCAACGTGGCGGCGTTCGGCGCGTTCATCGACATCGGCGTGCACCAGGACGGCCTCGCGCACGTCTCGGCCCTGTCGAAGACGTTCGTGAAGGACCCGCGGGACGTGGTGAAGCCGGGCGACATCGTCAAGGTGAAGGTCCTGGACGTCGACGTGCCGCGCAAGCGGATCTCGCTGACCCTGCGGCTCGACGACGACGCCTCGGCGCCGGGCGGCGCGCCCCAGCGCGACCGCGGCGAGCGGGGCGGCCCGGCCCAGGGTCAGGGTCAGGGCAACCGGCCGCCGCAGCAGCGGCAGGGCCAGGGCCAGCAGCGCCGCGGAAACGGCGGCGGCCAGGCCCGCGGCGCGAACCGGCAGGGCGGCGGCCAGGCCCGCGGCGCCGCTCCGGCTCCCGCGAACAGCGCGATGGCGGACGCCCTGCGCAAGGCTGGCCTGCTCGACCCGAAGGGCCGCGGCGGCCGCTGAGGCATCCCGGGCGCGGGGGCGCCGCGAGGCGGCCCCGCCCCCGCCTCGACGGGGCGGGCGTGGCCGCGCGCCCGCCTCCCGGTCAACTGCCCTACGCCCGGCGCCCGTTGGGGCCTCAGCCTTCCAGCGCGACCGGGCCCGCGGTCACCGGCTCGGCGTTGCGCCGGGTCTTGGCCCAGCCGGTGCGGCCGCGCAGGCTGCGCACGAAGCCCCGCGCCGAGACCACGAACAGGTGGTACGCGTACAGCCACAGCACCAGGCCCCACAGCAGCCCGGTGATCCGGGAGGCGTCCGGGGCGTGCTCGCGCCGGTAGACCGGGCCCCACAGGACGAACGGGCCGATGGAGAGCGCCGCGAGGACCAGCGTGAGCGGCCACAGCCCGAGCGAGCCGAGCCCGCCCAGGACCAGCATCGCGGCGCACAGCACGAGCGTCAGCAGGTGCGCGACGGGCTGGAAGAACGTGTACAGCGTCTCCAGGACGCCCGCGCCGGTGTAGTGGCGCGAGGAGACGATCCGGCTCGCGTAGCGCACGCACTGGAGGTTTCCCTGGGCCCAGCGGGTGCGCTGGGTGAGCAGGCGGCGCACGTGCGGAAGGCCCTCCTGGGAGACCCAGGTGTCGGCGACGTGCGTGACGCGGTGGCCCGACAGGATCATCTGGAGGCCGAGCTCGTAGTCCTCCAGGAGCGCGCCCCGCTGCCAGGGGCGCCGTTCGGCGGCGGCGATCCGGTCGAGCGCGGAGAGCCGGGTGAACTGACCGTTGCCGCCGAGCCCGACGGAGCCGGTCCGCACCCGGAGCAGCTGCATGCCCGCGTTGGACACCGCGAACTCCATGTCCTGGACGCGGACCAGGAGCCGCGCGAAGGCGTTGGCGAGACGGCCCCGCCCGGGAAGCGGGCGTTCGTCGTCGACATTGCGCATCCGCACGCCGACCTGGACCCCGCCGACCTCCGGGTCGGCGAACGCGGCCGGTCCCGAGACGAGCGCGAGGGCCCGCGGGTCGAGCCGCCCGTCGGCGTCGACCACACAGACCACGATCCGCTCCCGGTCGGCCCCGGCGGGAAGGAAGTCGCCGAGCTGTTCGTAGGCGGCGTTCAGGGCGTCCCCCTTGCCCGTGCGCGCCTCGGGCCGCACCCGGCGCACGAGGTGGACGCGCCGGTCGTGCTCGGCGAGCGCGGCCACGATGAGGCCGGTCCGGTCGTCGCTGTCGTCGTCGATGACCCAGACGTGGGCGGCGGGAAAGTCGCCCCGCAGCTGCGCGACGGTGGCCCCGACCACGGCCTCCTCGTCCCGGCACGGCACGAAGAAGTGCCAGTCGAGCGCGCCGGGGTCCCCCGCCTCGGTCTCCGGCCTGCCGAGGTAGGCGCGCCGGGCCCCGGCCCAGTAGAGCAGGAAGCAGCCGAGGAGGAAGAAGGGAAAGAGGAACAGGAAGAGGCTGTTGGGCATGGGGGTGTCCTTGGCGGTGGTGCGCGGGAGAGTGGGGCCGGTCCGGGGCGTGGCGGGCGGTTACGCCGCGGCCTCGTACACCTCGCGCGTCGCGAGTGCGGCCAGCAAGGCCAGGATGCGGCGCGAGGCGAGGCCGTCGCCGAAGGGGCTCGGCAGCGCGGCGAGCCGGGCCCGCCCGGGCGCGCCCTGGGCGAGACGGCGGCGGGCCGCCTCGCCCAACTCCGGCCCGGGACTCACCAGTTCGGCGAAGTCGGGCATCGCCTCGGGCCGCTCCGTGGAGTTGCGTACGACGACGAGGGGGCGGCCCAGCACCGTGACCTCCTCCTGCACGCCTCCGGAGTCGGACACCAGCAGCGCCGCGTGCTGGGCGAGCGCGAGGAAGGTGCGGTACCGCAGCGGCGGGGTGACGAGCAGGGGCTTCAGGAGCCCGGCGAGGTCCGCCGCCTCGATGCGGGCCCGGGTGCGCGGATGCAGCGCCAGCACCACCGGCAGGTCGGCGGCGAGCGCGGCCAGTTCGGTGAGGACGGCGCGCAGCGCGGCACGGTCGTCGGTGTTCTCGGGCCGGTGGACGGTGGCCAGGACGTACCCCTCGCTCGCCAGCCCGAGCCGCGCGAGCTCGGCGAACCGCTGGGCGCTGGTGGGCAGTTGGCCGCGGACGGCCTCGACGACCGTGTTGCCGGTCACTTCGACGCGGCCCGCCGCGATGCCCTCGGCGAGCAGGTTGTCGCGGTTCTCGGGGGTCGCCGCGCACAGCACGTCCGCGATCCGGTCGATCAGGACCCGGTTGTGCTCTTCGGGCATGTTCCGGTCGTGGCTGCGCAGGCCCGCCTCCACGTGGACGAGCGGGATGGCGCGCGCGTTGGCGGCGAGCGCGCCGGACAGGGCCGCGTTGGTGTCGCCCTGCACGACGACCGCGCGCGGCGGCTCGGCGCCGAAGACCGCGTCGAGCTGGGCCAGCGCGGCGGAGATCTGGACGGCCCGGGGCTGTCCGCCGACGCCGGTGAGGCAGGTCGGCTCGGGGATGCCCAGGTCGGTCAGGAAGCGGCCGGAGAGCTCCTCGTCGTAGTGCTGCCCGGTGTGCACGACGTGGGCGGCGGGCCCGAGGAGGCGGATCAGCTCGGTCAGCTTGACCAGCTCGGGGCGGGTGCCGAGGACGACGGCGATGCTGCGGGGCGGCAGGGCGGACACGGGAACTCCAGGAACGGACCGGCGGGGCGTGTCCGAGGATGTCCGGCGTGCGTTGCGCACCCGGATGGCCTTCGGTTGCCCAACGGTTGCGAAGCCGCCCATCGGACATTTCCGGGCCTTTCGGCCCTCGCGCGGCCGGGACCTTCGGCCCCTGCGAGCGCCGGGTCAGGCGCCCTGGTCCCCCCGGTAGCGGTAACCGAGGCCGCGCACCGCTTCGAGGGGGTCCGATGCGAGACTGCCCGCGGCCTGCTGGAGCTTGCGGCGCACCCGCAGCACGGCGAACTTGACCCGCTCGCGGCCGATGCCCTGGGGGTCGTCCCACACCTGGTCGAGCAGCTGGTCGGTGGTGACGACGCGGCCCCGGTTGCGGACCAGGACCTGGAGCAGCCGGTACTCGATGTCGCTGAGCCGCACCTCCTCGCCGCGCCACAGGGCCGAGCGCCGCTCGGGCACGAGCCGCAGGGCCTCGTCGTGGGAGGCGCCGGCCCAGCGGGCGGGTGAGGCGCGGCGCAGCAGGGCCTCGACGCGGGCGAGCAGCTCCTCGTTGCCGAACGGCTTGGGCAGGTAGTCGTCGGCCCCGGCGCGCAGCCCGCGCACCCGGTCGGTCTCGGCGCCGCGGGCGGTGAGCAGCAGCACCGGCAGGTCGGTCATGTCCCGGGTGCGCTCAAGGACCTGCCAGCCGTCCAGTTCCGGCAGGCCGATGTCGAGGACCATAAGGTCGGGGCTGTCCGCGAACAGCCGCCGCAGTCCCTCGCGGCCGTCCGCCGCGGGCACCACCTCGTATCCGGCCCGGGTGAACAGGATGCGCAGAGCCATCGCCACGTCGGGGTCGTCCTCGACCACCAGGAGCCGGGTCACCGCGGGGCCCCTTCGGCGGGCGGTCCCGCGACGGGCAGCCGGATGGCGAACACCGCTCCCCCGCCCTCGGCGCCCGAGACGCTGAGCTCGCCGCCGTGCCGGCGCACGATCTCGCGGCTGATCGTGAGGCCGAGGCCGGTGCCGGGAAAACCGCCCGCCTCGGCGTTGGGGGCACGTACGAAGCCGGAGAAGATCTCCTCGCGGTACTGCTCGGGAACGCCGATCCCGGTGTCGGCGACGTCGATGTGCCACTGGTCGCCGTGCGGGGCGGCGTCGATGTCGATGCGGCCGCCGGGCGGGGTGAACTTGGCGGCGTTCTCGAGGAGGTTGGCGAGCACGTGCTCCAGGCGGTGCTCGTCCCCGTGCAGCGGCGGCCCCGGCGCGCAGCGCAGCGCCACGAACACACCGGCCTCGGAGGTGGTGGACATCCGGTCGAGCACCGCGTGCTGGAGCATCCGCGCCATGTCCACCCGGTCGAACTCCAGCCTCAGCTGCGGGGCGCGCAGCCGGGCCGTGTTCATGAGGGTGGTCATGACGCCCTCCATGCGCCGGGCATTGCGGCGGATCGCGGCGAGCAGGGCCCGCTGGTCGGCGTCGAGCGGACCGGAGGCGGGGTCGGCGAGGAGCTCGCAGAAGCTGAGAATGGAGGTGAGCGGGGTGCGCAGGCTGTGCGAGGCCAGCGCGAGGAATTCGTTGCGCTGCCCGGCGAGCTCGGCCAGGGCCGCGTTGTCACGCTGGAGCGCGTGCTCGCGGCGCTTGTCCTCGGTGATGTCCTCCGCGGTCCACAGGGAGCCGAACGGCACGCCGTCGGCGTCGTAGAGGGGCTCCACGTCCCGCCGGATCACCCGGCCGTCGGTGAGCGCGATCTCGGCGGCCCGGTGGATGTGCCGGGCGGCGATGGCGTGGGTGGTCTCGACGACCCAGGAGGGCCGTTCGGCGAAGGTGTCGCACACGGCGTCGACGACCGGGCCGAGCGGTGCGCCCGGGGTGTGGTCGACGCGGCCTTCGAGGGCGAACATGTCGGTGAAACGCCGGTTGACGGCGATCACGACGTCGTCGCCGCCTTGCACGATGGCCGCCCTGGGCAGTGCCTCCAGGACGGCCTCCAGTCGGTCACGGTGCACCCGACCACCGTACGCTCAGGCCGCCGCACGTCGCAGTCGCGAAGGCGCGCGCCGACGAGCCCGGCGGCCCGGGCGGTATCAGTGCTCGGTGACCTTTCCGTCCGCGACTTCCAGGCGGCGCGTGGTGTGCACGGCGTCGAGCATCCGGCGGTCGTGGGTGACCAGGAGCAGGGTGCCGGTGTACGAGTCGAGCGCGGATTCCAGCTGCTCGATGGCGGGCAGGTCGAGGTGGTTGGTCGGCTCGTCGAGGACCAGGAGGTTGACGCCCCGGCCCTGGAGCAGGGCCAGCGCGGCACGGGTCCGCTCGCCCGGCGAGAGCGAACCGGCGGGCCTGAGCACGTGGTGCGCCTTGAGGCCGAACTTGGCGAGCAGCGTCCGCACCTCGGCCGGCTCCGTGTCGGGCACCGCGGCGCAGAACGCGTCGAGCAGCGATTCCTCGCCCAGGAACAGGCCGCGCGCCTGGTCGACCTCGCCGACGACGACACCGGAGCCGAGCGTGGCGTGGCCCGCGTCCAGCGGCAGCCGGCCGAGGAGGGCGGCGAGCAGGGTGGACTTGCCGGCGCCGTTGGCGCCGGTGATGGCGACCCGGTCGGCCCAGTCGATCTGGAGCGAGACGGGACCGAAGGTGAAGCCCTCACGGCGCACCTCGGCGTCGCGCAGCGTCGCGACGACCGCGCCCGAGCGGGGCGCGGCGGCGATCTCCATGCGCAGCTCCCACTCCTTGCGGGGCTCCTCGACGACGTCGAGGCGCTCGATCATGCGCTGGGTCTGGCGGGCCTTGGCGGCCTGCTTCTCGCTGGACTCGCTGCGGAACTTCTTCCCCAGCTTGTCGCTGTCGGTGGCCTTGCGGCGGGCGTTCTTGACGCCCTTGTCCATCCAGGAGCGCTGCATCTGGGCGCGGCCTTCGAGGGCGGAGCGCTTGTCGGCGTACTCCTCGTAGTCCTCGCGGGCGTGCCGACGCGCGGTCGCGCGCTCTTCGAGGTAGCCCTCGTAGCCGCCGCCGTACAGGTTGATCTGCTGCTGGGCGAGGTCGAGTTCGAGCACCTTGGTGACGGTGCGGGCGAGGAACTCGCGGTCGTGGCTGACGACGACCGTGCCCGCTCGCAGCCCCTTCACGAACGCTTCGAGGCGCTCCAGACCGTCGAGGTCGAGGTCGTTGGTCGGCTCGTCGAGCAGGAAGACGTCGTAGCGGGACAGCAGCAGCGAGGCGAGTCCGGCGCGGGCGGCCTGGCCGCCGGAGAGCGCGGTCATCGGCTGGTCGAGGCCGGTGGTGAGGCCGAGCGAGGCGGCGACCTCCTCGGCCCGCTCGTCGAGGTCGGCGCCGCCGAGGGCGAGCCAGCGTTCCAGGCTGTCGGCGTACGCGTCGTCGGCGCCGGGGGCCCCGTCGACCAGCGCCTGGGTCGCGGCGTCCATCGTCTCCTGGGCCGCGGCGACACCGGTGCGGCGGGCCAGGAAGGCGCGGATCGTCTCGCCGGGCCGCCGGTCGGGCTCCTGCGGCAGGTGGCCGACGCTCGCCCCGGGCGGGGACAGGCGCAGCTCGCCCTGCTCGGGGGTGTCGAGCCCGGCGAGCAGGCGGAGCAGGGACGACTTGCCCGCTCCGTTGGGTCCGACGAGGCCGATGACGTCGCCGGGGGCGACCACCAGGTCGAGCCCGGCGAACAGGGTGCGGTCGCCGTGGCCGGCGGCGAGGTCCTTGGCGACGAGAGTTGCAGTCATGAGGTGACCGATCCTAAGGCGTCCCCGGGACCGCACCCATGCCCGCCCTGCGCCTGAGCCACGTCCGCGCACCGGGCTCCCGGCCCTCGGAGCCCCGGGACGGACCGACCCTCCCGACTCCTGCCGCTCGACGGGCCCTCGGACCGGGCTCCCGTACCGAGACCGCTGCGAGGGATCCCGCAGCCACCCTCCCGCCCGGACGGGCCTCCGCCCCACCGGGCGGATGGCCGGAACAGGGCGACCGGGCCGGGACGCGATGCGAGACTCCTTGACGGGCAGCCGGGCAGCCGGGCGGCGAAGCGGTGGGTGCCGAGCGGCTCACGGCACCCCGAACCAGCCATCCGCCCCGCCCAGTTGGGCTCGTCCCGACGACCGGCCCGGGCGAACGCCCGTCGCCGCACCGACCCACCTTCCCGGAGGTCTCCGCACCATGAACGCTGCCGTGCCGCCCCGCTGGCTCATCGCCGGGACGCCGCGCCCGGGTGCCCCCGCGCTCTACTGCTTCGCGCACGGGGGCGGCTCGGCCACCGAGTACCTGCGCTGGGGCCGCGAGGTGCCGGGCGCCGAGTTCCAGGCGGTGCAGCTGCCCGGCCGCGGCTCGCGGTACGGGGAGCCGCCGTTCGACTCGATGGAGGCCCTGGTGGCGGCGTTCCTCGACGAGGTGCCGCTCAGCCGGGCGCCGTACGCCTTCTTCGGGCACAGCCTGGGCTCCCTCGTCGCGTACGAGATCACCCGTGCGCTGCGCGACGCGGGGCGGCCGCTGCCCGCGCGGCTGATCCTCTCCGGCTACCCGGCGCCGCACCACCGCCACGTCCGGGCGGACGACCCGGTGCACCGGTTGCCCGACGACGAACTCATCGAGCGGATCGCGAAGCTCCACGGCGGCATCCCGCGGGAGGTGCTGGACTCGGCGGAGCTGCGGGAGCTGGTCGTGGGCGCGCTGCGGGCCGACTACCGCGTCCTGGAGACGTACACCTGGCGGGATGCGCCCCCGCTGCCCGTGCCGATCACCGTCTTCGGCGGCAGCGCCGACCATCCGCGCGAGCAGCTGGACGCCTGGCAGCAGCACACCACCGCAGATGTGACGGTACGCCAGTTCCCGGGCGGGCACTTCTACTTGCGCGAGGAGCCGGAACCGGTGCTGCGGGCGCTGGAGGGCGCGTTGCGGGATGTACGGATGCCGAGCTGACCTCGCGCACGGGGCCGCGCCAGGTGGGCTACCGTCCCGGCATGAGCGACGACGTGATCGTGGTGGGCGGCGGGGTCATCGGTCTGACGACGGCGATCGTCCTGGCGGAGTCGGGCCGCCGGGTCCGGGTGTGGTGCGGGGCGCGGCCGTGGAAGTCGACGTCCGCCGTGGCGGGTGGGCTGTGGTGGCCGTACCGCATCGAGCCGGAGGCCCGGGTCGGCGCCTGGTCGCTGACCACGCTGCGGGTGTACGAGGAACTGGCCCGGCGGCCGGAGGAGACCGGGGTGCGCCTGGTCGGCGGCCTGCACTCCGGGGCCCGGCTCGACGAACTCGGCCCCTGGGCGGCGCACGTGGCGGGGCTGCGCGAGCGCCCGGAGGGCGTGACGGCCGTGCTCCCGCTGATCGACATGCCGGCACATCTGCGCTGGCTCGAACGGCGCCTCACGGCCGCGGGCGGCGCCGTCGAGGTGCGGCGGGTCGAGCGGCTTCCGGACGCGCCGCTGGTGGTCAACTGCACGGGCCTCGGGGCGCGCGACCTCGTGCCGGATCCCGAAGTGCGCCCGGTGCGCGGCCAGTTGGTGGTCGTGGACAACCCGGGGGTCCGGGAGTGGTACACCTCGGCCGAGGAGCACGACGGGGAGACCACCTACTTCTTCCCCCAGCCCTACGGCCTGCTCCTCGGCGGCACCGCCCAGGAGGACGACTGGAACCCGGCTCCCGACCCGGCGACGGCCGAGCGGATCATCGCCCGCTGCGCACGGGTCCACCCCAGGATCGCGGGCGCGACTGTGCGCGCCCACCGTGCGGGACTGCGCCCCGCCCGCGACTCGGGGGTGCGGGTGGAGCGCGAACTCACCTCGCACGGTGGCGTGTTGGTGCACAACTACGGGCACGGCGGGGCCGGGGTGACGGTGGCCTGGGGCTGCGCGGAGGAGGCCGCGGCGCTGGTCGCGCCCTCCTCCGGTTGAGTCAGCAGCGATCGGCGGGCTCGGCGGATGCCAGGTGGTACGGGGCGCGGCCGTCGAGCAGCAGCGGCACCAGATCGCGCAGCGACTGCCGCATCGGCACGAAGGCGCCCCCGTCCGTCGTCCGCCGCAACTGGATCCCGTGCAGGGCGAGTTGCTGCCCGACCTGGTCGTACTGGGGGGAGCTCAGCCGGTAGCCGCAGGGCGGATCGCGCAGGATCTCCGCCGGGGCCGGGGGCGCGTTGTCCGCGCCACCGAGATAGACGGGCCCCTGGTCGCGGTACCCGGCGGCGCGCGCCGCGCCCGTGGCCGCCCGGATGCTCGCGCGGCGCTCCGTCACGAAGTCGAACAGGCCGCTGAGGCTGGTCAGTTGGGAGTCGACCCGGCGTCGGTTGTTGACGGCCGGGTCGGCCTTCTCGGCGTCCGTCACCGCGTCCACCCGGCTCTCGACGAGCAGGGCGACGGCGTGCTTGACGCCCGCCGTGTTGCGCAGGACCCGCTCCTGGCCGTCACCCGCGACCTGTTTGACCGGCCGACCGGTGACGGGGTCGGTCCAGATGCCGTAGGTGCCCGTGCGGTACCCCTCCTGCCGGGCGGCGTCGCGGACGTAGTCGGCGGACAGCGTCCGGGCCTCCTCGTGCACCTGGGGATGGGTGTTGAGGTTGCGCGGCCAGAGGTCGAACAGGTCCTTGTCGTAATACCCCGGGGTGGCGCCGTACTCGTGCAAGTCGTAGACGACGTCGGGGTGTTCGTCGCGCAGCACCGTCGCGACGGCCCGCGCCTCGGCCGTCTTCAGCGCGATGTGGTCGCGGTTGATGTCGACGCCCTCGGAGTTCTCGCGGGTGTCGGCGGCCCGGCCGTCCGGGTTGGCGGTCGGGACGACCACCACGGTGGTGCGTTCCAGGAAGCGGAGCGTGGCCCGGTCCTTGGTCAGGGCGAGGTCCCGGAGCGTGGTGAGGCACGCCTCGCGTCCAGCCGGCTCGTCACCGTGCTGGCTGCACACGAGAAGGACGGTGCTGGTGGTGTGGCGGCCCCCGATGCGCACCTCCTGGAGCGGGCGGCCCTGGCGGGTGGTGCCGATCCGGCGCACCGAGGTCCGCTCGCTGAGCCGGTCCACGGCGGCGAGGAAGGTCTGTTCCTCCGGCTGTCCGGTCCAGCGCGCCCCGTCACTGGCCTCGAAGCCGGTGCGGGGCTCGGTGGAGCGGGCCGTCGCGGGCGCGGTGGCCAGGGGGACGGCGACCGCGGCCGCCGCCACCCCCAGCACGAGCAGGCGTGCCCTCACCGGCGTACGTCCCCGGGGAGCCGCTGCGTCATGCGCGGCACCGGCACGCCCCCGGTGGCCTTCACGCCCGCCGACAGCCGGGGACTCGTACCGGAGGTGGCCCGGGCGAACGCCCCGGCGCCGCCGACGAACGGAACCCTGGCCGCCGTGCGCGCCAGGTCCACCGTCAGGGTCGGCCTGCTCGCCGGCGGCACGATGAGGCCGTTGTCGGTGCCCGCCACGATCAGCGCGAGCCGGTGTCCGGCCGGGACGACGTGGTCGGTGGCGGCCAGGTCGAGCGTGATGGTGTACGGCCTGCCGGGCGTGAGCGGGACGCCCTTCGCGAGGGACGCGTAGTGGCCGAGGTCGGCCCAGCCGCGGCTGAAGACGGTGTAGCCCACGTCGGTCCGGTCCGCGGACGTCGTCAGGAAGCAGGAGCTGTCCCCGGCCGTGCTCGCACCCCAGCAGGTGCGGTCGGTTCCGGTGAGGATGCCTTCACCCGCTCCGGCGTAGTTGCGGATCGTGTCCGGTCCGAGGTCGACCAGGACCGCCGAGAGGTGGGCGCTGTCGGTGGTGGGGGTCGCGGTGACGGTCACCTTGGACGAGCCGGAGACGCGCAGGTCCCGGGTCAGCGGCTGGGTGACGAAGCCCGCCTTGTCGGGTGTGGAGGTATCGATCCGGGCAGCCCAACTCGTCTCGTCCAGGGCGGGGTTGTCGGTGAAGGACGCGGCGGCTCCGGCCGGGGCGGACCTCAGGGAGAGCCCGCCGACGCCCGGCGCCGCACCGCTCACGGGGTGCACCACGGTCGCCGCGGTGCCCGACGGCGGCCACACGCTGTCGGTGCTCCACTGGTCGGGGTGGCGCTCGATGTCGGCCATGGGCTGCCGCTCGATGCCGTTGTCGTAGCCGAGGAGATAGTGGTCGAACCAGTGGTGCAGGGTGTCCACCCACTCGGCGCGCCGGTAGTCGAACGGGTCGACGTGGCCTGTCTGCGACAGCCAGATCTTGCGCTCGACCCCGTTCGCGGCGAGGGCGTCCCACCACTGGCCGAAATTCTTCGTACGGACGTTGAGATCCTGCATGCCGTGCACAACGAAGACGCTGGCCTTCACGTTGTCGGCCCGGCTGACGTAGTCCCGATCGGCCCACAGCCTGGTCCAGTCGCCGGTGCGCGGCGAGCCGTCGACGAGCTTTCGCTGCACGGCGGCGCAGCGCGCCTGCGCGTCCGGGCTGTCGACGTATCCGGCGAGTTCGGCCGGACCGCCGTCGTACAGCGCGGCCCCCTTGGCGAAGTAGTAGTCGTACCAGGACGAGATGGCGCTGATCGGCACGATCGTCCTGAGGCCCTCGACCCCGGTCGCCGCGACGCCGTTGGCTATGGTGCCGTCCCAGCTCTTGCCGATCATGCCGGTGCGGCCGTTGGTCCATCCCGCGGTGGCACGCTGATCTCCGGTACGCGTCGTGTAGGCGCGGGCCCGGCCGTTGAGCCAGTCGACCACCGCCTTCGCGGACAGGATGTCGGAGCGTCCGCCGACGTCCACGCAGCCGTCCGAGCGATTGGTTCCGGCCAGGTCCACCCCGACGAAGGCGTAGCCGCGCGGCACGAAGTAGTTGTCGTAGAACAGCGGCATCTGCACGACGTTGCCGTGGGCGTCGTACGTCTTGAGCTGGCTCTCGTTGCCGCGCCCGCAGCACGAGTAGTAGGGGCTGGCGTCCATGATGACCGGAACCTTGCGGCCCTGCTGCGCGGGTTCGCGCGGCCGGACGATGTCGACCGCGACCCGGTCGCCGCGGCCGTCCCCGTCGCCGTCCAGGCCGGTGTCGACCCAGACGGCCTCGCGTATCGCGTTCTCGTACGAGTAGACCGGGCGGCTCTCCCGGGCGTGGGCCGCCTGGGCGCCCGTCGGGGCGAGGGGCACGGCCGCCAGTGCGGCGACGGCCGCGACGACGAACGATCTGAGGGATCTGGACCTGAGGCGGGGGCCCCGCGCGCGTATCGGCATGGGCGGAAGGTACTCCGGTCAACTCCCGCGCAAAAGGGGGCAGTCGAGAGGTCAAAGCGAACGAAGCCGCACAAGTCAACATGTCGGCCGAATGGCGATCGTGTGACAGATGGAGCCATGGACATGACCGGGACAGCGGGGGCTGAATAGGGTCCGAAGAGATCGTTCACCCTCGTTCACCCCACGACGACACTGACGACTTGGAGCTTGTTGTGCACCGCAGAATCATCGCCCCGAGCGTGCTCGCCGCCTCCCTGCTGCTGGTGATCCCGGCATCGGCCGCGGACTTCACTCCGGGCGCCCCGGGCATCGGCGACCCCTACTACCCGGCCAGCGGCAACGGCGGTTACGACGTCTCGCACTACGACCTGAAGCTCAGGTACCAGCCCGCCACCGACCTCCTCGAAGGCACGGCCACGCTGCTCGCCACCACCCAGCAGGACCTCTCCCGCTTCAACCTGGACTTCGGTCTCGCGGTCAGCGAAGTGCGGGTGAACGGCACCAAGGCGACGTTCGCCACGTCGGGCAGCCACGAACTGGAGATCACTCCGGCCACCCCCCTGCCCAAGGGCAGGTCCATCACCGTGGTGGTCAAGTACGCGGGCAAGCCCTCCGAGCTGAAGGTCGACGGCTGGACGGCCTGGCAGCGCACCCCGGACGGCGGGGTCGCGGCCCAGGAACCGGACTCGGCCGTGTGGTGGTTCCCGTCCAACGACCACCCCCTGGACAAGGCCACCTACGACGTGTCGGTCAAGGTTCCCAACGGCACCCAGGCCATCAGCAACGGCGTGCTGCAGAGCCAGACTTCGAAGCTCGGCTGGACCACGTTCAACTGGCGCTCCAACAAGCCGCAGGCTTCCTACCTCGCCACGCTCGCGGTCGGCAAGTTCGACATCACCACCGACAAGACCGCGAGCGGGCTGCCGGTCCTGAACGCGTACAGCAAGGACCTCGGCGACAACGGCGACGCCGCGCGCTCCAGCATCGAACGCACCAAGGACGTCGCGGAGTGGCTTGAGAGCGTTTTCGGCAAGTACCCCTTCAACGCGCTCGGCGGCTACGTCCCGAACGTCCCGAGCCACTTCGCGCTCGAAACCCAGACCCGCCCCTTCTACAGCCCGGCGCAGTTCGCCAACGGCTCCAACGTGTCCGTGGTCGTCCACGAGTTGGCGCACCAGTGGTACGGGGACAGCGTCTCGGTCAAGGGCTGGAAGGACATCTGGGACAACGAGGGCTTCGCGTCCTACGCCCAGTGGCTCTGGTCGGAGAAGGAGGGTGACGGCACCGCCCAGCAGCTCGCGGACTGGGTGTACTCGCAGCACCCCGCCGACGACCCGTTCTGGAAGGTGAAGCCGGGCGACCCGGGTCCGGACAACCAGTTCGACGCCGCCGTCTACGACCGGGGCGCCCTCGCCATCCAGGCCCTGCGCAACACCGTCGGCGACGCCTCCTTCTTCAAGATCCTCAAGGGCTGGCCCACCGAGCACGCCTACGGCAACGCGTCGGTCAGCGACTTCGTGAAGTACGCGGAGAAGGTCTCGGGCAAGCCGCTGGCGGAACTCTTCGACACCTGGCTGTTCCAGCCCTCCAAGCCGTCCAACTCCGCCGCCGTCAAGGCCAAGTTCGGCCCGCGCGCTGGCGTCGCGGCCGGCCCGTCGCAGAAGGCGCAGCCGGTCAGCCCGGTGGAGCCGAAGTCGTGGAAGAAGATCACGGAATCCCACTCGGCACACGCGCCGCAGGGAGCGGGTGGTCTGCACTGAGCTGAGGGGGCGGCCATGCCGGGCGCGGCCGGGCTGCGCTGAGCCGAGATGGGGGGCGGAGGGCGCGTGAGAGCGCTCTCGCGGATTCTAGGCGGGGTGCGAGCCTCCCTCGCCCGCCCGCGAGAGCGCTCTCACCGGTTCCACATCTGTCAAGGCGTCCACGTCCACCAACGGGTGAGAGCGCTTCCGCGGCCACCCCCGGAACGGCCCGACGCATCCCCGCCGGGACCGGGTGAGAGCGCTCTCGCGGGCGGATCCGCGCCCGGTACCCTGCCGGTACGCTGCCGGGCGGAGCAGTTCCGCCAGGGTCCGTCAGCGATCCGCCGATGAGGAGAACCTGCCTTGACCGAGCAGTACTTCGGCACACGGCCCACGCTGGAGGCCGTCGCAGCGCGCGCCGGTGTATCCCGGGCCACCGCGTCCCGCGTCGTCAATGGCGGCACGGGGGTACGGCCGCCCCTGGTGGACAAGGTGCGTCAGGCGGTCGAGGAGCTGGGCTACATCCCCAATCAGGCGGCCCGCTCCCTGGTCACCCGCCGCACGGGCGCGGTCGCCGTGATCGTGGCCGAGCCGGAGACCAGGTTCTTCTCCGACCCCTTCTTCTCCCGGCAGATCCGCGGCATCAGCAAGGAACTCGCCGCGCACGACACGCAGTTGGTGCTGCTGCTCGTCGAGGGTCCGGACGACTACGGGCGCATCTCCCGCTACCTGACGGGTGGTCACGTCGACGGGGCGCTCGCCTTCTCGCTGCACGACGACGACCCGCTCCCCGCGATCACGCGCGGCGCGGGCATGCTGACGGTGTTCGGCGGGCGGCCCGGTTTCCCCACGGCCGTCCCCTATGTCGACGCCGACAACCGCGGCGGTGCGCGGGAGGCCGTGCGTCATCTACTCTCCCTCGGCCGCAGGCGCATCGCGCACATCGCGGGCCCGCTGGATCAGACCGCCTCCACGGACCGCCTCGACGGTTACCGCGACGTACTCCCGGAGGCCGATCCCGCGCTGGTGGTGGAAGGCGCGTTCACGGCCGAGAGCGGCGCCCACGCGATGGCCGAACTGCTCGCCCGGCGGCCGGACCTGGACGCCGTGTTCGCCGCCAACGACCTCATGGCGTCCGGCGCCCTGCGGGTGCTGCGCGAGCGGGGCCGACGCGTGCCGGACGACGTCGCCCTCGTCGGCTTCGACGACATGGCCTCCGTCGCCGAAGCCACCGACCCGCCGCTGACGACCGTACGCCAGGAGATCGAGGAGATGGGCCGCCTGATGGCACGGCTGCTGCTGCGCGGGCTCGACCAGGGCGGCGACGAAGGAGCCCCGCCCGCCTCCGTGATCACCCCGACAGCCCTGGTCCGGCGCGCCTCGGCCTGAGACCTCAAGTCGCCTCAGCGGTATGGCAGTTCGCCACTCCGGAAGGCCGACACCGGCTGGGGTCGCCGGAAGGCCGGGGCTGGCAAGGCGGCTCTGGCCGGGGGTTAGGACGGGCCGCTCTGGCCGGGGGCTGTGACGGGCCGCTCTGGCCGGGCGGGGCCAGAACGTCAGTGAGAGCGCTTCGTCCGGCCCGTCGTGCGCCGGTGCTCCGCACGGGCCCTGCGGGCGAGCGGCAGGTAGCGCAGGCGCTCGGGCAGCAGGGGCACGACCAGCCGTACGACCCGGCCGAAGCGGCGCAGCTTGCGCTCCTGCTCGTCCGTCCAGTCCAGGCCGATCGCCTCGCGCGCGTCCGGGGGCATGAACCCGATCGTGACGAACCTGCGGAAGCGGGCCAGGGGCGGCAGCAGTACCGGCCAGAGCGCTCTCAGAAGCAGCCGCAGGAGCAGCGGGCCGCGATCGGGGGCCGGGACGGGACGGTCGGTGGCGACGAGTTCCTCGACCACGGCGTTGCTGCGGATCTCGTCGGCGAGGACCTTGCGGTAGTAGGGCCAGAACTCCTCGATGGTCGCGGGCATGTCCCGGTCGTGGATCCCGAGGATCCGGCCGACCTGGAGCCACTCCGCGTACAGCTTGCGGTGCTGGGCGTCGGTGAAGGGGCGGCCGATGTACCGCTGGGCGTGGGCGTAGACGGGATACCCGGTGGCGTGCACCCACGCGTAGTAGGCGGGGGTGAGCGCGTGGTAACGCCGGCCGGTGGCGTCCGTGCCCTGGATGGTCTTGTGGAGCTCCCGGAGCCGGCGTCCTTCCTCGGCGGCCTGCTCGCCTCCGTACACCCAGAGCTGGACCGACCGCAGAGAGCGCTCTCCGCGCCCCCACGGGTCGGTGCGGAACACCGAGTGCTCGTCCACCCCCGCGCCGACCGCGGGGTGGGCGACCTGCATGGTGAGGGCGGCGGGCAGGGTGAGGAGCATCCTGATGTCTCCGGCGAGGCTCCACAGCACGCCGCCGGGCGGGGGCGGCACGGGCGGGGCGTCGCGGCGGCTCATGGCTGGGCTCCCTGGGACTGGTGGTTCTGTGTGGTACTGCCGTGTCTGTAGTGATTCCAGTATGCGATCACTACAGGTCACAGCGGCGCGCAGGGTCCTCAGGGACTGCATGACCGTGCCCCCGGCGAAGCCCGTTCGCCGGGGGCACGGTCACGCGGGTCGGCTCAGCGGTCGGCGGAGGCCGCCAGTGGCTCGCCGAGGATGCGGCCGGCCAGTTCGACGGCCAGCGTGTCGACGTACGGGCGCAGTTCGGCCTCGGCGGCCGCGCGGGCCTCGGCGATCCTGGCGGCGCCGGCGGTGAGGATCTCGTCCCGCTCGCGGACGCCCTCGGCGCGGGCGGCGGCTATCGCGGCCGCGCCCTCCTCCTTGGCCTGCTGGCGGATGCGGGCCGCCTCGTGCCGCGCCCCGGCCAGCTCGGCCTCGTAGCGGGCGCGCACCTCGGCGGCCTCCGCGAGGACGGCCTCGGCCTCGTGGGCACGGCCCGTCGTCAGCGCCTCGCGCTCCTCCAGCGTCCGCTTGATGCGCGGCAGCAGCACGCCCGCCACCACACCGAAGCAGAGCAGGAACGCCACGAAGCCCATCAGGAGATCGGGCACCGTGGGATTGAGGGGGCCCACATTGATGGGGAGAAGCTTCACGCCTGGCACCTTCTCTCGCGCACACGCCCGTGACGGGTGTTGTCAGAGCGTTCGTACTCCTGATCGTACGGCAGGGGCAAGACAGGCGGTGCAGGGAGGTTACCTCTAGGTAATCGCGGCTGGTTTGATGTGCGCGCCGGTCCCAATCCCCACTCCAGACACAGGAGTTCATGTGCCGCACCCCTCGCTCCGCCGGGCCGCCGGGGCGGCTCTCGCCGCCGGGCTCGCCGCCGTCACCCTGGTTGGCGCCGCTCCCGCGTCCGCCGCGACCGTCGAGCCGCCCCGGCTGAAGGTGCTGACGTACAACACCTTCCTGATGAGCCAGAACCTGTACCCGAACTGGGGCCAGAACCACCGCGCGCAGGCGATTCCCGCCGCTCCGTTCTTCCAGGGCAACGACGTCGTCGTGCTCCAGGAGGCATTCGACAACTCCGCATCGGAGGCGTTGAAGCGGAACGCCTCGGCCCAGTACCCGTACCAGACGCCCGTCGTGGGACGTGGCAGGGACGGCTGGGACGCGACCGGAGGCTCGTACTCCTCGACCACTCCCGAGGACGGCGGCGTCACCCTGCTGAGCAAGTGGCCGATCGTGCGCAAGGAGCAGTACGTGTACAAGGACGCCTGCGGCTCGGACTGGTGGTCCAACAAGGGCTTCGTCTATGCCGTGTTGGACGTGAACGGCACCAGGGTGCACATCGTCGGCACGCACACGCAGTCGACGGACTCCGGGTGCGGCGCGGGCGAGGCCGTCAAGGATCGCGCTCTCCAGTTCAGGGCGATCAGGTCCTTCCTGGACGCCAAGCGCATTCCGGCGAGCGAGGAGGTCATGGTCGCGGGCGACCTCAACGTGGACTCACACGGCTCCGAGTACGCCTCGATGCTGGCGAACGGCGGCCTGGTCGGCGCCGACGCGCGGAGGGGGCACGCGTACTCGTTCGACACCGCCGAGAACTCGATCGCCCGCTACCGCTATCCCTCGGATCCGCGCGAGGACCTGGACTACGTTCTGCACCTGGCGGGCCACGCCCGTCCGTCCGGCTGGAGCAACGACGTGGTGGCGGAGTCCACGGCGCCCTGGACGGTGCGCAGTTGGGGCACCGACTACATGTACACGAACCTGAGCGACCACTACCCGCTCCAGGCGGGCCGTACCCCGTGACCGGCGCGCGCGAGCACCCTCGGCCCGGCCCCGAGCCGGTCGGCGACCGCCGTCCGGCCGGGGTCTGCGTGTGCCGCCTCCTGCGCGCGGCCCGGCTTCGGCACCGAGGGTGTATTGAGCAGTGCTGGTGAGACAGCAATACTGTTGCACCGGGCCGGCCGCGCACCTGGCGGCCGGGAACACCGGGGAGGCGGGGCACTGCGATGGCGACGGAGACCGAGGAGCCGACACTCACGGTGGACGAGCTGGCCGCGCGGGCCGGTGTCACCGTGCGGACCATCCGCTTCTACAGCACCCGGGGGCTGCTGCCGCCGCCGGTGATCGGGCCGCGCCGGGTGGGGCACTACGGGCCGGTGCACCTGTCCCGCCTGGCGCTGATCGAGGAGTTGCAGCACCACGGGATGACGCTGGCCGCCATCGAGCGCTACCTCCAGCAGCTGCCGCCCGACCTGAGCGCCCACGACCTGGCCATCCACCGCGCCGTGGTCGCCTCCTGGGCGCCCGACGCGGCGGACGACGCGAGCCGCGCCGAACTGGAGCGCCGGGCCGGGCGCGCGCTGTCCGCCACCGACATCGACCGGCTCGCCGCGATGAACGTCCTGGAGCGGATTCCCGGCTCGCCCGACACCTTCCGCGTGGACCCGGGGCTGCTGGCGCTGGGCGTCCAGCTCCTGGACGTGCCCATCGCGCACGAGACGATCCTGGCGGCCCGCACGGTGCTCATGGAGCACACCCGCTCGGCCGCGCACGAACTGACCCGCCTCTTCCGCGACGAGGTCTGGAACCCCTACCGGGAGCGGGAGTCGGACCCCGATCACGTGGAGGCGATGAAATCGCTCTCCGCGCACATGCAGCCCATGGTGCTCCAGGCGCTGGTCACCGCTTTCCAGCGGTCGCTGAAGGAGGAGCTGAGGGCGGCGTTCGGCACGCCGGACCCCGGATCTCCCGAGGGGCGCGGGGAACCGCGCGACCAGCCCTCATCGGCCCGCGGACACGACGCGGCACCCATCGGAACGCCCCGTACCGTCCGCCCCGCCCAGGCACCGCCCAGCTAGGGGCGCGGGGAACCGTGCGATCAGCCCCCATCGGCCCGCGGACACGACACGGCACCCATCGGAACGCCCCGTACCGTCCGCACCGCCCAGGCACCACACCGCCAGGGGCGTGAAGAACCGCGCACTCGGCCCGGCTCCCCACGCCCCGAACCCCGCGGAGCGCCTACGCGTCCTTGAACGTCTCGCCGTTCTCCGCCTTCCGCACCAGGAGCGCGGGCGGCTGGAAGCGCTCTCCGTAGCGCTCGGCCAGCTCGCGGGCGCGGGCCACGAAGCCGGGCAGACCCACTCCTCGCCCGGCGCCGCCGTCGTACCCGTTGATGTACTGGAGGACGCCGCCGGTCCAGGCGGGGAAGCCGATGCCCATGATCGAGCCGATGTTGGCGTCGGCGACCGAGGTGAGGACGCCCTCCTCGAAGAGGCGGACCGTGTCCAGGGCCTCCGAGAAGAGCATCCGCTCCTTCATGTCCTCGAACGGGATCTGGTACCCGGGCTTGGTGAAGTGCTCGCGCAGGCCGGGCCACAGCTTGCCCCGCTTGCCGTCCTCGCCGTACTCGTAGAACCCGGCGCCGCCGCTGCGGCCGGTGCGGCCGAACTCGTCGACCATGCGGTCGATGACCGCGTCCGAGGGGTGGCCGGGCCAGACGCCGCCGGCCTCCTCGATGGCCCGCCTGGTCTCGTTGCGGATCTTGCGGGGCAGGGTCAGCGTCAGCTCGTCCATCAGGGACAGGACCTTGGCCGGGTAGCCGGCCTGGCCCGCCGCCTGCTCGATGGACGCGGGCTCGATGCCCTCGCCCACCATCGCGACGCCCTCGTTGATGAACTGGCCGATCACGCGGGAGGTGAAGAAGCCCCGCGAGTCGTTCACGACGATCGGCGTCTTCTTGATCTGGCGTACGAGGTCGAAGGCGCGGGCCAGCGCCTCGTCACCGGTGCGCTCGCCCTTGATGATCTCGACCAGCGGCATCTTGTCGACCGGCGAGAAGAAGTGCAGGCCGATGAAGTCGGCCTGGCGCGCGACCCCTTCGGCGAGGCCGGTGATGGGCAGCGTCGAGGTGTTGGAGCACAGCAGCGCGTCGGGGGCGACGATGTCCTGGATCTCCTGGAACACCTTGTGCTTGAGGGAGGTGTCCTCGAAGACCGCCTCGATGACGGCGTCGCAGCCCGCCAGGGCCTGCGGGTCGGCGGTCGGCGTGATCAGCGCGAGCAGCGCGTCCCGCTGGGCCTCGGTGGTGCGGCCCCGTGAGAGCGCTTTCGCGAGGAGCTTCTCGGAGTACGCCTTGCCCTTCTGGGCGGCTTCGGGCGACACGTCCTTCAGGACGACCTCGATGCCGGCCCGGGCGCAGGAGTAGGCGATGCCCGCGCCCATCATCCCCGCGCCGAGGACCGCGACCTTGCGGACGGGGCGCGGCTCGATGCCCTGGGGGCGGCTGACGCCGGAGTTGACGGCCTGGAGGTCGAAGAAGAACGCCTGGATCATGTTCTTCGCGGTCTGCCCGGTGACCAGCTCGGTGAAGTAGCGGGCCTCGATGGTGAGAGCGCTCTCGAAGTCGACCTGGGACCCCTCGACGGCGGCCGCGAGGATGTTGCGCGGCGCCGGGTAGGGCGCGCCCTGGAGCTGCTTCTTCAGGTTGGCCGGGAACGCCGGCAGGTTGGCGGCGAACCGCGGGTTGGACGGCGTACCGCCGGGGATCTTGTAGCCCTTGACGTCCCAGGGCTGCTGGGACTCGGGGTGGGCGTCGATGAACGCGCGCGCCTTGGCGATCATCTCCTCGCGCGTGGCGGCGACCTCGTGCACGAGACCGTTCTCGAGGGCGCGCCGCGGGGAGTATTGGGTGCCCTGGAGCAGCACCTTGAGCAGGGCGTCGGTGATGCCCATGAGCCGTACGGTGCGGGTCACGCCGCCGCCCGCCGGGAGCAGGCCGAGGGTGACCTCGGGCAGGCCGATCTTGGAGCCGGGTGCGTCGAGCGCGACGCGGTGGTGGGAGGCGAGGGCGATCTCGTAACCGCCGCCCAGGGCCGCGCCGTTGATGGCGGCGACGACCGGCTTGCCGAGCGTCTCGATGCGGCGCAGCGAGTTCTTGATGGCGGTGCCGGTGTCGAAGGCCTGCTGGGCGCGGTCGGGGCCGACCTGGATCATGTCCTTCAGGTCGCCGCCGGCGAAGAAGGTCTTCTTGGCGGAGGTGTAGATGATGCCCCGGATGGAGTCCTTCTCGGCCTCGGCGCGGTCCGCGATGGCCGCGATGGAGTCCTTGAAGGCCTGGTTCATGGTGTTGGCGGACTGGTTGGGGTCGTCCAGTACGAGGGTGACGACGCCGGTCTCGTCCTGTTCCCAGCGGATGGTCGTGCTCTCGGTCATTGCGTGATTCTCCGTATGAGGGGGTGCCGGGACGGGACGGTCAGAGACGCTCGACGACGGTGGCGATGCCCATGCCGCCGCCGACGCAGAGCGTGGCGAGCCCGTAGCGCAGCTCGCGCCGCTCCAGCTCGTCGACGAGGGTGCCCAGGATCATCGCGCCGGTCGCGCCGAGGGGGTGGCCCATGGCGATGGCGCCACCGTTGACGTTGACCTTGTCGAGGCTGAGGCCCATGTCCTTGACGAAGCGGAGCACGACCGCGGCGAAGGCCTCGTTGATCTCGACGAGGTCGATGTCGTCGATGGTCAGGCCCGCCTTGGCGAGCGCCTTGCGGGTGGCGGGCGCGGGGCCGGTCAGCATGATGGTGGGCTCGGAGCCGGAGACGGCCGCGGAGACGATGCGGGCCCGCGGGGTCATGCCGTAGCGCTCGCCGACCTCCTTCGAGCCGATGGCGACGAGGGCCGAACCGTCCACGATGCCCGAGGAGTTGCCCGCGTGGTGGACGTGGTTGATCTCCTCCACCCAGTGGTACTTCTGGAGCGCCACGGCGTCGAAGCCGCCCATCTCGCCGATGCCCGCGAAGGACGGCTTGAGGCCCGCGAGGGAGTCGGCGGTGGTGCCCGGGCGCATGTGTTCGTCGTGGTCGAGGACGACGAGGCCGTTGCGGTCCTTGACGGGGACGACGGAGCGCGCGAAGCGGCCGTCCTTCCATGCCTCGGCGGCCCGCGCCTGGGACAGTTCCGCGTAGGCGTCGACGTCGCGGCGGGAGTAGCCCTCGATGGTGGCGATGAGGTCGGCGCCGATGCCCTGCGGGGCGAAGTTGGTGGAGAAGTTGGTCATCGGGTCGGCGAACCAGGCGCCGCCGTCGGAGGCCATCGGCACGCGCGACATGGACTCGACCCCGCCCGCGAGGACGAGGTCCTCCCAGCCCGAACGGACCTTCATCGCCGCCATGTTGACGGCTTCGAGGCCGGAGGCACAGAAGCGGTTCTCCTGGACGCCGGCGACCGTGTCGGGCAGTCCGGCGGCGATCGCCGCGATCCGGGCGATGTCGGAGCCTTGGTCGCCGACCGGGCCGACGACGCCGAGCACGATGTCGTCGATGGCCGCCGGGTCCAGGTCCGGGAAGCGCGCCTGGATCTCGTGGATCAGGCCGACGACCAGGTCGATCGGCTTAGTGGCGTGCAGGGCGCCGTTCGCCTTGCCGCGTCCGCGCGGGGTGCGGATCGCGTCGTACACATACGCTTCGGTGCTCAACGTCAGCAGCCTTTCGGATGAGGGTGGTTCGTGCGGGCCGGGTGGCGGGTGGGTGCGGGTCAGCCGAGCAGGGAGCGGCCGATGATCTCCTTCATGATCTCGGTCGTGCCGCCGTAGATCGTCTGGATCCGGCCGTCCGTGAAGGCCCGGGCCACCCGGTACTCGGTCATGTAGCCGTAGCCGCCGTGCAGTTGGAGGCAGCGGTCGGCGACGCGTTTTTGCAGTTCGGTGGCCCACCACTTGGCCATCGAGGCGTGTACGGCGTCGAGTTCCCCGTTGGAGTGGTCGACGATGCAGCGGTCGAGGAAGGTGCGGGTGACGGCGCACTCGGTGGCCATCTCGGCGATCTCGAACCGGATGTGCTGGAGCTTGGACAGCGGCCGGCCGAAGGCCTCGCGCTCCTTGACGTAGCTCGTGGTGATCTCCAGGAGGTGTTCGGCGGCGGCGATCCCGGCGACCGCGATGCCCATCCGCTCCTGAGCGAGGTTGGTCATCAGGTGGACGAAGGCGCCGTTGAGCTCGCCGAGGAGATGGTCCTTGGGGACGCGTACGTCATGGAAGAACAGCTCGGCCGTGTCCTGCGCCTTCTGTCCGATCTTGTCGAGGTTGCGGCCGCGCTCGAAGCCCTCGGCGCCGCGCTCGACGACCAGCAGGGACAGGCCCTTGGCGCCGCCTTCGGGGGTGGTCTTGGCGACCACGACCACCAGGTCGGCGAGGATGCCGTTGGAGATGAACGTCTTGGAACCGTTGAGCAGCCAGTGGTCGCCCCGGTCCTCGGCGGTGGTGCGGATGCCCTGGAGGTCGGAGCCCGCGCCGGGTTCCGTCATCGCGATCGCGGTGATCAGGGAGCCGTCGCAGAAGCCGGGCAGCCAGCGCCGCTTCTGCTCCTCGGTGGCCAGCCCGGTCAGATAGGGGCCGATGATGTCGTTGTGCAGGCCGAGTGCGAGCCCGGCCGCTCCCGCGCGGGTGAACTCCTCGGCGAGGACGGCGCTGTAGCGGAAGTCGGCGTTGCCGCCGCCCCCGTACTCCTCGGGCACGGCGAGCCCGAGCAGCCCCTGCTTTCCGGCCGCGAGCCACGCCTGCCGCGAGACGATGCCGTCCTTCTCCCACTGGTCGTAGTGCGGCAGGACCTCCTTGGCGAGGAAGGTGCGGACGGTCTCGCGGAACGCCTCGTGCTCGGCGGTGAAGATCTGCCGTTTCAACTCAAGCCTCCTGTACGGGAGTTGACGCTGGTCCCGCCGAGAGCGACGGCAGGTCCCAGTCGCGGGCGACCTCCGCCGTGTGGGCGCCCGGCAGCGCGGGGGGCCGGTGGACGGAGCCGGGGGTGGCGGAGAAGCGGGGTGCGGGCGCGGGCTGGGTGAGGCCGCCGTGCCCGGTGAAGGTGGCGCGGGCGGCCAGATGCGGGTGGTGCGGCGCCTCGTTCAGGGACAGGACGGGTGCCACACAGGCGTCCGAGTCCTCGAAGACGGCGGTCCACTCCTGCCGGGTCCTGGTGCGGAACCGGTCGGCGATGGCGGTGCGCAGGTCGGCCCAGCGGGCCAGGTCGTTGCGGGCGGGTGCCTCGTCCTCGATGCCGAGGAGGCGGATGAACTCGTCGTAGAACCGCTGCTCCAGGGCGCCGACCGCCATGTACTGTCCGTCCGAGGTCTCGTACGTGCCGTAGAAGGGGCAGCCGCCGTCGAGGAGGTTGACGCCGCGCCGGTCCTGCCAGCCGCCGGCCGCCAGCATGCCGTGGATCATCGTGGTGAGGTGGGCGGTGCCGTCGACGATCGCCGCGTCCACGACCTGGCCCGCTCCCTGGGCGCGGGCGTGGTGGAGCGCGGCGAGGACGCCGATGACGAGGTAGAGGGAGCCGCCCGCGTAGTCGCCCACGAGGTTGGCGGGGACGGTGGGCGCCGCGTCGGCGGCGCCGATCATGCCGAGGGTGCCGGTGAGGGCGATGTACGCGATGTCGTGACCGGCCCGCTGGGCGAGCGGGCCGTCCTGGCCCCAGCCGGTCATCCGGCCGTACACGAGCCGGGGGTTGCGGCCCAGGCACTCCTCGGGGCCGACGCCGAGGCGTTCGGCGACGCCGGGGCGGTAGCCCTCGACGAGGATGTCGGCCCGCTCGACGAGGTCGAGGACCAGGCCCGGGCCTTGAGGCGCCTTGAGGTCGACGATCACGGAGCGCTTGTTGCGGTTGGTGAGGTCGTACGCCGGATCCACGCCGAGCCCGGCGCCGCCCGGACGGTCCACCCGCACCACGTCGGCGCCGAGGTCGGCGAGGAGCATGGCGGCGAACGGGCCCGGCCCGATGCCCGCCAGCTCGACCACGCGCACCCCGGCCAGCGGGCCGGTTCCTGTCGCTGCCATCAAGCCCCCAGCACTGTGACACAACTGATGTAACATCAATGATGCTAAGAACACGTTCCACTGGGCACAAGCCCTGATGAGCAACCGCTCAGCACGCAGAGCCACGAGCCGGGACCGGTTGCCCCGATACGCCGGGCTTGCCCGCACCCCTCCTCGCCGGGGACACCGCCAGGGATCATCCGCACCCCGGGCCCGGGTGCCCCGGGCGGGGGCCGCACGCTAGCCTCACAACCCGGCACCGGCCGACGGCGTCACCAGGCAGCTCAAGTGCGGAGGCACACGGTGGAACCCTCGAAGCGGAATTACGACATCGTGCTGTTCGGCGCGACGGGTTTCGTCGGCTCGCTGACCGCGCAGTATCTCGCGACCCACGCGCCCGAGGACTGCCGGTGGGCGATCGCCGGGCGCAGCCTCACCAAGCTGGAGCGGCTGCGCGAGCGGCTCGCGGAGCTCAACCCCGCGTGTGCCGCGCTGCCCCTGGTCACCGCCGACTCCACCGACGCCGCCTCGCTGCGCGCGCTGGCCGCCTCGACGCGCGTCCTCGCCACGACCGTCGGCCCCTACGTCTGGTACGGCGAGGGCCTGGTCGAGGCGTGCGCCGAGGCGGGCACCGACTACCTCGACCTGACCGGTGAGCCGGAGTTCGTCGACACGATGTACGTCCGCCACGACGCGCGGGCCCGCGAGAGCGGTGCCCGGCTGGTGCACGCCTGCGGGTTCGACTCGGTGCCGCACGACCTCGGTGTCCTGTACACGGTGCGCCGGCTCCCGAGCGGGGTGCCGCTGCGCATCGACGGTTTCGTCCGGACCAACGCGACGTTCTCCGGCGGGACGCTGGCCTCCGCGCTGACGGCGCTCGGGCGCGGCGCGCAGACCGCGCGGGCCGCCCGGGAGCGCCGGCTGCACGAGCCGCGCCTGGTGGGGCGCCGGGCCCGCGCCCCGCTCGGCGCCCCGCACTTCAGCAAGGAGACGGGCACCTGGGCGCTGCCCATGCCCACCATCGACCCGCAGGTCATCGCCCGCTCGGCGGCGGCCGACGAGCGGTACGGGCCGGACTTCCGCTACCGCCACTTCGCCGCGGTCAAGCACCTCCCGGTGGCCATCGGCGGGGTGGCCGCGGTGGGAGCGGTCGCCGCCGTCACCCAACTCCCGCCCGCGCGCGCCTGGTTGATGAGCCGCTACGAGGCGGGGCAGGGGCCGGACGAGGCGCGGCGTCGGCGCAGCTGGTTCACCGTGCGGTTCGTCGGCGAGGGCGGCGGCCGCCGGGTCTTCACCGAGGTGTCCGGGGGCGACCCCGGTTACGACGAGACGGCCAAGATCCTCGCCGAGGCCGCGCTCAGTCTCGCCTTCGACGAACTCCCTTCCCTTTCGGGCCAGTTGACGCCCGCGACCGCGATGGGCGCGGCTCTGACCGACCGGCTCCAGAAGGCCGGGATGCGCTTCCGCGTCGCCGACACCCGCTGATCCCGCCGCGAGGGGAGCCCAACTACGGCTGGTGAAGCGCCTGTTGGGCCTCCTTGAGCGCCCGGCGGCACAGCGAGTCGGCGCGCCGGGTGGACTCGGGGATGCGGTAGCGCCGGGCGAGGCCGAGGGCGTGGGCACAGGCGCCGTCCAGGCTCACCCGGTGGCCGACCGACACGAAGACCGGCTTGGTGGCGTCCTGGGTGCGCAGGGCGCGCCCGACCTCGGTGCCGTCGTCGGCGACCAGCGCGGAGCTGTCCCCGCGGCGCGGCCCGGGCTGCTCGTAGGTGAAGGTGAACGGGTTCTTGGCGACGCCCATGACGGGGAGCCCGGTCAGCACGCCGAGGTGGCTCGCGAGCCCGAAGCGGCGTGGGTGGGCGAGCCCGTAGCCGTCGCAGATCACCAGGCCCGGGCCGGAGTCGAGCCGCTCGAGGGCGGCGAGGACGGTGGGGATCTCCCGGAAGGCCAGTAGGCCGGGCACGTAGGGGAAGGCCACCCGGCCGACGGCGGTGGCCTCCTCGACGACCGTTGAGGTCGCCGCGTCGAGCACGACGGCGGCCGCGACCACGAGGTCCCGTTCGTCGTCGTACGCCACGTCGACACCGGTGACGAGCCCGCTGCCGGGCGGCGGCCCCGGTTCGTCGAGCACGACCCGTCCGCGCAGCTCGTCCTGTACGGCCAGGGCGGCCGCCTCGCTGTCCGGCCAGGCGGCCGGAATCCCCGTGATCTCCATGGCGCCCACCCTAGGCTCCCCGCGGCGGGGGTTCGCCCGTGGGGCCGGGGGCCGGTGACACCGCTCCCGGCGCATTGCCACGGCTCCGCACCCCTCGTAGCATGTAAGGCATGAATGACGCTATCGACTCTTACGAACTCCGTGCGGGCGTGCCCTCCCCCGAGACCTTCCGGCACCTGCGCACCGTCGCGGGCCTGTCCGACCGCTCGGCCGAGGCGGTCGCCCTCGCGCTGCCCAACACCTGGTACGGCGTGGTCGTCCACCAGGGCCGGGAGCCCGTCGGGATGGGGCGGGTCATCGGCGACGGCGGCACCGCGTTCCAGATCACCGACATCTGCGTCCACCCCGCCCACCAGGGCCGGGGCCTCGGCAAGCGGATCATGGCGGCACTCACCACGGAGCTGGAGCGCCGGGCCCCGGCCACCGCGTACGTGTCACTGATCGCCGACGGCGAAGCACGCAGGCTCTACGGGCAGTTCGGGTTCACCGAGACCGCGCCCGCCTCGGTGGGCATGGCCCGCACCATCTGAGGCCCCACCACCGCCCCGGGTCCCCGTGAGTAGCCTGGAGATCATGTTCATACTTGAGTTGACCTACACCGTTCCGCTCGACCGCGTCGACGCCCTGCTCCCCGACCACGTCTCCTGGCTCAACGCCCAGTACGCGGCGGGCGTCTTCATCGCCTCCGGGCGCAAGCAGCCGCGCGACGGCGGGGTCATCCTGGCCGTCGGGGACGATCGCGCGGCCATCGAACAGGCCGTCGCGACCGACCCCTTCCTCGTCAACGGCCTCTGCACGTACCGGATCACCGAGTTCCTCGCCACCAAGGTGGCGCCCGAACTCGCCGCCTACCAGCAGACGTTGCCGCTCTAGTCGGCCAGGCGCGCCACCCGGCCCCGCTCCCCGGCCGCCCAGCAGCCGCCGTCGGGCGTGCAGTCGACCGTGTCGTACGAGCCGGTGTCCACGGTGCGCCAGGTGCGGCCGCCGTCGCGGGTCAGATCGGTTCCGGTCGGCCCGACGGCCAGCGCCGCCGAGCGCGGGTGCGCCAGCCAGGCCACGCCCGAGCGGTAGGCGGCGACCGGCGTGGCCGCCTGGTGCCAGGTGCGGCCGCCGTCGCGGGTGACCGCCGCGGCTTGCGGGGAGGCCTGGCCCGCCCGGTAGTCGCCGCCGACCGCGAGGCCGTGCGTACGGTCGCGGAAGGCGAGGCCGAACACCCCGCGGGCCGGGTCGCCTGCCGCGATGGTCGACTCGGCGGCCGTCCAGGTGAGCCCGCGGTCCGCGGAGTGCAGCACGCGGCCGGTGGCGCCGCCGCCGGTGGCGAGCCAGGCGTCGCGGGGGCCGGAGCTCACCAGGCACTGGCCGCTGGCGGCGAAGCCCGCCTCGCCGGGCTGGGCGGCGGGCATGCCCGCGTTCGGCAGCACCTTCCAGGACCGGCCGCCGTCGGCGGTGGACAGGATGCGGTACTTGCCGTCGACCGGGTCGCTCACCGCGAGCCCGTGCCGGGGGTCGAAGAAGGTGAGGCAGTCGTAGAACGCCTTCGGGTCGGTGTTGCGGAACGACTCGCTCCAGGTGGCCCCGCCGTCCTCGGTGCGGTAGACGCGGGAGGCCTCGCCCTGGCCGATGGCCAGCACGACCGCGCGCCGCCCGTCGAAGGCCTCCACGTCCCGGAACTCCAGACCGGCCGCGCCGGCCGGCGAGACGTTCTTCCAGCTGCGTCCGCCGTCGGAGGTCCGCAGGACCGTTCCCTTCGTGCCCGCCACCCAGGCGGTCGACCGGCTGACCGCGGCGAGCCCGCGAAAGCGCGCGTCGGTGCCCGTGTCCTTCAGCTCCCACGTCAGGTGATCGCGCCCGTGCGCCTGGGCCGGAACGGCCGGCGCGGCCGCCAGCGCCAGCGCGCCCAGCCCCACCGACAGCATGCGTCTCGTCTTCCCCATGGACCTCATGGCGTCGGAAGCTAACCCCCGCCCGCCCCACGCGTCCAGAGTGCCTACGCCGCCCGCCCCGGCAGGCCGGTCGGCGAGACGTACGCGAGCGGCGTCGGCCTACGCCCGATGCCGCTCGCCGACCCGTCGAAGGAACCGAAGAAGATGAGGCGCTCCGGGGCGGGGGTGACCCGTGTGGCCGGGGTGAGAGCGGGAATCCGTCCTATTGCGAGCATTCCGGGTCACGCACGGGGCCCAGCCGGTCGGCAGTGACACAGGTCACGTGAACCTCGGGTGCACGGAACACTGAATTTCGACGTCTCTCCGGGCGGCAGGAGAGAACCCCCGAGGCTGAGGGAGCAGGGCTTTGTCCACCGTCATCGAGCAGCCCGTCCAGGTGCGCCTGATCGCGTCCGCACCCCGCATGGAGACCGTGCCCGCGACCCTGCGCTACGACTCCCGGGACCCCTTCGCCGTGCACATGGCGTTCCCCGCTCCAGCCACCCTCGAAGGCACCGAGGTCTCCTGGGAGTTCGCCCGCGAACTGCTCGACGTGGGCATCGAGGCGCCCGCCGGGGTCGGCGACGTCCGGGTGCGGCCCTACGGCTACGACCGCACGGTCCTCGAGTTCCACGCCCGCGAGGGCGTCGCCATGGTCCACATCCGCACCTCCGAAGTGCGCCGCTTCCTCAAGCGCGCCCAGCTCCTGGTGCCCGCGGGCCGCGAGCACCAGTACCTCGACCTGGACGGAGACCTCGCGGCGCTGCTGCGCGACGCCTGCTGAACCCTCACCTCAAGGAGGCGACGCCTCCCCCGCACCGCCTCCGCTCCTGCCCGGTCGCGGCGGTGCGCCGCCGTCACGCGCCGCCGGTCCCGCCCTCACCCGTTAAATCGTTTGCGGGGCCGCGCGGCCGCGGCGTAGCTTCGTTGTCGGCCCTGTTGTCGTCGAACGGAGTAGGACGTTGCTCGTCTGAGGCCCCTGAGACACCGTCTCGCGCACTCCCTTCCGTGTCGCGCGTCCCGGTGTGACCTCTGCCTCCGAGCCATGTCCTCCACGACCAGGGCCTTTTTCCTGCCCTGAGCGGTGTCTCAGAACCCCCGTTGCCCTCGCCCCTTCCCCGCAACCGGGAGACCCGTATGTCCATGTCACCTCCTCAGATCAGCTCCGCCGCGCTGTCCTTCGCGTGGCCCGACGGCACCGTCGTCTTCGAGGACCTCCAGCTCGCCGTCGGCCCCGGCCGCACCGGCCTCGTCGGTCTCAACGGGTCCGGGAAATCAACCCTGTTGAAGCTGATGGCCGGCGCTCTCACCCCCACCGACGGGCACGTCATGGTCGCGGGCGAGATCGGGTACCTGCCGCAGAACGTGGTCCTGGACACCACCCTGCGAGTGGACCAGGCCCTCGGCATCGACGCCGTCCGCGCCGCACTGCACGCCATCGAGAGCGGCGACGCGGACGAGCGGCACTTCGAGACGGTCGGCGACGACTGGGACGTCGAGGAGCGGGCCCGCGCCGCCCTCGACCAGCTCGGCCTGGACGGCATCGGCCTCGACCGCACCATCGGCGAGGTCTCCGGCGGCGAGTCGGTGCTCCTGCGGCTGGCCGCCCTGCTCCTGAGGCGCCCGGACGTCCTGCTGCTCGACGAGCCCACCAACAACCTGGACCTGCCCGCACGGCAGCGCCTCTACGCGACGGTCGACGCCTGGAGCGGAGTGCTCCTGGTGGTCAGCCACGACCGGGAGCTCCTCGACCGGGTGGACCGCATCGCCGACCTGCGCGAGGGCCAACTCGCCTGGTACGGCGGCAACTTCACGGTGTACGAGGAGACGCTGCGGGCCGAGCAGGAGGCGGCCGAGCGGATGGTGCGGGTCGCCGAGGCCGACGTACAGCGCCAGAAGCGCGAACTGTCGGACGCCCACGTCAAGTTGGCGCGGCGCCAGCGCTACGGGCAGAAGAGCTACGACAACAAGGTGGTGCCCAGGATCGTCGCCAACAACCGCAGGCGCGAGGCGCAGGTGTCGGCGGGCAAGCACCGCATCCTGCAGACCGAGCGCCTCGACCAGGCCCGCGAGCGCCTCGACCTGGCGGTGGAGGCGGTGCGCGACGACGAGGAGATCCGCATCGAACTCCCCCGCACCAAGGTGCACCCGGGATGCGCCGTGCTCACCCTGCGTGCGCTCCAACTCCCTTACGGGACAGGGGCGCGGAGCGAGCTCGATGTGCACGGCCCCGAGCGGATCGCGCTCGTCGGGCGCAACGGGGCGGGCAAGACGACCCTGCTCAGGACGCTCGCCGGGCAGCTGGAGCCGGTGGCGGGTGAGGCGGTGGCCCACGTGCCCCTGCGGTTCCTGCCGCAGCGCCTGGACGTGCTCGACGACGAGCTGAGCGTGGTGGAGAACGTGGCCCGGTACGCGCCGGGGGCGACGGACAACGCCATCCGGGCGCGTCTGGCGCGCTTCCTGTTCAAGGGAGCCCGGGCGGGCAGGCCCGCGGGCACGCTCTCGGGCGGCGAGCGGTTCCGTGCCGCGCTGGCCGCGCTGCTGCTCGCGGAGCCCGCGCCGCGGCTCCTGATGCTGGACGAGCCGACGAACAACCTCGACCTGGCGAGCGTGCGCGCCCTCAAGGCCGCGCTGGACGCCTACGAGGGCGCGCTGATCGTGGCGAGCCACGACGTGCCGTTCCTGGACTCGATCGGGGTCACGCGCTGGCTGCTGCTGGACGGCGCGCTCACGGACACCACGGCGGAGGAGGTCCAAAGTGGTCTGACGGCGCGGTGACCCTCGTCCCAGGGCCCGGTCCGGTCGGATACGACCGGGCCGGGCCCTTGCCGTGCGGCCCCGCTGGAGGTGACTTGCCTCTCGTTGGACGCCCGGGACCTGCGCATATAGCAGAACGTAACCGGACGAAGGGGAAGGAGGACTTGGCTTGGACTTACGGCCGCCTTAACCTACGGTCTCGTAACCTACGTTTGCGTAGGTAAGCCTGCCGTCCCCCCTTTTCCGTCCCCCTGGAGCACCCCCGTGACGATCACTTCTCCCCACCTCGGCAGCTCGGACGCGTGGACCGACGCCCGGCTGCTGTTCGCGCTGGAAGAGGTAGTCGAAAACGAGCTCAACCGGCACCTCAAGGTCGCCAAGGACTGGATGCCGCACGACTACGTGCCGTGGTCGGACGCGCGCAACTTCCCCGGCTTCTTCGAGGACGGTGAGGCCTGGGACCCGCAGCAGTCCAAGGTCACCGACCTCGGGAAGATCGCCCTGGTGGTCAATCTGCTCACCGAGGACAACCTGCCCAGCTACCACCACGAGATCGCCTCGCTGTTCGGCCGCGACGGCGCCTGGGGCACCTGGGTGCACCGCTGGACCGCCGAGGAGGGCCGGCACGGCATCGTGATGCGCGACTACCTGCTCGCCTCCCGCGCGGTGGACCCGGACAAGCTGGAGCAGTTCCGGATGGCGCACATGAGCGAGGGCTTCGAGTCGGACAACCGGCACTCGATGCTGCACTCGGTCGCCTACGTCGCCTTCCAGGAACTGGCGACGCGCGTCTCGCACCGCAACACGGGCCACCAGTCGGGCGACCCGGTCTGCGACCGGATGCTGGCACGGATCGCGACCGACGAGAACCTGCACATGGTCTTCTACCGCAACCTGCTCGGCGCGGCCTTCGAGATCGCCCCCGACCTCACCATGCAGTCCGTGCGCGACGTCGTCGTGAACTTCCGGATGCCCGGTCACGGCATGCCGGGCTTCGAGCGGGCGGCCGCCCAGATGGCGATCGGCGAGATCTACAACATGCGGATCCACCACGACGACGTGCTCCAGCCGGTGCTGCGCTACCTCAAGGTGCTGGAGATCGACGGGCTCGGCCCCGAGGGCCTCAAGGCGCAGGAGGAGCTCGGCCTGTACATGGGCGGCCTCGACGCCGAGGCGTCCAAGTTCGACGAGAAGCTCGCCGCGCGCAAGGCGCGGATGGCCGCCCGCGCCTGAGCACGCCGCCCCGCGGTTCCCACGCGTCGCGCCCCTCCGGCCCGGCCGAAGGGAACCGCCCGGCCGGTGGGCGCGAGGGCTCCTCGGGCCGGGCCGGGCCGCGCCGCGCGCGGGCCCGGCCGGGGCCCCGCCCCGTCAGTGCTGCCGGGTGCGCTGCAGGGTCAGCCGCTCCTTCTCGGAGAGCCCGCCCCACACACCGAACCGCTCGTCGTTGGCGAGGGCGTACTCGAGGCACGCCGTGCGCTGCTCGCAGGCCCCGCACAGCTGCTTGGCCTCCCGGGTCGAGCTGCCGGGTGCGGGGAAGAAGAACTCGGGCCCCGCCTGGGCGCACAACGCGGTCTCCTGCCAAGCGAGTTCCGGACCGATGGTGATGGTGTCGTTCAGCATGCTCCCCACGCTGCCGGGCGCTGATCAACGTCCGGTCAACGAATGTTGAACGCCGCGATTGATCGCCGCCCGCGGCCGCCGGTTGCGGCGGGCCTGGGCCCGTCTAGGACGTCGGCGCCGCGCTCGTGATGACGGCGATCCGCGCCCCGTGCGGGTCGGCGATCTTGGCCAGGCGGCCCACTCCCTCGACGTCCATGGGGGCCATCCGGACCGTGCCGCCCAGCGCCCGTGTCTTCGCGGCGGCCGCGTCGGCGTCGGGGACCTCGATGTACGGCATCCAGTACGCGCCCGCCTCGGCCTCCAGCGGATCCATGTCCAGCGGCACGACGCCGCCGAACATCGAGTCCGGGCCCGCGGTCGCCGGGTTGACCGTCGTGTACGTGCCGCCGGGGAAGGCCACGTCGGTGGTCTCCCAGCCGAACACCGCGTGGTAGAAGGCGGTGGCCGCCCCCACGTCGGGGGTGGACAGCTCGACCCAGGCCAGGGTGTTCGGCTCGTTGGCGGCTTCCATGCCGCCCATCCGGTGCGGCTGCCAGGCGGCGAAGCCGACGCCCGCCGGGTCCTGGAAGTAGGCGCTGCGGCCCAGCTCCATCACGTCCATGGGCTGGGAGACAACGGTGCCGCCGTCCCGCTCGACGGCCTTGGCCGTCTCGTCGGCGTCCGGCGTCTGGAAGTAGACGTTCCACGCGGGGTCGCCCTGCTCGGCCGTGACGGTCATGCCGCCCGCGATGGTCTTTCCGGCGGCCTGGAACGTGCCGTACCCGCCGACCTCCGGGCCGCCCGGCCGGAAGGTCCAGCCGAAGACTCCGGTGTAGAAGGCGGCCGCGGCGTCGAGATCCGGTGTGCCGAGGTCGAACCAGCTGGGAGAGCCGGTGACGTAACGGGTGGTGAGCATGGTGAGCTCCTTCGTGTGTCCCGTCGTCCTGCCATCTTGAGTCTCGCACCGGGCACTGACAATTCGGGGCACGGCGACGCCGGCCGAGGCCACCGGCATATCCATCGACGCACCTGCGGACACTTCCGTGCGCTCCCCTGACGCCATTCCCTCACGCGCCGCCCTGGGGGACGATCCGGCCTTCAAGACCTGACGCTCCGCCCGTACCGCGTCATGTGACGCCCCCGCCGTCCGCATCCGGCGGGGCTGACGAAAGGATCCCTCCATGTCCGGATCGCGTATCACCTTCCTCGACGGCCAAAGTGGCCAGCCGCAGGCGCTGGAGCGCGTGATCGAGCATGTGCGGAAGCAGCTCGAGGGCCCGGCCCTCGACCGGCTGCGCGCGGCCAGGCGTCCGCTGCTGGCCGGGATCGGCGCGTCCTACGCGGCGCTGGCCGTCCCGGTCGAGGTGCTCCGCGGCCATGGCGTACCGGCCCAGCGGGTGCTCGCCAGCGAGATCGAGAGCGGGCTGCGAGGTTTCGACACCGATCTGCTGATCGGGGTGTCGCAGGGCGGCCGGAGCTCGGAGACGGTCGCGGCGTTCAGGGCGGCGCGGGACGTGCCCACCCTCGCCGTCCTCAATGTCACCTCCTCGCCGCTCGGCGCCCTGGCCGACGTGACCGTGGACCTGGGCAACGAGCCCGATTCGTACGCCTCGACCATCGGCTTCACCGCCGCGGTCGCGGCTCTGGACCTGGTCGCCGGGGCGGTGGCGGGCCGCCTGGAGGATCCCTGGGACGGCGTCGCCGCGCACGCGGAGGCCGTGCGGGCCCGCGCGGCCGACGTGATCGGCGCGCTGCGCCTGCGCGCGGCCCGGTGCGTGGCCGCCGACTGCGTGGCCTCCGGCGCCTCCCGGGTGAGCGCCGAGGAGGCGGCGCTGCTGCTGCGCGAGGTGCCCCGCATGCCGGCCGCGGCCTCGGTCACCCGCAACTACCTGCACGGCGAGATGGAGTCGGCGGGCAACACGCTGCATCTCGTCTTCGGCGACGGCCGCGAGGTCGAACTGGCCCGGTCGCTGTCCTCGGCGGGGCATCTGACCCTGCTGATCACCACCCAGGACGTCGCTCCCGCCGACCACCTCGGTGTCGTACGCCTTCCCGGGAGCGCTCCCAGTGCGCGGGTCGTCCTGGAGACGGTCGTGGTGCAGGAGCTGGTTGCCGCGCTCAGCGACGAACGGGGCGTGCCCATCGAGTCGTTCGTGTTCGCCAACGACGACACCAAGGAGGGCGGCGTCGACGCCGCGGACTTCGAGCTCGCCTCGCCGGTCGGAGCCGTCTGAGCGCGGGCGGGGCTACTTCTTGTCGGCGGCGCGGCTCGGCTGGACCCGCTTGGGCTCCCCCGGCATCTTGGGGTAGTCCGGCGGGTAGGGCATGTCGCCCAGCCGGTGGTCGTGTTCGTCGCGCTCGGCGAGTTCGAGCAGCGGTTCCAGGCCGAAGGCGTGCTCGTCCATGTCCGCGTGCAGGTCGCCGAGTTCGGCGTAGCGCGCGGGCATGGTCCGCAGGTCGAAGTCCTCGGGGCGTACGTCGTCGAGCTCGTCCCAGCGCAGTGGCGCCGAGACCGGCGCGTGCGGCTTGGGGCGCACCGAGTAGGCAGAGGCGATGGTGCGGTCGCGGGCCGTCTGGTTGTAGTCCACGAAGATCCGCTCGCCGCGCTCCTCCTTCCACCAGGCGGTGGTCACCTTCCCCGCCATGCGCCGCTCCAGCTCGCGGCCGAGCGCGATGGCGCAGCGGCGCACCTCGGTGAAGGTCCAGCGGGGCTCGATGGGCACGAAGACGTGGATGCCCCGGCCGCCCGACGTCTTGGGCCAGCCGGTGATCCCCAACTCGCCGAGGAGCGCCCGGAGTTCATAAGCGACCGGCACCGCGTCGTCGAAGCCGGTGCCGGGCTGGGGGTCCAGGTCGATGCGGAGTTCGTCGGGGTGGTCGGTGGCCTCGCGCCGCACCGGCCAGGGGTGGAAGGTGAGGCAGCCCAACTGTGCGGCCCACAGGACGGCGGCGGGCTCGGTGGGGCAGATCTCGTCGGCGTGACGGCCGCTGGGGAAGGCGATGCGGGCGGTGGGGATCCAGTCGGGGAGGTTCTTCGGGGCCCGCTTCTGGAAGAACGACTCGCCGGTGACGCCGTCGGGGTAGCGCTCCAGGGTGGTGGGGCGGTCGCGCAGGGCGCGGGTGATCCCGTCGGCGACGGCGAGGTAGTACCGCGCCACGTCCAGCTTGGTGTAGCCGGGCTCCGGAAAGTACACCTTGTCCGGGTTGGAGAGCCGGACGGTCCGCCCGCCGGCCTCCAGCTCGATCGCCTCGCCCTTGCCCATGCAGGCCACGGTAGGCGGAGGGCACCAATGCCGCATATCGGTGAGAATCAGTTGTATGGATCTCCCGGTGATGCCTCCCGTGAAGCCGATGCTCGCCAAGTCCGTGGCGAGGATTCCGCCCGGGATGCAGTACGAGGCGAAGTGGGACGGGTTCCGGGCGATCGTGCACCGCGACGGCGGCGACCTCGTCATCGGCAGCCGCAACGGCAAGCCCCTGACCCGCTACTTCCCCGAGCTGGCCGCGGCGCTCACGGAGCGGCTGCCCGGGCGGTGCGTCGTGGACGGCGAGATCGTCATCGCGCACGAGGGCCGCCTCGACTTCGACCGGCTCAGCGAACGCATCCATCCGGCCGCGTCCCGGGTGAAGCTGCTCGCCGAACAGACCCCGGCGAGCTTCATCGCCTTCGACCTGCTGGCCCTCGATGACACCTCCCTGCTGGACACCCCGCTGGCCGAACGGCGCTCCCTCCTGGCCGAGGCCCTGAGAGCGGTTTCACCGCCCGTGCACCTGGCGCCCGCCACCACCGACATCGAGGTGGCCCGCCGATGGTTCGAGCAGTACGAGGGCGCCGGGCTCGACGGGGTCGTCGCCAAACCCCTCGACCTCCCCTACCGGCCGGACGCCCGCCTCATGTACAAGATCAAACACGAGCGCACGGCGGACGTGGTGGTGGCCGGGTACCGCCTGCACAAGAGCGGCCCGGTGGTCGGCTCGCTCCTGCTCGGCCTGTACGACGCCGAGGGAGCGCTCCAGCACGTCGGGGTGTGCGCGGCGTTCCCGATGAAGCGCCGGGCGGAACTGGTCGACGAGCTCGCGCCGCTGCTCCTGAGCGACCCGGTCGCCAAGGGCCACCCGTGGGCCGCCTGGGCCGAGGAGGCCGCGCACGAGAGCGCCCGGCTGCCGGGCGCGACCAGCCGCTGGACCGGCAAGAAGGACCTGTCGTGGCTGGCGGTGCGGCCGGAGCGGGTGGTGGAGGTGGCGTACGACCACATGGAGGGCGACCGGTTCCGGCACACCGCGCAGTTCCGCCGCTGGCGCCCGGACCGCACCCCCGCCGGCTGCACCTACGCGCAGCTGGAGGAGCCGGTGCGCTACGACCTGGCGGAGGTGCTGTCGTCAGGAGGTGGCTGAGGGCGACGGCGAGGGGCAGCCCGGCGCGGGCGGTGTGCCGGTGGGCGATGGGGTGGCCGCAGCGGGCGGCGACGGCGATCCGGTGGGGCAGCCCGGCACCCCGGGGCTGCCCGACGGCGAGGGCCCGGGGCTCGTGCTCCCCGTGGGCGAGGGGGACGGGCCCGCCCCGCCGGACGAGGACGGCGAGGGCGGGGACCCGGGCGGCGGCGCCGAGGGGCCCTGTCCGGGCGGGCCCGGCACCGAGGCGGAGGGCCGCGCGCTCGGCTGGGGACCGATGACGATGCCGCCGCCCTGCTCGCGCCCCTGGTCGGCGCCGATCTGCTGGGCGCTGCCCGCACCGGGACTGGTGGGCAGCACGCCCTTCCCGTCGGGCATGGCGTGGGCGCCGCGCCGGTAGAACTCCAGCCACGACAGGACCGTCCGCAGATAGTCGGCGGAGTGGTTGTAGCTCAGCACCGCGCGGTCCAGGTCGGCCGGGACCGCCAGGTCGCGGGAGTCCGCGCACAGATACATCCCGGCGGCGAGCGCCGCGTCGAACACGTTGTTGGGATCCTTCACCCCGTCACCATTGCCGTCCTGGGCCCACGTCGCCCAGGTGGACGGGATGAACTGCAGCGGCCCGACCGCGCGGTCGTAGCGGGTGTCCCCGTCCAGCGTGCCGTGGTCGGTGTCGGCGATGGCCGCGAAGCCCGCGCCGTTGAGCACCGGGCCGAGGATCGGCGTGAGGGTCGTGCCGTTCCGGTCGACCCGGCCCCCGCCCGCGTGCCCCGACTCCACCTTGCCCAGCGCGGCGAGGAGCTGCCAGGGAAGATGGCAGCGGGGCCGGGTGAGCCGCAGCTTCGCCTCGGCCCGCTGGTAGGCGGCGAGCACGGTGGCCGGGATGCCCTCCTGCGTCCACACCGGATCGATCGCCCCCACGACGGGTGGGGCGATCCGCGGCGCCGGGGAGACAAGCGGCGGGAGCTCGGGGTGGTACGAGCCGTCCGCCCCAGGCTCGTCGCGCGCCGCGCCCAGGGCTCCGGCCGCGGGCGCGTCCTGGTGCCAGGGCGCGGCGCGCAGGAGGCCGGGGGCCTGCGAGGCGGTGAGCGCGGCCATCGTGACGGCCGCGACCGCCGTGCCGGCGAGCCCGCGCCACAACCGCTTCCCGCCCGGCAGCGAGGGCCGCACCCGCCACGCCTTCGGGTGGCGCCGCCGCGCTCTCACGATCCCTGCCCGAAGGTGTCGATGCCGGAGATCCGCCAGGTGGAACCGCTCCCCCGCACCACGTCGACGGCGAACATCGCGGCGGCGTACGACGTCTCGGGCTTCTTGCCGGAGGTGCGCGTGCTGCTCTGGTCGGCGTAGACCAGGACCCGGGCGCGCGAGCCGTCGATCGTCTCCACACCGCTGTCCGTCACGGTGGTCGTCAGGACAAGCTTCTGGTCCTTGGCCTGGGACCGCACCGCCGCCAGCATGTCGCGCTGCTGCTGAACCGCCTTGCCGGTCAGGAGGGTTGACGCCGCCTTGTCGGCGGGGGCGGGGTCAGCGTAGTTGTACGAGAACAGCGCGGCCACGGCCTTGGCGGTCTGCCCCTTGACCTCGCTGGTGCGGGCCGGGTCGGTGAGGGAGGCGTTGCGCACGGCCGGATCGGAGCGCAGGGCGTCGGCACGGGTGGCGGCGAGCGCGGCGAAGGCGCCCAGCAGGACGATGAGCACGCTGAGGACGACTGGTGCCCGGACCGAGCGACGCAGGACAGCGGCGGCTCCCCAGACAGACGACCCCACGGAACCCGCGAATCGTCGGCGCGCCGGACTCGCCGACGACGTCCCGGACTCCGAACTCTCCCTCGGCCTGGGGACGTTGACGGTTCTGCGGGCTCGCTCCGGCGCCGCCGCCGTGGCAGCGCGTACGGCGCCCGCGTGCGCCAGTCGGCGCCGGCGGTTGACCAGGTGGCGGGTCGTCGACATTGCGGACTCCTGTCCGGGTTCGGTGGGTGGTCAGTTGGCCGCGCTGTTGCCGACCGGCGCCTGGCCGAGAGCGCTGAGCTTCCAGCCGCCGGGGGTACGGGTCAGTTCGCCGAGCATCCGGCTGTCCTTGGCGGCGGGCTGCTGCTTCGGCGCGGTCACGGTGATCCGCAGTGCCACCATCACCCGGGCGCGGCCCGCCCGGTCGTCGAGTTCGGTGACCGCGCCGTCGAGCACCTTGGCGGTGGTCACCGTCTGCGCCTGCCGCACCTGCTTCTCGAACTCACCCCGCCCGTCGGCCAGTTGCTGGCGCAGGTCGCCGGTCGTGGAGTCCTGCCACAGGTCGAGGCCGTGGGCCAGGTCCTTGTGGTCGAGCGTGGAGAGGTTCTGCACGGCCTGCTCTCCGGCCGCGAGGACCCTGTCGCGCGCGGTGGCGTACGCGACGGAGTCGTCGTGCGCCGCGCCGTACCAGGACCAGCCCGTCCACGCCGCCACGCCGCCCGCCAGCAGGGTGAGCACCATCGCGGCGACGAGCAGGGGCTGGGTCGTCATGCGTGCCATGTTCTTCGTGATCCCTCTCGCGGGGCCCGGCGGCTGCGGGCGCGCCCTATCGGGCTCGGATGTCGGTGATCTGCCAGTGCCCGTCGGTGAGTTGGGCCGTGATGGAGAGCTGGGCGGCGGCGGTGGTGGCGGGCTTCGTGTCGCGCCGGGCCCGCTGGTCGAGGAACACGAGCAGCTCGGCCCGCTCGCCGGTGAGCCGGGTGACCCCGGCACGCACCACGTGGGTGGTGAGGCTGAGCTTCTGCGCGGCGACCTTTTGCCTCAACTCGCCGAAAAGCGCGGCGTATTGACCGGCGGCGCGCCCGCCGAGGAGTTCGCGTGCCGCGTCCTCGGTGGCACGCGTGTCCTGGGGCTCGTACGAGAACACCTTCCCGAGCGTGTTGCTGACGTCGCCGATGACGCGGGTGGTGGCGGCGGAGTCGCTGAGCGCGTGATTGCGCGCGGCCTGGGTGGTGGTCAACTGCCGTGCCTGATACAGCAGTCCGGCCCCGGCGAGCAGCAGAACCAGGACGCAGGCGAGGATGAGAGCGCGGCGCACGCGATGGCTGGGGGAAGCCGCTTCGGGCGGGTCGGGGCGCTGGTCCTCGGCGGACTCGCCGACAGCCCCCTCGGCGTCGGCCGAGGCCTCGGCATCCGTCCCGCCCCCAGGGGGCGCGTCATCGGCGGGCTCCGGCTCGGACGCCTGTTTCAGTTTGGTTGTGCTCACGCTGCTTCTCCCTTCGGTCCGAGGTCAGGGGGCGGTGACCGGGACCGCGCCGAGTGCCTTCAACTTCCATCCGGAATCGGTGCGTTCGAGAGCCGCCTCGAAGCGTTTGCGGTCGGTGGTGGTGGCGCCGCCCGCCGGGGTGAGCTGGACCTGCACCGTCGCGATGAGCTTGGCCGTACCGGAGCGGTCGTCGAGTTCGGTGACGGCGGCGTCCGTGACGCTGCCGCGCGCCGACGTCGTCGGTCTGCCCGCGCCCGTTCGGCGGAGCTCGTCGTGGAGGGGGCCGGTCGACGCGTCGAGCCAGCTGCGCAGGGCCGCGTCCGGGTGCGCCGCGTCCAGGGTGGAGAGCGCGGCGATCCGGCTGCGGCCCGCCTCCAGCGCGGCGTCGCGCGCGGCGCCGTACGCGCGTGCGGAGTCGTCGCGCGCCGCGAGGTACGTCCATCCCGCGAACGCGCAGAAGGCGACCGAGGCGGTGAGGGCCGCCGCCACGAGGGTGCGGCGGAGCCGGGGACCGCCGGAGAGCGCGATCACGGGCGTACGTCCTTTCCGGTGGCGGAGTTCAGGCCGAGCAGCCCGGCGAGGTCCGGCGGTCCGGCGCCGGGCAGCGCGGGCAGGGACAGGGCGCCCGGCAGCGCCGAGGGCGGGGCGGCGGACGGCGTGGGCGGCAGGGCGCCCGGCTGGGCCGGGGCGGGGAGGGGGCCGCCGGTCGGCGCGTGCGCCGAGCCGCGTACGTCCCGGCCACTGCTCGCGGGCGCGGCACATCGCGCCCTGGTGTTGAGGTTCGGCGTGTCGAGGGTGTCGAGGCCGTTGCGGTAGACCGTGCCCCCGTACCCGTCGGTGCACGGCAGCGGCGCGAAGAACGTGACCGCCATGCCGAGGTTGGCGCCCTTCGCGTCGATGGCGGTGGCCCCGGCGGCCGCCAACGGCGGTAGTTTCACCAGGAGTTCCTCGATGCCGCGCTGCCGGGTGACGGCGACGTCGGCCGTGGTGAGCAGGTTGGCGAGTACCACGCTGAGCTGCGGGTTCAGGTCCCGAAGCAGCCCGCTGAGCTGCCCCGCGGCATCCGGCGCGGCGGCGATCAGCCTGCGCAGATCGGCGTCCGAACCCTTCAGGGTGGCGGCCAGGCGCTGCGCCCCGGAGGCGAAGGTCTCGATGGCCTGGCCCTCCTCGGCCTGGGTGGTGAGCACGGTCTGTCCGTCGGCGAGCAGGGTGGTCGTGCTCGGCAGCGCCTTGTCGGCCGCCTTCACGAAGTCGGTGCCGTTGTCGAGGAGCACCTGGAGGTCCTTGCCGCGCCCCTCGAAGGCCTTGCCGAACTCGTCGACGACGGTGCGCAGCGAGTCCAGCGGCACCGACGCGGCAAGGTCGTTGACGCTGGTGAGCACGGTGGTGACGGGCGCAGGGGTGCGGGTGTCGCTCTGCCGGATCTCGCCGCCGTCGCCCAGGTAGGGCGCCCCGGCGGAGGTGGGCCGCAGGTCGATGTACTGCTCGCCGACGGCGGACAGATTGGCCACGACCGCTTGCAGGGCGGTGGGGATGGGCGGGGCCGAGTTGTCGATGTGGAGCTCGGCGACGACCCCGTCGTCGGTGAGCCCGATGGGTCCGACGCGGCCCACCGACACGCCCCGGTAGGTGACGTTGGAGTGGGTGAACAGCCCTCCGGTCTGGGCGAGATGGACCTTCACGGTGTAGTAGTCGCGGATGCCGACGTAGTGGCCGACGTCCCCGTACCGGAACCCGGTGTAGCCGAGGACGAGCACCCCGATCACGAGGAACGCGAGGTTCTTGAGTCTGGTCGCCGTCGTCAGCATCAGTGGGCCCCTCCGGTGCCGCCGACCGGGGGCAGTCCGAGCGGCGCCGGCCGCGCCGTGGGCACCTGCGCCGCCGGGGGTGCGGTGAGCGGCGGGATGACCTGGGTACCGGGGGCGGCCGTCACGTCGAGGTAGACGTTGAGGTAGTCGCCCTTGATGCCGCGGAGCACCTCGTCGGTGAACGGATAGGTGACCAGGACCTGGAGGGAGTCCGGCAGGTCCTTGCCGGAGTCGGCCAGCGCCTTGAGGGTCGGTGCGATCGCCCTCAGATCGGCCACCATGTCGTCCTTGCTCTTGTTGATCGTCGAGACGGCGACCGTGGAGAGCGTGTCCAGCGACTTCAGCATCGTCAGCAGTGAACCCCGTTGGTCCTCAAGGACTTTGAGGCCGGGGGAAAGTCCGGTGAGCACCGTGCCGACCTGTTGTTTGCGGGTGGCGAGGGTGGCCGAGAGCCGGTTGACCCCGTCGAGCGCGTCGGTGATGTCGCCGCGGTGGCCGTCCAGGTCGGTGACCAGGGTGTTGACGCGCTGGAGCATGGAGCGGACCTCCGGCTCGCGGCCGCCGACCGCCTTGTTGAGCTCGGTCGTGATCGTTTTGAGCTGATTGACGCCGCCGCCGTTGAGCAGCATGGAGAGCGCTCCCAGAACCTCTTCGACCTCGGGGTTGCGGTTGGTCCGCGCGAGCGGGATCGCGACGCCGGGCCCCAGGCGGCCCTGGGCCGCCTCCTTGCTCTCCTTGGCCGGCGCGGACAGCTGGACGAACTTCTCGCCCAGGAGGCTGGACTGTTCCAGCTGGGCGTACGCGTTGGCGGGCAGCTTCACATCTCCCCTGATCCGCAGGGTGACCCGGGCGGACCAGCCGTCGGGGGCGAGGGACACCTTGGTGACCCGACCGACGGCGACGTCGTTCACCTTCACCGCGGCCTGCGGGACCAGGCTCAGGACATCGGCGAAGTCGGCGGTGATGTCGTACGGGTGGCTGCCGAGGTCGGCGCCGCCGGGCAGGGGGAGCTGGTCGATCCCGGAGAAGGACGGCACCGAGCAGCCACCGAGGGTGAGGGCCAGGGCGGCGACGATCGCGACCCCGGCGCCCGCCGCGGCGCCGGTCCGCCGGGTGAGGCGCGCCCTCATCCGCGTCCCCCCTTCGGGGCAGCGGGATCCTGGGAGGGCCCGGTCGAACCCTTCGCGCCGTCGGCCGCCGTCCCGTACACGGTTCCGACGGGGGGCAGGGGCAGGGCGGGGAGCGCTCTCAGCCTGGCTTGCGGCACCGGTACGAGACCGGCGCTGCCCGCCACCGCGGGGTTGAGCGGGGGCACGATGTCGCCGCCCATGCTGATCTCGTTGACGTTGGCGCGGCCGTCGAGGGTGCGGTGCGCCGGGTCGTAGGCGTTGAGCGTGTTCCCGGCGGCCAGGGGCGCGGTGTCCAGGGCCTCGGCGAGGGAGGCCCGCTGGTCGACGAGGATCTGGGTGAGCGGGGCGAGCTTGTCGACCTCGGCCTTGAGGCTGCCGCGGTTGTCCTGGATGAAGGTCTTGACGTTGCCGAGCGCGGTGCCGAGTTCCTTCAGCGCGCCCGCGAGGTTGTCCTTGTTGTCGGCGAAGAACGAGGTCACGTCGGCGAGTCGGTTCTGCGCGTCGCGCACCGCGCCGTCCTTGTTCTTCAGCATGGTGGTGAAGGTCTGGAGGTAGGAGAGCGTGGCGAAGAGGTGTTCGCTGCTGCCGTCCAGGGTTTTGGCCGCCTTGCCGAACTGCTCGATGGAGTCGCCGATCGCGGCGCCGTTGCCGCCCAGGTTCTTGGCCCCGGTGTCAAGGAGTCCTGAGAGCGCTCCCGCCGAGTTCACTCCGCCGGGGCCCAGGGACTTGCTGAGCTCGGTGAGGGAGGCGTAGAGCTGGTCCACTTCCACCGGGGTGGCGTTGCGGGAGGCGGGCAGTTCGGCCCGGTCGGCGATCTCGGGGCCCCCGGTGTAGGCGGGGGCGAGCTGGACGTAGCGGTCCGCGACGACGCTGGGCGAGACGACGGCGGCCCGCGCGTCCTTGGGCACCCGTACGCCCCGGTCCAGCGTCACCACGACTTTGACTTGCTGCCCCTGGGGCGTCACCGAGTCGACCTCGCCGACCTTGACGCCGAGGATCCGCAGGTCCGAGCCGGGGTAGATGCCGACGGCGTGGTCGAAGTAGGCGGTGATGTGCTTGCCCCCGGTGCCGGCGAAGACGCGCAGCGCGCCGACGACCGTGGCGGCGATCACCGCGAGGGCCAGGACGATCGTGAGAGCGCGTCGCCGGCTCACGGGTAGCCTCCGTTCTTCGGCGGCATGCAGCCGGTCCGCGGCAGCGACTGGGCCGGCAGGTAGCTCCTGGGGACGAGTCCGCAGAGGTAGTTGTCGAACCAGCGGCCGCTTCCGAGGGTGTTGCCGATGAGCCGGTAGTAGGGCCCGGCCAGGGCCAGCGTCCGGTCGAGGCCCTGCTGGTTCTTGACCAGGACGTCGGTGACGCGCCCCAACGCGGTGAGAGTGGGCTTGAGTTGGGCCGAGTTGTCCTTCACGAGACCCGTGAGCTGGGTGCCGAGCCCGCGGGTTCCGGTGAGCAGGGCCTGGATGGCGTCGCGGCGCTGCTTGAGCTCGCCGAGCAGCAGTCCGCCGTCGTCGATGAGGGTCTCGAAACTGCTCTTCCTGTCGGCGAGCATCCTCGTCAACCGCTCGCTCCCCTTGAGGAGTTGGGCCAATTGGGAATCGCGCTCGGAGACCGTCTTCGACAGGGCGGAGAGACCGGACACCGCCGTGCGGACCTCGGGGGGCGAGTCCTTGAAGGTGTCGGAGATCGTCTCGAAGCTCTTGGCGAGCTGGGAGGTGTCGATCGCGCCGATCGTGTTGCTGAGCCCCTCGAAGGCCTGGGTGACGTCGTACGGCGAGGTCGTGCGGGCCAGCGGGATGCGACGGTCCGGGTCCTGCTCGCTCGTGCCGAGCGGGTCGATGGCCACGTACTTCTCGCCGAGCAGGGTCTTGATGGCGATGGCGGCGGTCGAGGCGTCTCCGATCCAGGCGTGCTTCACCTTGAAGGTGACCTTCACCTTGGCTCCGTCCAGCGAGACCCCGCTGACCTCGCCGACCTTGACCCCGGCGATCCTCACCTCGTCGCCGCCGCGCAGCCCGGCGGACTCCGAGAAGTCGGCGCTGTAGCTCGTGCCGCCGCCGATGAGCGGCAGGGAGTCGGCGTGGTAGGCGGCGATGCCGACCAGGGCCAGGACCAGCAGTCCCACCAGGCTGACGGCGACCGGGTTGCGCTCCTTCATGGGCTTGAGACGGGGGCGCCTGAGGACGGGGCGCGGCAGGCGCGGGGTTCGCGGGCGGCGCGGCAGCGGGAGCCTCATCCCTGGCACCTCGATTCGCTGACCGGAATTCCGGTGGGCGGCGCGCTGCCGTCCTCGGTCTTCACGCCGGCCACCTTGGCCTCGCAGAGGTAGAGGTTGAGCCAGGAACCGTAGGACGCGGCCCGGGTCAGGGCCCGCATCTTGTCGGGGGTCTTGCGCAGGAAGTTCTCGACCTGGGGAGCGCTCTCGGCGAGGTTCGAGGACAGCCGCCCGAGCTGTCTGATGTCCTCCTTCAGCGGCGCTCTGCCGTCCTGGAAGAGCCCGGCGGTGACCGTGGTGAGATCGCCCATCGCGGCCACGGCCTCGCCGAGCGGCTTGCGGTCACCGGCGAACCCGGAGACCAGTCGCTGGAGCGTGACCACCAGGTCGTTGAAGCCCGCCTCGCGGTCGTTGACCGTGGTCAGGACGGTGTTCAGGTTCGAGATCACCTCACCGATGACCTTGTCCTTGGCCGCGACGGTCGTGGTCAGCGAACCGATGTGCCGCAACAGGCTGTCCACGGTGCCGCCCTCGCCCTGGAGGACCTGCACGATGGAGCCCGCCAGCTGGTTGACGTCCTTGGGCGAGAGCCCTTCGAACAGGGGCTGGAAGCCGTTGAAGAGCTGGGTGAGGTCGAGGGCGGGAGTCGTGCGCTCCAGCGGGATGGTCGCGCCGGGTGCCAGTGTCGCGCCGGGTGCGCCGGTGCCCCGGCCCAGTTCGACGTAGCGCTGGCCGACCATGTTGAGGTACTTGATCGAGGCGGTGGCCGTGCCCGGCAGGGTCCGGCCCCGCTGCACGGAGAACGTGACCTGGGCCAGTCGCCGGTCGACGACCTCCACGCTGTCGACCTGGCCGACCTTCACCCCGGCGATGCGGACGCTGTCGCCCTCGATGAGGCCGGTGGTGTCGGTGAAGCGCGCCCGGTACGTCTGGGTGTCCCCGACGCCGGTGTTGGCGATGGACAGGGCCAGCACGGTGGTCGCGAGCGCCGTCACCAGGACGAAGACCAGCGATTTGACGAGGGGCCCCGCGATGCTGCGGCGCTTCACTTGATGGTCACCTCCGTCCCTCTCAGGGCGGGCCCGACGAGCAGGCTGCTCCAGTCCGGCAGGGACTGCGGGGTCTGCTTCATGCCGGGCGCGAGCAGCTCGTTCACCAGCTGGTTCTCCTGCGGCGAGTTCGCCAGCCCGAGCCCGGCGCCGGGGGCCGCCGCGGTGTTCGTGAGAGCGCTCTCGGTGGGTAGGGGGGCGCCCAGATAGGGCACCGGGTAGCAGTGCGGCCCCCCGCCCGCGGTGTAGACGGGGGTGTCGCGCCCGGCTTCGTACTTGCCGAGGGAGGGCACGGCCTTGACGGTGACGTGGAGCCCGGGCTGTCCGGTGCCCTTGCCGAGCGCCTTGTCCATCGCGGGCACGAACCCCGCGAGCGTGCGCAGGGTGCAGGGGAAGGAGGAGGAGTATCGGGCGAGGAGCTCCAGGGTGGGACGGCTCACCTCGCTGAGCCGGATGATGTTGTCCTTGTTCTGCTGGAAGAAGGCCGTCAGATCCTGGGCGGTCCTCGTCGTCTGCCCGTAGACGCCGAGGAGTTGGGTCTGCTGGTCGACGACGGTGCCGGTGGTGGTCGTGGCGTCCGTGAGCGCTCTCAGGATGTCGGGGGCCGCGTCGCTGTAGTTCTGGGAGACCTTGACGAGCTGTTTCAGGTCGGCGTTGAGGGTGGGCAGGTCCGGGTTGAACTTCTGCAGGTGGGCGTCCAGGGTGACGAAGGTGTCGCCGAGCTGGGAGCCCCGGCCGCGCAGCGCCTGGGCGACCGCGGAGAGCGTGGCCGACAGCTTGTCCGGCTTGACCGCGGTGAGCATCGGCAGGACGTTGTCGAGGACCTGCTCCAGCTCGATGGCGTCGCGGGACCGGTCCTGCGGGATGGTCGCATCGGCCGAGAGCGCTCTCGTGGACGGGTTCGGAGGCGGGACGAGCGCCACGAACCGCTCGCCGAACAGCGTGGTCGGCAGCATCTGCGCCCGCACGTCGGCCGGGATGTGGCGCAGCCGGCCCGGCTGGAGGGCGAGGGTCAGCTTCGCCCCCGCACCGTCCGCGCTGATGGTGCGGACCTCGCCGACGACGACCCCGCGCAGCTTGACCTCGGCGCCCGGATGCATCTCGTTGCCGACGCTGCCCGTCTCGACGGTGATGGTGTCCGAGGGGGTGAAGTCCTTGTCGTACACGGCGATCGAGAGCCACACGAGCAGCGCCGGGACCAGCAGGAAGACGACTCCGGCGAGCCTGCGGCGCACGGCCCGGGGGTTCATCCGGCCACCTTCACGGTCGTGGTGGCGCCCCAGAGGGCGAGCGAGAGGAAGAAGTCCGTGACGGCGATCAATACGATCGCGTTGCGCACCGAACGCCCCACCGCTACACCGACTCCGGCCGGTCCGCCCGTGGCCCGGAACCCGTAGTAGCAGTGGGCCAGGATCACCATCACGCTGAAGATGAGCACCTTGAGCACGGACAGCAGCACGTCGGTCGGGGAGAGGAAGAGGTTGAAGTAGTGGTCGAAGGTGCCGCGTGACTGGCCCTTGAAGACGACCGTGGTCAGCCGGGACGCGAAGTACGAGCTGAGCAGCCCGATCGCGTACAGCGGGATGATCGCGACGACCCCGGCGATGATCCTGGTGGTGACGAGGTACGGGAGGCTGCGCACGCCCATGCCTTCGAGGGCGTCGACCTCCTCGTTGATGCGCATCGCGCCGAGCTGGGCGGTGAAGCCCGCGCCCACGGTGGCGGACAGCGCGAGGCCGGCGACCAGCGGGGCGATCTCGCGGGTGTTGAAGTAGGCGGAGACGAAGCCGGTGAAGGCGGCGGTGCCGATCTGGTTCAGGGCGGCGTAGCCCTGGAGGCCGACCACGGTGCCGGTGAACAGGGTCATCGCGATCATCACGCCGATGGTGCCGCCGATGACACCGAGACCGCCGCTGCCGAACGCGACCTCGGCCAGAAGTCGCTGCACCTCCTTGAGGTAGCGCCGCAGGGTGCGCGGGATCCACAGCAACGCCTTGACGTAGAAGGTGAGTTGGTCACCAGATCGGTCCAGGAGGCTGAGGAGGGCCATGGGTCAGCCGCCCTTCGGGGGGACGATCTGGAGGTAGATCCCGGTGAGGACCATGTTCACGAAGAAGAGCAGCAGGAAGGTGATGACGACGGACTGGTTGACCGCGTCGCCGACGCCCTTGGGGCCGCCGCGGGGGTGGAGTCCGCGGTAGGCGGCCACGATCCCCGCGATGAACCCGAAGATCAGCGCCTTGATCTCGCTGACGTACAGGTCAGGGAGCTGGGCGAGGGCGGAGAAGCTGGAGAGGTAGGCGCCCGGGGTGCCGCCCTGCATGATGACGTTGAAGAAGTACCCGCCGAGGGTGCCCACGACGGAGACCATCCCGTTGAGCAGGACGGCGACGAACATGGTCGCCAACACCCGTGGCACGACGAGTCGTTGGACCGGCGAGACGCCCATGACCTCCATCGCGTCGAGCTCTTCGCGGATGGTGCGGGAGCCGAGGTCGGCGCAGATCGCGGAGCCTCCGGCGCCGGCGATGAGCAGGGCCACGATGAGCGGGCTCGCCTGCTGGATGACGGCGAGGACGCTGGCCCCGCCGGTGAAGGACTGCGCGCCGAGCTGCTGGGTGAGCGAGCCGACCTGGAGCGCGATCACGGCGCCGAACGGGATGGAGACGAGGGCCGCGGGCAGGATGGTGACGCTGGCGATGAACCAGAACTGCTCGATGAACTCCCGCAGTTGGAAGGGGCGGCGGAAGACCGACCGGGTGACCGCGGCGGCGAGCGCGAAGAGCTGTCCGGTCTGGCGGAAGGCGCCGAGGCCGGGGAGCGGGCCGCGCGGCGGCCGGGGAGCGGGGGGCGTCGGGGGGCGCGGGGTTCTCTCTGTCTCCATCGTCACGGCGCCACCTCCCGGGCCGGCGCCATGCCGTGCTCGATGGCTCGGCGGGCGGCGGGCGGCAGCTGGTCGAGCATGGCCATCACCCGCAGCTTGCGGCGCAGCACCGCCTGGCGGGCGGGCAGGCCCGGCGACGGCTCCAGCTGCGGCGCGAGCCTGCGCGGGTAACTCTCCTCGCTCCGGGGTGAGTTGAGCTGCTCCAGGGCGAGCGTGGCGGCGTCCTTCTCCTCGGACATGCCGATGGGCCCCTCGCGGCGCCCGCTGAGGAACTGTGCGACGACGGGCTCCTCGCTGGTCAGGAGCACCTCGCGGGGGCCGAAGGTGACGAGGTTGCGGCGGAAGAGCATGCCCATGTTGTCGGGCACGGTCGCCGCGATGTCGAGGTTGTGGGTGACGATCAGCATCGTCGCGTCGATCTGCGCGTTCAGGTCGATCAGGAGCTGCGAGATGAAGGCCGTGCGGACCGGATCGAGGCCCGAGTCGGGCTCGTCGCACAGGATGATCTGGGGGTCGAGCACCAGGGCGCGGGCGAGCCCGGCGCGCTTGCGCATGCCGCCGGAGATCTCCCCGGGCAGCTTCTCCTCGGCGCCGAGGAGCCCCACCATGTCCACCCGCTCCATGACGATGCGGCGGATCTCCGATTCCTTCTTGCGGGTGTGCTCGCGCAGCGGGAAGGCGATGTTGTCGAAAAGGGACATCGAGCCGAAGAGCGCGCCGTCCTGGAACATGAGGCCGAAGAGTTTCCGGGTCTCGTAGATGTCCCGCTCGGGACTGCTCACCATGTCGACGCCGTTGATGAGGACCCGGCCCTTCTCCGGTTTGAGCAGCCCGATGAGCGACTTGAGGAAGACGGTCTTTCCGGTGCCGGAAGGCCCCAGCATGACGCTGACCTCTCCGGCGGGCAGAGTGAGGGTGACGTCCTGCCAGATGTTCTGCTTGCCGAAGGACTTGGTCAGGCCTTCGACCACGACTTCGATTCCCATCTCACCTCCAGCAGGCTCGTACGTGGTGACGCGAGGGCACCGAGGGGCGCACGGTAAGTCGCGCCGTACCGCCGAAACAAGATCCCGGACGGCCACATCGGTGAAATCCCTTTTTCTTGTCACGCGTTGACAATTTCTCCGCCGCTCCGGGAGACGACTGCGCAGCAATGGAGCAGGAACGGCGTCGGCACGAAAGGACGGGGGCGCCGCGGCCGAGGGGAGCTGGACCGCGACACCCCCACCCTCCGGGCCAGCGGCCCGGCCCCGGAAGCGGATCCGGGCCGGGAGCTCCACCCGGGCGGCTCCCGGCCTTCGGGGGCGCGGCCGGGAGCGTGGACGCCGGCGGCCGGGTGAACTGCCCGGACCGGCCGCACTTCGGACGCTACGGCCCGGTAACCTCGCTCTGCAATACCGGTCGCGGAAGTTTCCGTGCATCAGGTTCCGGACGTCGGCAACTTGTCATCGCGACAGTGATACCGCTCCTGAACTTGTCATTCATTGAGGGGTTTCACCTGTCACCGCATGCCCGGCCCGACCACAACGGGAATGAACGGGGAACTTCGGCACGAATGGTCTGGCCGACGCGGCCGCCTTGCGCATAAATCGACAAGAAAAACCGGCCGGTTGCTCATCCTCGGCACAAGGAAGGGGCTTGCTCGGCACAATATTCAACGGCAGGATTGTGCGCCCATGTTTCCCGCAAGTAACGTCCGCGTCGTCACGGATCGTACGTGGCCGAATCCGTCCCCATAGCTGGTGAAACCGGAGGAGATTACTGTGCGAAGCACCCTTGGAAAGGTCGCGCTGATATGCGGCGCCGCGACGGCCGCATTCACGCTGGCGACCGCGCCCGCGCTGGCCGCGTCGCCCACGAACTGGGTCATCGGCCCCAACTCGCCCGAGAGCTTCACCGCCACGTCCAGCAATGTCGTCCTCTCCATCAACGGCATCGACATGACCTGCACGTACGCCGACGCCGCCGGCACCCTCCAGAGCGCCACCGGCAACCCGGCCGCCGTCGGCAGCATCGACCCGGCGCACTTCGGCCGCTCGGGCGAGCCGTGCACCAGCTTCCTCGGCGCGGTGGACACGGTCGCGAACACCCCCTGGACGCTCAACGTGACGGACTACGACGCGGGCAGCGGCGTCTCGCAGGGATACATCTCCGGTATCAACGCCCGGGTGACCGTGGCCACTTGCGCCTTCACCGTGACCGGCACCGCGCACGGCACCTACACCAACTCCACGGGTGACCTCGCGGTCGCGGCCACTCCCACCGAGCTGACCGTCTCCAACCCGACCGCCGGCTGTTCGGGCGTGGTGTCCGCGGGCGACCACCCGTCGTTCAACGGCGACTACTACGCGGTGGTCAGCGGCACCAGCACGTTCCCCACCATCGTCGGCTCGTAGCGCCGTATGACGCATCGCGTACGCCCAGGGCCCGCCCGGCCGGGTCACGGCCGGGCGGCCCACCAGCCGCGGCACGCGCCGTCGGCCGTTGCGAGAAGCTGAGCGAAGGGAGCTGAACGCCACGTGACAGGGAGCCCGGGCCCGGCAGGCCGGTGGCGGAGCGCGCGTGCGCGGGGTGCGGTGGCGGCGGCCACCGTGGTGCTCGCCGGTGTCGTGCCCGGCGCGGACACGGCCCTCGGCGACCAGCGGGTCAGCACGGAACTCGGCTACAGCTGCGCCTTCCCGGCCGGGGCGCGCCCGGTGACGGTACGGGTCGGCGCCCGGTTCCCCGACCGGGCCGAGGCCGGCCTTCCCATCCGCCCCGCCGACGTCACGACCTCGGTGGTCCTGCCCGACGCCGCGGTCGCCGACCTCACCCGACTGCATGCGACCAGAACCGGCGCCACCACCCGGCTGACGGTCGAGGTGGCTCAGAACGGCGCCACCGCCCCGGCGCTCTGGCAGGGCGCCGCGCCTTTGGTGCCGCTCGCAGCGACGGGCGCCACCGTGCTCGATGCCACCGGCGAGGTCCCCACCGTCACCGCGAACAGCGCGGGCGACCTCACCGTGACGGCGGCCGCCCTGACGCTCGACTTCAGCCCGGTCACCGCCGAGGGCGCCGCGACCGACCCCGCCACCCTGTCGGTGACCTGCACGCTCGCACCGGGCGCCTCCGGCCTGCTCGCCAAGGTCCCCGTCGGCGCGGCCGCCTCCTCGCCCGTCCCGAGCCCCGGCGCCTCGGCCACCACCCCCGCGAGCGGCGGCCCCGACCGGCCCTCGGCCGCCCCTCCCGCCGTCGCCGCGCCCCCGGCGCAAGGGCCCCGGCCCGCGGGCACGCCCGAGTGCCGCGGCGACACCACCCAGCCGCTCGCGCTCTCCGCGTACGTCACCGGGTACTCGAACGTCACCAAGCTGGGCAACGCCTCCCTGATCCCCGTCTACTGCGCCAAGATCGTCCAGGGGCCCAGCCGACTCAAAAGGATCGAGGTCAGGCCGGGCGTCTTCGAACTCCATCTGTTCCAGAACTCGGTGGGCCGGCTCGACCACCAGGGCCGCGCCGAGACACCGCCCGCCCCGGCTACGTTCCTGACCTTCGGGTTCATGCCGACCACGGCCACGATGACGCTGGAACAGACCGGGCCCATGGACATCGACTCGGACCTCAACAACACCGCGGGGCACGGCGAGACGTACATCAGGATTCCGGTGGTACTGCGCCTGAGCGACGTCAGGGTCAACGGAACCCCGCTCGACGTCGGACCCAACTGCCGTACTGAGAAGCCGATTTACTCCGACGACCCGGACCCGGCGAAGAACACCAAGGACCACATGGTCATGCTCGGAAAGCTCACCAAGGGCAAGGACACGGTCTGGCGCGGCTACTCGCTCTCCCGGGGCGGGCCGCTCGACGGCTCCGTGACCATTCCGCCGTTCACCGGCTGCGGGGTGGGCGAGGACCTCAGCCCGCTGTTCACCGCGTCCGTGTCCGGTCCCGCCAACACGGTCAAGCAGAACCAGGGAGCGCCGTGCGCGTCCGGCATCCCCGACGATCCCGCGAAGCTCTGCACCGCCGACAAGCAGCCGACGACCGTGCCGGTGCCGCTGCGGTGAGATCCACCCGCTCGACAACCCATCGTGTCACGATCCGGCCAACTCCCTTGTCCATAGGGCCGGTTGCGGACACCTCCCACATACGCACCGGACGTCGCGAGTCGAGACGTCAAGAGGGGACGACCTCATGAGACCCGTATCCACCCGTCTGCGCGCGGGGCTGCTGGCCGCCGGCACGGCCCTGACCCTGCTCGGGACCGTCGGCCCGGCCGCCGCCGACGCCGCCCCGGCCACTCAACTCGGCGGCGACTGGGCCCCGTTCACCCGCTGCCCGGTGGACGACCCCGCGATGCTGGCCGCCGACGGGCGCGCCGACATCGTGCAGTGCGTCGTCTCCCACGCGGCGAGCGGCTCCATCAAGCTCGGCAGCACCGAAGTCGTCACCGGCGCCAGTGATCTGCAACTCGGCGTGGTGCAGCACGCCTCGGGCGCGCCCACCCTGATCGCGCCGCCGGGCGGCGCGCTGGTCGCCGACTCCGCCGACATCCCGGGCGGGCTGCTCGGCCTGATGTGCCCGAACGACCTGCCAGTCATCGGCGACATCTGCCGCCAGATCACCAACAGCACCCTCAACCGTGTGACCGCCACCGTCGAATCGGCCGGCGCGCCCACCGACTTCAACCTCACCGCGGGCGCCACCTCGGGACAGCCGATCATCGCGATCCCGGTCCGCATCCACCTCCAGAACCCGTTCCTCACAGGCTCCTGCTACATCGGCTCCTCCGCCCACCCGATCGTGCTGCACCCCCAGAACCTCACCCGTCCCGCGCTCGGCATCCAGCGCTTCGACGGCAACGGCACGCCCAACACCGCGGGCGTCATGAACCGGCTCAGCCTCACCGGAGCGAGCCAGACGGACACCACCTTCGCGGTGCCCGGAGCAAGCGGTTGCGGGCTCGCGGGGATGCTCGACTGGGCGGTGAACCTCAAGACCGGGCTGCCCTCGGCGGCGGGCCGCAACACCGTCGTACTGAACGACGCGTCGACCTATCTGGCCGGCCTGCACGCACCGGGCACGGTCGTGCCGAACAACGGCAAACTCCTCTCCCAGTACTGGCATTCGGCGGTTCAGTAGCCGTCCCGCGCCCTCCGGAGGGCGGCCCCACTCCGCCGTCGGGGCGCCCTCCGGAATCGGCCGACAACCGATGCACCATGAGCCGGACCCGGCCTCAAGTGTTGTCCCTCACACGGAAGTTGTTCTAGGTTCAGCAGTCCGCGAAAGGTACGCACCTGTCGGTCGGTGGGAGCGCTTTCTCCATCGGCCCTCCCCCCGCCGGGCGCCGTAGTGCAAGGGGAGTGAGATGCCCACAGCCGCGCAATCACCGGACATCCAGGAGCCGTTGGGGCCGCTCCCCCAGGAGTTCGCCGCGATCATGCGCCCCGAACTGCCGGGCCTGCTCAAGGAGATCGGCGCGGAGGTCACCCGCGCCTACCCCGAGTACGCCCGATTACTGGAGGGCCCCTACGGCGAGGCGATCCGGGTCGGCGTGGAGCAGAACCTCACCGTCTTCGTCGACCAGGTGGCCTCCCCGAGCGCCCCGTCCACGCTGCGCGACGAGATGTGCCGCCGCTTCGGCCGGTTCGAGGCGTACGAGGGCCGCAGCCTGGACACCCTCCAGGGGGCCTACCGACTGGGCGCCCGCGTGGCGCTGCGCCGGGCCAAGAAGATCGGCCGGCGCTACAACCTCTCCCCCGCTCTCATGCTCAGCTTCGCCGACGCGCTCTTCACCTACGTCGAGCAGCTGGAAGCGCTCTCACGAGAGGGCTATCTGGAGGTCACCTCCTTCTCCGGGGAGCGCTCGGACGCCCTGCGAAGACGGCTGCTGCATCTGGTCCTGGCCGGATCGCCGGTACCGCGCGCGGCCATCGCCGAACTCGCCGAGCGGGCCCACTGGCCCCTCCCGGAGCGGGTCACACTGATCGCGCTGCGGTCGGGGACGGACGTGACGCGTGCGGCGTTGGACAACGATGTCCTGATCGATCCGGGCGAGCCGCTTCCGCACCTGCTGGTGCCGGGCCCGGTCGACGAAGTACGAAGACGGATGCTGGACGCGGCCCTGCACGGCTCCTGGTCGGCGGTCGGCCTGGAGGTGCCCATCGGCGATGCGTCCGATTCCCTGCGGTGGGCGCGCCAGGTCCTCGAACTCGCCGCGTCGGGGGTCATCGACAACGACTCCGGCACGCTGTATTGCGAGGACCACCTCGTCACGCTCTGGCTGCGCTCCGATCCGGCGCTCCTCGAACACCTCGCCCGGCGTGAGCTCGCGCCGCTCGACGCATTGACGCCCGGCCGGCGCGACCGGCTCATCGAAACCCTGCGGACCTGGCTCGCGACCCGGGGAACGGCTGCCCAGATGGGTCAACTCCTCGCTGTGCACCCGCAGACCGTGCGCTACCGGATGCGCACCCTGGAGTCCATCTTCGGCGACCGGCTCACCGAGCCCGAACACCGGTTCGCCACCGAACTAGTGCTACGCGCAAGGGATCTGGGCCACCGGGATCGACCCTGAACTTGCCCCGTTCGGCGCCATAATCATCCGAATCACTTCGAAAACAACGGATAAATATCGTCAAGTCCTGACGCCGGGGCGAACCCGCCGCTGGATATGCCCGTCGTAGTGGGCGGATGTCCGAAGGATGTCCGTACCACCCGCACTACGCCAGAGGCATACCGTATGTCTTCGCATCTGCCGGCTGTCTTCCGCGGCGCCGCCGCCCCGCTTCCCCGCACCCTGCTCGACGTACTGGACGCGACAGCGGCCGCCCATCCGGGCGCGCCCGCACTCGACGCGGGCGGCGAGCGGCTCACCTACCAGGACCTGTGCGACCGGATCACCGAACGCGCCGCGCGGCTCACCCGCCTCGGCATCGGGCCGGGCGACCGGGTCGGCGTCCGGATCCCGTCCGGGACCTGCGACCTGTACCTCGCCATCCTGGCGGTCCTCCTGTCCGGCGCGGCCTATGTGCCCGTCGACGCGGACGACCCCGAGGAGCGCGCGGCCACCGTCTTCCGCGAGGCGCGGGTGTGCGCCGTGATCGAGGCCGACGAGCGGATACTGCCGGGGCCCGAGGCGCCGCTGGCCGCACGCTGGCGCCCCGCGTTGCCCGACGACGACGCCTGGATCATCTTCACGTCCGGTTCCACGGGACTGCCCAAGGGCGTGGCGGTCACCCACCGCTCGGCCGCCGCGTTCGTGGACGCCGAGGCCCAACTCTTCCTCACGGAACGGCCGTTGGGCCCAGGGGACCGTGTCCTCGCCGGGCTGTCGGTCGCCTTCGACGCCTCGTGCGAGGAGATGTGGCTGGCCTGGCGGCACGGCGGCTGCCTGGTGCCCGCGCCCCGCTCGCTGGTGCGGGCGGGCCACGAGCTCGGACCCTGGCTGGTCGAACGCGGCATCACGGTGGTCTCCACCGTGCCCACCCTCGCCGCCCTGTGGCCGGACGAGGCGCTCGACGAGGTGCGGCTCCTGATCGTCGGCGGCGAGGCCTGCCCGGGCGCGCTCGCCGACCGGTTCGCGGTCAAGGGCCGCGAGATGTGGAACACGTACGGCCCCACCGAGACCACGGTGGTGGCGACGGCCGCGCGGATACTGCCCGGCGAGCCGGTACGCATCGGACTCCCGCTGCCCGGCTGGGAGTTGGCGGTACTGGACCAGGCCGGACAGCCCGTCCCCTATGGCGGCGAGGGCGAGCTGGTCATCGCGGGGGCGGGCACCGCCCGCTATCTCGACGCCGCCAAGGACGCCGAGCGCTTCACCCCGCTCCCCCTCCTCGACACGCACCGCGCCTATCGCACCGGCGACCTCGTACGCGCCGACGCCGCGGGCCTCGTCCATCTCGGGCGGGCCGACGACCAGGTGAAGGTGGGCGGCCGGCGCATCGAACTCGGCGAGATCGACGCCATGCTGCGAGCGCTCCCAGGCGTGCGCGCGGCGGCCGCCGCGGTGCGCGGCACCCCGGCCGGCGGCCAGATCCTGGTCGGCTATGTCGTCCCCGAACAGAGCGGCTTCCGCTCCGACCAGGGGCGCGGCTTCCTCGCCCAGCGGCTTCCGGCCGCCCTCGTGCCGCTGCTCGTCGAGGTCACCGACCTGCCCACGCGCACCTCGGGCAAGGTCGACCGCGACGCCCTGCCCTGGCCGCTGCCCTCCCAGCGCGGCCCCGTGGCCGACGCCGGACAGGACGGCTCCACCACGGCCCGCCTCGCCGGGGCGTGGGAGCGGATGCTGGGGGTACGCCCCCAGCCGGACAGCGACTTCTTCGCGCTCGGCGGGTCCAGCCTCAGCGCGGCCCGGCTCGCCTCCGAGCTGCGCGAGCACTACCCCGGCGTGTCCGTCGCCGACCTCTACCGCCGCCCAGTGCTGCGGGACATGGCCCAGCACCTCGAATCCCTCAAGGGCCCCGCCGCCGAGGCCCGGCCCATCGAGCCCGTGCCGCGCAGCGCCGCAGTGGTTCAACTCCTGGTGACGGCAGGCCTGTTCGGCGTGGCGGGGCTGCGCGGGCTCGTCGGCCTGGCCCTGCTCGACAACATCCTGGGCCGGCTCGCGCCGCAGGCCTGGGCACCGCACACGTCCTGGTGGTTCGTGCTCATCGGCATGGTGGTCCTGATGAGCGCGCCGGCTCGCTTCGCGATCGGCGCGGGGGCCGCGCGGCTCCTGACCCGGGGCGTGGTGCCGGGCGCGTATCCGCGCGGCGGCCGTGTCCATCTGCGGCTGTGGACGGCCGAGCGCGTCGTCGCCTCCTTCGGTGTCCCCTCCCTCCTCGGCACCCCCTGGGCCCGCCTGTACGCGCTCTCCCTGGGCTGCCGGGTCGGGCCGGGCACCGTCCTGCACGCCATGCCGCCCGTGACCGGTCTCGCCACGATCGGCCGGGGCGCGAGTGTGGAGCCGGAGGCCGACATCAGCGGCTGGTGGCTGGACGGCGCGACCCTGCACATCGGCGAGGTCCGCATCGGCGACGGCGCCCGCGTCGGCCACCGCAGCACCCTCATGCCGGGCGCGGTGCTCGGCGCGGACGCCGAACTGGAGCCCGGCGCCTGCCTGGACGGGCACATCCCCCCGGGCCGGCGCTGGCACGGCTCGCCGGCCCGCCAGGCCGAGGCGTACGAGCGCGTCGCCGGCACCGGCTGGCCCGCGCCGCGCCCGGGACGCTCCCGCCGCTGGGCCGCCGCGTACGCGCTCTCCCTCCTCGGCCTGCCGCTGCTCACCCTGCTGTCCACCGCGCCCGCGCTGGTCGGCGTCTACTACCTCGTGCGGTCCTGCGACACGCTCTCGGCGGTCGCGGTGCGCCTGCTCCTGGCCGCACCGCCCATCACGCTGGTCACCACCCTGTTCTCGCTGCTGACCCTCGCCGCCCTGGTCCGGATGCTCGGCCGGGGCCTGAAGCCCGGCTTCCACCCGGTGTGCGGCGGCGTCGCCTGGCGGGCCTGGCTGGTGACCCGGCTCCTGAGCGGTGCCCGCGGCAGCTTCTTCCCGCTGTACGCGAGCCTCGCGACCCCGGTGTGGCTGCGGCTGCTCGGCGCGAGGGTGGGACGGCGCGCCGAGATCTCCACGGTGCTGCCGCTGCCCTCGCTCCTCACCGTCGAGGACGGGGCGTTCCTCGCGGACGACACCCTGGTCGCACCGTTCGAAATCCGCGGCGGCTGGCTGCGGTTGGGGACGGCGACCATCGGGCGCAGGGCCTTCGTCGGCAACTCGGGCATCGTCGGCCCGGATCGCCGGGTGCCCGACGGGGCCCTGATCGGCGTCCTCTGCGACGCTCCCACGCACAGCGAGCCGGGCAGTTCGTGGCTCGGCCGGCCCGCGCTTCCGCTGCCCCGGGTGCCCACCGCGGCCGACCCGGGCCGCACCTTCGAACCGCCGCGCCGGCTCGTCCTGGCCCGGGGCGCGGTCGAGGTGTGCCGGGTGCTGCCGCTGATGTGCTCGGTGCTGCTCGCGGAGGCCGTGCTGATCGGCGAACAGAGCGCTCTCAGCACGGGCGGGCTGCCGCTCGCCGCCCTGGCCGGGACGGTGCTCCTGGTGGCCGCGGCCGCGGTGGCGGGGCTCACGGCGACCGCCGCCAAGTGGATCCTGGTCGGCCGGTTCGAGGCGGGCGAGCATCCTTTGTGGTCGTCCTTCGTGTGGCGCAACGAGCTGTACGACACGTTCGTGGAGTCCCTCGCGGTGCCGTGGATGGCGGGCTCCTTCACCGGCACGCCCGTCCTCAACTGGTGGCTGCGCAGCCTGGGTGCCCGGATCGGGCGCGGGGTGTGGCTGGAGACGTACTGGCTGCCGGAGACCGACCTGATCACGCTGGGGGACGGGGCGAGCGTGAACCGCGGGTGTGTGCTGCAGACCCATCTCTTCCACGACCGGATCATGCGCCTGGACACCGTGCGGCTGGCCGAGGGTGCCTCCCTCGGCCCGCACAGCATCGCGCTGCCGGGCACCGACGTCGGCGCCCGCGCCTCGGTGGGCGCGGCCTCGCTGGTGATGCGCGGCGAGAGCGTGCCGCCGGACACCCGCTGGGCGGGCAACCCCATCGCGGGCGAGCGTCCGGCCGTCACCGAGGCCCAACCCGCGGCCACCCCAGCGGTGGTGACGATCCGTCAGGGCTCTTCGCGGGAAGGGAGCGCGGCATGACCCGGTGCTCCCGGCGGTCGCTGGTCCGGGTCGCCGCCCTGTCCGCGCTGGGCACCCTCACGGTGGCGGACGAGGGGGCGACCGGCCTCCGGGACCGCTACTTCCCCCAGCACGGCTCGTACGGGCACGACACGCTCGCCTACGACCTGCGGATCGCGTACGACTCGGCCAGCGGTCAGCTCGCGGGCACGGCGCTCATCCAGGCCGTCGCCCTGCGGCCCCTTGAGCGGATCGAGCTCGACCTGTCCCGGCTGACCGCCCACGCGGCGCACGTCGACGGCCGGGCGGCCCGCGTCCGCCAGCGGCAGGGCAAGCTGTATGTGACGCCCGGTCAACCCGTGCTGGCGGGCGAGCTGTTCACCACCAAGGTGCGGTACGGCGGGCGGCCGGGCCCGATCCGGTCGCCGTTCGGGAGCATCGGCTGGGACCGTACCGGCGACAGCCACGACGGCACCCTGGTGGCCTCCCAGCCACTGGGGGCGCCCTCCTGGTTCCCGTGCAACGACCGGCCCGACGACAAGGCCGCGTACACCTTCCGCGTCACGGTGCCGCGCGACCGGCAGGCGCTCGCGAACGGCACGCTCACCGAGTGCCGCAACGAGGGCGCCACCGATGTGTGGACCTACCACCACCCCGGCCCCATGGCCACCTATCTGGCCGCGCTCTACACCGGCCGCTTCCAGCACGACAGCGTGCTCGCGCCGGGACCGCCCGGCGGCAAGCCGATCCCGGTGCACAACGCCTACCCGTCCCGTATCGCCGAGGCGGCCCGGCACGATCTGGGCCGCCAGCCCGACATGCTGCGGCACTTCTCGGACCTGTTCGGGCCGTACCCGTTCGAGGCGTACGGGGCGGTGGTGGTCGACGCGGAGCTCGGCGCACCCGTCGAGAACCAGACCCGCTCCGTGTTCGGCCGCAACCACATCGACGGTCGGCGCGGCTGGGAGACGCTGGTGGCCCACGAGTTGGCGCACCAGTGGTTCGGCAACAGCGTGGGCATCCGCGAGTGGCGGCACATCTGGCTCAACGAGGGCTTCGCGACGTACGCCGAGTGGCTGTGGTCGGAGCACATCGGCGAGGACAGCGCCGACGAGATCGCGCGCCGCGAGTGGCTGGGCCTCGCGCGGCGCGGCCAGAACCTGCGGCTCGCCGAGCCGGGCCCGCGCCGCATCTTCGACGACCGGCTCTACACCCGGGGCGCCTGCACCCTGCACGCACTGCGGCTGACGGTCGGCGACGAACGGTTCTTCGGCGTGCTGCGCGGCTGGCACGCCGCGCGGCGCGGCCGGATCGGCGACACCGCCCTCTTCCTCGCCCACGCCGAGGCCACGGCCGGAGCAGCGGTCCGCCCGCTGCTCCAGGCCTGGCTCTACGACAAGAAGCTCCCGGAACTGCCGCTCGGCGCACCGAGTTGACGGACCGTCATAGGGGGCGGGACCTCCTTCCGGTGGAACTCCTCGATTTCCGGCGCGTACGCGGCCGCCACCGCGTACCGCCGGATCTTGGCGAGGGAGCGAGGAAGCCGCTGTCCTGGCCGGACAGGCCAGCGCGTCCCGGCTCCACCGGCCCCTGACTCCGGACAGGCCTCCCGGGGCTCTTCGTCGCCGACCTTCGTTCCATCGTCCGTACGCACTGGTCCGGCGCTGTCCTCGTCTACAAACCTTTCCGGCCGTAAGGGTTCCGGGCACTTTTATGCCGTCTTCTGCCGATGTATGCCCCTTGCCGAGTCGCCCATGTCGCCCCTTACAGTGCGCTTGGCTGTTCCGGGCCGGTTTCTTGGTTGACAGGAGGAGGGCTCGTGCGACTGCCGCGTACACGACGGGGAGAACTGTTCGCGCTGCACGTGCTGCGCGGCCAGGCCCAGGTGCACCTCATGCCGAGCGCGGTGACGGGGGTGATCTTCACGGTCGCGCTGTTCGCCGCTGGTTGGCGGTACGGCCTCTACGGGCTGGTCGGCACGGCGCTCGGCACCGGCACCGCGCAGGTGCTCGGGGTCGACCGGAGCAGGGTGTCCGCCGGGCTCGAAGGGTTCAACGCCTGTCTCGTCGCGGTCGGCTTCGCCGTGTTCCTCGGCCCCGGATACCCGTCCACGATGGTGCTCGCGGCGGGCGGCTGCGCGGTCGTCACCGTCGTCACGGCGGCCGCCACGACCCTGCTGCGCGGCTGCGGCCTGCCCACCCTGACACTGCCCTTCTGCCTCATGGCGACGGCGATGACGATCGCGGCCCCCGGCTTCGAGCGGGTGTGGCACGGCGGCCCGCACTCGGCCGAGCTGAGCCGCGCGGCCGAGGGCTCGGTCGCGCTCGCCGTCGACGACGTGGGGCGCGCGTTCTTCGCGAACATCGCGCAGATCTTCCTCATGCCGCAGTGGTACGTCGGCCTGATCCTGCTCGTCGGCATCTTCGCGGCCAGCCGGACAGCGGGCGCGATGGCCTGCGTCGGCAGCGCGGTGGGACTGGTGACCGCCTGGGCGCTCGGCGCCCCCACCGCCCGGATCGTGGACGGCAGCATGGGCTACAACGCCGTGCTCGTCGCGATGGCGCTGTGCGGGGTGCTGCTCGCGGCCGACCGCTGGAGCCTCGGCTTCGCGGTGGCCGGCGCGGCGGCGGCCACGGTGCTCGGGCCCGCCCTGAACGCGCTCTTCGCACCGGCCGGCGGGCACGCCTTCACCTGGCCCTTCGTGCTGACCACCCTGGTGTTCGTCGCGTCCGTGCCCGCGCTGCCAAGACTCCACCGCGCCGGGTCACCGGCGGCGCGGGCCCTCCCGGAGGTCGGTTCCGAGGTCGTGCTGGGCGCCTGAGCTCCGGGGCACCCACCGGGCCCCGCCGCCTCACCCGCACGGCCTAGAGGGCATGCGGGCGACCTGCGGCGGTGTGAGGGTGCCAGTGTGACCACCGCCAGCGATACAGCACCCGTGTCCGCGCCGCCCGTGCTCGACGTCCGGCAGCGGAACATCGTCTTCGGGACGATCATGCTCGGCATGCTGCTGGCCGCGCTCGACCAGACCATCGTCGGCACCGCTCTCCCCACCATCGTCTCGGACCTCGGCGGCGCCGCCCACATGTCGTGGGTGGTCACCTCCTACCTCCTGGCGGAGACCGTCGCGACCGCGCTGGTCGGAAAGTTCGGCGACCTGTTCGGCCGCAAGGTCGTCTTCCAGGTCTCCGCGGTCACCTTCATCACCGGCTCGTTCCTGTGCGGCCTGGCGACGAACATGTCGCTGCTCATCGCCTGGCGAGCGCTCCAGGGCATCGGCGCCGGCGGTCTGATGGTGACCGCGATGGCGTTGATCGCCGATGTGATCCCGCTGCGCGAACGCGGCAAGTACCAGGGCGCGATCGGAGCCGTGTTCGGCGTCTCGACGGTCATCGGGCCGCTGCTCGGCGGTCTCTTCACCGACCATCTGAGCTGGCGCTGGGCCTTCTACGTGAACGTGCCCATCGCGATCCTGGTGGTGATCGCCGCGGCCCGGAACATCCCCTCGGTGCGCTCCTCGGCCAAGCCCGTCATCGACTACCTCGGCATCGGTCTGGTCGCGGCCGGGTCCAGCGCCCTGATCCTCGCGACCAGTTGGGGCGGCAACGAGTTCGCCTGGGGCTCACCGACGATCATCGCCCTGTTCGCGGGCGGCCTGATCGCGCTCTCCCTGTTCTGCTGGGCGGAGACCCGCGCCGTCGAACCGATGCTGCCGATGCGGCTGTTCCGCAATCCCGTCTTCACGGTGTGCTCGGTCCTCAGCTTCATCGTGGGCTTCGCCATGCTCGGCGCGATGACCTTCCTGCCGACCTATCTCCAGTACGTCGACGGCGACTCGGCGACGGTCTCGGGTGTGCGCACCCTGCCCATGGTCATCGGACTGCTCATCGCGTCGATCTTCAGCGGCAACGTGGTGAGCAAGACCGGCCAGTACCGGATCTTCCCCATCGTCGGCGCCCTCGTCATGGGGGTGGGCCTCTATCTCCTGTCGCTGATGGGGCCGGGCGTCGGTGCCTGGCTGGAATCGCTCTACATGTTCGTGCTGGGGCTCGGCATCGGCCTGTGCATGCAGGTCCTCACCATCGCCGTGCAGAACACCGTCGACTACGCGGACCTGGGCACGGCGACCTCCGGTGTCACCTTCTTCCGTACGCTCGGCAGCTCGTTCGGCACCGCCGTGTTCGGCACCATCTACGCCAACACCCTCAAACCGAACCTTCAGGACGGCGTGGCCGCGGCCGCCAGAGCCGGCGGCGCGAACCCGGCCCAGCTCGCGCAGGCCGCGCAGTCCCCGGCCGGGCTGCACCGGCTGCCCCCGGCGACGGCCGCCCCCATCGTGCAGGCGTACTCCGACAGCCTCCACACCGTGTTCCTGTGGACGGTTCCGGTCGCCGCGGTGGGCTTTTTGGTCGCGCTCTTCCTCAAGCAGGTCGAGCTGCGCGACACCGCGCGGTCCGCCTCCACCGACATGGGCGAGGGCTTCGCGCAGCCGACGACGGGCGACTCCGCGAAGGTGCTCGAACTCGCCGTCGGCAAGATCGTGCGCGGTACGGACATGAACACCGCGCGGCGGATCGTCGCCGCCTCCGACACCCGGCTCGACGTGGCGGGCGCCTGGGCGGTCATGCAGGTCGAGCAGTACACCCGCATGGTGGGGCACGCGAGCCTCGGCCTGATCGCGTCCCGCCGCCATGTGCCGCCCGAGGTCCTGGTGCCGGTCTTCCAGCGGATGGTCGAGGAGGGGTTCCTCAGCCGCGAGGGCAGCTACTTCTCGCACACCCCGGCCGGGGAGCGCGAGGTGGACGCCATCTCCCTTGCCTGGTCGACGTGGCTGAACGAGCAGCTGGAGAAGGACCGCGGGCGGCCCCGCAGCGCGGAGCTGCGGGCCGCGGCGGACGCGATCGCCAAACGCCTGATGGCGGAGGACCTGGCCAACGGCCTGCCGTCGATCCGGCAGACCCAGCAGAACCAGCGGGACCCTCAGAAGGAGAGCGCGACCAGCCGGGTGTGAGCTCCCGGCCGACGCTTCCTCGGCGCCTGATACGGTCGGGAACCGCCAGGTCAGGGACTTCAGAGCAGGGAGTGGAGGCGCGATGTCCGCTCGTCGGAGCACCGGTGCGGACCGGCCCACCTTCACCGAGCAGGCCCGCCGCCGCCAGCTCATCGAGGCCACCATCGACTCCATCGCCACCCGCGGCTACCCGGCCACCTCGCTGGCCGCGATCGCCGAGCAGGCCGGTGTCTCCAAGGCGGCCGTCCTCTACCACTACGCCTCCAAGGACAAGCTGACCGAGGCGACCCTGGCCCATGTCCTCGACCAGTTCATGGCGTACGTCACCGAACGCGTTGAGCGGGAGGACGACCCGCGGGGCGCCGTCGTCGCCTATGTGCGGGCGATGATCGGCTACCAGCGGGCCAACCGGCGCCATGTGCGGGTGATCGTCGAAATGCTCCTGGACGACCAGGGCGGCACCCGGCTGAAGACGCCCGGCTCACACGACACCGGTGGCCGCTGGCAGGGACTGGCAGCACTGCTGACGAAAGGTCAGGAAGCTGGCTCCTTCCGCGCGTTCGATCCGCGTACGGTGTCGCTGGCCATCGGCGGGGCGATCGACGGGGTCATCGCGCACTGGCTGGTCCACCCCGAGCTCGACCTGGAGGCCGCCGCGGACGAGCTGGTGACCTTCACCTTGCTCGCCGTGGAGCGCTGAGCCCCACACGAGGTCACTCACCCCCAACCACCCTTACCTGCGCGCGAATAGCGGCGCGTGCTCAGGCCGGATGCCGACACCGCCCAGGTACGCGGTGAGGCCGCGCAGGGCCGGGAAGCGGCGGACCAGGCGCAAGGGCAGCGGGAGCCGGTCGCCGCTCAGGGTCCCGTCGAGCGCGGGCTTTAGCAGCATGTCGTGCTCGCCGCGCTGCTGCCGCTGCACGACCCGCACGGGCAGGCCGCGGCGGCGCTGGACGCGCTCCAAATGCCGCGCCGTCAGAGCGTGTTGGCGCAAGGGTTCGGCGAGGATGCGCGCGGCGGCGACCGCGTCCTGGACGGCCAGATTGACGCCGACGCCGCCCACCGGCGACATGGTGTGCGCGGCGTCGCCGATGCACAGCAGCCCGTCCCGGTACCAGCGGGACAGCCGACCCATGGTCACGTCGAGCAGTTTGACGTCGTCCCAGGAGCGGATCTCGGCCGTCACCTCCGCGTCCCAGCCGAAGAGTTCGCCGAGTCGGTCGCGCAGCCACTGGACGTCGTGCGCGCGCAGGGCCGCGTCCTGGCCCTTGGGGATCAGATAGGCGGTCTGGTAGTAGTCGCCCCGGTCCATGGTGACGGCCGCCTGGCCGCCGCCGAAGCGGGCGAAGACGCGGCCCTCCTTCACGTCTCCCCGGGGCGCGGACACCCTCGCCTGCCAGACGTCGATGGGCACCTCGAACCGCTCCTGGCGCAGCCCGGCCGCACAGGCCACCACCGAGTCCCGGCCGTCACAGGCCACGGTCAGGTCGGCCGCCAGCTCCCGGGCCGCGCCGTGTTCATCGACGTACCGCACACCCGTGACCCGGCCGCCCTCGGTCCGCAGGCCGGTGACGGCGGCGCGCATGCGCAGCGTGAACGACGGCTCCTTTCCCGCCGCTTCGGCGAGCAGGCCGAGGAAGTCCCACTGCGGAACCATGGCGATGTACTTGTGCGGGCCGGGGATGCGGCGGAAGTCGGCCATGACGACGGTCGCGTCACCGATCCGCATGCGCATCTCCTCCAGCCTGCGGGCCGGGAGCGCCGCGAAGCGCTCTTCGAGGCCCAGTTCGTCCAGAAGACGCAGGGTGGAGGGGTGGACGGTGTCGCCCCTGAAGTCCCGCAGGAAGTCCCCGTGCTTCTCCAGGACCGTCACCTCGACCCCGGCTCTGGCCAGCAGCAGTCCCAGCATCATCCCCGCCGGTCCCCCGCCCACGATGCAGCAGGTCGTACGCCGCACAGGCTCCACAGCTCCCACGTTCATCACCCCTCGGTCCCTCCGCGATACGAGCAGGACCGACTCTAACCGATCGGTCAGACTTCTGACCGGTCGGTTTACAGGCGGGCAGGAGCGCCCGGCCCCTGGGGAGCCGCGACGCCCCGGGGTCTTCCTCGACCGGCCGGTACGGCCGAGGATCTTCCTCACGTCCCTGGAGGAGATGCATGAACAACACGCCCTGGCACGAGGAGCCGTCGCCCGGCACCGGACCGCTCGGGCCGCGTGCCTGGTTCGCAGAGTCCGACGCGAAACGCCTCTCACTCGACGGGAGTTGGCGATTTCGCCTGTCGCCCGCGGCCGACAGCGAGGACGCCTCGTTCGCCGTGCCCGGATACGACGCGTCCGGCTGGGCCGGGCTCGCCGTGCCGGGGCACTGGGTGCTCCAGGGGCACGGCCGCCCGGCCTACACGAACGTCCGCTATCCGTTCCCCGTGGATCCTCCGCGCGTGCCCACCGAGAATCCGACCGGCGACCACCTGCGCGTCTTCGACCTGCCCGATGCCCTGACGGCCGACGGCGAGGTGCTGCTGCGCTTCGACGGGGTCGAGTCCTGCGCCCGGGTCTGGCTGAACGGCACCGAGCTCGGCACCTTCATGGGCAGCCGGCTGCCGCACGAGTTCGCGGTCGCGGCCCTGCTGCGGCCGCGGGGGAACGTGCTCGCCGTGCGGGTCCACCAGTGGTCGGCCGGGAGCTATCTGGAGGACCAGGACCAGTGGTGGCTGCCCGGCATCTTCCGCGAGGTGACCCTGCTGCACCGGCCCGCGGGCGCGGCCGGTGACTTCTTCGTGCACTCCTCGTACGACCACCGCACGGGCCGGGGCACGCTGAGCGTCGACAGCGCGGTCCCGGGGCGGGTCCTCGTCCCGGAGCTGGGGCTGGACCTCGCGACGGGTGAGAGCGCTCTCATCGCCGTCGAGCCGTGGACGGCCGAAACGCCCCGGTTGTACGCGGCCGAGCTGGTCACGCCCGGAGAGCGCGTTCAGCTGCGCATCGGATTCCGCACGGTGGCGGTCGAGGACGGCCTCCTGAAGGTCAACGGGCGGCGGATCCTGTTCCGCGGGGTCAACCGGCACGAGTTCCACCCCGAGACCGGCCGCACGCTCGACCGGGCCACCATGCGCGAGGACCTGGTCCTCATGAAACGGCACAACATCAACGCCGTGCGGACCAGCCACTATCCCCCGCACCCCGCCTTCCTCGACCTGTGCGACGAGCTGGGTCTGTGGGTGATCGACGAGTGCGACCTGGAGACGCACGGGTTCGAGGAGGTGGGCTGGCGCGGCAATCCGGTCGACGACCCGCGCTGGACGCCCGCCCTCCTGGACCGCGCGGCCCGGATGGTCGAGCGCGACAAGAACCACCCCTCGGTGGTGCTCTGGTCGCTCGGCAACGAGTGCGGCACCGGGCGCGGCCTGAGCGCCATGGCCGACTGGATACGCGGCCGCGACCCCGGGCGCCCCCTCCACTACGAGGGCGACCGCTCCTGCCGGGACACCGACGTGTACTCCCGCATGTACGCCTCGCACGAGGAGACCGGTCGGATCGGCCGCCGCGAGGACACCGACGGTCCCGACGCGCGGGCCCGGCTCCCGTTCCTGCTCTGCGAGTACGGGCACGCCATGGGCAACGGTCCGGGCGGCCTCACCGAGTACCAGGAGCTCTTCGAGACGTACGAGCGCTGTCAGGGCGGGTTCATCTGGGAGTGGATCGACCACGGTCTCGCCCATCCCGCACTCGGGTACGCCTACGGCGGGACTTCGGCGAGGAGGTCCACGACGGCAACTTCGTCTGCGACGGGCTGCTCCTTCCCGACCGCACCCCCTCCCCCGGGCTCGCCGAGTACAAGAAGGTGATCGAGCCGGTCAAGATCGCCGGGGACGGCCGTGCGGGCACGGTCACCGTCACCAATCGCCATGATTTCAGCGGGCTTTCGCATCTCCGCTTCGGCTGGTCCTACGAGGTCGAGGGCGAGCCGGTCGCCTCGGGGCCGCTCGACGTCCCCGACCTCGCGCCGGGCGCGAGCGTCGAGCTGGAGCTCGGCCCCCCGCCGCTCGCCGCCACCCCGCGCGAGGCGTGCTGGACGGTGCGGGCGGTGCTCGCGCACGACACGCCGTGGGCGCCGCGCGGGCACGAGGTCGCCTGGGGCCAGCTGCCGGTGGTGGCGCGCCCGGCGCCCGCGGCCGCCTCGGGGAGCGCGCCGGTCCGGACGGGCAGCCAAGTCTCGCTCGGCCCCGCCGTGTTCGACGCGCGGACGGGTCTGCTCACCGGGATCGGCGGCATCGCGGTGGAGGGGCCCCGGCTCGACGTGTGGCGGGCGCCGACCGACAACGACGCGGGGGCGGCCTGGGTGCCGCGGGAGCAGTACGCCCTGCGGTGGCACGAGCTCGGCCTCGATCGCATGCGACACCGCGTGGACCAGGCGGAGTTGGAGGGTGACCGGTTCGTGGTGCGCTCGCGGGTGGCGCCCGCCGCGTCGGATCTGGGGCTGCGTGTGACGTACGCCTGGAGCGGTGACGGGGAGCGGGTGCGGCTCGCCGTCTCGGTCGCGGCCGAGGGCGCGTGGACGCTGCCGCTGCCGCGGCTCGGCGTGCGGATGGGGCTGCCGGGCGCGTACGGCCGCGCCGAGTGGTTCGGCGCCGGGCCCGGCGAGGCGTACCCGGACTCCCGGCGGGCCGCCCGCCTCGGCCGTTGGAGCATGCCGGTCGACGCGATGCGGACGCCGTATGTGCGACCGCAGGAGAACGGTGCGCGCGCCGGTGTGCGGTGGGCTCAACTCGGCGATGGTGAAGGGGGGTTGAGGATCGAAGGCGATCCCGAGTTCTGGTTCACGGCCCGGCGGTGGACGAGCGAGGAGCTGACCGCGGCCCGGCATCTGCCCGACCTGGTCCCCGGAGACCGGATCTGGCTCAACCTGGACCACGCGATGCACGGCATCGGCTCGGCCTCGTGCGGGCCCGGCGTGCTGCCCCGGTATCAACTCCACGCGGGGCAGGCCGAGTTCGGGTTCCTCTTCGGCCCGCCCGTCAGTCGGTGAAAACCGCGTCGAGGTAGACCCAGGCCCCCTCGACGCGCGAGAACCGGCTCTGCTCGTGTAGCGAGCCCGCCTCGCCGCCATGGGTGTAGTGCGCGCGGAAGGTGACGGTGCCGGTGGAGTGGAAGGCGCTGCCGTCGGCGGTGTCCAGGATCTCCAGGCGGGTCCAGCGCATGCCGGGGTCGAAGTCGATCCCGGCGGGCCGGGTCTCCGGGTGCCAGGTGCGCAGCAGGTAGGGCCCGTCCTGGACGGCGAAGGCGCTGAACCGCGAGCGCATCAGCGCCTCGGCGGTGGGGGCGGCGGCCGCGCCCGAGTGGTAGCGGCCGCAGCACTCGGTGTAGGCGGCGGGCAGCCCGCAGGGGCAGGACTTCGGGGCGGCGGGACGGGTGGGGCGCTTGGTGCGACGGGACATGCCCCCATCTGATCACAAGGGCCCCGCCTGCCCGCGTGGCGGCCGCCCGGGTCGCATGGTGGTGGTGTGCCGGGGCCTCCGGTACGACCGATCGCCGCGCCGGACCGCGTCCTGGACGGTGACCGCCGCCGCCACCGCCACCGCAAGGGAATCCGACGTGACCACAGCCCGCGACCTGCTGCTCGTCAGCATGGACGGCCCCGCCGATCGCCCCGTCGAGCAGGGCGATCTCTCGCTGGCGCTGGCCGGCGCCGAACTGCTCGACCTCGCCGAGGCCGCGGTCGTCGACCTGGACGGCGGCGGCATCGTCCCCGGCCCGCCCCGCGACCTGGGCGAGCCGCGGCTGACCGAAGCCGCCTCGGCCCTGCTCCGGCAGGCACCGTACGAGTCGGTGGAGGACTGGCTGTGGCGCAGGGGCCGCGGCCTGTACGCGGCCTACCTCGCCACCCTGGAGGCCGAGGGGAGCGTCATCCGGGAGCACCACCGCTGGATTCCCGGGCGCACCGGGCGCACGAGGGTGGCCGATTCACCGGACCGGCGCCGGGCGATGGAGCGCTGGGCCTCGGGCGAGCCGGTCCTGGCGGGGCTCGCGGCCGCGGCGCGGCTGTACGACGAGCCGCCCGAGGATCTCGCGGACCGCACCGGCGACGCCGTCCTGAGCGTCCTGTCCGCCGTCGACGACGCGGTGACGGAGCTGGCGGCCGTGCGGCAGCGGCGCAGGATCGAGGACGCGGCCTTCGACAACGTGTGGCGCGGCCAGTGAGACCACGGCCGGGCCGGCGGCGACCGCCCCTCGCACGCGTGCCCCGCGACCCGCACGGGCGGGCCCGCCGGACCCCGGGGAGGCGGGCGGGCGCGTTCGGCGGCGCGCGGCGCGGCCGCCCACCCGTCGTTATCGGCCATCCGTGGCGTTACCGCGGTTAACCCCGAGCCGCGCCCCCTACGGTGATCCGGACGCGCCGTCGGCGCGACAACGTGAGGCCATGGGCAGGGAGTTGAGGCATGAAGCAGAGGTTGAGCGTCCTGGTGGCGGTGGGCGCCCTGACGCTGGGGGCGGCGGGAGCCGGGACCGCGCGGGCCGCGGTGGCGGGTCACGGCTGCCCCACGGCGGAGATCTTCGCCACGACCAACACCGCGATCATCACCGATCCGGCCGACCCCCGGCTGAGGACCCGCCTCACCCGCTTCGACCACGAGGTACGGGCGCTCCTGCACGCCAACGGGGCGCGGCCGGGCGCCTCGAAGCTGCTCGACGGCGTCTTCTGGTCCGGTGACCTGAAGCAGACCACCTACGAGCGCTCGCGCGAGTTCGACGTCAACAAGGTGAGCCGGGAGGGGCTGCACCACATCGCGGGCCTCATCGCCAAGCAGTACCACCAGGAGTCGGTGCTGACCTTCCGCTGCCTGCCGCGCACCTCGCCGCAGGCCGACGCGGTCGAGATCCAGGCGCCCGGCGTCTCGGCGACCAGGCTGCACGACGCGCTGGTCGCGAACCCCGAGGCCCGCGACGAGCTCGGCGGCGGCTCGGTCACCCTCGACGGGCGGCTCATCCTCGTCACCCCCATCGCCGACCTGCCGCTGGCCCAGAAGTTCACCAAAGACCTCGGCGTCGACTGGAACACGGCCGAAGTCCGGTACGGCGACGAGGAGTTCGTCTCGTAATCGCCCCCGATCAGGTGCCCGATCAGCCTTCCGGGATCGACGGGCCGACCGTATGCTCCTGCGCCGGACGTGACCGTTACCACCGGTAATAGGGGGCACTGTGGCACGCACGGGCAGTACGAGACGGACTTTTGTCGCCGCTACGGCGGCGGCGGGCGCGGTGGCCGCCCTCGGGGTCGAGGCGCCCACCGCCTCGGCGGCCACCAACGCCGCGTCGGCGGGCACCGCGGCGGGCGGTCAGAGCGTCGCCGTGCTCGGCGGCGGGGTGGCCGGACTGACGGCCGCCCACGAGCTGGCCGAGCGCGGCTTGCGGGTGACGCTCTTCGAGCGCCGGGCGCTCGGCGGCAAGGCCCGCTCCATGGACGTGCCGGACAGCGCGAAGGGCGGCCGCCGGCCACTGCCCGCCGAGCACGGCTTCCGCTTCATCCCCGGCATCTACCACAACCTGCCGGACACGCTGCGACGGATCCCGTTCCCCGGCAACGCGCACGGCGTCTGGGACAACCTGGTGGCGCCCAAGGAGATGATGTTCGCGCGGACCGGCCAGGAAGACCTGCGCCTGCCCATGCCGGGGGCCGGCACGCCCCAGCCCCTCACCCTCGACGACATCCGCCGCGCCCTGACCGGGTTGCTCGGCACCTTCCAGCGGCTGCCCGCGCGCGAAGCCGCGTACTTCGTGGACCGGCTCGCGGTCTTCCTCACCAGCTGCCAGGAGCGCCGGGACAGCCAGTGGGAGTCCACGCCCTGGTGGACGTTCACCCGGGCCGCGCAGATGAGTTACGACTACCAGCGCATCCTCGCCGTCGGCGTCACCCGGAACATCGTGGCGACCAAGGCGGAGGAGGCCAGCACCCGCACGGTGGGCAGCCTGCTCGAAGCCTTCGTGTTCAACGCGCTCGGCCGGGGCGCGGACGGCCCTCTCGACCGCATCCTCAACGCGCCGACCAACGAGGCGTGGATCGACCCGTGGGTCGCTCACCTCCGCACGCTCGGCGTGGAGTTCAAAGTGGGCTGGACGGTACGCGAAGTCACCTACGACGGCGGGCGGGTGACGGGCGTTCAGGTCGAGGACGACGGCGCCACCGTGCGGACCGTCACGGCCGACCACTACGTCTGCGCGCTTCCGGTGGAGCACGCCCGGCCCACCTGGAGTGCGGCGATGCGCGCGGCCGACCCGCAGCTGGCGCGCTGCGACCTGCTGCGCACCGACTGGATGACGGGCATCCAGTTCTATCTGACCGAGCGGCCCGACATCGTGCACGGACACCTCGACTGCATCGACTCGCCGTGGTCACTGACCGCCATCGCCCAGGCCGAGCACTGGCCCCGGCACCCCTTCGCCGCCACCTACGGCGACGGGACCGTCGCCGACTGCCTCTCGGTCGACATCTCCGAATGGGACAAGCCCGGGATGCTGTACGGCAAGACCGCCAAGCAGTGCACCCGCGACGAGGTGGCGCGCGAGGTGTGGGCCCAGCTCAAGGCCGCGCTCAACGACACCGGCAAGACCGTCCTCAGCGACTCCAGGCTGCACTCCTGGTTCCTGGACCCGGGCGTCTCCGGCATCGGCACCCCGGACCCGCACAACGAGGACGAGCTGCTGATCCATCCCACGGGGACCTTCCACAACCGGCCCACGGCCGCCACGAGGATCCCCAACTTCTACCTCGCGGGCGACTACGTGGCCGTTCCCATCGACCTGGCCACCATGGAGGGCGCCAACACCTCGGGGCGGCTCGCCGCCAACGCCCTGCTGGACCGGGTGGGTTCGACGGCGCCGCGCTGCACCGTGACGCCGCTGTACAGCGCGCCGGAGCTCGACTTCCTGAAGGCCACCGACCGGCTGCGCCACCGGCTCGGCCTGCCGAACGCGTTCGACCTGGGGTGAGCCCGGGCGGGCGCGGCCGGCTCCGGCCGCGCCCGTCGCCTCACGCCTTGCGGGCCACGCCCGAGTAGACGGGAATGGTCTCGTCGCCCGCGGCCGCCGCCTCGCCGAGCTCCGGGTGCCAGGCGGCGGCGAGCCCCACGCCCGGTTCGACGAGTTCGCGACCGTGGAAGAACCGGGTGACCTCGGCCTTGGTGCGCGGGCGCAGGGTGACGCCGCCCTCCTTGTAGAGCTCCACCGCGCGGGCCGCGCTCTCCGGGTCGAAGTCACCGGTGATCTGGGAGAGGACCAGGTAGCTGCCCGGCGCGAGGACGCCGAGCAGGCGGTCGACGATCCCGTACACATCGTCGTCGTCCCCGATGAAGTGGGTCAGCGCGATCAGTGAGAGCGCGACCGGACGGTCGAAGTCCAGGGTGTCGCGGGCGAGTTCCAGGATGCGGTCGGGTTCGCGGACGTCGGCCTGGATGTACTCGGTGACGCCTTCGGGGGTGGAACGCAGCAGGGCCTCCGCGTGCCGCAGCACGATCGGGTCGTTGTCCGCGTACACGATCCGGGCGTCCGGCGCGGTGCGCTGGGCGACCTGGTGGAGGTTGGGCTCGGTGGGGATGCCGGTGCCGATGTCCAGGAACTGGCGCACGCCCTGCTGGGCGAGCCAGCGGGTGGCGCGGTGCATGAAGGCCCGGTTGACCCGCGCGATGTCCCGGCCGCGCGAGTCGAGGGCGAGCAGTTGCTCGGCGAGCGCCTCGTCGACCGGGTAGTTGTCCTTGCCACCGAGGAACCAGTCGTACACCCGGGCCGGGTGGGGCTTGCTGGTGTCGATGGTCACGGCGGTGCGGTCTTGCCCGGTCATGTGCGCTCCATGGGGGATGAAGGTCAGTGAACAGGGGGATGGATCACGGCGGTCGACGGTGTGGTGCGCGAGGGCGGCCGGTGGATCGGGTCAGCAGGATCAGGTCAGCAGGAAGTCGGCCTTGCCCGACTTCGCGCCCTGGATGAAGGCGGCGATCTCACCGGGGGTGTAGATCAGCGCGGGGCCCTCCGGATCGGCGGACTGGCGCACCGCGACCCTGCCGTCGGCCAGCTTCATCGCCTCGAAGCAGTTGCCGCCGTTGCCGCCGCTCCACGGCTTGTGCCAGCCCTCGGCGCCGAGTTCGGTGGCGGGCATGCCGTTGTAGATGTGCCCGTCCGCCGGCCCGCCGTCGTATATGTGATCCATTCACAGCTCCTTGCGGAGATCCTTGAGGATCTCCTTCGTGCGTTGTGCAGTCGCGGCCTGAGCCGCCATGCGGTCCATGACCTCCAGGTGAGTGGCCACCTCGGGACGCGCGTCGAGGTAGACGGCACCGGTCAGGTACTCGCTGTAGACCATGTCCGGCAGTTCGGGCACGGCGAAGCGGAAGAGGACGAAGGGCCCGTACGTCCCCGGATGGTGCCCGGAGGCGAACTCGGCGAGCTGCACGGTGACGTTGGGCAGCTTCGACGCCTCCAGGAGGCGGTCGATCTGGTCCCGCATCACCTGCAGCGAGCCGACGGGGCGGCGCAGCACCGTCTCGTCCATGACGACCCACAGCCGCGGGGCGTCCTCGCGGGTGAGCAGCGACTGGCGTTCCATGCGCAGCGCCACGTGCCGGTCTATGTCGGCGTGACTGGTCGCGCCGAGCGCGCCGCTGCGCATCACATGGCGCGCGTACTCCTCGGTCTGCAGCAGCCCGGGCACGAAGTGCGGCTCGTACGACCTGATCAGCGAGGCCGCGCCCTCCAGGCTGACGTACATGCTGAACCAGTCGGGCAGGATGTCGTGGAAGCGCTGCCACCAGCCCGGCTTGTTGGCCTCCTCGGCCAGGGCGACGAAACCTTCCGCCTCGGCGTCGCCGATCCCGTACGCCTGCAACAGCAGCACGACGTAGGGGATCTTGAGGGAGACCTCGGCCATCTCCATGCGCCGGATGGTGGCCGGGGCCACCCGCAGCACCTTGGCCGCCTCCTCGCGCCTGAGACCGGCCCGCTCGCGCAGGTCCTGCAGGCGTCGGCCCAGCACGACCTGGCCCACGGTCGGGGCGGACCGGGGTTCACTCACTTCAGACCTCCCCACGCGCTGTTGCGAGCAGTGTGCCATGTCGTTGCAGATAGGAGAACGGCACTCTGCAATTTTCAGAGTGCCCCTTGCCAAGTGTCCGCCGCGGGTACAAGGTAGGTCGGTGAACCAGTTCACACGCGGTGGCCGTACGCAGCCTTGGGGGAGGCGGTGTCCGGTGCCGCTTCCCCACTGTGAGGATTCCGGTCGTGGCTCCTGGTAACGCGCTCATCCCCCAGCTGACAGGCGCATGCTCCGGGACCGCTGTACGGCGGTACGCCTTCGACGTGCCCGCCCGTACCGAATCGGTCTCCCTGGCCCGTCGGCGCAGCAGGGACATGCTGACCGGGTGGGGGCACCACGACGACCTGCACGAGACCGCCGCCCTGGTGATCTCGGAGCTCGTCACCAACGCCGTCGTGCACACCGCCGGCGACCACATACTGTGCGAACTCACCGATCTCCAGCGGGCGTTGCGGATAGCGGTCCGGGATCTGGGCTGCGGCTCCGCGGGGCCGCGCCTGTGCCACTCGGAGGACGACGAGGAGCGCGGACGCGGGCTGCTGCTCGTGGACGCGGTGAGCAGCGCGTGGGGCACGCACGACGCCCCGTACGGGCCCGGCCGGATCGTCTGGGCCGAGCTCGCGCACGGCGGGCCGGGCCAGGCGGGCCGACCGTGACGAGACAGATGCTTCCCTGGGGACCCCGGGCCGGGCGACAGGGCCCGCGACCCGATGGGTCCGGAACCGCCGGGCCCCGTGGCCCCGTGCGCAGTGGGGGTGCGCACGGAGTGCCCGGGCCCGGCGGCTCCGCCGCTCGACCCGGCGGCGGGGTGCCGCTCCCCGCCGTACGGCCCGCCACGCTGGGGCGGGACGCGGTGGGTGTGCCCGCCGCACACGGTTTCAGGCTGCTGTCCCGGCTGCCGCGGTCCGGCTGCGTCTTCGCCTCCGCCGACTGGTGGTGGTGGATCGTGCCGGCGGGCTCGGACCACGATCTGCCCTGGCCCCGGCCGGTGCGCTACGCGCACGGCGCCGTCGTTCCGGACGCCGACCGGCCGCGCCTGATCAACTTCCCCGAGGGTGCGACGCCCTACACCCCGCCGATCCCGCTGTACCTGGTGGTCTGCCAGCTGACCGGCACCGCCCCGGCCTGGGCCTGAGCACGCCCGCCGGGCGCCCGGTCCTGATCCTCACGTTCGCCCGATCCCGCCGTCGCTCCTGACGTACAGTCCGAGCGAAAGGGTGTGCAGACCGACCGGTACCGACCGGTCCCGGACGCCCTCGCTCCTTCAACACGGCTCAGCAGGGCGGGACTTCAGGACTTCGGGCCACTCATGAGCGGTCCCGCACGCGACGGAGCGACACGGGCGTCATGGGCGTCATGGGCGACACGAGGGGAGCGTAGAAGCGTGGGGGAACTGAACGGCAGGACGGCCCTGGTGACGGGCGGCTCGCGCGGCATCGGCCGGGCGATCGCCCTGCGGCTCGCCGCCGAGGGGGCGCTGGTCGCGGTCCACTACGGCGGCAACGACGAAGCCGCCGCGGAGACCGTGAGGCTGATCGAGAAGGCCGACGGGCGGGCGTTCGCGGTGCGGGCCGCGTTCGGCGAGAGCGGGGCGGTCGACCGGTTGGTCGAGGGGCTGACCGCCGGGCTCGCGGAGCGCGGCGGTCAGGGCCTGGACATCCTGGTCAACAACGCGGGCATCCACTCGGTCACTCCGATCGGGCAGCTCACGGAGGAGGAGTTCGCCCGCCTGCTGGCCGTCAACGTGAGCACACCGGTCTTCGTGATCCAACGCCTGCTGCCGCTGCTCCGGGACGGCGGACGGGTCATCAACGTGGGCTCCGCCGCCACCCGGATCGCGAACCCCCTCCAGATCGGCTACACCGTCACGAAGGCGGCACTGGCTGCGCTCGGCCCGTCGCTCGCCAACGAGCTGGGCCGACGCGGGATCACCGTGAACACGGTCGAACCCGGGGTGGTGCGGACCGACATGACCGCCGGGTGGACCGGCGTTCCCGAGGCGATGGCCGGGCTGGCGTCGATCACCGCGCTCGGGCGGATCGGCGAGCCGGAGGACGTGGCGGACGTGGTGGGCTTCCTCGCCGGTCCGCAGGGCCGCTGGGTGACCGGCCAGGCCATCGACGTGTCCGGCGGCACCTACCTCGGCCCGATCACCCCCGGCTGATCCGCCGCCCGCGCCGGGGGCCGGACGGGCCGGAGCGGGACTTCGGCCCTGCTCCTCGCCCAGTCCTCGCCTAGTCGGGCGGCAAGCCCCGCGCCGCCTCGGCGAGCGCCTCCAGGACCGGCCGGAACAGCGGATGCCCCTCGGCCCCCCGGCGCACCGCGGCGAACACCCGCCGGGTCGCCGCCGGGCCCTCGACGGGGCGCACCACCGTGTCCTCGCGTTCCATGCCGCGCAGCGCGGAGCGCGGCACGAGCGCCACCCCGCTCCCGGCCCCGGCCAGCGCCACCACCGCCCGGAAGTCGTCGGAGGAGTGCACCAACTTGGGCTGGAATCCGGCGAGTTCACAGGCGAGCAGCATCACGTCGTGGCACGGGTTGCCCGGGTAGGGGCCGATCCAGTCGTCGTCGGCGAGCGCCGAGAGCGGTACGTGCGGCTCCCCGGCGAGGGGGTGCGCGGCATGCAGGACGGCGTCGAAGGGCTCGGCGTACAACGGGACGCGCGACAGCCTGCTGTCGTCCTCGCGGGGCGCGCCCCGGTACTCGACGGCGAGCGCGAGATCCGCCTCGCCGTCCAGGACCAGCGGCAGCGCCTCGTCGCCCTCGGCGTCCCGCACCCGGACCCGGATCGCGGGGTGGGTCGCGCGCAGCCGCACGATCGCGGGCGCCAGGACCTCCGCGATGCCCGTCGCGAAGGCGGCCACGGTGACCTCTCCGGCCGCGCCGCCCGCGTAGGCGGCCAGCTCCGCCTCGGCCCGCTCCAGCTGGGACAGGACCGCGTTGGCGTGCGCCAGGAGGATCTCCCCCGCGGCGGTGAGCCGCACGCCCTTGCCGCTGCGGGTGAGCAGGGTGTGCCCGGTCTCCTGTTCCAGGGCGGCGAGCTGCTGGGAGACGGCGGAGGGCGTCAGATACAGCGCTGCTGCCGCGGCGGTCACCGTACGGTGGTCCGCCGCGGCGCGCAGGATGCGGAGCCGGCGGGGGTCGATCACCCAGCCATTGTCCCGCGCTCCGGCCCGCCACCGGCACGGGCGCCGTCGGTCGCCCCCCGGGGCCTTCGACGGCTGTCCGGCGGCCGTCAGGCTCGCGTGGCCGTGGCGCGTCAGCCCTTCATCGACGCCCGGGCGTCGACGAACGCGGCCACCGTCTTCTCGATGTCCTGCGTGGAGTGCGCGGCCGAGAGCTGTACGCGGATGCGGGCCGCGCCCATGGGGACGACCGGGTAGGAGAAGCCGATCACGTAGACGCCGCGCTCCAGGAGCAGCTCGGCCATGCGGGCCGCCTCGGCCGCGTCGCCGATCATGACGGGCGCGATGGGGTGCTCGCCGGGCAGGATCTCGAAGCCCGCCTCCGTCATCCTCGTACGGAAGAGCGTGGTGTTGGCCGCGAGCTTCTCGCGCAGGTCACCGGCCGATTCCAGGAGGTCGAGGACCTTGAGGGAGGCGGCGGCGATGACCGGGGCGAGCGAGTTCGAGAACAGGTAGGGGCGCGAGCGCTGGCGCAGCAGGGCGACGATCTCGGCGCGGGCCGCGACATAGCCGCCGGACGCGCCGCCGAGGGCCTTGCCGAGGGTTCCGGTGATGATGTCGACGCGGTCGCTGACGCCGTGCAGGGCGGGGGTGCCCGCGCCGCCGGGGCCGGTGAAGCCGACGGCGTGCGAGTCGTCGACCATGACCATGGCGTCGTAGCGGTCGGCGAGGTCGCAGATCTCCTGGAGCGGCGCGATGTAGCCGTCCATGGAGAACACGCCGTCGGTGACGATCAGACGGCGGCGCGCGCCGGACGCCTCCTTGAGCTTGGCCTCCAGGTCGGCCATGTCGCGGTTGGCGTAGCGGAAGCGGGCCGCCTTGGACAGACGGATGCCGTCGATGATCGAGGCGTGGTTGAGGGCGTCGGAGATGACCGCGTCCTCGGCGTCAAGCAGCGTCTCGAAGACGCCGCCGTTGGCGTCGAAGCAGGAGGAGTAGAGGATCGTGTCCTCCTGGCCCAGGAACGCCGACAGGCGGCCCTCAAGCTCCTTGTGGACGTCCTGGGTGCCGCAGATGAAGCGGACCGAGGCCATGCCGTAGCCCCAGCGGTCCAGGGCGTCCTTGGCGGCGGCAATCACCTCGGGGTGGTCGGCGAGGCCGAGGTAGTTGTTGGCGCAGAAGTTGAGGACGTCACCGGAGGGCACGGAGACGGAGGCGCTCTGCGGGGTGGAGATCACGCGCTCGGGCTTGAACAGCCCGGCTTCCTTGATCTCGTCGAGGGTCTTCTGAAGGTCGTCGCGGACGTTCGCGTACATGCGGGGTGCTCCTAAGGCGGGCGGGGTCGAGGGGGCCTGCGGGGAGGGGCTCAGACCGTCCAGTCGAGGATGATCTTGCCGCTGCGGGCGGTGGCGGCCTCGTCGAAGGCGGCGTCGAAGTCCTGGAAGCCGTACTTGCCGGTGATCACCGGGCTGAGGTCGAGACCGCCTTCGAGCAGCACCGTCATGGCGTACCAGGTCTCGAACATCTCGCGGCCGTAGATGCCCTTGATGGTGATCATCGAGGTGACGATCTTCGCCCAGTCCACGGCGAACTCCTGCGCGGGCAGGCCGAGCATCGCGATGCGGCCGCCGTGCGTCATGTTCGCGACCATGTCGCGCATGGCCTCGGGGCGCCCGGACATCTCCAGGCCGATGTCGAAGCCCTCCTTGAGGCCGAGCTGACGCTGGGCGTGCGCGATGTCGTGCTCGGCGACGTTCAGCGCGAGGGTGGCCCCGGCCTTGCGGGCGATGTCGAGCCGCGACTCGCTGACGTCCGTGATGACGACGTTGCGGGCACCCGCGTGCTTGGCGACGGCCGCGGCCATGATGCCGATGGGGCCCGCGCCGGTGATCAGCACGTCCTCGCCGACCAGCGGGAACGACAGCGCGGTGTGCACGGCGTTGCCGAACGGGTCGAAGATCGCGGCGACGTCCAGGTCGACCTGCGTGCGGTGCACCCACACGTTGGAGGCGGGCAGCGCCACGTACTCGGCGAACGCGCCGTTGCGGCCGACCCCGAGTCCGATGGTCGAGCGGCACAGGTGACGGCGCCCGGCCAGACAGTTGCGGCACTTCCCGCACACCAGGTGACCCTCGCCGCTGACCAGGTCGCCGACCGCGATGTCCTGGACGTCCGCCCCGACCGCGGCGACCTCGCCGACGAACTCGTGGCCCAGGATCAGCGGCGTCTCGACGGCGCCCTGCGCCCAGCCGTCCCAGGAGCGGATGTGCAGGTCCGTGCCGCAGATGCCGGTGCGCAGCACCTTGATCAGCACATCGCCCGGCCCGGTCTCCGGCTCGGGAACGTCCATGAGCCACAGTCCGGGTTCGGCGTGCTGCTTGACAAGTGCCTTCATGGGCGGAGCTCCCGGCGTACGGAGAGGGGCGTACGGCCACGGATCGGCGGCCGGACGTACGGGCGGACATGCATACGGGCTCGGATCGGGCGGATCCGGCGGCACGGGAGACCTCGCCGATCCCACTGATCCGCCTGAGATCCGCCTGATCTGTTCGATCCGCCCGATGCGGCCGGTCCGGCCGATCTTGCTGATCACCAATCTGCCGAGCCCGGGCCGCCGAGTCCATCGAGGATTTCTTAAGCGGCCCAACAGCCGAGCTTCACGCGCGCCCCTCACGCCCCCACCCGCGCACCCCTTCGGAGGGCCCTGCGCCGGGCCGTCCCGGCTCTCCGCCGGTGCCGGGTGGTGGCGCCTGGGAGGGCGGGCGCGGTCTTCACGCCGGGGCACGGACGACCAGCCGGATGGAGCAGTCGGCTGGAGCAGTCGGCCCGGGTAGGCCGGGCGGATTTCGTTGGTTCGGGATGGTTATGGGTGGTTCGTGACCCGTAGCGATGGAGGGGCGGGGGCTTGGCTTCCTGGCCGCATTCTTCAGGGCGGCGGAGGTGAGTGGGTGGGTGGGTGGTGAGCGGGCTCCTGCGATCTCGGGGTGCGGAGGTTGGCGCGGGCGCCTGACTCGGGAAAGGGTCCGCGCCCCGCCTCGGAGGCTTCACACCTGGGCCGCGGGTCCGGCCCCAGGACCTTCACACCAGGGCCGCGGCTTCCTGCACATCGAGGCGTGCGCCTTCGGCGTAGGCGTGTTCGTACGCCTCCGGGCCGAGGGCGGCGCGCAGCGCAGCTTCTGCCCGGCGCCGGGTCTCGGGTTCGACGCCGGGCGGGCGGAACCCGAAACTCCCGTATCCGGTCGAGTTCCGGTCGTACGCCCCGAGCAGCCGGGCGCCGTCCAGCGCGTCCCCGGCATGAGCCTTCGCCCAGGCAAAGGAGAGGAATTGACTGAGGATCACATGGGGAGCGACCAGATAGGCCTGACTCTCCAAGTGGCGCACCGCTTCCCGGATCCTGCGCTGGGCATCCTCGTACCTTCCGGCCAGACAGTCGAGCCAGCCGTCCAACCCGGCGACGAATCCCCGGAAGAGCTCGGGTGTCCGGGGGCTGAACTCCGCCTCCATCGAACGGAGTTGTTCCCGAGCACCGTCGATCCGCCCGGTGCGCCCATAGTGCTGGGCGAGAAGCATCCGGGCGGTACCGATGTCCTCCCCGGGGAAGTGCCGCGACTCCTCGACGGCCTCCACGAGCAGACCTTCCGCCGCTTCACGCTCGCCCGGGGTGCGCGCCGTCTCCAGACGCACGGCCGCCAACCTGCCCTTGAACTCCGGGACTTGGGCATGCGCACCGATCCGGGCGACCCCTTCGAGCGCCCGCTCGAAATCCGCTGCGGCCTCCTCGTACCGCTCCTCCCGCGCGTACGACTCACCCCGCGCCGAGAGGGACTCGGCGACGCCCCACGGGTCGCCGATGCGCTCGAAGAGCACGAGCGCGTCGGCGGCATCGGAACCCCCGGCCAGTTTCGCGCGGAGCAGGAGGGTGAAGGCGAGGTCCCAGGGATCACCATGCCGCCTGGCGTCCGCGACCATCTCGTCGACCACCCGGTCGAATCCGGTGAACTCGCCGGTGAGGAGCCGGGCGAAGTACCAGACCGAGCCGGGCTGGCGACTGTTCTGCGGCAGGCCGTTCCCGTACGTTGCGACGATCCGGCGCAGATACGCCACGGTCCGGGGGCTGGTGAGCTCCGCGTCGCTGCCACCGCCGGCCGCGAACACCATCAGACGCACCCCGCGCCGGGCCTCCCGGAGCCGCTCCCCCGTCCAGGGCGGCGGACTGTCCGTGCACCGGTCGGCGAGGGCAGCGGCGGATCGCACAGGTTCGGCGAAGGGATCCGGGCCGAGTTCGGCGGCCTCCCCGGCCCAGCCGCGCGCGTCGGCCTGATGCCCCCGCAACTGCCAGAACCAGGCCATGGCGAGGACGAGGCACAGCGCGTCCTGCTCCCGCTTCCGCTCAACTGCCGTACGCAATGCGGCTCTTACGTTGTCGTGCTCGGCTTCGAAGCGCTGGATGACCTCGTGCTGACGCGGACCACGCAGCAGAGGCTCTCCCGTACGGACGAGTTCCCGGTAGGCGACGAGATGCCGCACCTCGACCGCCGCCCGCTCCCCCGCCTCGTCGAGCCGCTGCGCCGCGTACTCCGCGACGGTCTCCAACAACCGGTACCGCATCCCGCCCGCCGCAGCGGGCGCGGCCGTGACGAGCGACTTGTCGACGAGAGAGCCGAGGAGATCGACGACCGGGGTGGCCTCCCACACGGGGGCCGACGGGCGGGGACTGTTCCCGCGGGGGCCCGACCGGCCGGGGACAGCAGGGCCAGGGGCCGGTTCGTCGGGGGCCGCCGTCTCACGGTCCTCGCAGACGGCTTCCGCTTCCGGCAGGGCGAAGCCTCCGGCGAAGACGGCGAGACGCCGCAGCACGGCCTGCTCTTCGGCGTCGAGGAGATCCCAGGACCAGTCGACCACCGCGCGCAGTGTCTGCTGTCTTGGCTGGAGGGTCCTGCCGGTGCGGGGGCCGGTATTGAGCAACCGGAACCTGTCGTCGAGCCGGTCCGCGATCTGCCGCGGCGTGAACAACCGGAGCCGCGCCGCTGCGAGTTCGAGAGCCAGGGGCAACCCGTCCAGACGTTGGCAGATCTCCGCCACCGCGTCGGGATCGTCGTCGGCGCTGAAGCCGGACCGGGCGGCGGCGCCACGCTGGCCGAACAGGTCGAGAGCGCTCTCATGCGGCAGTGGCCCAAGGGCCCTCACCCGCTCGCCCGGCACGCCGAGCGGCTCCCGGCTGGTCGCCAGGACGGTGACCCCCGGGCACGACGTGAGCAAATCCTCGACCAACTCCGCTGCCGCGCCCACGACTTGCTCGCAATTGTCGAGCACGATCAGCATGCGGAGACGCCCACAGTGGGCCATCAGCTGCGCGAGTGGGTCCCTCGTCGTCGTCTCGGCCGGACCCGCAAGCCGCGTCTCGCGGGCACCCAGGGCAGTGAGCACGGCCTCCGGCAGACTCGCCGCATCCCGTACGGGCGCGAGCTCGACCAGCCACACCCCGTCGTCCCATTGCGCCGCGACGGCGTCGGCCGCCTCGACCGCCAGGCGCGTCTTGCCCGCCCCGCCGGGCCCGGTGAGCGTGACCAGCCGGGCCCGGCTCAGGTCCTCATGCACCGCCCGGACTTCGGCCTCCCGCCCGACGAACGAGGTGAGCCGAGCCCGCAAATTGCCCGCCGCCCGGACAGCCGACGCCCCCTGACCAACTTGCCCCTCCTGCCCATCGGCCCCAGGCACAGCCGCAGCTGCCCGGTGCGGGGCCGGGTGGGTGGAGCGAGGCGGAAGGGCGTGGGCGGAGGCTGTACGGGATGTGGCCGGGTGGGGCAGGGGCGTGTGGGACGGGGCCACATAGTCCGGGCTCGTACAGGCCTGGGGCGTGTGGCTGTGGGCCACGTGGCCCGAGCCCGTGTGATCCGAGAGCGTACGGCCGGAGCCCGTGTGGTCCGAGGCTGTGTGGCCGGAGCCCATGTGGTCTGAGGCTGTGTGACCGGAGCCCATGTGGTCTGAGGCTGTGTGGCCGGAGCCGGTGTCATCCAAGGCTGCGCGGCCGACGCCCGTCTGGCTTGTGGGCTCATGGCTCGTGTCCATGTAGGGCGGGGTCGTTCCGTGCAAAGCCTTGTAGGGCGGCGCCGCACCGAACGAACCCGGGTGGTCAGGCCTCGGCGGACCTGAGTGCGGGTGGCCCGTGCCGACCTCGTCCCAACCCACACCGGGCGAATCCCCGCGGCTGGAGCCCCCGGGGCCCGAGCTCTTGGGGCCCGAGCTCTTGAGAGCGCTCTCGACATGCCGCTCGGGATTGAGCAGTTCAGCGTGCAAGGACAGCAGCTCTGGCCCGGGGGTCGTACCGAGGCGCTGGGAGAGCGCTCCCCGTACGGATTCGTACGTGACGAGCGCCTCCGCCGAGCGGCCTGCTGCTCGCAGCGCGCGGATATGGAGGGCCTGGAGCGGTTCGTCGAGCGGAGCCGCGGAAGCGAGTGCGCCCAGCTCGCCGAGAGCGCTCTCGGCATGGCCCAGCTCCACCTCCACCGCCAGCCGGTTTCGACGTGCATCGGCATGGCGCCGCTCGGCTCGCACCACCAGCGGGTCACCGTCGCGCGACGGGAGGTCCGCCAGCGCTGGGCCGCTCCATAGGGCTAGGGCTTCGTCCAAGAGCCCACCGGCCCTGTCCGGATTTCCAGCAGCCAGCGAGGCCGCGCCTTCCGCCGCGAGGCGCTCGAAGCGGAAGAGATCGATCTCGTCGGCATGGGCGGTGAGTCGATAACCGCCCGGAACCGACTCAACAGCGCCTCGCCCGAGCGCCCGACGCAGCCGCCCGACCAGCGCCTGCACCGCCCCGGCCTCGTCGGCGGGCGGCTCGTCCCCCTCGCCCCACACCTGCGCGATCAGCATCGACTGCGGGACCGCACGCCCAGCGCCCGCCGCCAGCGCGGCGAGGAGCGCTCTCAAACGGGCTCCGCCCAGCCGCGCTTCACTGCCGTCAGAGCGCAGTGCCTGCGTCGGTCCGAGTACGCGGTAGCGGAGCATCACCCGGCCATTCTCTCCGGTGGCCGACCCGCAACGTTCAAGCCCCCGGCCCACCCGCCGCCGAGTTCGCCGGGCGCCCGCACGCGACCGCGCTCGGGCCGTCGACGCTCGGCTCCACGCGAAACCGCCGCCCGCGTAGGCCGCGGGCGCAAGCGGGCCCAGTCCAGAGAGCTGCGCAAGGCCGCCACCCACGCGGGAGCCGATCGCCCACTTGGCTATCGTGGCCGCACCACAACGAGGGGATGACGGGCTTGAAGCTGGAGGTGGCGCGGTGACGGAGTCCGTCGGTCGGCGCATACGGGTGCCGGTCGGGGACGACGCCGCGCGCTGGGCGACCCGCGGCCAGTGCCGGCGTGTGCTGTTCGTGGTGCACAACGTGACATCGGCGACCAGGCTCCTCGACGTCCTGCCCCTGTTCCACGACGACCTCCGCATACAGCTCCTGGCCACCTGTACCGGATCCTCGGCCTTCGAGGCCGGAGTGGAGTCGCTGCTGGCCGAGATCGGGGTGCCCGTGCTCCCCTGGGAGCAGGCGCTCGAAACCAAGGTCGACCTGGCGATCACGGCCAGCCTTGGCGGTCAACTCCACTGCATCTCAGGCAAGTTGGCCCTCCTTTCGCACGGCGTCGGCTACAATAAGACGCTCTCCACACCGGACACCGGACACCGGACACCGGACACCGGACACCGGACACCGGACACCGGACACCGGACACCCTTCGCCCGCGGCCCCAGCCTCGGCCTCAGCGGGCGCATCCGCCCGCGATCGAGCCCAGACCGAACCCGAGAGCGCTCTCTCGTCTGCACCGCCACCCGTCTTTGGCCTCTCCCGCGAGTGGCTGCTCCATGAGGGCATACCCGTCGCGGACGCCATGGTCCTCTCGCACCCCGAGCAGTTGGAACGGTTGCGTACGGCGTGCCCCGAGGCTGTCCCCACAGCGACCCTCGCGGGGGACCCTTGCTTCGACCGGATGCTGGCGGCCCGGCCGTACCGAGAGCGCTTCCAGAAGGCGCTCGGGGTGCGCCGGGGCCAGCGCCTGGTGCTGCTGAACTCGACCTGGAACCCCGAGTCGCTGTTCGGTGACGGCGGCGGGGACGACGTACTCCCCTCACTGCTGCCCCGCCTCACCGCCGAGCTGCCCGCCGACGAGTACCGGGTCGCCGCCGTGCTGCATCCCAACATCTGGCACGGGCACGGTCCCGGGCAGATCCGGGCCTGGCTGGACCGGGCGTTGCGCGGCGGCCTCACATTGATCGACCCCTTGCGCGACTGGCGCCAGGCGCTGCTGGCGGCGGACGCCGTCATCGGCGATCACGGTTCCGTCAGCTACTACGCGGCGGCCCTCGGCACCCCCGTTCTGCTCGGCGCCGCGCCGTTGAACGGGCTCGACCCCCGTTCCCCGGTGGCCGAATTCGTACGCAGCGCTCCGCGGTTCGAGCCGCACACGCCTCTGGCCGCTCAGTTGCACGACCTGATGACGAAGCACCAGCCTCTGCCGGGGCCAGCCCGTCTGACCACCTCCTCACCCGGCAAATCGGCGGCCCTCCTGCGCAGCCTCTTCTACCGTTTGATCAATATCCCGGAACCGGCGTGGCCCGCGCTGCTCGAACGACTCCCGCTGCCGCCCTGCCAACGCCCGTCGCTCAACGCCCCGTTGAAGGTGCTCACGCGGGTGAGCACGGAGGCAGCGGATGAGGTTCACGTGGCCCGGTACGCCGACCCCTGGTTCGAGCCGGACAGGGAAGGCGACGCCCACATAGCGGTTCACGAGGACACGCGCGATCCGGGTCAACTCGCCCTGGCTGACGTCCTGTTGCGCGATGGCGCGCCGGACGACCTGCGGTTCGGGTCGCCCGAACTCTGGACACGCGAGGTGCTCGCACGTCACCCGCACAGCGCTCTTGCCGCCTTCATCACGGGCCCGGGCACGTGCACCGTACGGCCACGCAACGGACCGCTCGTGCGCCTCACCGGCGATCCCGCAGGACTCGATCCCGGGGCCGCGGCCTCGGCGCTGTACGCCTGGCTGACAGCGGGCCGGACCGTTGAGAAGGCGGTCGAGGGCGGGCTGATCGTGCGCACGGGAGGTGTCGCGCATCGGGTGGAGGTCACCAAGTGACCTATGGTCGCCCCTACTTGGGGCCGGTGGCGCCCTCCTTGGACTCGATTCGCCCCAGCGGGTCGGACTCGGCCGTCAGGGCCTCCGTCGCCGACTGCCAAGCGTCATCCCCGGGGTAGAGCCGAGAGCGGAGGTAGGCCCAGGTGAGGTGCTGGACCAAGGCCACCCGAGTGGTGTTCTCGTCCGTGGTCTCGGCCACGTCGTAGCCCGAGATGCCGCCCAGCCCGTGCTCCGCGTCGAAGAGGGTGAGCAGGGACTTGGGCCCCGGGGCCAGGACGTACGGGTCGGCGTGCCAGTCCGGGCCGTTCACCGTCATATGGGCGGAGGTGTCCTTGTCGCCCGCGATCACGAGCGTCGGCGTTGCCATCCGGGAGAAGTCGGTGGTGAGGAAGACGGGGAAGTCTTCGGCCACCTGCTCCGTGAGAGCGTCGCCTCCCCGCCCCGGCCCGGCGAGCAGGACGCCCGCCTTGATCCGGGGCTCCGCCAGATCCACCTCCCTACCGTCGTCCGGGTCGGTGAGGCGGGCTCCGAGCAGGAGGCTCGCCGTGTGCCCACCCATCGAATGGCCTGCCACGGCGACCCGGTCGCGGTCCAGACGGCCGCGCACCTGCGGGACTGCGGCCTCGATCGCGTCGAGCCCGTCCAGGATGTGCTTCATGTCCTCGGCACGGGATCGCCAGTACAGCGGCGCGCCCGGGATGCCCGGGTCGAGGGTCAGCGTCCTCGAACTCAGGTGAGTGGGCTGAACGACCACAAACCCGTGCGCTGCCCAGTAATTGGCGAGCGGGGCGTAGCCGTGCAGGGAGGAGAGGTGGTTGGAGAAACCCTGACCATGGGAGAGCAGGATGATCGGCAGCTCGGTTCCGATCACCGGTGCGGAGACCTTCAGTTCCAGGTCGACGGGGCGGCCGGGAACAGGGAGCACGATCGGGCTGACGGACAGTACGGGACTTCCGGAAGCCCCGAGACTTCCGTACTGGGGACGCGAGCTGAAGGTGTCAGCTGCGGGGGTCGATGTCGGTGCACTCATGATGCGCGTTTCCCCTCGATTTACCTTCGACGGCCTTTGGGCAGGCGGTCGGGAGCGTCCGGCTTGAGTTAGGTTTCAAGCGGAGCGTTGTTCCGTTTACTATACGGAGCGCCGTTCCGCCTAGTCAATGACTGCCGGAAGGAGTGCATGGTGTCCGGGACAAGTCCCGCAGGGGGGAGCGCCCCGCGGCAAGCGGGCCGATGCGCTGCACAACCAGCAGACGCTTCTCGACGCGGCCGCCGCCGTCTTCGGCACATCCGGCGTGGACGCGCCGATCCGCGAGATCGCGGCCCGTGCGGGCGTCGGGATGGGCACCATCTATCGCAACTTCCCCACCCGGGCGGACCTCGTCGTCGCGGTCTACCGCCATCAGGGTCGAGGCGTGCGCCGAGGCGGGGCCGAGCCTGCTGGCCGGCAGCGAGTCACCACTCGCGGCACTGCGCCAGTGGGTAGAGCTGTTCGTCGACTTCCTGGTCACGAAGCACGGGCTGGCCAACGCGATGCAGTCGGAAAGCAGCGGGTTCGACGCGCTGCACGCCTACTTCCTCGACCGGTTGGCGCCCGTCTGCGCGGAGTTGCTCGACGCGGCGGTGGAGTCGGGAGACATCAGGCCCGGCACCCACGCCTACGAGTTGATGCGCGGCATCGGGAATCTCTGCATCGGCCGCGACAGCGACCCCCGCTAGGACCCCCGCAGGCTGGTCGCCCTCCTGCTTCAGGGGCTGGAGCAGCCACGGTCCGTACCGTCGGACTGAGAGCGCTCTCACGAGACGGTCAGACCGCCGCAGCCGCATGACCGATCCCAGTACCGGTGCTGGTGCTGGTGCTGGTGCTGGTGCTGGTGCTGGTGCCTGCACCGATACCAGCACCAGGCTGAGGGGCTGCCCCACTCGCGCAACCGAACCCCCGCACCAGAACGGAACGATCCCAGCAACCGGAGTCTCAGACCTGGGCTGGGCCCGCTTCACTCCGCGAAGAACGCCGGAGTCGCACCCGCACCCGCGCCCCTGCACGTGCCCGTAGACGTAGACGTGAACGCGCTCTCCCGCCCGACGGAGCCGGACGTCATTCAGTAACGCCCTCGTCCGCGCACCGTTCGCGGAGCGCTCTCAGGTGGATCAGGTGATAGTGGGCCTGTTCGTTCGCCAGCGCTGCGATCGCCTCGTCGATCAGGGGAAGCGCGTCCGAGGTCCGTCCGCTGGCCTCGAAGGTCTCGGCGAGGTCGGTGAGCGTGCGGGCCGTGTTGTACGCCTCGTGGGTCCCTCGGAAGAACGCGAGAGCGCTCTCCAGCCGGACTTCGGCCTCCGCCCAGCGCCCGAGGCCACGCAGTGCCCGGCCGCGGTGACGCTCCAGGAGAGCGCGGGCACGGGGCAGATCACCGCTACCCTCCCCGTTGGTGGTCACGCCGTCGAGGATGCGGTCCGCCGCCTCGAAGCAGTCGTACGCCTCCTGGTGGCGCCACTCGCGCAGCCGCAGCAGACCGAGGGACTCGACGGCGGTGGCGTGGCCCCGGGTGTGACCGACGGCTTCTTCTATGCGGGCGGCCGCCGCGAAAGCGCTCTCGGCTTCGGTCCATTGACGTAGTTCCGTGAGGTTGAGACCGAGCAGCGTGTGCATGCGGGCTGCCTCGCGGGAGCTGGGGTTCTGGGCGAGTGTGGCCCGGACGCCCGCGCGCAGGGCAGGCAGGAGCTCGTCGTGGCAGCCCATCTTCAGCTGCACGGGCCACAAGGCCTGGTTGAGCCGGAACACCGAGTCCGCATCCCTCAACTCCTCGGCCGCGCTGATGGCTTGGAGGAGGTTGCCGAGTTCGTCGTGCAGCGCGGTCAGCGCCTCGCCTGCGTCCGTGTACCGCGCGCCGGCCGATGTCCCCTGCTCCGGACCGCCCAGGCGCCAGCCCTGGCTGAGGGCGGCCTTGCTCGCCGGTTCGGCGAAGGAGACACACCAGTTCACCGCGCGCCTCACCGCCTCCTCGACCGCCGTGAGACCGTCCTCGCGCAGGGCCTCCGTCACGGCGTACTCCCGGATCAGCGGTCTGATCCAGTACCTGCCGTTGGTCGCGCTCTCCACGAGGCGGCTGTCGGCGAGTTCAGCGAGGAGGCGTTCGGCGGCCGCCTCGTCAAGGCCTAGCGTGGCCGCAGCCATCGGCGCGCCGATGGCGGGCCAGTCGCGCTGGGCGAGCAGCCGCAGGCCGCGTGCCGCCTCCGGTTCCAGGGCGCGCAGCCCGTCCGCGACGGCCGTGCGGGCCGCGTCGCCTCCCGCGCTCCCTTCGTCGCGCCAGTGCCGTGCGGCGAGGCGGGCGGCGGCAGCGCGCAGCGCGAAGGGGGAACCGGCGCAGCGGGCGAGGACGGAAGTCAGGGCAGCCCGGTCCAGCGCCACGTTCTGGGCCTTGGCGACGTCGGTGAGCAGGCGCAGCGCGTCCTTGTCGGAGAGCGCTCCCACCGGAATGCCCACCGCGTCGAGGCCCGGCAGGGGGTGGCGGGCCGTCACGATGACGAACACGCCGGGCGCGGAGGTGAGGACGGGGAGGACCTGGGCGGCGGACTTGGCGTGGTCGAGGACGATCAGCAGTCGGCGGTCCGCGGTACAGGCGCGCAGCAGCGCCCGGCGGTCGTCGGGGCCGGGTGGAATCTCCGCCGCCGGGATGCCGAACTGCCGGAGCAGCAGGCGCAGTACGGTCGACGGGTCGGCCCCCGCAGTGGCGCCGGTGCCGGTTCCGCGCAGGTCGGCGTACAGCTGTCCGTCGGGGAAGCGGCGCAGTTCGGTGCAGCCCCAGTGGAGGGCGAGCGCGCTGGTGCCGATGCCCTGCGGGCCGTGCAGGACGGCCACCCGGGGCCGGCCGTCCGCCGCCCGGGAGGCTTCCCGGGTCAGGGCCTTGCGCTCGCCGTCGCGGTCGGTGAAGAAGCGGGTGGAGGCGTGCAGGGCGGGCACCTGGAGGGCGTGGCCGGGGCGCGGCGCGCTGCGGGCGAACGCGGTCCAGGCGCGGGCGAGAGCGGGGTCCTGACGCAAGGCGTCGTGCACCTGGCGGGCGACGCCGTCGAGTTCGTCGCGTCCTCGCGGGGCACGGACCTCGCGGCCGACGATGCGGCGGACCAGGCCGCCCGCGCTCTCCCAGGCCGCTTTGCCCGCTTCGTTGGCGAGTCCCGAGCCGACCGCGCCGAGCACGGCGGCGACGGCCGCCGTCGATGTGGGATCCAGCATGTCCCGCCCCCGATTCCGCTCCACGCCCCGGCCTGCCGCGGCCACGCTAGCAACATCCTTTGCGGCAGGCCGACTTCGCCCGGGGTTGGCCGAAATCGTTCGGTGCGGATGGGCTCGGGGCGGCTAGCGGGTCGGCACCACGCTGAGGTGGGCGCGGCCTCGGCGCGGCGCGGCGGGCTCGGCCTCACGCAGCACCAGGGTCAGCCTGCGCAGCCCGAACTCCCGCAGCGTACGCGGGGATTCGCTGATCAGACGGCAGCTGGTGCGGCCGCGGGCCGGGTCGGGGTGGCGTACGTGGCGTTCCGCGCCGTCGTGGTGCACGGCCGCGTCACCGACCGCCTCGACCCAGTGCGGCAGACCGAGGCGGAACGCCGCGTCCATGATGGGGTCGTCGGCGATCTCGCGGCGGATGTCCCACAGCCCGGGAGCGCTCTCATCGTCGGCGAACGCCTCGGCGAACTGGGCCAGCATCGGCAGGCACCAGGCCGTCTCGTGTTCGGCGAGCACACTGGCCGCGTCCGGGTGGAACAGGACGAAGCGCAGGAAGTTGTGGCCGGGCATGGCGGTGGGGTGCGGCCCCACTCCGCCGAAGAGCGCGTCGTACGCCGCGTTGGCGTGCGCCACGCCCCAGCCCGGGTCGAGGACCACGGAGGGGAAGGGAAGCGCGTCCGTCATCGCGAAGTAGTCGTGGACGTAGGCCGCGAGCTCGGGGTCGTCCGGGAGGCCGGGGGCGTCCGTTCTCCCGGTCGCCGGGTCGTCGGCGGCCCGCTCCCCCGCGGCCGCCTGCTGTCCGGGCCGCTCCTGGACCAGGGCGAACGGGCGCCCCACCACCGGGACGTGCGCCACCGGAACCTTGGTCACCGAATCCTTCGCCACCGATTCTTCCGCCATCGAGTACGCGACTCCTCTTGCTGGCCCGCGAGTGCGGCGGCCGGCCTTCGGGCCCGCCCGGGGCTCGGAGGGCGATCTTCACACCGCGTGGCGATCCTGATACCGCCACCACAATGATGTCAAGCATCGTGGCATTCCGGCCCCCCGAAGCGTTGATTGCGCCACAACTGTGGCAAGTTCTGGTTGTTGTTGCCGGGACCCGCTAACCTCCGGAGCATCCACTGTTGTGCCCACCGACCTCGCATGATCTAGGAGAACTACTGGTGACGGACGGCTTCTTGGTTCCGGGACCGGCGGCCACGGGCCCCCTCGCGGCCGTCGTCGCCCGTGTGGCCGAGCTCGCCGCGAAACTCGGGATGAGTCAGGCGGACGTGTTCGACGTCCATCTGCTCTCCGAGGCCTCGGGCGTTCCGGCCGACGTCGTGGGCGCGCTGCTCGACGGGCAGCCGGCCGGCGAACCCGATCTGCAGGCGCGCTTCCTTCAGCGGTTCAGCCTGCTGCGCAGAACCCGCCGCAAGCCCAACGGCCGCCCGTACACCCAGCAGGAGATCGCCGACGGCGCGGGCATGTCGCGCCAGCAGGCGGGCGCGCTGATCAACGGCGACCGGCGGCCGACGATGGAGCACTGCGACGCGATCCAGCGCTTCTTCGGCGTCCACGCGGGGTTCCTGACCGCCGACGACACCGACGCGCTGGGCGGCGCCCTGCTGCGCACCGAGCAGGAACTGCTCCAGCAACTGGCGGGCCGCGAGCGGGAGGTGACGCTCACCGGGGCACCGGGCGGCGACGCGCTGGAGCGACTGCTCCAGGACCACGGGGTCCGCGGCATCGCCTGGCGGGCCGCCCAGCTCCCCACCGACAAGCACCGCGACAAGGTCACGGAGTGGCTCGACATGCTCCTGGAGAGCGTCAAGCGGTCGGAGTCCTGACATGATCCGCACCTCGCGGCGGCCTTCCGCCGCACCCATCAGCCTGCCCGGACGTCATCGTCCGTCCATTTCCGGCCGTCAAGTGATGCCGAGTTCAACGAACTCCGGCTCAATGTTGACTGGATCAATCGCGTACGGCTCGGCAGGCTGCACAGTGACGGGCTGCTCGACGAAGTGCTGCTCCATGAACGGCTGGCGGGGAGAACGGTGGGCATAGGCAAGGAGATGCGCCGGCTGTGCGGCGAGCTGGTCGCGGGAATCACGATCCCGGCCCCGGCGGAGCCGACCGCTCTGTACGCCGCCCTGTGCGAGGGCATGAGCAAGCGCCGGGGCCGCCCCGTCGAGTTCCGCATGGCGGCCTTCCCGCCCGGCACCGCGAGCGGACTCTGGCTCGACATGGCCGACCGCGATCTGGTGGTGGTGGAGGAGCGCACCGCACCGGACCACCAACTGGTCATCCTGGGCCATGAGTTGTGGCACATGAACGCGGGGCACGGGAGTCACCATGTCGAGGGCGCGGCCGTCGCGGCCCGGCTGCTCTCGCCCGACGCCGACGTGAGCGACACCGTACGCAAGGTGGCCGCCCGCACCCGCTCGCACCTCGCCGAGGAGACCGACGCCGAAAGCTTCGGCGTGCTGCTCGGCAGCAAGTGCCGACCCTGGCTCAACGGCTCGGGTATGCGGGGGCCGGTGCGTCGCGACATGCTGGCCGGCCGCATCGAGGCCTCGCTGGGGTACCGCGGGCCGCAGGGCTGAGGCGTGCAGGGTCCCTCCTACTACGTCCCGGCCGCCGCGATGGCGGCCGCTCTCGCGTTCAAGGTGCCCTCGCTGGTGCGTGCCTGGCGCGACCCGCTGATGCGCGCCGTGTGCGCCCTGCTCGCCATGGCCGGTCTGGTGTTCTTCTTCGCGGCGCCGCCCACCATCGCGAAGGTCAACGAGCTCACCGGCATCACCAACTTCTCCGCCCCACTGGTGTACGCGCTACTCAGCGGGTTCAGCGCGTCCTGTCTCGTACTGATCGTCAACTGGCGCGGCGGACCTCCCGAGCAGACCCGGCGCGTCTCCCGCCGCTGGATCGCCGGGTACAGCGTGCACATGGTCCTGCTCGTGGTGCTCTTCCTACTCGGAGACGCCCCGGTCGAGCGGTTGCGGGACCTGGACACGTACTACGCCAACACGCCGTACATCCGCGAGATGATCGTGCTCTACCTCATGGGTGTCACCGTCGCCGGCGTCACCATGAACTACCTGTGCTGGCGCTGGGCGCTCCAGGTCCACGGGTGGCTGCGCATCGGGCTGCTGATCATCGTACTCGGCTACACGTTCAACACGCTCTACGCGGCGGCGAAGTTCGCGGCCGTCTTCGCCCGGTGGGCCGGGGGTGACTGGGACTGGCTGAGCACCGATCTCGCGCCGATCCTCGCCTCCGTGGGCGCCCAGGTCAGCGCGGTGGGCTTCTGTCTTCCCCTGGTCTGCCAGCGGCTCGCGGACAGCTGGCACAGTTGGAGCACCTACCGCCAACTGGGTCCGCTGTGGCGCGAGCTGAACAGGGCGGCCCCCGGTCACGCCCGTTCGGTACGCATCCTGTGGTGGTCCTCCGCCGAACTGTCCCTGACCCGCCGGGAATCCGACATCCACGACGGTCTGCTCGCCCTGCATCCGTATTTCGACCGTGCGGAGCATGCCCGTGTTCATGCCGCGGCCGTCGCGGAGGGCTCCGATCCGGAACGCGCGCAGGCCGTGGCGGACGCGGCGATGCTGACGGCGGCGGTGCGGGCCCGCATCGCCGACCCCGAAGGCAAGATCCTAGACTCGGTCGGGACCGCTGAACCCACCACCGCCGAAGGCCCTCGTGATCTGGTGCGGATCTCTGCCGTCCTGCGTGAGGCGTCCGTCGCCGCAGCGGCCCCCGGGCACGCGGCCCTGCCAGAGAGCGAAGTCCATTGAGCGAGCCCGACCGTTCCTTCAGAGCCCCCACCCGGCGTCGCGCCCTCGTCATCGGCGGCGGAGCGGCGGGCATGCTGGCCGCCGCCGCACTGCGCGAGCACGCCGACGAGATCACCGTGGTCGAGCGCGACAGCCTCCCCGCGGGGCCGGCCCCGCGCAAGGGCCTCCCCCAGGCCCACCACGCCCACCTGCTGTGGTCCGGCGGGGCACGTGCCATGGAGAACCTGCTGCCCGGGCTCAACGACCGCTGGATCGCCGCCGGCGCCCGGCGCATCTCCCTGCCCACCGGACTCGTGTCCATGCAGTCCCAGGGCTGGCTGCGGCGCTGGCCCGAGATGCAGTTCGTGATCGCCTGCAGCCGCGACCTTTTGGACTGGGTGGTACGCGAGCAGGTCACCGCGGACCCCCGGATCGACGTCCTCACCCGCACCGAGCTCCTCGGCCTGGAGGGCAGCGCGGCCCGGGTGACCGGGATACGGGTACGCACCCAGGACGGCGATGAGCGCGCTCTCCACGCCGACCTGGTCGTGGATGCGTCGGGGCGCGGCTCGCGGGCCCCGCACTGGCTCGGTGGGCTCGGCGTCGCCCGGCCCCGCCAGGAGGAAGTCGACTCGGGCCTCGCCTACGCCAGCCGGATCTTCCGCGCCCCGGAGGGGACGGAGCGGTTCCCTCTGATCAATGTGCAGTCGGACGCGCGCCAACCGGTTCCCGGCCGCACCACGACCATCGTGCCCGTCGAGGGCGGACGCTGGCTCGTGACGCTGTCGGGAACCCGTGGCGGCCAACCCAGCGGCTCCGCCGACGAGTTCGAGGCGTTCGCCCGGTCGGTGCGGCATCCTGTGGTCGGTGAGTTCATCAGCCACCTGGAACCCCTGACGGACGTGGTGGTCACACGCAGCACCGTCAACCGGCGGAACTACTTCGAGAAGGTGAAGAACTGGCCCGAGGGCTTCGTGGTACTGGGTGACGCGGTCGCCACCTACAACCCGGTCTACGGGCATGGGCTCTCGGTGGCCGCGCAGGGTGCCGAGGCACTGCGGGACCACCTGGCCGACCGCGGCCTCAAGGCCCCGGGCCTGGCCGCGCGGGTCCAGCGCGCGGTGGCCCGCCCGGTCTCCCTCGCCTGGGAGCTCGCGATCGGACAGGACATCCTCTACCCCGGCGCGATCGGCACCCAGCCCGGTGCGGGCTCCAAGCTGTTGCGCCGGTACGTCGACCGGCTGCTGCTCACCGCGACCGGCCATCCCGCTGTCACCAGGGCGCTCTTCGACGTGATGACGCTGTCTGCGCCGCGCTCCGCCCTTGTCCGGCCGAGGATCGTGCTGGCCGTCCTGCGCGGCCCCTCCCTGCCGAGGCTGACGGCGCCACCGCTGACGGAGCGTGAGCTCACGGTGGCCCAGCGCCCGCAGACGACTCCGTAGCCCAAGTCGTCAACCCGCTTAAGGATCACGGGATTTGGGCTCATCGGCCGCAGCCGATTTGGGGTGCGTATCGATCTTCCATAGGATCCGGCGATGATCACCAGAAAACGGCTGGCGGCCGGAGTGTGCGCGCTGGTCGCCACTTTCGCCACCGGCATCCTCCCGGCCGTGGACACAGCCGCCTCCGCGGCGCCCCGGCCCGACGGGCAACCCGCCCAGCAGGCCGCGCCCAAGGTCGACCTGGTCCTTGACGTCTCCGGGTCCATGCGGACCACCGACATCGACGGCAAGTCCCGGATGTCCGCCGCCAAGCAGGCGTTCAACGAGGTCCTCGACTCGGTCCCGCAGGAGGTCCAGCTCGGGATACGCACCCTCGGGGCCAACTACCCGGGCGAGGACCGCAAGGTGGGCTGCAAGGACACCCGCGCGCTCTACCCGGTCGGCCCGCTGAACCGTACCGAGGCGAAGACCGCCGTCGCCACCCTCGCGCCCACCGGCTGGACGCCCATCGGCCCGGCCCTCCAGGGCGCGGCCGAGGACCTCAAGGGCGGTGACGCGACCCGCCGGATCGTGCTCATCACCGACGGCGAGGACACCTGCCAGCCGCTCGACCCGTGCGAGGTGGCCCGCGACATCGCCGCCCAGGGCATCCACCTCACCATCGACACGCTCGGCCTCATCCCGGACGCCAAGACCCGTGAGCAGCTCACCTGCATCGCGGAGGCCACCGGCGGAACCTACACCTCGGTGCAGCACACCGACCAACTCTCCGGCAAGGTGAAGCAGTTGGTGGACCGGGCGGCCGACCCGGTCGCCGTGCCCGTCGCCACCAACGGCACCGCGAGCTGTGAGAGCGCTCCCCAGCTCAAGCCCGGCCTGTACACGGACCGCGAGAAGTTCGCCGAGCACCGCACGTACAAGGTCGACGTGCTGCCCGGCCAGGAGCTGCGCGCCTCGGCCAGCGTCGGCGTGGACCGGCAGACCAATCCGGACTACGGCGTCCTGCTGCGGGCGATGACCACGCACGGCCGCGAGATCGTGCGCGGCTCGGAGGCGGGCGACGGGCGTACGGACCTCATCTCGACCGGCCTGCGCTACCCCAAGGCGACCGCCGACGACTCGGCCGACAAGTCGACCCCGGAGACCGTCTGCCTCCAGGTCTCCAACTCCTTCTCGGCGCCGCCCGGCGTCAAGACCGACCCGGGCCTGCCGGTCGAGCTCGCCATCGACCTGGTGGACGGCCCCCACCCCGCCTCCGACGTGGCCTCCTTCGGCCTCGGCCGGGGCTGGTGGCTGCTCGGCGCGCTCGCGCTGACCGGTCTCGTCGCCGGTCTGGTGTGGGGCTGGATCTCGCGCTGGCGCATCGCGGTCTGGCGGACCAACTGATGCCGAACACCTCATCTCGCCCGGGGGGCCAACTCATGCGTACCGTACGGACGTTGACGGCCGTGGCGCTGGCCGGCGCGGCCCTGCTCGGCGGGGCGGCGCCCGCGCTGGCCGACTCGCCCTCACCCAGCCCCTCCGCGTCGAAGAGCGGTGCCGCGCCCACGGAGGCCGGTACCGCCTTCCGTACCGCGGTCGCCGTGCAGCAGGGCCAGAAGGCCACCGCGTCGGCGTCGACCGGCGACTACCTGTACTGGATGTTCCCCGCCGACGCCGGGCAGCGCCCCACCGTCACCGCCAAGGTCACGCTCCCCGACGCCGCAGCCCGGCACGGCGCCTCCACCTGGCGCATCGACGTGTACGACGGGCTGCGCCGCCGCCAGCCGTGCATGTACGGCACGCAGTCCCGGTCCGCCGCACAGGACGCGGCCACGGTCGAACTGTCATGCACCCTGCGGCCGACCGTCGCCTGGGCCGACACCTGGTCCAACGACCCGCTGCCGGGCAGCTACTACATCCGCCTGACGGCGGTCTCACTGCCCGACACCGACCGGGGCCTTCCGTTCAAGACGGAGGTCGAGCCGACCGTCCTGGACACGGGCGGCGCCCACGCCGTCGACGGCAAGCTGTCCACGCCGCTGGGCGCCAAGTCCGCGGTCGAGCCGGATGGCGGCTGGGCGTCCGGTTGGTGGACCGACCGCTGGCTGTGGACCGGAGCCGGCGGCCTGCTCGCCGCGCTCGCGGGCTTGGCCGGCTACACCCTGACCCGCGGACGGGGCCGCCCGTCGCGGGTACCGCGAGGGGTCTGAAAGAGCCCGGCGCGCGGCGGGTCGCGCCGGGACCAGGTGCCCGCGAGAGCGCTCTTCGCTCTCGCGGTCGCCGTCTCGGCCGGTCGGAGCGCGGGTCTGCGAGAGCGCTCTCGCCCTCACGGGCACGGTGTCAGCCAGGGAGTGCAGGCCCTGCGAGAGCGCTCTCACCCCTCACGGGACCCTCTCAACCACGGGAAGCGCGTGTCCGCAGGAGCGCTCTCGCCCTCACACCCTCCCCCCGCCGGGTGCTCCCCCTCCCGCAAGCCAAGCCATCCGCGACAGACCTCCGTTCGTACCGGATGCCGTCTGCCCCCGAGCGGAGGTAGCCACGTCCATAATGTGGCGGCGCCTTGCGCCCTCGTCCGGCCGCGGCCGTATAAGACTCGGGGGTACGCGACCGAGCGCCACCATCCGCGAAGGAGTTCACCGTGTCCGAAGCTTCGAGCACGCCCACTGTCGCCGTACTCGGCACCGGCATCATGGGGGCCGGTATGGCCCGGAGTCTGCTGCGGGCCGGTCTGGCCGTACGGGTCTGGAACCGGACCCGCGCCAAGGCCGAGGCGCTGGCCGAGGACGGGGCCACGGTGTACGCGGACGCCGACGAGGCGGTGCGCGGCGCCGATGTCGTCCTCACCGCGCTGAACGACGGCCCGTCCGTGTCGGCCACCCTCGACGCCGCCGCCCCGGGCCTGCGCTCCGGGCAGCTGTGGCTCCAGACCTCCACCGTCGGACCGGACGCGACGCTCGAACTGGCCGCGCGGGCGGCCGAGTTGGGGGTGGTGTACTGCGACTCCCCCGTGCTGGGCACCCGCAAGCCCGCCGAGGAGGGCAAGCTGACCGTCTTCGTCTCGGGTCCGCCTTCGGCGCGCGAGACGCTCGCGCCGGTCCTGGACGCGATCGGGCAGCGGACGGTCTGGGTGAGCCACGAGCCGGGCGGGGCTTCGCGCCTGAAGCTGGTCGCCAACACGTGGGTGATCAATTTGGTCGGCGCCGTCGCCGAGTGCCTGGGCCTCGCCGAGGGCCTCCAGGTGGACCCCCGGCTCTTCCTGGACGCGATCGCCGGTGGCCCGCTGGACACCGCCTACCTGCACACCAAGGCCGCCGCTCTCCTCACCGGCGACCTCACGCCGAGTTTCGCCGTCTCGACCGCCCTCAAGGACACCCAGCTGATCCTGGGAGCGGCCGAACAGGCGGGCGTACGGCTCGACTTGACGCAGGCGTCGGCCGCACGGTTCGCCCGGGCGCAGGCGGCCGGTCACGGCGCCGAGGACATGGTGGCGACCTACTTCGCGGGCCGCACCAAGGAGTGACCGGCCGCCCCGGCCGGGGTCAGAGCGTGCGGAAGGTGTAGAAGCCGCGGCCGAAGGTCGCCGCCACCAGACGGTGGTTGGCGTGGTCGTAGGCGAGGTCGCTGACCGGGACCAGCGGCAGTCCGCCGCCGAGCCGGAGCCAGCGGGCCCGGCCGTCGGCTTCTTTCGCGCCGTACGCCGTGCCGACGAAGACGCCCTGGTCGGTGGCGACGTAGAGCGCTCCCCCGGCGCCGAGGACGACATCGTTCACCGGTGCCTGCGGCAGGTTGCCCGATAGGTCGGTCCAGCTCGCGCCCGCGTTCGTGGTGCGCAGCAGATGGGGCTGGGCGGAGCCCGCGCGGTAGCCGGAGAGGGAGACGTACGCCGTCGCCGGGTCGGCGGGATCGACCGCGACGCGGGTCACCCAGGGTTGGTCGGTGAGGACTTGGGTCCAGTGTGCGCCGAGGTCGCGCGTGGTCCACACCCGGCCGTCGTCGGTGCCGACCCACACGGTGTGGCCGTCGCGGGCGGCGGAGACGGTGGTGATGGTTCCGTACGGGTAGTCGTCGCGCCCTGGTCCGCCGGTGAGGTCGGGGCTGATGGGTGTCCAGGTGGCGCCGCCGTCGGTCGAGCGGTTGAGCCGGTTTCCGCCGTAGTAGAGGACGTTGGGGTTCACCGGGTCGAACTGGACGGGCGTCAGCCAGTTGCGGCGGTCGGCGGTGGTGGCGTCCGTGTACTCGGTCAGGGTGTTGCCGCCGTCGGTCGAGCGGAAGCAACTGCCGTACTGGTAACAGGCGTACGCCCTGTTCTTGTCGGTGGGGTCGATCAGGTTCTGGAGGCCGTCTCCGCCGAGGTACTCGTTGAACCGGGGGCCGCCCCAGGAGCGGATGGAGCCGTTGTCCTGGGCGCCGCCGGAGATGCGGCCGGTGTCCTGCGGGGTGGCTGCCACGGTGTAGAGCTGGGTCCACGGCTCGTACTCGGCCTTGGTCCAGCCTCCGTCGCCGCGCGCGTCGGAGCGGTAGACGCCGCCGTCGTTGCCGAGGTAGAGGCGGCCGGGGTGGCGGGGGTCCCAGATCATGGCGTGCTGGTCGGAGTGGACGGCGTTCTCCTCGGCCGTCCAGGTGGTGCCGCCGTCCTTGGTGGTCATCAGGGCGACTCCGGCCACGTGGACGTGGCGGGCGTCGGCGGGGTCGACCCAGACCTTTCCGAACCACCAGGAGTAGCTGGACTGCGAGTCGGCCAGGGCCGGGTTGTCGGGCAGCCGGGACCAGGTGTCGCCGCCGTCGGCGGAGGTGAGGAAGCCGCCGAAGGTGCCGTTGGTGGCACCGACCGTCGCGTAGAGGCGACCGGGTTCGGAGCGGGCGATGCCGAGGCCGATCCGGCCCGAGTCGGCGGTGGGCAGACCGCCGCCGAGGCGTCGCCAGTGGGTGCCGCCGTCGTCGGAGCGGTAGACCCCGGAGCCGGTGCCGCCGTACGTCCGCTTGTCCGGTTCGCGCCGGTGGTCCCACAGGACGGCGTAGACGCGCTCGGGGTTCGCGGGGTCGCGCTGTACGTCGACGGCGCCGGTGTACGCGTTGGGTACGTCGAGGACGCGGCGCCAGGAGGTGCCGGCGTCGTTCGAGAGGTAGACGCCCCGGTCGCCGCCCGCGTTGTAGAGGGAGCCGGTGGCGGCGACGAGGACGTGGCGGGGGTGGCGCGGGTCCACGTCGATGGCGCCGACCGCGCCGGAGTCGCGCAGCCCGGCGGGTTGCCAGTTCCGGCCGTGGTCGGTCGAGCGGTAGACGCCGGTGCCTTCGTAGGTGACGCTGCCGCCGCCTGGGTTCGGCTCCCCGGTGCCCGCGTAGAGGGTGCCGTCCGGTGCGGCGGCGACCGCGCCCATGGCCTGGGTCTGCTGGGCGGGCCAGAGGGGTTCGAAGTTCTTCCCGGCGTCGGCCGAGCGCCACAGTCCGCCGCTGGCGGCGGCCGCGTACAGGGTGTCGGGGCGGCCGGGGTCGAGGGCGAGCGAGACGACCCGGCCACCGATGTTGGTGGGGCCCACGGGCTGCCAGGTGCCGGGCGTGGCGGGCAGGGCGGCGGCCTGCGCGGCGGCCGTGTCGTAGGCGTGCCGGGGCAGCTGCTGCCCGGGGATCGCCTTCTGTACGTAGCTGTAGTCGGCGGGCGCGGCGGGCCCGCCGTCCTCGTCGTCCTCCTGGAGCCCGGCGCCGGCCGCATGGGCCCCCGGGGCGAGGAGTGCGGCGATCGCGAGGGCGGCGAGGGCGGTGACCCGCGCCCGGCCCGGTCTCCCAGCGCGCATGGGCTGCTCCTTCCGCGTCCGGCGGGGCCGGAGCGCGTCGAGTGGAAGAGCTTTCCGACGGCTTTCGATGGCCTGCCGCTCGCGGCCTGTTCGCCGTGCTGCGGGCACACCAGGGAGAGAGTGTTCATCAACTGCAGCACGAGCACCAGTAGTTGATGCGGATTACTGCGTGTTCACGCCAAGCTCGATGCCGGGGCTCACTCTGCATCACCGGCTCCAGGTCGTGCACCGAGCTCCCGGTCCGGCTCCGGGTGCCCAGGTCCAGCTCCGGGCTCCTGGCTCGGCCCTGGGCTCCAGGCCCCCGGCCCTGGGCTCCAGGTCGTGCACCAAGCTCCCGGTCCGACCTCGGGCTCAGGTCCGACCTCGGGCTCAGGTCCGACCCGGGCTCAGGTCCGACCCCGGGCTCTGGATCGGGCTCGGGCTCCGCCCCGGGGTCAGGCTCCGGCCCGTCCTCCGGGCCTGACGCCGGGCTCCTGCCCCGAACCGGCTCCGGCTCCGGCTCCGGCTCCGGCTCCGGCTCCGGCTCCGGCTCCGGGGACCAAACGCCAGGCCGGGGTCCCCGCCCCCTCCCCCGCCCGGCGCCAGCCCAGGAACCCCGCCCCCGCGGGCCTCCTCGACATGCCGTCCGTCGCCGCCCGCTCTACCGTGCTCGGGAGACGGCCGTCCGTCGGGGGCGGTCCTAGGAGGCGGACATGAAGTTCTCCCAGCCGGTCGACGGCGGTCCCTGCTGGGTCGAGCTGTCCACCCCGGACGTGGCGGGTGCAGAGGCGTTCTACTCGGCGCTCTTCGGCTGGCGCACCGAGACCGACCCGCGCCCCGAGGCGGGCGGGTACACGGTCGCCCACCTCGGTGACGCCCCGGTGGCCGCGATCACCCCGCCGTACCAGCCGGGGCAGCCGCCCGCCTGGACGGTCTCGTTCCTGACGCGGGACACCGACGCGACGGCGGCCGCGACGGCGCGGGCGGGCGGCTCGTTGCTCGCCGGGCCGCTCGACGTCTTCGACCAGGGCCGCTTCGCGGTGCTCGCGGACCCCTGGGGCGCGGTGTTCTCGCTCTGGCAGGCGCGGGCCTTCGGCGGGGCGCGGCTGCTCAACGAGCCGGGCGCGCTCGGCTGGGTGGAGCTGACGACCCGGGACCGGGACGGGGCGCTCGAGTTCTACCCGGCGGTGTTCGGCTGGACCGTCACCCCGTCCGACCACTACCCGCAGTGGGGCATCGACGGGCAGGACTTCGGCGGCCTGATGACCATGGACGACAAGTACCCGCCCGAGGTGCCGTCCCACTGGCTGCCGTACTTCGCGGTCGCCGACGCCGACCGGGCGGCGGCCGGTGCGAGCGCCGCGGGTGGCCGGACGCTGATGCCGCCGACACCGGTGGGCGATCGGCGCCGCATCGCGGTCCTGCGCGATCCGCAGGGCGCCACGTTCGGCGTCCACGGTCCGGGCGACGGAGCCTGAGCCCGGGCCGGTGCGTGCGTCGGCGGGGCCGGTGCGCGAGCCCGGCCCTTTCAGCGGGGTGCTTGCTCTGCCTCACGGAAGACTCACGGAAGACCCCGCGGAAGACCTCACGAAAGACCCCTCGGAAGACCCCGTGGAAGACCTCCGGAGGACCTCGGGGAAGAGCGGGGGCCGAGCGCCGTCGGGGGCCGTGAAACTCCGGCGAGAAGCGGCCGGGCGGTTCGATAGCATGGCTCTGCCCATCGGGCGGGGGTGTCACGTGGTGTGAGCCTCCGGGTGGGCCTCCCTACCTGGGTTCGCCGCGGCCTCGTCGCGGTGCCACACGCACGAACATAAGGAGCATCCGAGGATGTCTCGACACCTGATCACCAGCGCGCTGCCGTACATCAACGGAATCAAGCACCTGGGCAACATGGTCGGGTCGATGCTCCCCGCGGACGTGTACTCCCGCTACCTGCGCCAGCGCGGCCACGACGTGCTGTACATCTGCGCCACCGACGAGCACGGCACCCCGGCCGAGCTGGCCGCCAAGGAGGCCGGGCTCTCGGTCGCCGAGTTCTGCGCGCAGTCGCACGACACCCAGAAGGCGATCTACGACGGCTTCCACCTGGCCTTCGACTACTTCGGCCGCAGCTCCTCGCAGCAGAACGTGGAGATCACGCAGCACTTCGCGCGGAAGCTGAAGGAGAACGGGTTCATCGAGGAGCGGGCGATCCGCCAGGTCTTCTCGATCGCCGACGACCGCTTCCTGCCGGACCGCTACATCGTCGGCACGTGCCCGCACTGCGGCTACGACAAGGCGCGCGGCGACCAGTGCGAGAACTGCACCCGCGTCCTGGACCCGACCGACCTGCTGGACGCCCGTTCCGCGATCAGCGGCAGCAGCGAGCTGGAGGTCCGCGAGACGCGGCACCTCTTCCTGCTCCAGTCCAAGCTCCAGGGCGAGGTCGAGGAGTGGATCGACCGGGTGGGCGGCGAGTGGCCGCAGCTCGCGTCGTCGATCGCCCGCAAGTGGCTGACCGAGGGGCTGCACGACCGCTCGATCACCCGTGACCTGGAGTGGGGCGTGCCGGTCCCGGCCGACACGTGGCCGGAGCTGGCCGCCGAGGGCAAGGTCTTCTACGTCTGGTTCGACGCGCCGATCGAGTACATCGGAGCGACGAAGGAGTGGGCCGACCTCGACCCGGCGAACCGTGACTGGAAGTCGTGGTGGTACGAGCCCGAGGGCGCGGCGGACGTGCGCTACACCGAGTTCATGGGCAAGGACAACGTCCCGTTCCACACGGTGATGTTCCCGGCCACGGAGCTGGGGGTGCGCGAGCCGTGGAAGAAGGTCGACTACGTCAAGGCCTTCAACTGGCTCAACTACTACGGCGGCAAGTTCTCCACCTCGCAGCGCCGCGGTGTCTTCACGCACGACGCGCTGGAGATCCTGCCCGCCGACTACTGGCGCTACTTCATGATGGCGAACGCCCCGGAGTCCGACGACACGTCGTTCACCTGGGAGCACTTCACCGCCACGGTCAACAAGGACCTCGCGGACACCCTGGGCAACTTCGTGAACCGGGTCCTGTCGTTCTCGCGCAAGCGCTTCGGTGACGACGTGCCCGCGGGCGCCGCGGCCGGTGCGGCGGAGGCGAAGCTGGGCGAGGAGATCGCCGGGCTGCTCGCGGAGTACGAGGGCCACATGGAGGCGCTCCAGTTCCGCAAGGCGGCCGCTTCGCTGCGGGCGCTGTGGTCGGCCGGAAACTCCTACCTGGAGCAGAAGGCGCCCTGGCTGGAGATCAAGACCGATCCGGAGGCCGCGGCGCTGACGCTGCGTACGGCGATGAACCTGATCCACCTCTACTCGGTGGTGTCGGAGCCGTTCATCCCCGCTTCGGCGAAGGCGATGCGCTCCGCGTTCGCGCTCGCCGGTGACACCGCCACCTGGGTCACCGCGGAGCGGGCACGGGCGCTGGACGCGGTGCCCGCGGGCACGGCCTTCACGGTGCCGCCCGTCCTGTTCGCGAAGATCACGGACGAGGACCTGGAGTCCTACCGCGAGCGCTTCGGCGGCGCCGACGAGGCGTGACGCCGCCCTGAGGGCCCCTGCTCGATCGGTGATCGGGCAGGGGCCCTCAGTCGTGTCGCGGCCCCTGTTCCCGGGGTCAGGCCGTGTGCAGGGCCGGGTCGCTCACGCCCGTCGCGCCGGTCTCGACGTGTCCGGCGAAGCGGCGCAGGAAGGAGGCGTCCGCGTCGGAGGTCACCGACACGTCGTACCAGCGCTTGCTGGCCCGCAGGTCGACGGTGAACCGGACGGTGGCGCCCCTCGCCACGGTGAAGGTCCGGGTGGCCCCTCCGTAGGCGCTCGCGTTGGCGACCTTGAGGTGGACGGTGGTCCGGCCCGCGTTGGTCATGGTCAGATCGAGGTTGCCGGTGGACGCGTTGTGGCGGGCGGTGACCTCGGGGCCCGCGGTCTTGCCGGGGTTCTGGAAGGTGCGCAGGAAGCCGTTGGGGCCGAACACGCTGAGCTTGGTGACGCCGCTCGAATAGGTGGTGTTCCAGGCGTCGGAGAGGGTCTTGCCGGCCTCGGTGGTGTAGGTCCAGGGGCCGTCCGTCCGGTTCGCCGAGGTGACCAGGAACTGTGCGCCGGCCCCGGCGCCGCCGCCGAAGGTGAGGGCGAACTTGCCCGTGGTGACGTTGGCGGCTCCGTCGACGAACGGCGCGTACGGCAGCGGGCGGGTGCGCCTGGAGCCCGCCTCCTGCTTGGGGAGGGTGCCGGTGGCGGGCGGCACCGGCACGAAGTCGGGGTGCCGGTTGTGGTCCGGCGGGATGTACGCCGTCGTCGAAGGCAGCGCGGGGGCCGAGGAGTTGGTGCGGCTGAAGTCGAAAGCCGAGGTCAGGTCGCCGCAGATCGCGCGCCGCCAGGGCGAGATGTTCGGCTCGTGCACGCCGAAGCGGCGCTCCATGAACCGGATGATCGAGGTGTGGTCGAAGGTCTCGGAGCAGGTGTAGCCGCCGGTGCTCCAGGGCGAGACGACGAGCATCGGCACGCGCTGGCCGAGCCCGTAGGGTCCGGCCGCGTAGCTGAGGTTGCCGGGGAAGTAGTCGGGGCCGGTCGCCACGGTGGACGCGCCCTGGTTGGCTCCGGAGGGCACGAAGGGCGGCACCACGTGGTCGAAGAAGCCGTCGTTCTCGTCGTACGTGATGAACAGCGCGGTCTTGGCCCACACCGCGGGGTTGGAGGTGAGCGCGTCCAGGACTTGCGAGATGTACCAGGCGCCGTAGTTCGCGGGCCAGTTGGGGTGCTCGGTGAAGGCCTCGGGGGCGGCGATCCAGGAGACCTTGGGCAGGGTGCCCGCCTTGACGTCGGCCTTGAGGATGTCGAAGAAGCCGTCGCCGTTCTTGGCGTTGGTGCCGGTGCGCGCCTTGTCGTACAGGGGGTCGCCGGGCTTGGCGTTGCGGTAGTTGTTGAAGTAGAGCAGCGAGTTGTCGCCGTAGTTGCCCCGGTAGGCGTCGTTGATCCAGCCCCAGCCGCCGGCCGCGTCGAGGCCGTCACCGATGTCCTGGTAGATCTTCCAGGAGATGCCCGCCTGCTCAAGACGCTCGGGGTAGGTGGTCCAGCCGTACCCCTTCTCGTCGTTGCCCAGGACGGGTCCGCCGCCGGTGTTGTCGTTGCCCGTGTAGCCGGTCCACATGTAGTAGCGGTTGGGGTCGGTGGAGCCGATGAAGGAGCAGTGGTAGGCGTCGCAGATCGTGAACGTGTCGGCGAGCGCGTAGTGGAAGGGGATGTCCTCGCGGGTGAGGTAGGCCATCGTCGTGGACGTCTTGGCGGGGATCCACTGGTCGTACTTGCCGTTGTTGAACGCCTTGTGGCTGCCGGTCCAGTCGTGGTTGAGGTCCTGGATGAACTGGAGGCCGAGCTTGTCCGCCTCGGGCCGGAACGGCAGTACTTCCTTTCCGCCGCCGACCTGGTGGAACACCGACTTGCCGCTGGGCAGCGTGACGGGACGCGGGTCGCCGAAGCCGCGGACGCCCTTCAGGGAACCGAAGTAGTGGTCGAACGAACGGTTCTCCTGCATCAGGACGACTATGTGCTCGACGTCCTGGATGGTGCCGGTGCTGCCCGCGGCCGGGATGGCGGCGGCCCGCGCGATGCTCTGCGACAGCGCGGCGAAGGCGGCGGTGCCGCCCGCGAGCTGCATGAACCGGCGCCGGTTGAGTTCAGCCATGAGTGGAGGCCTCTGCATGCGTGAGGGAACAGGGGGGCGAAAGGGGTGTACCAAGAACACCCAGGGTCGCGGAAGCCCCCATGTCGTCACTGTGACGTTCCGGGGTACGGCGAACGAACAGAAGCCCCTGGGGCGGCCGGGGCCCCAGGGGTGTGGAGTTCTGGTGCGGGGCGCCTAGGCCATCCAGAAGAAGACCGCGGTCATGCGTTTGTCGTCGATGGTGCTACCGCAGTATCCGGTGGCGCTGTGCATGGTGTTGGCGGTGTAGAGCAGCAGCCGGTTGTAGCGGTGCGCGATGCGCACGTCCTCGGTGAAGGAGTCCGGCGGCACGAAGCGCGTGCCGAGTGCTTCGACGAGGTTGTTGTGCGGCGCGGTGACCATGTTGCCGCCCAGTACGCCACCGGGCAGGCTCTGCCGGAAGAAGCTGGTTCCGCAGTCCTTGGGCGCCTTCGGGTTGAGGTAGAGCACCGCCGCGTAGCGGCACAGCGCCCGTGAATCGGTGTGCGGGCGCGGTTCGCTCTCGCCGGCGCCGACGACCTGGATGCAGTTGTGGTTCAGGGTCGCCCCGCCGGGCGCGGTGGCCTGCCACAGTTCCTTGGCCCCGGTGTGCTGCTTGACCAGGCGCTCGACGCGGGCGAGTTCCGCGGGGGCGAGGCCCGGCATGGCGCGCAGGCCGGGCCAGGACTCGGGCTTGTGCGGATAGCCCTCGACCCAGTCGTCCTTGGCGACGCAACGGGCCCGCACCTCGTCGATGTTGGGCAGCACGTCGTCCAACACCCAGTAGTCCCGGCCGGGTTTGGGCTTGCGATAGGGAAGGACCGGGAGTGCCGGACGGTTGGGGGGCATGCGGCCGACCATACTGGCGGGCCGCCGGACGGCTCTCCACCGAATGGGTCAACCTTTGCCCAGCACAAGGGAATTGGGGCGCGCGGTGATTGCGGTACTGGATGGCAAATGTCCGGCGCCGGATCGCGGGAGGGGAAAGGCGAGGGCAAGGACGGACCATGGGCCGGTCATGGATCGGCCCGTGTCGCGTCAGGCGGTCGCCGGCACGCTCTCTCGCGCGCGTACGGCCGCGTCAGTGGTGTCCGTCGCCCCGGTGGAGTTCCAGGTACTCCTCGGCCGTGGGTTTGGGGATCTGGCTGCCGGGGCCGTAGAGGGCCTTGGCCAGGCGGGCCCGCAGCCGGTCGGAGCGGCGGGGTCTGCGCGTGACGCCGTTGGCGTCGACGGTGGGGCCCAGCTCGTAGGGCTGGGGCTGTTCGTGGGCGGTGAGGGTGTACAACTCGGCCTGTGTGAGCGGTTCGTGGACCTCGACGTACTCGCCGTGCGGCAGGCGTTTGACGATGCCCGACTCGCGGCCGTGCAGGACCTTGTCCCGGTCGCGGCGCTGGAGCCCCTGACAGAAGCGGTGGGTGACGACGAAGGCAACGGCCGGGCCCACGAAGAAGGCGATGCGCACAAACCAGGTGATGGCGTTGATCGACACGTGGAAGTGGGTGGCCCACAGGTCGTTGCCGCCGCCGATGAGCAGCACCCCGTACAGCGTCAGCCAGGCGACGCCGATGCCGGTGCGGACGGGGGCGTTGCGGGGCCGCTGGGCGATGTGGTGCTCCCGGCGGTCGCCGGTGATCCACGCCTCGATGAACGGGTAGACCGCGATCGCCGTCATGATCAGTGGGAAGAGCATGAAGGGGATGAACACGCCGAGTTGGAGGGTGTGGCCCCAGGCGTTGATCTCCCAGCCGGGCATCACCCGGATCAGCCCCTCGGAGAATCCGAGGTACCAGTCGGGCTGGGCGCCGGTGGACACCAGGTCGGGGCGGTAGGGGCCGATCGCCCACAGCGGGTTGATGGTGGCGACCGCGCCCATCACGGCGAGCACCCCGAACACCAGGAAGAAGAAGCCGCCCGCCTTGGCCAGGTAGACGGGCAGGAAGGGCGCTCCGACCACGTTCTTCTCGGTCCGGCCGGGCCCGGCGAACTGGGTGTGCTTGTGGTGGAAGACCAGGATCAGATGGGCTACGACCAGGCCGAGCATGAGGCCGGGCAGCAGCAGGACGTGGACCGGGTAGAGCCGCGAGATGATGTCGTGGCCGGGGAACTCGCCGCCGAACAGGAAGAACGAGAGGTAGGTTCCGATGACCGGGACGGACAGGATGGCGCCCTGGGCGAAGCGGATGCCGGTGCCGGAGAGCATGTCGTCGGGGAGCGAGTAGCCGGTGAGCCCGGTGACCAGGGCCAGCATGAGGATGGTCCAGCCGAACAGCCAGTTCACCTCGCGCGGCCTGCGGAACGCGCCGGTGAAGAAGACCCTCATCATGTGCACGAGCAGCCCGGCGACGAACACGACCGCCGCCCAGTGGTGGATCTGCCGGATGAGCAGTCCGCCGCGCACGTCGAGGCTGATGTGCACGGCGGATTCGTAGGCGCGTGTCATGCGGACGCCGTTCAAGGGCACGTAGGAGCCGTGATAGACGACCTCGACGCCGCTCGGTTCGAAGAACAGGGTCAGCCAGATGCCGGTCAGGATGAGGATGAGGAAGCTGTAGAGGCAGATCTCGCCGAACATGAACGACCAGTGGTCGGGGAAGATCTTGCGCATGTTGGCCCTGGCCAGTGTGTGGATGCCGAGGCGGCCGTCGGCCCAGTCGGCGAGCCGTTCACCCTTGCCGCTCTCGGGCGGCCGTCCGCTGGGCCGGGTGCGCTCGATGCGTTCGCTCATGCGTCTCCCCCTTGGGCGGACACCAGGGTAGGCACGTGCGTCGTCCTGGGCCAACAGCGCCTGCGGTAAAGGAATGTGATCCTTCGTCAGGTGGCGGCGCGTTCGGACGGTCTGCGGCACGTTCGCCGGGGGCGGCGCGTTCGGGTCGTGCGGCGGCACCCCGCCCCGGCCGCCGCGGGCGGTGTCGGGCGGCCATTCCCGTTGATGTCGATGGCCGTCGGCGACCACGCCGTACCGCAGTCTTGAGGGGCTCGATCAACAGACGGGACTCGGCACATGACCGACATCGAGGCGTCCAGCACGGCGCCGGAAGCGTTCGCGGCGGGTTTCGGGCTGCGCGACCTGGTGGTCCGTGAGCTCGACGAGCGCTGGCCGGACGGGGCGGGCGGCCTCGACGAGGTGTGCCGGCACTCCCTGCTGCCCGCCGGGAAGCTGCTGCGGCCCTGTCTGCTCCTGGCGAGTGCGCAGGCGGTCGGCGGTGATGCGGCGAGCGTGCTTCCGGCGGCGGTGGCGGCGGAGTTCGGCCATGTCGGCAGCCTGATCCACGACGACATCATCGACGCGGACGCGGTGCGCCGGGGGCGTCCGGCCGCCCACCGCAAGTACGGGGCCGACGAGGCCATCGTGGCGGGCGACCTGCTCTTCTTCTCCCTCTTCGAGTGCCTCGCGGAGTGCCGTGACCGGGGTGTTCCGGCCGACCGGGTGGTGACCGCGGTCGCCGCGATCTCGCGGGCCGGAACGGATCTGTGCCGGGGCCAGAGTCTGGAGGCGCGGCTCACCGCGGGCCGGGTCTTCGAGGTGGGTCCGTATCTGGAGATGGTCCGCCTCAAGACGGCGGCGCTGTTCCGTGCGGCGTGCGAGGTCGGCGGGATCCTCGGCGGGGGCGGGCCCGGCGAGACGGCCTCGCTCGTCGCGTACGCCGACCAGCTGGGCATCGCCTTCCAGGTCCACGACGACCTGCTGGCCTACACGAGCGATCCGGACAGCACGGGCAAGGCGTCGACGAGCGACATCAGGAACGGGCGGCCGGTGCTGCCGGTCGTCCTCGCGCACCGCGGCGCCGACGCGGCCACCCGGCGCGAGATCGAGGCCTGCCTTTCGGGACGTACGGATCCGGCCGAGGCGCTCGCCGCGCTGGCCGCGATCCTGCGGACCTCGGGGGCGATCGAGGAGTCCCTCGCGTGGGCCGGCCGGCACGCGCGGGCGGCCGTCCGCGCGCTGGACGCGCTGGAGCCCGGCGAAGGGCGGGATCTTCTGGCCGAGTTCGGTGCCCGGGCGCTCGCCGCGCTGCCGGGCGCCGAGTGCGGCCCGGAGGGGGTCGCCGCGACGGGCGCGGAGAGCGGCGTCCAGGCGCCCGCCGCGGCGAGCACCGCCGGGAACCGGCCCGGCTGAGCCATCGGGGCCGAATCCGTTCGAGGGCTGTGACCACTGGTCACAGCCCTCACTCGGGCCCCCGCAGCCACAGTCTCCGGGGTCGGTAAGACGCCGTCACACCACCCCCAACCAGCCAGATTTACTTGTTACTTGACTCAAGATGACTGCCTATGTTGAATTTGTTGGGTCGCAGAGTCAGCCGAGGAGGCAGGACACGATGGGGGACGACAGCACCGCCGGAATCATCCTGGCGGGCGGCCGGGGGGAACGGGCGAAGCCCATCACCCTGCAGTCCGCCGACTACATCCGCAGCAAGGCGCTCATACCGTTCGCCGGCCGGCCGCTCATCGAGTGGATCGTCGAGGCCTGCCGCGAACAGGGCATCCGCCGCTTCTACGTGGTGGCCCAGGGCATGGAGAACCGGAGCCAGATCAAACTCGTTCTCGGTCACGGCGAGCGGTACGGCGTCGAGATCAACTACTCGCGGTCGCGGTTCGACCAGTACAACGTCGGTTCGGGCGCGGCCACCTTGCACAACCTGGAGCAGTGGGACCTGACCGGACCCGCGCTCGTCATGCCGGTCGACTCGCTGTTCGACTTCTCGCTCGACCGGCTGCTCGCCACCCACACCGCGACCGACGCGGTGGTCACCGTCGCGGCCGTCACCCGCACCCCGCAGGAGACCGCCAACAAGTACGGCGTCATGCGCACCACCGAACAGGGCCTGGTCTCGGGCTTCGTCGAGAAGCCCCGCCTCCAGCTCATCGAGCACCTCTTCCCCGAGGCGCTCGCCACCCCCGACGCCCGCACCATCGCCACCAGCGCGGGCATGTACCTGATCGACTGCGGCAGGCTCCGGCTGGCCGCCCGCAACCCGGAGCTGATCCGGCTCGCCCAGCAACGCCTTGACTGGGGCGGCGACTTGCTGCCGTGGCTGGTCGGCCACGACCTGCCGGTGGCGGTCGAGCCCATCGACCGGCTCGGCGACCTCGGCAGCATCGGGGACTACCTCGCCACCCTGGGCGAGGTGCTGACCGGCCAGTACCAGCAGATGAACCGGGCGATGGAGCGCCCGCTCAGCGTGGAGCCCCGGTACTGGATCCACGAGTCCAGCCTGCGCACCAAGGACAACGTCACCGGCACCACCTTGGCCCAGAAGATCGCCGACGGCAGTGTCGTCATCGGGCCCGGGGTGCGCATCGGCCGGCACGCCGAGATCGGCGCGGGCGTCCACCTCCAGTACACCGACATCGGCGACGGGGTCGACGTGCACGAGGGCGTCCACCTCAACCGCTCCGCGCTGGGCGACGCCGCGGTGGTCGGGGCGTACGCGCAGATCAGCGACTCCTACATCGGGCCGATGGCCCAGGTGCACTCCGAGCGGCGCAGCCCGGTCCGCCTCGACGACCACTCCGCCCTCGGCGACGGTGCCCACCTGTGGCCCGGCACCCGGCTGTCGGGGGTCATGGTCTACCCGAGGCTGCGGGTCCCGGCCGTGTCGGGACTGCCCGCCGGGACGCAGCTCACCAGCTCGGACGACATCCTGCAATGGGTCTGACCGGCGCCGGAACCCAACCACCTGACCGATCAACGGATCTGACGCTCTTTCAGGAGATTTCCGTGAACAGTCCGATCGCAGTGATAGGCGGTACCGGCCGGGTCGGCCGGCTCGTGACGCAACGGCTCCTCGACCGCGGCGAGGCGGTGCGGGTCGTCGGCCGCAGCACCCAGCGCGGCCGCGAACTGCCCGAGCGGGCCCAGTTCTTCCTCGGGGACGTGCGCGAACCGGAGACCCTGCTCATTCCGCTGCGCGGCTGCTCCGCGATCGTCTACACCGTGGAGCCCGGCACCGACCCGGCCGGTCCCGACAGCCCCGAGTCGACCCTGCACACCGGCGTCCGCAACGCGCTGGCCGCGGCCCGCGGCGGCTCCGCGCTCCCGCAGTTCGTGCTGGTCAGCCAGCGTTATGTGACCCACAGGGACCACCCGATGAACGCGTACGGCCGGATGCTCGACTGGCGGCTCGCCGGTGAGGAGGCGGTCCGCGGATCGGGCCTGCCGTACACGGTGGTGCGGCCGAGCTGGCTGACCGACCTCGGCGGCGACTCCCGCATCACCCTGGAACAGGGCGACCGTAGGGACGGCTACGTCTCGCGCCAGGACGTCGCCGAGGCCTGCGTGCAGGCGCTGTACTGCCCCTCCGCGCGCGGCGTCACCTTCGAGATGCGCAGCGAGCCCGGCAGCGGCCCCACCGACTGGGAGCCGCTCTTCGCCCGGCTGCGCTCGGACGAGCCGGCCCGGGAGGCCGACGCCCGCCAGTTACCCGATCCGGTCGCCGACCGGGCCATTGCTTGACCATCCGCTTGACGTCGAGTCATCAGACCAGGGAGGCACCCGTGACCGAGGCGCCGCAGATCACCGCAGGACGGCCGCAGCCGCTGGGGACCACTGTCGACGCCGACGGGGTGAACTTCTCCGTCTACTCCGAGCACGCCACGCGCGTGGACCTTCTCTTGTTCGACCGCTGCGACGACCCGGAACCCTCCCGGACCATCCAGCTCCACCCCGACCGCCACCGCAGCTTCCACTTCTGGCACTGCCATGTACGGGGGCTCGGCGCCGGGCAGGTCTACGCGTACCGGATGGACGGGCCGCACGACACCAGCAGGTCGGGCGCCCGCTTCGACCACCGCAAGGTGCTCCTCGACCCGTACGCCCGCGCCAACATCAACAGCCGCTGGCAGCGCACCCGTGCCATCGGCCTGGACGACAACGTCGCGGAGTCCATGCGCAGCCTGGTCGTCGACCTCGACGACTACGACTGGGAGGGCGACGAGCCGCTGCGCACCCCCATGTCGGAGACGATCATCTACGAGCTGCACGTGCGGGGCGCGACCGCCTCGCCGACCTCGCGCGCCGCCAGCCCCGGCACGTTCTCGGCGCTGACGGAGAAGATCCCGCACCTCAAGGAGCTGGGGATCACGGCGGTGGAGCTGCTGCCCGTCTTCGACTTCGACGAGACGCAGGTGCTGCGGATCGGCCCCGACGGCAGCGAGCTGCGCAACTACTGGGGCTACGACCCGTACGGCTTCTTCGCCCCGCACACCGGCTACTGCTCCGAGCCCCATCTCGCGGGCCACATCGCCGAGTTCCGCGACATGGTCAAGGCGTTCCACCGGGCGGGCATCGAGATCATCCTCGACGTCGTCTTCAACCACACCAGCGAGGGCAACGAGTACGGCCCGACGATCAGTTTCCGCGGGCAGGCCAACGAGGCGTACTACCACCTGTGGCCGCAGGACCGCAGTCACTACATGGACTTCACGGGCTGCGGGAACGCGGTCAACGCCAACCATCCGATGGTCACCAAGTTCATCCTGGAGTCCCTGGAGTACTGGGTCCGCGAGCACCACGTGGACGGCTTCCGCTTCGACCTCGCCTCCGAGCTGTCGCGTGGCGCGCTCGGGTACGAGATGGCGGTGCCGCCGGTGCTGTGGGCGATCGAGCTGTCCCAGGTGCTCGCCGAGACGAAGATCATCGCGGAGCCGTGGGACGGCGGCGGCCTCTACCAGGTGGGCCGGTTCCCCGGAAAGCGCTGGGCCCAGTGGAACGGCCCCTTCCGTGATGACGTACGCCGCTTCGTGCGCGGGGACGCCGGGCTCGTGGGCGACATCGCCGCGCGGCTCAGCGGCTCCGAGGACCTGTTCGGACCGCAGCAGGAACTGCCCACCAACAGCATCAACTTCATCACCTGCCACGACGGCTTCACCCTCAACGACCTGGTCAGCTACGACGAGAAGCACAACTACGCCAACGGCGAGGCCGGGGCCGACGGGGCCGGGGAGAACTTCAGCTGGAACTGCGGCGTCGAGGGCCCCACCGACGACCCCGAGGTCGAGCGGCTGCGGGTGCGCCAGATGAAGAACCTGCTCTCGGTGCTCATGCTCAGCCGGGGCGTGCCGATGCTGCTGGCCGGCGACGAGTTCCGCAACAGCCAGGGAGGCAACAACAACGCCTACTGCCAGGACAACCCGACCTCATGGCTCGACTGGGACCAGGCCGAGAAGGAGCAGGAGACCTGGAACTTCACCCGACGGCTGATCGAACTGCGCAGGCGCTACCGCACCTTCCGTGAACCGCGCTTCTACAACGGACACCTCAACTCCCGTCTGCTGTCCGATGTCACCTGGCACGGCACCAAACTGGAGCAGCCCGGCTGGGAGGACACCCACGCCCGGGTCCTGGCCTGCACGCTCGGCGGCTTCAACCAGGACCCCGACCTGCATCTGATCCTCAACATGTACCACCTGGGACTGGACTTCGAGCTGCCCCGGATCCGCGGCCGCCGCTGGCACCGCGTGCTCGACACCGCGCGCCCCGGCCCGTACGACATCCTCCCCGCCGGACAAGAGGAGCTGATCGACGACCACACCTTCCACGCCCACGGCCGCAGCGTCGTGTTGCTGGCGGCCCTGCCTGACGAGAAGGGCACCTCTCGATGAGTGGATCTGCCGAACGCCGCACGTTCTCCGACACCCTGGCGGGCTACGTCACCTACTACAGCCCCACCCAGCACCGTTTCGGTCTGCGCACCTCGGACGACCGGGAATTCACCGTCCACCTGCCCCGCAATGTCTCCTCGCGCATCGTGCGCAACCTCGGCGACGACTACCGCGACACCACCGCCTGCACCCAGGACATGCTCGCCGAGGGCCGGTACCTGTTCGCGTACGGGATCACCTACCAGTGGAAGGGCGGTGAGCGGTTCGAGGCGAAGGAGATCACCTTCCCCGAGGAGAGCCGCGGCTCCTACGTCTTCGAGCACCCGGCGTGGTGGGTCCAGCAGGCCGCCGCGGTCGCCGACTTCTACCTGCGCGGACACTTCCCCGACGGCACGTACGACTGGCGCAACTTCCGCACCAACCTCACGCTCAGCGGCACCCACCTGCCCGACTTCGACGGCGTGGACGTGCGCCAGGAGACGGACACCATCTCGCGCCTCGTGTACGGCCTGTCCACCGCGTATCTGCTGACCGGCGAGGACCGCTTCCTGGAGGCGGCCGAGAGCGGTACCGAGTACCTGCGCGAGCACATGCGGGTCACCGACGAGCAGGACGGGATCATCTACTGGTACCACGGCATCGACGTGACGCGGACCGGGCAGCGCAAGGTGTTCGCCTCGGAGTTCGGCGACGACTTCGACGCCATTCCGATGTACGAGCAGATCTACGCGCTCGCCGGGCCCACCCAGACCTACCGCGTCACCGGCGACCCGCGGATCCTCAACGACATCGACGGCACGGTGGCCCTGTTCGACCGCTACTTCAGGGACCGTCGGCTCGGCGGGTTCTTCTCGCACCTGGACCCGATCACGCTCGACCCCAATGCCGACTCGCTGGGCCGCAACCGGTCCCGCAAGAACTGGAACTCGGTCGGCGACCACGCCCCCGCCTACCTGATCAACGCCTACCTCGCCACCGGACGCGAGGACTTCGCGGCGCTGCTGGAGGAGACCGCCGACACCATCGTCGAGCGCTTCCCCGACGAGGCCACCAGCCCGTTCGTCCAGGAGCGCTTCCACGCCGACTGGAGCCCCGACCGCACCTGGGGCTGGCAGCAGGACCGGGCCGTGGTCGGCCACAACCTCAAGATCGCCTGGAACCTGACCCGCATCAAGGCGCTGCACGACAAGACGGAGTACGGCGTCACCGCCGACCGGATCGGCGAGATCATGCCGGCCGTCGGCAGCGACCAGCTGCGCGGCGGCTGGTACGACGTGGTCGAGCGCCGCCCCGACCCGGACAGCGGCATCCACCGCATGGTGTGGCACGACCGCAAGGCGTGGTGGCAGCAGGAGCAGGCGATCCTGGCCTATCTGATCCTGGCCGGCACCTCGGGCGACCCCGAGCAGCTGCGCCTGGCGCGCGAGGCCGCCTCGTTCTACAACGCGTTCTTCCTCGACTACGAGGACGGCGGGGTGTACTTCAACGTGCTGGCCAACGGCATTCCCTATCTGCTCGGCACCGAGCGGCTCAAGGGCAGCCACGCCATGGCGGGCTACCACGCGCTCGAACTCTGCTACCTCGCGGCCGTCTACACCGGCCTGCTGATCAGCAACGACCCGCTCACGCTGCACTTCCGGCCGCGCCCGAGCGACCTGCCGGAGCGCACCCTGCGGGTCGCGCCCGATCTGCTGCCGGCCGGTTCGGTGGAGCTGACCCGGGTGTGGGTGGACGGGCAGCCCTACCACCGCTTCGACAACAAGGAACTCACCGTCCAGCTGCCCGAAGGGGACGTGCCGGTGCGGGTGCGCGTCGAGCTGGAGCCGGCGCAGATGCGGCTGCGGATGCGCACCGAGTTCGACGGCGACACCGCGCACATCCGCTGCGACGGGATCATCGACGCGGCGGAGCTGGAGAAGTTCCGGCGGATCCTGGGCGAGGTGATGGCGGCCGAGCCGCAGCGGGTGGAGTTCCACCTGTGCCAGGTCACCGAGATGTGCCGGCCCGCCATCAACGAGCTGCTCTTCCAGCGCACCAAGGCCGGGCTCGACGCCGACTTCGTGATCGTGGGCTGCACGCTGCCCGAGGTCGCGGACGCCCTGCTGGCCACCGACGCCTTCCTCCTCGAGGGCGGTGACGAGTGCGCCCATGAATGACCTCTCTCGTCCGCTGGGCTCCAGCGCCACCGATCGATTCGGACACTCCCGGGGGCACCGTGTCTTCCATCCTCCAACTCTCCGAGGCCCGCAAGGCTCCTGCGACGGCGGACTTCTCCGCCTACTGCCAGGACCTGTTCGTCGCGTTGACGCGCTCCGACCAGCGGCGCTGGGGCGAGGTGTATCTGCGTGGGCTGCTCGACGTACCGGGCCGCAAGACGCCCACCAGGATCTCCGAGCACGTCCTGGGGCACCGGGCCGTGCAGCAGCTCCAGCAGTTCGTCCACCAGAGCCCCTGGGACTCGGGGCCGGTCCGCCGGCGGATCGCCGAGCGGACGGGCGCGGTGTTCCGCACCGAGGCCTGGGCCGTCGACGAGGTGGTCTTCGCCAAGAACGGTGACCGCTCGGTCGGCGTGGCCCGCCAGTACGCGCCGTCGCAGCAGCGCACCGTCAACTGCCAGCTGGCGTACGCCACTTCGCTGGTCGGCACGGGCGGCGGGCTCCCGGTGAACTGGCGGCTGCTGCTGCCCCAGCGGTGGGACCAGGACGAGCGGCTGCGCGGCCAGGCCCATCTGCCGGACGCGGAGCACTGCCGGCCGCGCTGGAGCTACGTCCTGGAGGCCCTCGACGAGATGACCGAGGAGTGGTTCCTGGAGCCGCAGCCGGTGCTGGCCGACTGGCGCTCGGAGAGCGATGTGGAACCGCTCCTTCGGGGTCTGGAGGCGCGCGGCCACGGCTATCTGATCGAGGTGTCGCCCAGCACCGGGGTCACCCTGCCGCGCCCGCACGCCGCGTCGCCCGCGACGCGGGGCACGGTGACCGACCTCGCCGAGCACGTGGCGCGGCGCGACGAGCGCACGCCGATCGCCTGGCACGACCGGACCACGGAGCGGATGCGGCGCTCGCAGTTCCTGTCCGCTCCGGCGCTGCTGTGCTCGGACGGCCCGCAGCACGCGGTGCACCGGCAGCGGCCCCGGCACCTGGTAACGGACTGGCCCTACGGCCGGCCCGCGCCGCGTGCCTACTGGCTGACCAACCTGCCGGCCCGCCGCCTCGCCGAGGCGATCCCGCTGGCGCAGTTGCGCAGTCTGTCCGCCGACGGGCTGCGCAGGCTCCAGGAGGACTTCGGGCTCGGGGACTTCGAGGGCCGCTCGTTCCGCGGCTGGCACCACCACGTCACCCTCGCGTCGGCGGCGCTCGCCTTCGACGCGCTCAGCAGGCACACCGAGGAGGAGTGGCTGAGCGGGCAGGGCGCCTGAGGTCGTGAGAGCGCTTCCACCGGCCGTCCGCCGGGCCCACCCCGGGTCCGGCGGACGGCCGCGGGCTATCGTGTCCAGCCCACCGCGGCGAAGTCGATGTCGCCGAGGCCCGGGACCCCGTAGTTGGCCAGCCCCTTGCGGACCGCCATCATCTGGGGGCGCTGATAGAGCTCGACGTCGTGGCCGAGCCTCCAGATCTCCGCGTCGGCCTGGTTGTACAGCTGGGCCGCGCGCCCCGCATCGAGGGTGCCGGAGGCCTGCTTGAGGAGGCTGTCGAGCGTGGCGTCGGAGATCCGGCCGTAGTTCTGGAAGCTCTGGGCGCCGCGCGGCAGCCGGTAGACGGCCCGGGACTGACTGGGATAGGTGAGATCGGTGAAGCGGAAGATGGCCAGGTCGAAGTTGCCGACGTCCAGGTACTTCGGCCCGTAGTCGTCGGCCGGAACCTTCTGGATCTCCACCCCGATCCCCACCTGGCCGAGCATCTGCTGCAGCAGCTGGGCGAGGTCGAGACCGAGCCGGTTGGTGGACTCCGCGACCACGAACCGCAGCTTCAGGGCCCGGCCGTCCTTGACGCGAGGCCTGCCCCGGCCCGGCGACTTCCATCCCGCCCGGTCGAGGAGCCGCTCCGCGGCCTGGGGGTCGAACGTGCCCAGCTCGCCCGAGTTGTCGGCGTACCCGGGCTGGTTGGTCATGAAGATGTGGTTGCCGAGCAGCGGCACCCCGACGGGCAGCCCCTCGGCCGCGACGTTCGCCAACGCCTGCCGGTCGACGGCCCGTTGGACGGCGTGCCGTACGTCAATGTCCTGGAGCGGGCCGCCCGCGCCGTTGAGGCTGACATGGACCTCGTCCCACGCGGAGCCCGTGCGCACGGTGCTGTCGGACGCCGACTTGAGCTGCTGGTAGGCCTCGGCGGTGGCCGCGTTCACCGCGTCGATCTCGCCGTTGAGGAAGGCCTGGAGGGCCGCGGCCGGCAGCAGCGCGCGGAAGACCACCTTGTCGAGGCGGGGTTTCGCGCCCCACCAGGCGGGGTCGGGGACCGCGGTGACGGCCTGGGTGGTGCGGTCCATCGAGGCGATCCTGAAGGGGCCCGCGGTGACCGGGATCCGCCCGGCCCAGCCGTTGTTGAACTGCTCCGGTGTGCTGGTCGCGGAGGCCGGGAAGAGCGGGTCGAACAGGCGCTGCCAGTCGGCGTACGGGCTGCGGAAGACGACCTGCACCTCGCTCGGGCCGGGGCCCTGGCGCACCGCGGAGATCTGGTCGTAGCCGGAGGTGTCGGCCACCAGGTACCGCTCGTCGCCCTGGCCCAGCGCCTTCCACTGCGCCGCGAAGTCGGCCGCGCCGAGCGGCTTCCCGTCGGACCAGCGGGCGCGCGGGTTGAGCCGGTAGGTGACCGTCTGCGGTGCGGTCGCGGTGACGGAGGCGGAGAGCAGGTAGTCGGGGTCGGGGTGCGGGACGCCCTTCGCGTCGCGGCGGAACAGCTGCGGCTCGACCAGGCTGTCGATCTCCGCGGCCTCGCCGATGGTCCCGGCGGCCTGGTTCACGTTGTACTGCGTGACCCACTGGGAGGTGGCGAGGGTGAGGGTGCCGCCCTGGCGCAGGTCCCGCGCGGGCTGCCGTCCGATGTCCTCGGCCCCGTAGGCGGGGGCCCGCACGGCGCGTGGGGACGCGCTCTGGTGCGGCACCGCCGCGGAGGTGCAGCCGGCGAGCGTCAGCGCCGCCGCCGCGCCCAGGACCGCCCATCTTCGCCCACCACGTAACCGAGCCACCCCAGCCTCCGCCCTGACAACGCGTCAAATAGCCGAACTGATCTGCGATTTACCGCTGGGACCTTAGCATTGCGGCATGTCAGGCCGATGAACCGCTCATGCCGTCCCGCCCCTTCGAGGAGACACTCTTGGTCGGCCTCTTGTCCAAGCGCCTCGCCCACGGCGCGCTGCTGCTGCTCTTCTCGGTCTTCCTCTCCTATGTCATCTCCTCGGCCGCGCTCAGCCCGCGCGCCTACTTCGAGGACCGCGAGCCGCGTCCGGCGGCCGCGACGGTCGACCACGAGCTCGCGCTGCTGGGCACCGACGACCGGACGCCGGTCCTCGAACGGTTCGCGCACTGGTCGTGGCGGGCCGCCCACGGCGACCTCGGGCGCACCGTCGACGGGGCCTCGGTGGACGCGGAGTTCGGCCGCAGGATCGGGGTGTCCACCCGGCTGCTGCTCGTCGGGACCCTGGTCGGCACCGGCCTCGGGGTGCTGGCGGGGCTGTGGGCGGCGGTGCGCCGGCACCGTCTGCCCGACCGGGCGCTGACCGTCTTCTCCTTCCTGGTCCTGTCGGTTCCCACGTTCGTGCTCGCCCTGCTCTTCAAGGAGGGCGCCCTCTGGTTCAACCAGAGCGCGGGGCACACGGTGATCCGCTACACCGGCGAGCGCACCCCCGGCCTTTCCGGCTCCACCGCCACCCACCTCAGGGACCGGGCGGTCCATCTGGCGCTGCCCGCCGCGACGGTGGCGCTGGGGGCGATCGCCTCGTACAGCCGCTACCAGCGCGCCGCCACCCTCGACGTGCTCGGTTCCGACCACCTGCGGACCGCCCAGGCCAAGGGGCTCACTCCGGGCCGGGCACTGCTGCGGCACGGTCTGCGCACCTCGCTGATCCCGCTGACCACCTTCTTCTCGTTCGGTTTCCTGACCCTGTTCACGGGGGCCGTGTTCACCGAGCAGATCTTCGGCTGGCCCGGCATGGGCAGCTGGTTCATGGAGTCGGCGCAGAAGGGTGACATCAACTCGGTGGTCGCGGTCAACCTGTTCGCGGCGGTGACCGTGCTGCTGGCGGGCTTCGTCGCGGACGTGCTGCACGCGCTGCTCGACCCGCGGGTGCGCCGACGGTGAGCGGGGAAGCCGTCGCCCTGCGCGGGCGCGCCACCACGGCGGTGCGGGCCCTGCTGCGCTCTCCCCGGGCGCTGACCGGACTCGCGCTGATCGCGGGCCTGTTCCTGCTCGCGTACGCCGGGCCGTACGTGACCGGGTGGAGCTACACCGACATCGACTACACGGCTCTGCGCACCGCCCCGAGCTCCGCGCACTGGATGGGCACCAGCCGGATCGGCCAGGACGTGTTCGCGCAGACGGTCCGCGGGTTGCAGAAGTCGCTGCTGATCGGGGCGCTGGTCGCGCTGGTGAGTACGGCGCTCGGGGCGGCGTTCGGGGCCTGCGCCGGATACTTCGGGGGGTGGGTGGACCGGGCGCTGATGTTCGTGGTCGACCTGATGCTGGTGATCCCCGGTTTCCTGCTCCTGGTGCTGCTCGCGCCGAGGCTGCGCGGGCTCGGCTGGCCCGCGTTCGCGGGGCTCCTCGCCGCGCTCGGCTGGATGATCACGGCGCGGGCGGTGCGGATCATGACCCTCTCGCTGCGGGAGCGGCCGTTCGTGACGGCCGCGCACCACATGGGCGTGGGGCCGTTCCGGATCATCGTGCGGCACATCGTGCCGCATCTGGCCTCGTTCCTGATCACCGATGCGACGGTGGCGGTGGCCGCCGCCGTGATCAGCGAGACCGGCCTGTCCTACTTCGGGTTCGGGGTGCAGCCCCCGGACGTGTCCCTGGGCACGCTCATCGCCTCCGGCACCGACGTGGCCCTCACCTGCCCGTGGATGTTCTTCTTCCCGGCCGGGCTGCTGCTGGTCTTCGTCCTGGCCGTGCACCTGGTGGGCGACGCGCTGCGGGACGTGCTCGACCTCGGGTCCGACCGGCCGGAGGCGCTGCGATGACGCCCCCCGTCGTGCTGGAGGCCAGGGACCTGCGCGTGTCCTACCCGAGCGCGGCGCGCGGGCCGCTGCCGGTCGTGCGCGGGGTCGGGTTCGAGCTGCGGCGCGGTGAAGTGCTCGGCCTGGTCGGCGAGTCCGGGGCCGGCAAGACCGCGACCGCGCTCGCCCTGCTCGGGCTGCTGCCGCCGGGCGCGCGGGTGACCGGCTCGGTGCGGCTGCTGGGTCAGGAACTGGTGGGCCTGCCGGCGGCTGAACTGGCCCGGCTGCGCGGCCGGCGCATCGCGATGGTGTTCCAGGACCCGCTCGCCGCCTTCAACCCGGCCCAGCGCCTGGGCGACCAGATCGGCGAGGCCCTGCGCATCCACCAACGGCCGCGCCCCACCCGGGAGTCGGCGCGCGGCCGCGCGTGCGAGCTCCTGGAGGGGGTGGGTGTGCCGGACCCGGGCCGTGTCGCGCGCTCGTACCCCCACGAGCTCTCCGGCGGCCTCCGCCAGCGCGCCATGATCGCCATGGCGATCGCCAACGACCCCGAGGTGATCGTGGCCGACGAGCCCACCAGCGCCCTGGACGCCACGGTCCAGGCGCAGGTCCTCGACGCCCTGGAGAGCGCCCGCCGGGCGACCGGCGCGGCCCTCCTCCTGGTCAGCCACGATCTGGGCGTGATCGCGGGCGCCGCCGACCGGGTGGCCGTGATGTACGCGGGGCGTGTCGTCGAGACGGCTCCGGTGCACGCCCTGTTCGCCCGGCCCCGCATGCCGTACACGCTGGGCCTGCTCGGCTCGGTGCCGCGCCTGGACGCCGCCGTGCCGCTCACCCCGATACCCGGCGTCCCACCCGTGCCGGGCGGCACCGGGCCCGGCTGCGCGTTCGCCCCGCGCTGCCCGGTCGCGGCGCGTCAGTGCCGCACGGGCGAGCCCGAACTGACGGGTACGGAGGGCCACTTGGCGGCCTGCGTGCGGCCGGAGGCCCTCACCGGACGGACGGCCGCGGACCTCTTCCCCGCCTCGGCCCCGCCGCACCGCACTCCCCCGGACGGCGTCCCGCTGCTGCGGGTCGAGGGCCTCGCCAAGTCCTACCCCCTGCCCGGCCGTTCGGGGCTCCGCCTGCGCGGGCGGCCTTCCGCGGTGCGGCCGGTGCTGGAGCGGGTGGACCTGGAGGTGCGCCGGGGCGAGACGGTGGCCCTGGTCGGCGAGTCGGGCTCCGGCAAGACCAGCACCCTGCGGGAGATCATCGCGCTCGCCGCCCCCGAGTCCGGGACCGTCGAACTCGCCGGACACGACACGTCCGCGCTGAGCCGCGCCGAGGTCCGCGGGCTGCGGGGCACGGTGCAGATCCTGGTGCAGGACCCGATGGCCAGCCTGGACCCGAGGATGCGGGTGGCCGACATAGTCGCCGAGCCGTTGCGCGCCCAGCGCGCCCCGCGGCGGACCATCGCCGCGCGGGTGCCCGACCTCCTGCGCCGGGTCGGCCTCGACGCCTCGGACGCACAGCGCCGCCCGCACGAGTTCTCCGGTGGCCAGCGCCAGCGCATCGCGCTCGCGCGCGCTCTCGCCGTACGCCCCGACCTGCTGCTCCTGGACGAGCCGGTCTCGGCGCTCGACGTGTCCGTGCAGGCGGGCATCCTCGATCTGCTGCGGCGGCTGCGCGAGGAGCGGGGCCCGGCCTGCCTGTTCGTCACGCACGACCTGGCCGTGGTGCGGCAGATCGCCGACCGGGTGGTGGTGATGTACGCGGGCCGGACCGTGGAGAGCGGCCCGGTCACCGAGGTGTACGCGTCCCCGCGGCACCCCTACACGCGCGCCCTGCTCTCCGCCGTCGCCCTGCCCGATCCGGTGGCCGAGCGGGCCCGCGCGAGAGTCGTGCTGCCGGGCGAACCCCCGGCGGCCGGGGAGCGTACGGCGGGCTGCCGCTTCCGCGGCCGCTGCGCGGTGTACGCCGCGCTGGGCCCGCGGCGGCGGCTGTGCGAGCGGGAGACTCCGGCGCCGGCCGAGGCGGACCCGTCGGTCGGGCACACCGTGGCCTGTCACTTCCCGTACGACGCGAAGGGGGTGCCCGTCCGGCTCCGTGCGGAGCCGGAGGAACACCCCCCGGTGGCTTGAGAGTTCATCCCCGATGCGCCGCCACCGCGTCGCGGTAGACACCCAGGGTCCGCTCGGCCACCTTGTCCCACGAGAAGTGCTCCACCGCCCGCGCCCGGCCCGCCCGGCCGAGCGCGGCGGCCCGGCCCGGGTCCTCGACGAGTTCGTTGACGGCGTCGGCGAGGCCCGCGGCGAACTTGTCGGGGTCGACCGGCTCGCCCGTGGCGTCGGCCAGGGCCTCGAACGCGACGAGCAGTCCGGTCACCCCGTCGTCGACGACCTCGGGGATCCCGCCGACCGCGGAGGCCACGACCGGGGTTCCGCAGGCCATGGCCTCCAGGTTCACGATGCCCATCGGCTCGTACACCGACGGGCACACGAACACCGAGGCGTGGGTGAGGAGTTGACGCACGGAGGTCTGGTCCAGCATCCCGTCGATGCGGAAGACCCCCTTGCGTACGGCGCGCAGTTCCTCGACGAGTCCCGCCACCTCGGCGGCGATCTCGGGGGTGTCGGGCTGTCCGCAGCACAGCACCAGCTGGACGTCGGAGCGCAGCCCGAACGCCGCCCGCAGCAGGTGCGGCAGCCCCTTCTGGCGGGTGACGCGGCCCACGAACAGCACGATGGGAAGCTCCGGGTCGATGCCGAACCGCTCCAGCGCGTCGCGGCGCGGATCGGGCCGGTAGGCCTCCGGGTCGATGCCGTTGTGGATGACGCGCACCCGTTCGGGCGGCACGTCGGGGTAGACGCGCAGGATGTCGTCCCGCATCGCGGCCGAGACCGCGATCAGGGCGGACGCGGACCGCACGGCGGTGCGCTCCATCCAGCACGACAGGGCGTAGCCGCCGCCCAGTTGCTCGGCCTTCCAGGGCCGCAGCGGCTCCAGACTGTGCAGGGTCATGATGTGCGGCACGTCGTGCAGCAGGGCCGCGAGGTTCCCGGCCATGTTCGCGTACCAGGTGTGGCTGTGCACGACGTCCGCTCCGGCGCAGTCGGCGGCCATCGCCGCGTCCGCCCCGAGGAATCCCAGTGCGGCGTCCGCCTCGGCCAGCCGCGGCGGTGGCTCGTATGCGTCGACGCCGGGTTCGGTTCTGGCCGCCCCCGAGCAGCGCACACGGACCTCGGCGAGCCGGCGCAGCCCCCGGGTCAGCTCGGCTACGTGAACGCCGGCGCCCCCGTACACCTCCGGCGGATATTCACGGGTGAGCAAGTCGATGCGCATTCCCTCTCCTGCCGTTGTCGGGCCATGCAGCGGTTCAGCAGCATGTTCCGCCGTTCGCGTGCACCGCCTCGATGCGGGAGTGGTCGCTGCCCGGCGATATCGACGTGGGTCCGGATTCGAATATCAGGACCCCGCTGAGGAATACCCCCACCGAGAATGCCGCGATGATGATCAGCCAAATCTGCTTCGATCCCATTGAAATAGCCCCTCCCCGGACGACTCAATTTGACTCGATGAGTCAACCAGGTGTGACCATTTGAGTCAAGTATTGGTTCCGCAATGCACGATCACGGTCGTTACGGAGGCGGGAATTCCGAATCGTGGGGTGCGGGAGGGGTCGAAAGGAGCCAACGCGCCCACAGTTCCGCCCAGTCTTCAGGGGCTAAGCGCTTGCGGGCACCTGACATGCGAGTAGCATCGGTTGTAATGATCTGAGTCAAGCTCGCCCACTCAACCCGCTGCCCGACCTGTTGCCCGACCTGTTGCTGGACCTGTTGCTCGACCTGCTGCTCAAGGAGTCGCCGTGGATCACTCTGAGCCCCACTCGCCCGTCGGCCTGGGACAGCGCATCCGGGAGCTGCGGGTCCGGCGCGGACTGAAGCAGCAGGACCTCGCGTCGGAGGAGATCTCGACCAGCTACGTGTCGCTGATCGAGGCCGGCAAGCGGGCGCCGTCCGACGCCGTCCTGGGTTCCCTCGCCACCAAGCTGGACTGCTCCGCCGAGTACCTGCGCACCGGGCGCGACCAGCACGAGCTGGAGGAGGCCCGGCTCAAGCTGGCCTTCGGGGACATGGCGCTGCGCAACGGGGCCGACGGCGAGGCGCTGCAGACCTTCAGCGAACTCCTCGGCGGCACGCTGCCGTTGGACGCGGCCATGAGGCGGCGGGCCCGCATGGGCCAGGCCGCGGCCCTGGAGAAGCTCGGTCGCCTGGAGGCGGCCATCCCGCTGCTTGAGGAGCTCTTCGCCGACCCCGCCCTGGCGGCGGGCTCGGACGAGTGGTCCCGCACCGCCGTGGCGCTGTCGCGCTGCTACCGGAACATGGGGGACATCACCGTCAGCATCGAGATCGGCGAGCGGGCCATGAGCAAGCTCGACTCCCTGGGGCTCGATGTGACGGTGGATCACATCCAGCTCGGCTCGACGCTCATGGGCTCCTACCGGCTGCGCGGCGACCACGCCCGGGCCCATCTGCTGGCGCAGCGCCTCATCCCCATCGCGGAGAAGCAGGGCGCCCGCGCCTCGCGCGGCGCGGTGTACTGGAACGCGGGTCTGGTCGCCCAGTCGCGCGGGCAGCTGACCGAGGCCCTGGCCCTGACCGAGCGGGCGCTGGCGATGATGGCCGAGGACGACAACGTGCGCCACGTGGCCATGCTCAAGATGAACTACGGCTGGCTGCTGCTCCAGACCGAGACGGGCGACGCCGCCCGGGCCAAGGACCTCCTGGAGGAGGCCCAGCAGTCGCTGGCGGAGTCCGGCAACGCCGACGAGCTCGCCCGCTGCGAACTCAACCTCGCCAAGGCCGACACCATGCTCGGCAACTGGGACGAGGCGTCCGCCCACGCCGAGCGCGCCCTCGGCCTGCTCGGCACCGAACCCCGGGTGCTGGCGGTCTCCGCCCGTGCCGCGCTTGCCCAGTTGCACTTCCTGCGCCAGGAGACCGACCTCGGCAAGCAGGTACTGGACGCCGCCATGCGCCAGTTGCGGCACTTCCCGCCGTCCTACGAGACGGCCGCGTACTGGAGGGCCATCGGCGACCTCTGGAAAGGCGAGGGCTACACCAAGCAGGCCCTGGTCGCCTACGACGCCGCGCTGTCCGCGACCGGCCTCCAGCCCACGCCCAACCCCCGCGACGCGCTCAGCGAGCAGGGCTCGCGCTAGCCGCCGAAGCCGTCACCACCCCGAGGACCCGGTCGCGCAGCGCCTCCATCGCGGCCGGGTCCTCGGCCTCCACGTGGATGCGTACCAGCGGGGCGGTACGCGCGGCCCGCACGTTGAACCAGGATCCGTCGCCGAACTCCCCCGTGACGCCGTCGAGATGATCGAGCGCGGCGGTGGCCGCGAAGTGGGCGGTGACGCGGTGCAGCGCCGCCACGGGGTCCTCGACGCGGATGCCGATCTCGCCGGAGCGGGGGTAGCGGTCGTGTCCGGCCGCCAGCCGCGACAGCGGGCGGCCCGACTGTCCGAGCTCCGCCACCAGGTGCAGGGCGGCGAGCATGGCGGAGTCGGCGCACCAGAAGTCGCGGAAGTAGTAGCGGCCGGCGTGGCCGCCGCCGAAGGCCGCGTCCTGCTCGGTCATCAGGGAGCGGATGGCCGAGCGGCCGACCCGGCAGCGCAGCGGGATGCCGCCGGCCGCCTCGACCGCCTCCACGGCGGAGCGCGAGGTGATGAGGTCGTGGACCACCGCGGCGCCCGGGCGCCGGGCGAGTTCCCGGGCCGCGACCAGGGCGATGACGGCGGCGGACGGGACGGGCGCGCCGAGCTCGTCCACGGCGCGGCAGCGGTCCGCGCCCGCGTCGAAGGCGAGCCCCAGGTCGGCGCCCGCGCGGCGCACCAGCCGCGCGAGGTCGTCGCCCGCCTCCTCGGCGCGCGCGTCGGCGCTCCCGAAGCGCACGGGCACGAGTTCGACGGCATGGTGGTGCAGCACCCGGGGCGCGGTGAGCGCGGCGATGCCGTGGCCCGCGTCGACCACCACCTTCAGGCGGCGGATGCCGGACAGGTCGACCAGGGACCGCAGATGACAGGCGTAGTCGTCGAGGACCGGAGCCGGGACCACGGAGCCCGGCAGCTCGGCCATCGGCGGCCGGGGGCCGGCCAGCCGCGCGCGGATCGCCTCCAGCCCGCTGCCCTCGGTGACCGGCACGGCGCCGGGCCCGCACAGCCGGATGCCGTGGGGCGCCCCCGGCCCCTGCCCCGCCGTGACCAGGGCGCCCGGCACCTCCAGGTATCCGCAGAGGTAGGTCAGGCAGTCGGCGGGGCCGGGACCGGCGTCCAGGACGTCGGCGCCCTGGTCGAGGACGCCCTGGGCGAAGGCGTCCGCGAGGGCCGGTGAACACCCCCGCGCGTCGTGTGCCACCGCGATCACCGGCACCCCGGTGAGCCGCGCGAACGCGGCGCCCGCCCGGTAGGCGCCGCCCCCGTCCAGTTCGTCGGGCACCCGGCCGCGGATGCCGTGCGCCCCCACGATCCGCTCGGCCGTGCCGCGTGCCTCACTCATCGTCGCCCTCCGGGGAGTTGGGGACCGGCCGCAGCCAGAAGGTGGCCAGCGGCGGCAGGGTCAGGGCCGCGCTCCGCGCGCGGCCGTGCCAGGAGACCGGCTCGGGCACGATGACCCCGGGGTTCAGCACCCCGCTGCCGCCGTACCCTTCCGCGTCGCTGTTGAGGACCTCCGCCCAGGCGGCGGCCTCCGGGAGCCCGATGCGGTAGCCGGTGCGGACCACCGGGGAGAAGTTGCAGACGACCACCAGGGGCCGCCCCTCGGCGTCGTACCGCACGAAGGACAGCACGTTGTCCTCGGCGCGCGATCCGTCGATCCACGAGAAGCCCGCGGGGTCGCTGTCCAGCTCCCACAGGGCGGGTGTGGCGTTGTAGACCTGGTTCAGATCGCTGATCAGGGAGCGGACGCCGCGGTGGTCGCGGTGGGCCGGCCACTCCTCGTCCAGGACCCACCACTGCGGGCCCCGGTCGTGGTCGAATTCCTCGCCCTGTCCGAACTCCTGTCCCATAAAGAGGAGTTGCTTTCCCGGGTGGGCCCACATGTACGCCAGGTAGGAGCGCAGATTCGCGCGCTGCTGCCACCAGTCCCCCGGCATCTTGGCGACCAGTGAGCGCTTGCCGTGGACGACCTCGTCGTGCGAGAGCGGCAGCAGATAGGCCTCGCTGTACGCGTACACCATCGAGAAGGTCAACTCGTCGTGGTGATAGGCACGGTGGACCGGGTCGCGGGCGACATAGCCGAGCGAGTCGTGCATCCAGCCCATGTTCCACTTGAGGTCGAAGCCGAGCCCGCCGAATCCGTCCGCGCCCACCTCGTAGGTGGGCCGCGTCACCCCGGGCCAGGACGTCGACTCCTCGGCGATGGTGAGGGCGCCCGGGGCCCGGCGGCGCACAGTATCGGTCATTTCCTGGAGGAAGGCGACGGCCGCCAGGTTTTCCCGTCCGCCGTGCTCATTGGGGCTCCAGCCGCCCTCCTGCCGGGAATAGTCCAGGTAGAGCATCGAGGCGACGGCGTCCACGCGCAGCGCGTCCACATGGAATTCGGTGCACCAGTAAACCGCGTTGGCGACGAGGAAGTTGCGTATCTCGCGGCGGCCGTAGTCGAATTCCAGGGTGCCCCAGTCCGGATGGTGGGCGCGCCGGGTGTCGGCGGGCTCGTAAAGGGGTTCGCCGTCGAATCGGGAAAGGGCGAACTCGTCCTTCGGGAAGTGCGCCGGCACCCAGTCCGCGATGACGCCGATCCCGGCGCCGTGCAGCGCGTCCACGAGGTAGCGGAAGTCGTCCGGGGTGCCCAGGCGCGCGGTGGGAGCGTAGTAGCCGGTCACCTGGTAGCCCCAGGAACCGCCGAAGGGATGTTCCATCACCGGCATGAATTCCACATGTGTGAACCCGAGGTCGGCGACGTATTTCGGCAACTCCTCGGCGAGTTCGCGGTAGCCGAGGCCGGGCCGCCATGACGGGATGTGGACCTCGTAGACCGACATCGGGCGCTGCCGGCAGTCCTCCCCGCCGCGCCGTGCCATCCACTCGGCGTCGCCCCACACGTACGAGGACTCGTGCACGACGGAGGCGGTGGCGGGCGGGCACTCGGTGGCGCGGGCCAGCGGGTCGGCCTTCTGGAGCATGCGTCCGTCCCGGGTGTGGATCTCGTACTTGTAGCGGGTGCCGGGTCCGGCGCCGGGCACGAACAGCTCCCACACGCCGCTGGAGCCGAGCGAGCGCATGGGGTGCGCGGTGCCGTTCCAGCCGTTGAAGTCGCCGATGACGCGCACCCCCTGGGCGTTGGGGGCCCACACGGCGAAGCCGGTCCCCCGGATGCCGTCGAGGGTGCGCGGCCGGGCGCCGAGTGCCTGCCACAGCTCCCAGTGCCGGCCCTCGGAGATGAGGTGCAGGTCGAGGTCGCCGAGGGTGGGCAGGAAGCGGTAGCCGTCCTCGTGGCTCTCCTCCCGCTCGCCGTAGGCGACGCGGAGCCGGTAGGCGGGCACCTCGGCCCCCGGCAGCAGCCCGGTGAACAGCCCGTCGCGCTGGTGGGCGAGTTCGACCCGGGTGCCGTCCGCGGTGACCGCCGCGACGGACCGGGCGAGCGGGCGGAGCACTCTGACCGCGACACCGTCCGCCACCGGGTGCGCGCCGAGCACGGCGTGCGGGTCGTGGTGCGCACCCGCCAGCAGCCGGTCGAGCTCGGCCTCGGCCATACGGGTCGTCAAGTGCCGCGTCTGGAGCACGGATTGGGTTCCTCTCAGGGTCGGCGGGAGCCCGCGAGCCGGTGGACGGCGGCCAGCGGGACGGGGAGCAGGGCCGGGCGGTGGCGTGCCTCGTACACGGCCTCGTAGACCGCCTTGTCGGCCTCGAAGGCGCGCAGCACGGCGGGCCGGCAGGAGGGGTCGGCGCCGCCCGCGTCCCGGTAGCCGTCGCAGAAGGCGCGCCGGTTGCGCACGGCCCAGGCGTAGGCCCTGCGGGTGCGCCGCAGCCGTGGCCCGGGCCCCCCGTCGGGGGACCGTTCCTGCACGTCGGCGAGGGCGGTGCGGGCGGCGTAGTCGAAGGAGCGCAGCAGGGAGGCGACGTCGCGCAGTGCGGGGCGCGGCCGGGTGCGCTCGGCGGCCGGGGTGGCGGGCTGGCCCTCGAAGTCGATGATCCGCCAGCCGTCGGCGGTCCGCAGCGCCTGCCCCAGGTGCAGGTCTCCGTGGGTGCGTTGGGCGAGCATGGGGCAGCCGCGGGCGGCGAGGGCCGCGTAGTCCTCGTACAGGGCGCACAGGGCGGTGCGGTAGCGGGCGAGCGCGGGCACCTCGGTGATCGCGTCGTTCAGGCGGCGCACCATGTCGGCCGCGTCGTCGGCCACCTCGCCCGGCCCCAGCAGGGTGCGCGGGAAGGACTCGGCGAGCGCGGTGTGCACCTCGGCGACGGCCTGGCCGAGGGTGCGGGCGTGCGCGGTGAAGCCGCCGGTGGCCGGGACGGTGCGGCAGCTCCCCTCGATGCAGTCGGCGGCGTGCCGCACCGCGCTCTCCCACCCGTCGGCCTCGGCGGGCAGGAAGTCCTCCACGAGCCCGAGCACCAGGCCCTCGCCGCCCGGCGCGTCGGTGTGCAGCGCGCCGTGCGGGCGGGGGGTGCGGGCACACCGCCGGTCGGCGAGCGCGCGCAGGGCCTCGATCTCGGCGTGCGGGCCCGGTTCCGGCCGCCGGTAGAGCTTGAGCAGCAGCCGGTCGCCGTACGCCACCGTGCTGTTGCTCTGCTCGGCGGTCAGCGCGCGCGGTACGAGGCCGACGGGCAGCGGCAGCCCCGAGGTGCGCTCCAGGCGCAGCCCGCCGGTCCGGTCGCGCACGGCCAGGGTGCGCAGGAGCACGCCGAGCAGGGCCGGATCCTCGACGGCCTCGTACAGCGTCCAGCCCCGCCACGGCCCGTCCGGCACCTCGCCGATGGCGGACGGCGCGAGGCGGCCGGGCAGGTCCGGGCGCAGTCCGAGCAGCAGCTGGTAGAGCCGCTCGGTGCCGTCGGTGTGGCGGGCCCGCAGCACGGCGTGGACCAGTGCCGGGGACTGTTCCCGTACGACGGTGACGGCCACCGGGTCCAGGGCGGTGAGCGGGCCGCCGCCGCCCGCGAACCAGCGCCGGGTGGTGAGCCACGGTGCGAGCGCGGGCAGCAGCGGGGCGAGGACCGGCTCGGTGGCGGTGACGCTCACGGCGTGCGCCCCTCGGCGAGCGGGGTCAGCAGATGGGCGGGGGCGCGTCCCGGCTCCAGGCGTACGTAGGTGTGCGGGTGCCAGGTGTGGAGGTCGCCGGTGAGCTCGTCGCGCACCTTCAGGGTGCCGTCATCGGGCAGTCCGAGCGAGGCGAGGTCGAAGGACACGGTGCCCTCGCTCGCGCGGTGCGGGTCGAGGTTGACGACCGCGAGGACGGTGTCGGCGCCGCCGTCCGCCCGCTCCACCTGCTTGGAGTAGGCGAGGAGTTGGTCGTGGTCGGTGGGGTGGAAGCGGAGGTTGCGCAGTTCCTGGAGGGCGGGGTGGGCGCGCCGCAGCTCGTTGAGGCGGGTGATCAGCGGGGCGATGGTGGCGCCCTCGGCCTCGGCGGCAGCCCAGTCGCGGGGGCGCAGTTCGTACTTCTCCGAGCGGGCGTAGTCCTCGGTGCCCGCCCGAAGCGCCTCGCCCTCGCACAGCTCGTAGCCCGCGTACACGCCCCAGGTCGGGGCGAGGGTGGCGGCGAGCACCGCGCGGGCCTCGAAGGCGGGCCTGCCGCCGTCCTGGAGGTAGGCGTGCAGGATGTCGGGGGTGTTCACGAACAGGTTGGGGCGCAGGAAGGAGGAGCTGTCGCGGCTGAGTTCGGTGCCGTACTCGGTCAGCTCCTCCTTGGTGTTCTTCCAGGTGAAGTACGTGTACGACTGCTGGAAGCCGGCCTGCGCGAGGGCGTGCACCATGGCGCGGCGGGTGAACGCCTCGGCGAGGAAGACCACGTCGGGGTCGGTCGCGGCGACCGCGGCGATGACGCGCTCCCAGAAGGCGACCGGCTTGGTGTGCGGGTTGTCGACGCGGAAGATGCGGACGCCCTGGGCGATCCAGTGGCGCAGGATCCGCACGGTCTCGGCGACCAGCCCCTCGAAGTCCGTGTCGAAGTCGAGGGGGTGGATGTCCTCGTACTTCTTCGGCGGGTTCTCGGCGGAGGCGACGGTGCCGTCCGCGCGGTGGGTGAACCACTCGGGGTGCTGGGTCAGCCAGGGGTGGTCGGGCGAGCACTGGAGCGCGAAGTCCAGGGCCACCTCCATCCCCAACTCCCCTGCCCGCATGACGAATTGGCGGAAGTCGTCGAGGGTGCCGAGCGCGGGGTGGACGGCGTCGTGTCCGCCGTTGGCCGAGCCGATCGCCCAGGGCGAGCCCACGTCGTCGGGCCCCGCGGTGAGCGCGTTGTCCGGGCCCTTGCGGTGGCTGCGCCCGATGGGGTGGATCGGCGGCAGGTACACCACGTCGAACCCCATCGCGGCGACCGCGGGCAGCCGCCGGGCGGCGGTCTTGAAGGTGCCGCTGACGGGCGTCTGCCCCGGGGTGAGCACGGCCCCCTCGGAGCGCGGGAACAGCTCGTACCAGGAACCCACGAGTGCGCGCCGGCGCTCGACGAGCAGGGGCAGCGGCCGGGAGACGGTGACCAGTTCGCGCAGCGGACGGGCGTCCAGCGCGGCGATCACCTTCGGGTCGGTGGTCGCGGCGAGCCGACGGGGGGTGGGGCTCGCTTCGTCGCGGAGCGCCCCTGCCGCCGCTGTCACCGCCTCCCGGCGGTCCTTGTCCGGGATCGCGAGGGCGGCCCGCTCGTGCAGCAGGGCCCCCTCGGCGAGCGTCAGCTCCACATCGACCCCGGCGGAAATCTTCAGCTGTGCGTCGCGGCGCCAGGTGCCGACGGGGTCGGCCCAGGCCTCCACGGTGTAGGTCCATAGCCCGGTGGCGTCCGGGACGACGGTGGCCTCCCAGCGGTCGGCGTCGGCGTCCACCAGCTCCATCGGGGTCCACGGGCCCGGGCGTCCCGCCGGGTCGCGCAGCACCACGTTGGCGGCGACCAGACCGCTGCCCTCGCGGAACACGGTGGCCCCGATGGTCACGCTCTCACCGGTCACCGCCTTGGCGGGCGCCGTGCCGCCGCGCACCTGCGGGGTGACGTCGAGGACCGGGATGCGGGCGGGGCGCGGCGCGACCGGGGTGGCGGCGCGCGCGGAGGTCATGGAGGTCATCGGGCGCTCCTCACGGCGGCCCCGCGGACCGGGCCGCGCCGGTCCGCGAGGAGGTCGATGATGGTGCGGGCGAACAGATGGCAGTGCGCGCCGGTCCGTGCGGTCACCAGGTCGTCGTGGACCACCACGTCCTGGTCGACGTATTCGCCGCCCATGTTGCGCAGATCGCCCAGGAGGTTGTTGTGGACGACCGCCCTGCGGCCGCGGATCAGCGAGGGGACGGGGGCGGCCAGCCACATGCCGTGGCAGATGATGCCCTTGACGATCGCCGGGTCGTTGAACGCCCGGCGCAGGAAGGTGGAGGCGGGCGGCAGCCGGTCCGGGTCCTCGGTGTAGCGCAGCCGGTCGGAGACCATCCCGGAGGGGACGATCACCGCGGAGTACTCCTTGAGCGCGAACTCGTCGACGTCCTCGAACGAGCGGGTCACCTCGAACGGCATCCGGTGCTCGTGTCCGGTGAAGGTGATGCGGTCCTGGCCCCACAGCCGGGTCAGGAAGTGCACCTCGGCGCCCTCCTCGGGAAAGCGGTGCTGGTAGTAGAGGATCTCCGGTTCGTAGAAGTCGCTCTCCATCAGGACGGCGATCCTGTGGCCGGTGAGTCGCACGGCTACTCCCTCCCCCGGCCGGTCACCAGGTCGATGAGAAACGGTCCCGGGGTCCCCAGCGCCTCGGCGACGGCCGCCCCGGCCTGGCCGGGCTTGTCGACGCGCACGGCCGGTACGCCCAGGGCCTTGGCGAGGCCGGTGAAGTCGATGGCGGGCCGGCTCAGGTCGAAGATCTCGGGGTGGTCGTGTGCGGGGACGTCCACCGAGCGCCAGTACTGCTCGATGTTGTCCTCCAGGAGCTTGTAGCTGCTGTTGTTGCAGATGACGAACTTGGCGCCGATGCCGTAGCGGGCCGCCGTCCACAGCGCCTGGACGGTGTACATCGAGCCGCCGTCGCCGGTGAAGGCGACGACCGCCTTGTCGGGGTGGGCGAGCTGGGCGCCGATCGCGCCCGGAATGCCGACGCCGAGGGAGCCGCCGCGGGTCTGGAACCAGTGCCCGGGCCGGGTGGGCGGCAGGTGGCGGAAGAGGTCGGGCGAGGCGGTGAGCGCCTCGTCGAACAGGATGGCGTCCTCGGGGAGCTGGCGGGCCAGCTCCTGTGCGAAGGCGGTGGTGGGCAGGGCCAGCGGGTCGAGCGCCGCCTCGTTCTTCTGCTGGTTCGCGGCGAGTTCGTAGGACCGCTCGGTGGCGCGGCGCCGCAGCCACTCCTCGGCGCGCCGACGGCTCTCGGGGCTCATCCGGGCCTCCAGCGCACTGGCGAGGGCGGCCAGGGTGTGCTTCGGGTCGGCGACGAGTCCGAGGCTCACGGGGAAGTTCTTGGCGATGGCGTCGGTGTCCAGGTCGATGTGGACGACCGGGGCGCCCGGCGCGAAGACCCCGTCCAGGGCCGGGTACACCTCGGGCAGCGCGTAGGTGCCCACGATGAGGACGGCGTCGGCGGCCGCGGTGACCCGGCGGCTGTTCTCGCCGAACATGTGACCCAACTGCCCCGCGTACGCCGGGTGTTCGACGGACAGGTTGACCTCGGACCAGTCGGCGCCCCACACCTCGGCGCCCCAGGTCTGGGCGAGGCGGGCGAGCTCCTGCTGGGCGCCGGAGAAGTGCACCCCGTCCCCGGCGATGACGATCGGGCGCTCGGCGCCGGCGAGCAGCTCGGCCGCCCGGCCCAGCGCCTGGGGTCCGGGGGTGCTCGCCGTGTCGAGGTGGGTGACCGGCACGGCCTCCTCGGTGGTGTGCCGGTCCATCACGTCGGCGGGCAGCACCACGAGCACCGGGCCGTACGGGGGTGTGCCGGCCACCTTGAAGGCGCGGCGCAGGGTGCGCAGCGTGGACTCGGGGTCCACGACGCGGGTGGCCCACTTGGTGACCGGCTCGGCCATGGCCACCAGATCGGCGGCCATCTGCGCTTCCATGTTGTCGTAGCGCAGACCGGCCTCGCCGGCGATCACCACGAGCGGGGCGTGTCCCCGTTTGGCCTGGTAGAGCATGCCGATGCCGTTGCCGAGGCCCACTCCGGTGTGGAGCTGGACGACGGTGGGGCGCCGGGTGGCCCGCGCGTATCCGTCCGCCATGCCGACGGCGACGGCCTCCTGCAGCGCGAGAACGTACTCGATGGAGGGGAAGTGGCGCAGTTCGTCGAGGAATCCCTGCTCGACCGTGCCGGGGTTGCCGAACATGTACCGGACCCCGTCGGCCTGCAGCTGTTCGAGCATCGCGACCCGCGCGGGCCTGCTGACCATGGTGTGCTCACCTCTCGTGCGGAACGGGAACTGCCGTGCGCCTTCGGTCAGTTGGTGAGGTAACCCCACTGCCGCAGGCCGTTCTCCAGGACCTCGACGACCTTCTGGCCGGTGAGGTAGGAGTCGGGGGTGGACCGCCCGGTGATGAACGGGTAGTCGACGATGACCGAGGTCTCCTTGCCGAAGTTGCCGTGGTAGGCACCGCCCGGCGCGGTGGCGTCGCGCAGGATGTACTCCAGCGGGTACGGCGGCGGGCCGATGACGAAGTCGGTGCCCATGAAGCCGGTGCCGTCCTTGTAGTCGTACTCGATGCAGTGACCGGTGACGTGCTTGCCCCGGATGATGCTGGTGCGGTCCTCCTGGTCGCGGGCGAAGGCGAGGGCGGCGACGCCGTAGCACTCGGCGGCGATCGGCCGGTCGAGGGCGTGGAAGGCGAGGATCAGGTCGTGCACCCGCCAGTTGTTGGCGAGGTCGACGATGGGGCCGCTGCCGCCGACGATGAGCAGCGCGTCGTAGCGCCCCTCGATCTGCTCGCGGACCTGCTCCAGGCGGGTGTTGTAGGCCTCCCAGTCGCGCAGGAAGTACGGCTTGCTGCGGTAGGGGCGGTCGGGCAGCCAGGACGACAGGTCCAGCGGGTCGTCGAGCCGGTCCGAGGTGTCGATGGCGCGGACCTTGGCGGCCATGTCGGGCGTGGTGACCGAGCGGCCGAGCGGCGGGTCGATGTAGTCGGGGTCCATGCTCGGCGGCAGGGCCGGGGCCCGCTTGCCGGTCGGCGTCGCGAAGCTGACGTGATAGCCGGCCTTGTCGAACGTCTCCAGGGGGCCGATCAACTCCTCGCCCCAGTAACCGTATTCGGACAGGACGACGAGGATGCGCTTGCTCACGGGAGTTCCTCTCCTTGGGGGGTTCCACGTGGTGCCGGGGTCCTGTCTAGATCCGCGCGCTCGGCCGGGACCAGCCCTTGACGGCCCGGCGCACGGACATCCACAAGTGGGCGGACGGACTACGGCATGTCGCGCTCAGGCCCAGGCCACAGGGGGTGCGGAGGCCCAAATCGGCTGCCGGAAGGCCGAGTTGCCGCAGCCCGTACGACGACTTCACGCAGTGCGCACCGGCCGGGCGGCGGGCCGTGCGCGGCCGGTACGCGCCGTGCCGGAATCGGGGTGCGGCCCCCCGCCCCGGGCGCCGCGCCGAGTCGTGCCGCGGGCCCCGCGCCCACGGCACCGGAAGGGAGTCAGCCATGACGGCCGAAAAGACCGCGCCCGGCACGGGCATCGCCGCGTTCGTCCAGCACTGGTTCGACATTCTCAGCAGCCACGAGCCCGTCGAGGAGCTCCTCGCCCATGTCGTCGACGACGGCCTGGAGATGGTCTTCCCCGAGCGCACCCTGCGCAGCCACGCCGACTTCCGCGACTGGTACGAGGTGGTCGGCGAGACCTTCACCGACCAGAGCCACGTGGTCGAGCGCCTCGACGCCACCGAGGACGGCACCGGCGTCGACATCTCGCTGACCGTCGTGTGGACGGCCAAGCTGACCTCCGACGGCTCGGTCAGCTCGTTCCGCATCGGCCAGACCTGGCGCCTGACGCGCGAGGCCGGCACCGGACGGCCGCTCATCACCGGCTACCGCGTCGGCGACCTCGACCCGGCCTGAGCCCCGACCCCGCCGACCAAGGAGAGACCATGTCGCCCCGTTCCCCGGGCAATTCAGCGTCCCGCGCCTTCGACTACATCGTGGTCGGCGCCGGGTCGGCCGGCTGCGCCGTGGCGAGCCGGCTCAGCGAGGACGAGAACCTGACCGTGCTCGTCCTGGAGGCGGGCGGCTGGGACGAGCGCCCCGAGATCCACCGCACGGACGCGGCCGCGGTCCTCGCGCTGCTCACCTCCGAGTGGAGCCCCGAGATCGACTGGGGGTACGCCACCGAGCCCGAACCCGCCCTGGACGGGCGCCGGATCCCGGTCGCCCGGGGCAAGGTGGCGGGCGGCTGCAGCTCCGTGAACGCGCTGATGTGGGTGCGCGGCAGCCGGTACGACTACGACCGCTGGGCGGCGCTCGGCAATCCCGGCTGGTCCTACGAGGACGTGCTGCCCTACTTCCGGCGCTCCGAGGACTACACGGGCCGGGCCTCGGCCTCGCGCGGCAGCGGCGGCCCGGTCCGGGTGCGCGACCTCGACGACCCGACGCCGCTCGCCGAGGCGTTCGTGGCCGGTGCCGCCGAACTCGGCTACACCGCGCCGGAGCGGGACTACAACGGCGAGCGCCAGGACGGCTTCGGCTTCCTCTACCAGACGACCCGGGACGACGCCGGGGCGCGCTCCTCCGCCGCGGACGGCTATCTGCGCCCGGCGCTGAAGCGTCCCAACCTGACCGTGGAGGTGCGGGCCCGCGCCACCCGGCTGATCCTGGACGGCACCCGGGTCACGGGCGTCGAGTACGAGCGGGACGGCCGGCTGCACCGGGCCGTCGCCGAGCAGGAGGTCGTGGTCTCGGCGGGCGCCTTCGAGTCACCGAAGCTGCTCATGCTGTCGGGGATCGGACCGGCCGCGCATCTGCGCTCGCACGGCATCGACTGCGTACAGAACCTGCCGGGCGTGGGCGGCAACCTCCAGGACCACCTGTTCGTGCCGGTGTGCTACCAGTCGCTCCAGGAGCATCCCGAGGGCGCGCTGCTCTCCGAGGCGGGCCTGTTCACCCACACCAAGGACGCGGGTCCCGGTGATCCGCCCGACCTCCAGTTCACGTTCGGGCCCGTCAAGTTCCTTCCGCCCGACGCCCCGGCCGCGCACCAGCAGGGCCCCGGCTTCACGTTCGCGCCGATCTCGCTGCTTCCGCAGAGCCGCGGCCGTCTCCGGCTGCGCAGCGCCGACCCGGCGGCCAACGCCGTCGTCCGCGCCAACTACCTCGCCTCGTCGGCCGACACCGATGTGCTGGTGCACGGCATCCTGCTGGCCAGGGAGCTCGCGCACACCTCCGCGTTCGGCCCGTTCCGCGGCGCGGAGCTCGGGCCGGGCGAGCGGGTGACCGACCCGCGCGAGCTGCGCGGCTATGTCGCCGCGCACGCGACCACGCTGTGGCACCCGGTCGGCACCTGCCGCATGGGCACCGGGCCCGACGCGGTCACCGACGCCGAGCTGCGGGTGCACGGCGTCGAGGGGCTGCGGGTGGCCGACGCCTCCGTCATGCCGACGATCGTCGCCGGGAACACCAACGCACCGAGCGTGATGATCGGCGAGAAGGCGGCCGGTCTCATCAAGAAGTCCTTCCTGCAACCGTCACTTCGGACCGAGGGGAATCCCCATGCCCACGTCTGACAACCTCCGGCTGTACGAGCGGTTCCTCGCCGCGCTCAACACCGCGGACTACGCCGAGATCGCCCGCGTCATCGACGCCGACTTCGAGGACCACCACCCCGGCTTCGGGATCAAGGGCCTGGAGTCCTACCTCGAAGCGCTGCGCGGCGCGCACCGCACGCTCGACATCAAGGGCGAGCTCCTGGAGTCCATCGAGGCCGGGAACAAGCTGATCACCCGGGTGCGGCTGACCGGCACCCATCAGGACACCGTCCTGGACCTGCCGGCCACCGGCCGCAAGCTGGAGTGGACCACCACCGAGATCTGGCGCATCGAGGGCGGCCGCCTGGTGGAGCGCTGGGCGGAGGACGATCTGCTCGGCCTGCGCGGGCAGTTGTCGCCCGACGAGGAGAACGTCGCGGTCGTGCAGAAGGTCAGCGACGCCGTCAACGAGCGGCGCTACGACGACCTCGACGAGCTGTTCGGGCCCACCTTCCGGGACAACAACCCGGCCTGGGACGTGCGGAGCCTGGAGGAGCTCAAGGGCATCATCAAGGGCGCCCACGACGCGCTCGACTTCAAGGTCACCCTGGACGCCCTGTACGCCGCGGCGCCCGACAAGGTGATCATGCACATCACCTTCCACGGCAAGCACGTCGGTCCGTTCTTCGGCATGGAGGCCAGCGGCAAGGAGGTGTCGTGGACCAGCCTGGAGGTCTACCGCCTGGAGAACTTCAAGGTGGTCGAGCGCTGGGTGCAGGCCGACACCGCGGGCCTGATGCGCCAGCTCGACGTGCCCCTGCCGTAAGTACGCGCCGACCGAGGAGGGACTTCCCCGATGAGCACACAGACCACACAGAGCACGCAGAGCACCCAGAGCACGCGAGACATCGTCGACACGTACTACCGGCTGGCCAACTCCGGTGAGTGGGACGCCTGGTGCGACCTGTTCGCGGTCGACCAGACCATGGACGAGCAGCTGGCCGGGCACGTCGAGGGCCGGGAGACGCTGCGGGAGATGATGAAGGGCTTCCCCGAGATGTACGCGTCGTTCTCCAACACCCCGGTGCACATCGTGGTGGACGGCGAGCAGGCCGCGGTGGTCTCGCACATCGCGGCCGTCACCACGAGCGGCGCGAGCGTGGAGGCGGAGGTCTGCAACTACTTCCGCGTCTCCTCGGGCCTGATCCACTACATGTCCAACTTCCACGACAGCGTGCCGTTCGCGGCCGTCTCGGGAGCGTGAGGCCCGTGTCCGCACCCGTCGACGTGCACGTACGCTGGTCCCACGTGGGCCTCAACTGCCGTGACCAGAAAGCCACCGAGGAGTTCTACAGCCGCTGGTTCGGCTTCAGCAGGGCCCGCGTCGTCGAGGCCGACGGCAGCCGCGTGGTGTTCCTGCGCAGCGGGCCGGTCTACCTGGAGCTCTTCCCCACCGACGCGGCGCCCGCCTTCAAGACCGCGAAGGACGGGCCCGACCACCCGGGGGCGGCCCGGCACCTGGCCTTCCAGGTCGACGACGTCGACGCGTTCCTCGCGGCGGCGGACGGCGAACTGGAGATCACCCTCGGACCGCTCTCCTTCGACGAGTTCATCCCCGGCTGGCGCACCGTGTGGGTCGCCGACCCCGACGGGGTGGTCATCGAGGTGAGCCAGGGCTACACCGACCAGTCACCACAAGAGCTGCGGACGTACGCGTGAATCCGCACGATCGCACGGGGCACGGCCGGTCACTCGACCGGCCGTGCCCCCATTGGCACCATCACACATCCCACGGAGTGAAACCGCATGACCGCTGTCACCGAGCAGACCGTCCTCATCACCGGTGCGACCGACGGCCTCGGCCGGGCCCTCGCCCATGAACTGGCCACGCAGGGCTACTCGTTGATCCTGCACGGCCGCAGCGCCCGCAAGGGTCAGGAGCTGCTGGCCGAGCTGCGCGAGAAGACCGGCAACGACAGGATCTCCTACGAGCTCGCCGACTTCGCCTCGCTCAAGGAGATCGGCGCCCTCGCCGACCGCGTCCTGGCCCAGCACGAGCGTCTCGACGTCCTGGTGAACAACGCCGGCATCGGCGTGGAGCTGGCCCGCCAGGAGAGCCGCGACGGCTTGGAACTGACCTTCCAGGTCGACTACTTGGCGGCGTACATGCTGAGCTGCCGCCTGGCCCCGCTGCTCGTGAGCTCCGCTCCCGCCCGCGTCATCAACGTCAGCTCGGCCGGGCAGGCCCCGATCGACTTCGGCGATGTGATGCTGGAGCGCCGCTGGGACGGGGTGCAGGCCTACTGCCAGGCGAAGCTGGCGCAGATCAGCCTGACCGTGGACCTCGCCGAGCAGCTCGCCGGCACGGGCGTCACGGTCAACGCGCTGCACCCGGCCTCGTACATGCCGACCAAGATGGTGGTGCACCTGTTCACGCCGCAGAGCACCGTCGCCGAGGGCATGCGCAATGTGGCGCGGCTCGTCACCGACCCCGCGCTCGCCGAGGTCAGCGGCGAGTACTTCGACCGTGACCGCCGCTCACGGGCGGGCGCCCAGGCCTACGACCCGGCGGCCCGCGCCCGGCTGCGGGAGCTGAGCGAGTCCCTGACCGGGGTCGCGCTGCCCGCCCTCACCTGATTCGCCGCGCACGCGAAGTGCCCCGCCCCCGGACCGCGGTCCGGGGGCGGGGAACGGCACTTGTGCGGGGGGCTTTGAAGGGGAGTAAGAAGGGGGGGGGGGAGAGGTGTCCTGGGGTTCCCCCCTGTTTTG